>NZ_JBIVPT010000003.1:0-697154 GCF_044754785.1 Streptomyces sp. NPDC092952 | reverse complement strand
GGGGGGCGGGCCCCCCCCCGGGGGGGGGCCCCCCCCCCCCCCCCCCCCCGGGCGCGGGGGGGGGGCCCCCCCCCCGCCGGGGGGGGGGGGGGGGCCCGCCCCCCCCCCGCGTCCGCGGGTTCCGCCGGCTCTACGGGGAGGAGGTCAGCGGGGCCAGCACGCGCGGGCGCCGGCAGTGGTGGACGAAGACCGGCGGCAGGGAGTCCCACGTGGTGCGGCCGGCCACCACCTCCTCGAAGGACACCCCGAGCATCCGCCGGAAGTACCGCTCCCGCGCCCGGAACCGGGCGTGCAGCGGGCCGGGTGCGGTGAACGCCCCCTCCGGGCCCAGCGCCTCGCGGACCCCGGCGAGGGAGGCCCGCCCCTCCGCGTGCGGCAGGCCCGCCCAGGACCGGCCGGCGATCACCACGTCCGCCGCCGCGATCCCCCGCCCGGCGAGCACACCGGGGAGGGACGCGGCGTCGGCGGTGACGACCTCGACGTCCGGGAAGCGCAGGCTCAGCCGGGCCGCCCGTACCGGGTCGGACTCGACGGCGAGGTGCCGCCCCCGGCCGCCCAGCAGCTCCCGGACCAGGGAGGTCACCTCACCTTCGCAGGCGTCCAGTTCCACGACCACGGCCTGTCCCGACTCGGGCACCGGCGCGGTCAGGGCCATGGCGATCCGGCGGGGGCCGGACGCCCCGGCGCGGGCCCAGGGCCCTCGGCGCCGGGGCCCGCCGGGCAGGGTGGCTCGATCGCTCGTCACAGCGCTGGCCTCTCGCGTTGTAAGGGGGGTGGGCTCGGGGTGCCGGGGCGCGACGGGGGCGCGCGCCCCGGTACCGGGCGGTCACTCGCGCATGCCCGCCAGCTCGACCGGCCGGACGCGCAGCGCGAACGACGCGGGCAGCACGGAGGCCACGGTCGCCAGGAGGGCGCTCGCGCCGACCACGGCGGCGACCGTGCCCCAGGGCACGACGACGTCGGACCACACGTCGAGCAGGCCGAGGGCGCCCCACACACCGAGCAGGTTCACCCCGGCGATCACCACCCCGAGCACCGTGCCGACCGCGACCACCACCAGTGCCTCGGCCCCGACGAGCCGCAGCACCTGTCCCTTCGTGGCGCCGGTCAGACGCAGCGAGGCGAGGTCGCGGACCCGGTCCGAGGTCGCCATCATCAGGGTGTTGGCGAGCGCGATGCCCGTGTAGACCAGGGCGATCCCGAGGATCATCCACAGGCCGAGCCTGGTGTTCTTGCTGGAGCGCGGGTAGTGGGCCTCGACCCACTGGTCACCCGTCAGGAGCTGCACACCGGTCGCCTTCGCGGCGGCGCCGAGCGCGGCGGCCGCGCTGTCCGCGCCGTCCCGGGGCAGCGCGAGGTCGACGCGGTCCACAGGGGCGCCGGCGGCGTTGTGCCCGGTGAGGTAGACGCCGTTGCTGCCGGTGCCGGTGGCGAGCACCGCCGCGATGCGCAGGTCCGCCTTGCGGCCGTCGCCCAGCCAGACGGAGACCTTGTCGCCCACCTTCGTGGTCAGCCACTCCTCGTTGACGACGATGCTGTCGTCGTCGAGGTCGGCGAGGCGGCCCGCGACGACGGGCAGCCGGGAGACGGCCGCGTGCGCCGCCGGATCGACCGCCCTGGCCTCGGACTTGACGAGGGCGACCCCCTCCTCCAGGACGGTCACCCCGGTGGACCGGGTCGCGCTGACGGTCACGCCGGGGACGGCCCGGGCGCGCCGGACGAACTCGTCGGACAGCGCGCGGCCCTCCCCGCCCGCCGTGGCGACCAGGTCCGCGGTGATCTGCCGCCGCGCCTCGTCGGCCTTGGCCTCGCTGATCGTGGCGGTGGTGCCCATCAGGGAGGCGGCGAGGGCCACCGTGATGATGACCGGGGCGGCGACGGCGGCGGTCCTGCGGACCCCGGCGGACGCGTTCTCCCGGGCCAGCATGCCGGTCGCGCCGGGAAGGCGGGCCGGCAGCCAGGTCAGCAGCCGGGCCAGCGGCTTGACCAGGACCGGTGCGAACAGGGCGAACCCGACGATCAGCAGCATCGGCTGGGTGACGTAGGTCTTGCGCTTCAGGACGTCGCCCGGGTTGTCCAGCAGGGCCAGCGAGAGCAGCCCGAGGCCGGTCACGAGGACCGCGGTGCCGATCAGCCAGCGGCTCACCGGCATGGCGCGGGAGTCGACCGCGGACTCGCGCAGCGCCTCCGTCGGACCGACCCGGCCGGCCCGCCACGAGGAGACGGCCACCCCGCTCAGGGCGACGAACAGGCCCGTCCAGAACGCGGTGTGCAGCGGCCACGTCTGCTCGCCGATCCGGAACCAGGAGGGGGCGATTCCGCTGTCGGCCATCCAGGAGGCGAGCCGCGGCGCACCCGCCGCGCCGAGCCAGCAGCCGGCCGCCGAGGCGAGCACCCCGACGACGAGCGCCTCGATGAACACCATCCGCCGCACCTGGGCGGGGGTGGCACCGGCGGTGCGCAGCAGCCCGAACTCCCGGCGCCGCTGGGCGACCGCGAAGGAGAACGTCGAGGCGACGACGAACACCGACACGAAGCCGGTGACGCCCGCGGCGGTGCCGAGGAGCGCGTTCACCGAGACCAGTGCTTCCTCGTCCCGGTCGGGGTTCGGGTCGGCGCGCCGGCGTTCCTTGCCGGTCAGTACGTCGAATCCGGCGCCCACGGCCGCCTCGACCCGGTCGGCCGGGGCGTGCACGGCGACGGCGTCCACGTCGGGAGAGATCCGCGCGGCCTCGGCATCGGTGAAGAACAGCGCGTTCTCGAAGCCGGCCGACGCGACCGTCCCGACGACGGTGACCTGCTCGGCCCCGCGGGCGGTGGCGGCCTTCACCCGGGTGCCGGGCCGCAGCGCGTCCCCGGTGGCGACGGCTTCGCCGGGCGCTGAGGGGGCGCGTCCGGAGGTCAGCGTGTAGGGGGTGAGCGCGGCGACCGACCACGGGTGGCCGACCGTGTCCTCGGCGAGCCCGGGGCCCGACACGGGGAAGGTGCGGTCCTCGACGGTCCTGCCGAGCGCCGCGAGCTTCGCGGTGACGGCGGCCGGGACCGGCGCGGGGTCGGTGATCGTCTGCGTACGTTCCCCGATGGGCGTGTCCGCCCGGACGAGGCCGGAGGTCTTCACGACGACCGGCGCCTTCACGAACCGCTCGGGCCCGCGGTCCGGAGCGCTGAAGGTCGCCGCCAGGGCGAGCCCCGTGGTGGCGATGAGGCCGACGCCGAGGGCGAGGGCGATGAACGAGCCGATGAACGTGACCCAGCGGGTCCGCATTCCCTGCAGGGCGAGTTTCAGCACGGGAGGGCCGCCAGTCGGGTCATGTGCGCGGCGACCTGCTCGGCCGTCGGGGAGAACAGCTCGTCGTGGACCCGGCCGTCGGTGAGGAACAGCACCCGGTCCGCGAAGGAGGCGGCCACCGGGTCGTGCGTCACCATGATGACCGTCTGTCCCTGGTCGACCATCTGCCGCAGCAGCGTGAGCACTTCACGGCTGGTGGTGGTGTCCAGGGCACCGGTCGGCTCGTCGCCGAAGAGCACCTCCGGCCGGGTGACCAGGGCGCGGGCGAGCGCCACCCGCTGCTGCTGGCCGCCGGACATCTCACTGGGCCGGTGCCCGGCCCGCTCGCGCAGGCCGACCTTCTGCAGCACGTCCAGGACATCGCTCCGCTTGGGGCGGCGGCCGGCGAGCCGCAGCGGCAGCGCCACGTTCTGCTCGGCGGTGAGCGAGGGCAGCAGGTTGAACGCCTGGAAGACGAAGCCGATGCGGTCCCGCCGCAGCAGCGTGAGCTTCTTCTCGCTCAGCTTGCTCAGGTCGGTCTCCCCGAGAAGCACCTGGCCGCTGGACGGCCGGTCCAGACCCGCAGTGCACTGGAGGAAGGTCGACTTGCCGGAGCCCGAGGGCCCCATGACGGCGGTGAAGGTGCCCCGGGGAATGTCCAGGGAGACGTTGTCCAGGGCGGTCACGGCACCGGCGCCCTTGCCGTAGGAGCGAGTGACCGAACGGAGTCGGACGGCTGCTTGATTCATGGTGTCCACTCAATCGGGCCCGGAACTGGCGCACATCGCAGCCGGGCGGAGTCTTCGGGGTGGAGGTAACTCCACCCTTCTGTGCACGGTGGCTGCCCCGGGTGGGAAAAGGCAGTGCCCGGCGGCGACAGGAACTTGCGTGGGCAGCCTCCTGCCGCCGGACGGGTCGGCCGACCGCGGCACCGGCCCGCACCATGGAGGGACGGACACGGCCACCGCGGGGTGGCGGGAGGGCGGCTCGGAATGACGGTCATCAGCAGGGGAACGGCGGGAAAGTGGTTCCGGAGGTACCCGGCGCGGAGCGGGGCGCCCCGGCTGCGCCTGGTCTGCCTGCCGCACGCCGGCGGCACCGCGACGCTGTTCCACGGCTGGGCGGGGCTGCTGCCCGGCGGAGTGGAGGTGCTGGCCACCCAGTACCCCGGCCGCCAGGAACGGTTCGGCGAGCCGTGCGCCTCGTCCATGGCGGAGCTGGCCGACGCGATCACCGACGCGCTGGAGCCCGAACTCGACGCGCCCGTGGCCCTCTTCGGCCACAGCCTCGGTTCGGCCGTCGCCTACGAGGTCGCCCGCCGCCTCGAGGACCGCCACGGCGTCGTCCCCGAACGGGTCGTCGTCTCGGGCCGGGGAGCCCCGCACACCGAGCGGCCCGGCGGCACCCTGCACCTGCTCGACGACGAACGTCTGGTGGCCGCGGCCCGCCGGCTCGGCGATGTCGGCTCCGCCGTCTACGACGACCCCGACCTGCGCCCGCTGCTCCTGCCCTCGCTGCGCGGCGACTTCCGGCTCATCGAGTCCTACCGGCCCCTCGACGTCACCCCGTTGAGCGCTTCGGTGACGGCCGTCGGCGGCACCGCCGACCCGGGCTGCACCCTCCCCGAGCTGCTGTCGTGGTCGGCGCTGACTACGGCGTCGTACGAGCACCGGCTGTTCCCCGGGGACCACTTCTACCTGGTCCCGCAGGAAGAGGCACTGGTGCGCTTCCTCGCCGAGCGTCTGTGACCGGGCCGTCGCCGACCACGGCGGTACGGTCCAGGGAGCCCTGGGCGCGCGCCTCTTCGGCGCGTCCGGCCCGGGCGTACTCGCCGCGGGCCGTGAGCAGCAGCGACAGCGACGTGGTCAGCAGCAGCACGACCGACACACAGGCCAGCACGCCCGAACCGCCCCACTTCTCCCAGGAGCTCCCGGCGAGCAGCCCGAGCCCCACGCAGCAGGGCGCCCACAACAGCGCGACCAGCGCCGACCACCCCAGGTACGGCCGCCAGGGCACCTGCACGGAGCCGCACAGGGCCGGGACCAGGGTGCGCAGGCCCCCGTTGAACCGGCCGAGCAGCACGGCCCGGCCGTGCCGGGCGCCCACCGTGGCCAGCGCCAGCCGGTAGGACCGCGAGCCGGTGAGCCTCCCGGGCAGGGCCCGCTCCAGCCGGTCCCCCCAGCGGCGGCCCACTCCGTACCCGAGCACATTGCCCGCCAGCGCCCCGGCCACCGCCAGCACGAACACCCCCGCCACCGGCAGCACGCCGTGGTGCACGAGCACCCCGCTCGCCACCAGCGCGGTCTGCGAAGGAAACAGCATGCCCACCACCGGTACCGCGGGCTCCACCGCGGGCAGCAGGAACACGATCACCAGCGTCAGCCAGACGGGCACGACCGTGAACACGGCCTCCGGCGAGAACATCCCGGCCCCCTCCCCCTCGTACAGGAGCGGGCGGCTGCCCACTGCCCCCATCCGACCCCGCGGCACCCCCCGCGCACATTGCACCTGGTGGCCGTCCTTACGGGGAGTCCGCTACCGGTCCGATGGTGGAGCTGGCTGGGTGGTCCGTGCGATACGGGCCTCATATCGTGCCCCCATGCATTCACCCAGCCTCTGGCAGGCCCTGCACCAGCGTCGGTACCTCCGGAGCGGCTGGCCGTGGCGCTGCGCCCTGTACTTCCTGACCAGCGTGCCGCTGGGCGCCGCCGTGCTGGTCTGTCTGCTCGTCCTCGCGCTGGCCGGCAGCCTGCTGACCGTGGTCCTCGTCGGGGTGCCGCTCCTGCTGACGCTGGTCCTCGCCGGGCTGCCGGTCGCGCATGTGGAGCGGCGCCGGCTGCGTCTGATCGATCCGGCCGTCCCCCTGGCCGACGCCCACCAGGACCCGCCGCACACCGGGCCCGCCGCCTGGCTCCGCACCCGCCTCCAGGAGCGTTCCACCTGGCGGGAGTTGGGTTACGCCCTTCTCTTCGGCTGCCTCCTGTGGCCCCTGGAGGCAGCGGTCATCGGCACGGTCATCGGCGTGAGCGGGGGGCTGGTCTCCACCCCCCTGGTCATGGCCACGGCCGGCGGCGGCGAGGAGGCGCGCGTCATCAAGCTGTGGCTGGTCCACTCCTACCCGGCGGCGTTCGCCGTCGCCCTGGCCGGGCTGCTCCTGCTCCCCCTGCTGGCCTACCCGCTCGGCCTGCTCGCCGTGGGGCGCGCACAGCTCACCCGCCTTCTCCTGGATGTGTCGCCCTATCAGGACGACGTGCGGGTAAAGGAGTTGAGCCGGTCGCGGATGCGCCTGGTGACCGCCTTCGAGGCCGAGCGCCGCCGGATCGAACGCGACCTGCACGACGGCGCCCAGCAGCGACTGGTCGCCCTGTCGATGCGACTGGGCCTGGCGCGCCTCGACGCCCGCGAGGAGCCCCTCGCCGGGCTCCTGGCCGAGGCCCACGGCGAGGCCCAGGCCGCTCTGGTCGAGCTGCGGGAGCTGATCCAGGGCATCCACCCCCGGGTCCTCACCGACCGGGGTCTGGCCGCGGCCATCGAGGACGTCGCCGACCGCTCCCCGGTCCCCGTCGACCTCGATCTCGACCTGCCCCACCGGTTCCTCGAAGCGGTCGAGTCCGCCGTCTACTTCGCGGTGTGCGAGGCGCTGGCGAACGTCGCCAAGCACAGCCGGGCCACCCGGGCCACTGTCGAGGCCCGCGTCGACCAGGGCCAACTCGTCGTCCGGGTGGGGGACAACGGCGTGGGCGGGGCGAACGAGGCCGACGGCACCGGGCTGGAGGGGGTCGCTGATCGCATCTCGGTCCTCGGCGGGCATTTGCTAGTGTCCTCACCGTCCGGGGGACCCACGCTCTTCCGCCTCCTCGTGCCCTGCACCCCGGCTCCGGACCGCCGACTCGACGCCCCGACGGCTCGCTAGCCCGACAGCCCGATAGAGGAACCAGATGTTGCGCATCGTGTTGGCCGAGGACAGCGTGCTGCTGCGGGAGGGCCTCGTCGGCCTCATGGAGCGCTTCGGCCACCAGGTCCTCGCCGGCGTCGGCACGGCCGACGAACTCACGGCAGCCGTCGCCGAACACGACCCCGACATCGTCGTCACCGACGTGCGGATGCCGCCCGGCTTCTCCGACGAAGGGCTGCGGGCCGCGCTGCGACTGCGCGAGAAGAACCCCCGGCTGCCCATCCTCGTCCTCAGCCAGTACGTCCAGCGCGCCTACGCCGAGGAGCTGCTCGACTCCTCCGACGGCACCCACGTCGGCTACCTCCTCAAGGAACGCGTCGGCAACGTCGAGGAGTTCATCGAGGCCCTCCAGCGGGTGGCCGCGGGCGCGACCGTCGTCGACCCCGAAGTGGTCCGCCAGCTCCTGCGCCACCGCCGCGACCCGCTGGCCAAACTGACCCCCCGTGAGCAGGAGGTCCTCGCGCTGATGGCCGAGGGCCAGTCCAACGCGTCCGTCGCCGCGGCCCTGCACGTCAGCGAGGGCACCGTCAGCAAGCACTTCGGCTCCATCCTCACCAAGCTGGACCTGAGCCTGTCCGACGCCACCAACCGCCGGGTACTGGCCGTCCTGGCCTACCTGCGCGGCTGACCTCCCGGGGCGGCGTCACGGTGCCCGCTCGCCGGGGGCCGCTCAGCCGACGAGCCAGCCCCGCTCGGCCGCCAGCGCACCCAGCTGAAATCGGCTGCGGGCCCCCAGACGGTTCATCAGCACGGCCGTCACCCGGCGACTGGTGCGCACCGACACCCCCAGCTTGCGGGCGATCACCTCGTCGGTGAGGCCGGCCGCGAGCAGTTCGAGCACCGCGCTCTCCTGGTCGGCGAGCACCCCGTCCTGCTCCCGGTCCCGCCCCTCGCCGAACCGCGCCGCCCGTTGCCACACCTGCTCGAACAAGGACTCCAGCGCGGCCACCGGCCCCGGGCTGGACAGCAGGAGGGCTCCCGCGTCCGGCACGGCCGGGTCGATCGGCACCAGCGCCGTACGCCGATCCCAGATGATCACACGCAGCGGCAGATGCGGAACCGTCCTGACCTGCGCTCCCCGTTCGACCAGCCACTGCGCGTACTCGCTGGTGGGCCGGTCGTTGCGGATGCTGTCCTGGTACACGTAGCTGACCCGGGCCGACCGTTCCAGGAGCAGCAGATCGAGCGGCTGGGACGAGGCGAGGACGTCGCTGGGCTGCGCGCCACCGGGCACGAACACCTGGATCTCCTCCCGGCACTCGTGGCACGTCTTCTCCACACAGGTCTGCACGGCGTCGATCCCGCGCAGTTCCCGCACGGACGACACCGGCCCGTTCTCCGACGCACTGCGGTACTCGTCGACCAGATTCGACGCCGCGAGTTTCGTCTGCGTGAGCATCTGCTGCCGCCGGATCAATTCTCTTTCCTGTGCGTCGATCAGGGCCTGCAGTCCGAGTTCGGGATCCACCAGACGACGGCTGTCCCGGTGCTCGTGCGAGGGCCGCACGAGAGAGAGGCCGAAAAGTTCGTCGAGGGCGTCCGACGCCCGGTCGACCGACCAGCCGAGGCGTTCGGCGAGTGCCCCCGCCTCCGCTCGCGGTTCCTTCAGCAGAGCGCGGTACACGCACGCGGCGTCCATGCCGAGCCCGATCTCCGTGAGCACTCAGGCCTCCAGTCGTCGATGGTCCGCGCAGCGTATGCCGACCTCCTTTTCGCGCATTTTCACGAGGATTTCCCCGCTGCGAAATCAAGGAAAAATAGGCTCGAAAGTCCGACTCCGTAAGGTTCTGCCCGTAAACGAAAACAGTGTGAACGGCCGACACGGCGTTCAACGAGGGGGGAAAACCAGATGCGTAACAAGAGCGCGTTCCTTGCGGCTGCGGCCGGCACGATCCTGCTGAACGCCCTGCTGCTGGCGACTCCGGCCGCCGCCGACGACGGGGACGACCGCGATCTCCCCTGGACGGCGCCGCCGGCGCGCACGGTGGGGCTGGTCGTCGACACGGTCCGGGACGTCGTCGCCCCCCTGGGCGCCGAGACCGACGACGACCTCCCCTGGACCCGCTGACCCGCGGAGCCCGCACCGCCCCGGCCGACCGGAGCGCGAGCCGGCACGTCCGGCGGGGGAGCCTGGTCAGCTCCCCTGCCGGACGCACCCGGAACTCAAGGTCATTCGACAGAAAAAACCCCAGGTCAGATTTCTGACCTGGGGTTTCTCGCTGAGCCGCCTTCGGGATTCGAACCCGAGACCTACGCATTACGAGTGCGTTGCTCTGGCCAACTGAGCTAAGGCGGCACGCCCTGTCGCACTATGGTGCGATCAGCAGCGTCGCCAAGTCTACACAGTTTCCGGGGGTGCTTCGTACCAGCCCTGGTGCGGGCTGTTCGTGCAGGTCAGGAGCACTTCTTGGACCGGGCGGGCGGGGTGCCGTCCAGGAGGTAGGTGTTGATCGCGGTGTCGACGCAGTCGCTGCCGCGGCCGTACGCGGTGTGGCCGTCGCCCTCGTAGGTGAGGAGGGTGCCGGAGGAGAGCTGGCCGGCCAGGGAGCGGGCCCACTTGTACGGGGTGGCCGGATCGCGGGTGGTGCCGACCACGACGATCGGGGCCGCGCCCTCGGCCGTCACGCGGTGCGGGGTGCCGGTGGGGCGGACGGACCAGTCGGCGCAGTTCAGGGCGGCCCAGGCGAAGGACCTGCCGAAGACCGGGGACGCCTTCTCGAAGTCCGGGACGGCCCGGGTGGCGGCCCTGGTGCTGGTGAAGGCGGGCGGCTGGTCCAGGCAGTTCACGGCGGCGTTGGCGAACATGAGGTTGGCGTACGAGCCGCTCGGGCGGCGCTCGTAGTAGCTGTCCGAGAGGGCGAGCAGGCCGGAGCCGTCGCCGTCCTGGGCGGCGGCGACGGCCTCGCGCAACTGCGGCCAGGCCGACTCGTCGTACATGGCGGCGATCACCCCGGTGGTGGCCAGGGACTCGGTGAGTTCGCGGGTGTCGCCGGTGCCGATCGGGTGGGCGTCCAGCTCGGCGAAGAGCCGCCCCAGCCGGTCGGCGGCGTCGGCGGCAGAGACGGTGCCGAGCGGGCAGTCCGCGTTCTTCACGCAGTCGGCGGCGAAGGCCTGGAAGGCGGTCTCGAAACCCGCGGTCTGGTCCCGGTTCAGCTCCACGGCGTCCAGCGAGGGGTCCATCGCGCCGTCGAGGACCAGCCGGCCGACCCGGGCGGGGAAGAGGTCCGCGTACGTCGCGCCGAGGAAGGTGCCGTACGACGCCCCGACGTAGTTCAGCCTCTCGTCGCCGAGCAGCGCCCGCAGCATGTCCATGTCGCGGGCGGCCTCGACGGTGGAGACGTGCGGCAGCACCTTGCCGGACCGCTTCGCGCAGCCCTGCGCGAACTGCCGGTACGCGTCGTTCAGCGCGGTGACCTCGGCGGCGTCGTCCGGGGTCTGGTCGACCTGGGTGAAGCGGTCCATCTGCGGGCCGGTGAGACAGACGACGGGCGCGCTCCGGGCCACCCCGCGCGGGTCGACGGCGACCATGTCGTAACGGGCCCGGACCTGCGCCGGGTAGCCGATGCCCGCGTAGTCCTGGAGGTACTCGACGGCCGAGCCGCCGGGGCCGCCCGGGTTCACCAGGAGGGAGCCGATCCGCTTGCCGGGACCGGTCGCCGCCTTGCGGGAGACGGCGAGGTCGATGTCGCCGCCGTCCGGCTTCGCGTAGTCCAGCGGCGCCTTCATCGTGGCGCACTGGAACCCCTCGACGCCGCAGTCCCGCCACTTCAGCCGCTGCGCGTAGTACGACGTCAGCCCGGCGGGGACGGCCGGGGCGGACACGGACGAGGCGCCCGAGGGCTGCGCGGAGCCCGTCGAACCGCCGCCGGTGCAGCCCGAGACGAGCAGGCCGGCCGTACCGAGCAGCGTGGTGACGAGGGTGCGGAGCGAACGCCTGGAGTCCATCCCCGGAGCGTAGTCGCCCGGTACCGGTTCGCCCGGGTCGCTCCCCGTACGGGTGAATCGACCTCCCGGAACCGGACGCCGCGTCAGCCCGCGCGCAGGGCCATCGTCATCGCCTCGACCGCGAGGAGCGGCGCCACATTGCGGTCCAGGGCCCGGCGGCAGGCGATCACCGCCTCTATCCGGCGCAGGGTGCGCTCGGGCGTGGAGGCGCGGGCGATACGGTCCAGGGCGTCCTCCGCGTCGGCGTTGGCGATGGCGGTCCGGGAGCCGAACTGGATGGCCAGCACGTCGCGGTAGAAGCCGGTCAGGTCGGTGAGCGCGAGATCGAGGCTGTCGCGCTGGGTACGTGTCTTGCGGCGCTTCTGCCGGTCCTCCAGCTCCTTCATCACCCCGGCGGTACCGCGCGGCAGCCGTCCCCCGGCGGCGGCGCCGAGCGCGGCCTTCATCTCCTCCGTCTCCTTGACGTCGACCTCCTCGGAGACCTGCTTGGCGTCCTCGGTGGCGGTGTCGATCAGCTCCTGGGCGGCCTTGAGACAGCCCCCGATGTCCTCCACCCGCAGCGGGAGCTTGAGCACGGCGGCGCGGCGCGCACGGGCCCGCTCGTCGGTCGCGAGGCGGCGGGCCCGCTCGATGTGGCCCTGCGTGGCACGGGCGGCGAACGCGGCCCGCTCCGGCTCGACGCCGTCCCGTCCGACCAGGACGTCGGCGACCGCGTCGACCGGGGGCGTGCGCAGCGTGAGGTGGCGGCAGCGGGAGCGGATGGTGGGCAGCACGTCCTCCAGGGAGGGGGCGCAGAGCAGCCAGACCGTACGCGGCGCGGGCTCCTCGACGGCCTTCAGCAGGACGTTCCCCGCGCCCTCGGTGAGGCGGTCGGCGTCCTCCAGGACGATGACCTGCCAGCGGCCCACCGCCGGGGAGAGCTGGGCGCGGCGGACCAGGTCGCGGGTCTCCTTCACGCCGATGGAGAGCAGGTCGGTACGGACCACCTCGACGTCGGCGTGCGTACCGATGAGGCTGGTGTGGCAGCCGTCGCAGAAGCCGCAGCCGGGGGCGCCGCCCAGGGCGCGGTCGGGGCTGGTGCACTGGAGGGCGGCGGCGAAGGCCCGGGCCGCGGTGTCCCGGCCGGAACCGGGCGGTCCGGTGAACAGCCAGGCGTGGGTCATCTTCGACGCGGGCGGCGCCGGCTCCCCGGCCGCACCGGCGGTGACCAGCGCGTCGGCGTCCCGGGCGGCGGCGCCGAGCTGCTCCTCCACCTGGTCCTGGCCGACCAGGTCGTCCCAGACGGACATGGGTCACCGCCCTTCCGGCGCTGTCGCGCTGTGCGGTCGCGCTCTGCTGTCGCTTGCGTGCCGGCGCGTACGCCGGCCGCGCGCCGGTGTGTCCATCGGCGCTCGCCGGGCCGGTTGTTCCGGCCCGGCTCCCATTGTGGGGGACGGGTCCGACAATCCCGGCCGGGCGGGGGACGGCCGCCGGGCGGGAGCCCCAGCCCGGCGGCCGTCACCGGCCGTCAGCGGCGCGGGCGACGGCCCCGGCGGCCCTGCCCCTCGTCGTCCTCCGGACCGTCGTGGTGCTCGCCCAGCAGCTCGTCCGCCAGCGACGGCAGGTCGTCCAGCGGGGTCTCCTCGGCCCAGTCGGGGCGCGGTCGGCGGCCCCGGCCGCCCCGGTCCTGGACCGGCTCGGCATCGCCGACCTGCGGCAGCTCCCGGGTCCGCTCGTTCTCGCTCTCCGCCGCGGAGCCCCCCGGGCGCTCGTCGCGGAAGATGCCGCGCGGCACCCGGTCCGCCGGGTCGGTGTCCCGGGTCCCCGGAACGTCCCGCACCTGCGGGAGGACCGTCGTCTCGTCCGAGGAACCGGACCACCCGGAGCGGTCGTCCCGGTCCTGGATCTTCGGGAGCATCGCCGTCTCGGCCTCGTCGGCGCGCGCGGCCGGACCGTCCGGCGCGGGCACCTGCTGCGTCACGTCGTTCGGGTCGATGATCGGCGTCGGGACCGTGATCTCGTTCTCCGGAACGGACGCGGCCGCGGCGGCCTCCGCACGGGCCCGCTCCGCCGCCTCGGCGGCCTCGGCCGCCGCCCGCCTGCGCGCCTCCTCGGCACGCAGCAGCGCCTCCTCGGCCTTCCGCTGCTTCTCCAGCCGCTGCGCCTCGGCCTCCTTGCGCAGCCGGGCGTCCTCCTCGGCCTTCCGGCGCAGCCGGGCCTGCTCGGCCTCGCGGGCCGCCTCCTCGGCCTCCCGCCGGACCCGCTCCTCCTCGGCGACCCGGCGGGCCTCCTCGGCACGCTGCCGGGCCTCCTCCGCCTCGCGTTCGGCCTCGCGGCGGCGGGCCTCCGCCAGCTCGCGGGCCTTGCGCTCCTCCTCCTCGGCGCGGAGCTTGGCGAGCTGGGCCTGGCGCTCGCGCTCCAGCCGCTCCTCCTCGGCCTTGCGCGCCGCCTCCTCCTCCGCCTTGCGCCGGGCCTCCTCCTCGGCCGCCCTGCGCGCCTCCTCCTGGGCCTTGATCTCGGCCTCGGAGAGCGGCAGCAGGTGGTCGAGCCGGTGGCGTACGACGGTGGTGATCGCCTCGGGCTCCTGGCCCGCGTCCACGACCAGGTAGCGGGTCGGGTCGGCGGCGGCCAGCGTCAGGAAGGCGGACCGCACCCGGGCGTGGAACTCGGGCGGCTCGGACTCCAGCCGGTCGGGGGCCTCGGTGAACCGTTCCCTCGCCGTCTCCGGGTCGACGTCCAGCAGCACCGTCAGATGCGGAACGAGCCCGTCCGTGGCCCAGCGCGAGATTCGGGCGATCTCGGTCGGCGAGAAGTCGCGGCCCGCGCCCTGGTAGGCGACGGACGAGTCGATGTAGCGGTCGGAGATGACGATCGCGCCGCGCTCCAGCGCCGGGCGGACCACCGAGTCGATGTGCTCGGCACGGTCGGCGGCGTACAGCAGGGCCTCGGCCCGGTTGGAGAGCCCGGCCGACGAGACGTCCAGCAGGATCGAGCGCAGCCGCTTGCCGACCGGGGTGGCGCCCGGCTCGCGGGTGACGACGACCTCGTGGCCCTTGGCCCGGATCCAGTCGCCGAGCGCCTCGGCCTGGGTGGACTTGCCCGCCCCGTCGCCGCCCTCCAGGGCGATGAAGAAGCCGGTCGCGGCGGGGGCCACGGCCGGTTCGCCGCCGCGCACCGCCTCGCGCAGGTCGCGGCGGAGCGGAACGCCGGAGCGGTCGTCGGTCTTCGCCAGGACGAGCGCGGCGACCGGCAGCAGGAGCGCGCCGATCAGCATCAGCGCGTAGGCCGCGCCGCCGTGCTCGAAGACGAAGTCGCCGGAGCCCAGCCGGTGGGCGCCGATCGCGGCGGCCAGCAGCGGACCGGCCAGCGCGCCCAGCGCGATCAGGACCCGTACGACGGCCTGGAGGTGCTCGGTGGTCCGGGCCCGGCGGGACTCGTCGGTCTCCTGGTCGGCCAGGGCGTGCCCGGTGTGGGCGGCGACCCCGGCGGCGTAGCCGGCGAGCACCGCGATCAGCAGCACGGTCGCGGTGTCGGGCACCAGGCCCATCGCGAGCAGCGCGATCCCGGTGACGGCGGTGGCCAGGGCGAACAGCCGGCGCCGCGACAGCGTGGGCAGCACCTTCTCCGCGGTCCGCACGCCGACGCCGGTGGCCCCGGTCAGGGCGAGGACCAGCAGGGCGAAGGTGGCGGGGCCGCCGCCCAGGTCCGCGGCGTGCAGCACCGAGACGGCGGAGGCGGCGGCGATCGCCCCGGCGACCGCGGCCGACGCGCCGACCAGCAGCGGAACGGCCCCGGTACGGCCCCGGTCGGGCCCGCCCTGGGCCGACGACGGACGGCGCAGCCCCTCCAGCGGGGAGCGCGGCCGCGGGGTCTGCGTACCGGGCAGCTCCAGGAAGTACAGGGTGGAGACCGACGCCGAGAAGAGCCCGGCCGCGACGTACGAACCAAGTGCCGCCTGGTGGATCGAGAACCACTCCAGGCCGGTGCCCAGCAGCTCGCCGACGAGCGTGGCGACCAGCAGGACGGTGGCCGCCAGGGGGATCGCGGCGAAGTCGGTGCGCAGCGAGAGCCGGCGCAGCGTGTCCAGCCGGTCGGGCAGCGGGCGCACGGCGGCGCCCTCGATGGGCGGGGCGGGCAGCAGCGCGGGGGCGGCGCTGTCCTTGGCGACCGTCCAGAGCCGTTCGGCCGCGCCGGTGACGAAGACGGTGACGAGGATCATCATCAGCGCCCTGCCGGGCATCCAGTCGATCCACAGCGGAGCGACGACCAGCAGCGCGAGCCGCAGCCCGTCCGTCCCGATCATCAGCCACCGCCGGTCCACCGGCCCGCCGGGCGCGGTGAGCGTCGTCAGCGGACCGAGGAGTACGGCTCCGAAGACCAGGGTGGCCAGGATCCGGGCGCCGAACACCGCGGCGACGGCGAACGCCGCGCCCCGGTAGCCGGTTCCGAAGGTGTCCTCCAGGACCGCCGCCTGGAGCGCCATCAGCACCAGGACGAGAAGGGCGAGGGCATCGCCGGTACTGCCGATGAGCTGTGCGCTCCACAACCGCCTCAGCGGAGGAACACGCAACAGTGCTCGTACGGCACGTTCCCGTGAGTCTGCGGCAAGTGTGTCGGAGGTGGGGCTCACGACCGTTGGCTGCTCGGCTCGCGTCATCCGCCCAGCCTATCCGGAGCGGTGAGGTCCCCGGGGGCCCCGCCCGAACATACGCCCGCCGGGTGCGTCCGTTCCGCGCGCGAGTACGGCGGAGGGGGCCGGGAAACCCCGGCCCCCTCCCGCGTCCGACCCCTGGTCAGTCCTCCACGGACGCCGAGGCCGTCGTCTTCTTCGCGGCGGTCTTCTTGGCCGTCGTGGCCGTCTTCTTGGCGGCCGTGGTCTTCTTCGCGGCCGCTGCCGTCGTCTTCTTCGCCGCCGTCTTCTTCACGGCCGCCGTGGTCTTCTTGGCGGTCGTCTTCTTCGCGGCGGTCTTCTTGGCCGGGGCCTTCTTCGCCGTCTTCTTCTTGGCGGGTCCCTTGGCGCGCTTCTCGGCGAGCAGCTCGTAGCCGCGCTCCGGCGTGATCTCCTCGACGCTGTCGCCGGTGCGCAGCGTCGCGTTGGTCTCGCCGTCGGTGACGTACGCGCCGAAGCGGCCGTCCTTGACCACGACCGGGGCACCGCTGACCGGGTCCGTCCCCAGCTCCTTCAGCGGCGGCTTGGCGGCGGCCCGGCCGCGCTGCTTGGGCTGGGCGTAGATCGCCAGCGCCTCTTCGAGGGTGATGTCGAAGAGCTGGTCCTCGGAGGTGAGCGAACGCGAGTCCGTGCCCTTCTTCAGGTACGGGCCGTAGCGGCCGTTCTGCGCGGTGATCTCGACGCCCTCGGCGTCCTCGCCGACGACGCGCGGCAGCGACATCAGCTTGAGCGCGTCGGCCAGCGTCACCGTGTCGAGGGACATGGACTTGAAGAGCGAGGCGGTCCGCGGCTTCACCGCGTTCTTGCCGGTCTTCGGCGTGCCCTCGGGCAGCACCTCGGTGACGTACGGGCCGTAGCGGCCGTCCTTCGCGATGATCTGGTTGCCGGTGACCGGGTCCGCGCCGAGCTCGAAGTCGCCGCTCGGCTTGGCCAGCAGCTCCTCCGCGTACTCCACGGACAGCTCGTCGGGCGCCAGGTCCTCCGGCACGTCCGCGCGCTGGTGGCCCTCGGCGTCCTTCTCGCCGCGCTCGATGTACGGCCCGTAGCGGCCGACGCGCAGCTTGATGTCGTTGCCGACGGGGAACGAGGAGATCTCCCGGGCGTCGATCGCGCCGAGGTCGGTGACCAGCTCCTTCAGCCCGCCGAGGTGGTCGCCGTCGCCGTTGCCCGCGTCGGAGGCCGCACCCGCGCCCGCGCCGTCGTCGCCCGCGCCGAAGTAGAAGCGCTTGAGCCACGGCACGGACTGGGCCTCGCCGCGCGCGATCCGGTCGAGGTCGTCCTCCATCTTCGCGGTGAAGTCGTAGTCGACGAGCCGGCCGAAGTGCTTCTCCAGCAGGTTCACCACGGCGAACGACAGGAACGACGGGACGAGCGCGGTGCCCTTCTTGAAGACGTAGCCGCGGTCCAGGATCGTGCCGATGATCGACGCGTACGTCGACGGGCGGCCGATCTCGCGCTCCTCCAGCTCCTTGACCAGCGAGGCCTCGGTGTAGCGGGCGGGCGGCTTGGTGGCGTGGCCGTCGGCCGTGATCTCCTCGGCGGACAGCGCGTCGCCCTCGGCGACCTGCGGCAGCCGGCGCTCGCGGTCGTCCAGCTCGGCGTTCGGGTCGTCCGCGCCCTCGACGTACGCCTTCATGAAGCCGTGGAAGGTGATCGTCTTGCCGGACGCGGAGAACTCGGCGTCCCGGCCGTCGCTCGACCGGCCGCCGATCCTGACGGTGACCGAGTTGCCGACCGCGTCCTTCATCTGGGAGGCGACGGTCCGCTTCCAGATCAGCTCGTACAGCCGGAACTGGTCGCCGGTCAGGCCGGTCTCGGCGGGGGTGCGGAAGCGGTCGCCGGAGGGGCGGATCGCCTCGTGCGCCTCCTGCGCGTTCTTGACCTTCCCGGCGTACGTGCGCGGCTTCTCCGGCAGGTAGTCGGCACCGTAGAGCTGGGTGACCTGGGCCCGGGCCGCGGTGACCGCGGTGTCCGAGAGGGTCGTGGAGTCGGTACGCATATAGGTGATGAAGCCGTTCTCGTACAGCTTCTGCGCGACCTGCATGGTGGCCTTGGCCCCGAAGCCCAGCTTCCGGCTCGCCTCCTGCTGGAGGGTCGTCGTCCGGAACGGCGCGTACGGGGAGCGGCGGTACGGCTTCGACTCGACGGACCGTACGGCGAAGGAGGAGTCGGCGAGCGCGGCGGCCAGGGCGCGGGCGTTCGCCTCGTCCAGGTGCAGCACCTGGGCGGAGCCCGGCTTCAGCCGCCCGTCCGGGCCGAAGTCGCGGCCCTGCGCGACGCGGCGGCCGTCGACCGTGCTCAGCCGGGCGGTCAGCGTCGACGGGTCGGAGGCGTCACCGGTACGGCCGGTGGCGAAGGTGCCGGTGAGGTCCCAGTACTCGGCGGAGCGGAAGGCGATGCGTTCGCGCTCCCGCTCGACGACGAGCCGGGTCGCCACGGACTGGACGCGGCCGGCCGACAGGCGCGGCATGACCTTCTTCCACAGGACCGGCGAGACCTCGTAGCCGTACAGCCGGTCGAGGATGCGGCGGGTCTCCTGGGCGTCGACCATGCGCTGGTTGAGCTCGCGCGGGTTGGCGACGGCGGCCCGGATCGCGTCCTTGGTGATCTCGTGGAAGACCATCCGGTGGACCGGGACCTTGGGCTTCAGGACTTCCTGGAGGTGCCACGCGATGGCCTCGCCCTCGCGGTCCTCATCGGTGGCGAGGAAGAGCTCGTCGGACTCGGCCAGCAGCTGCTTGAGCTTCCTGACCTGCGCCTTCTTGTCCGCGTTGACGACGTAGACAGGCTGGAAGTCGTGCTCGACGTCGACACCGAGCCGACGGACCTCGCCGGTGTACTCGTCCGGGACCTCGGCGGCCCCGTTCGGCAGGTCGCGGATGTGCCCGACGCTCGCTTCGACGACGTATCCGGGGCCGAGGTAGCCCTTGATCGTCTTCGCCTTGGCGGGCGACTCGACGATGACGAGTCGGCGGCCGCCCTGTGCGGTCTCGCTGGTCGGGGACAACTTCGCTCTTCTCTCCGGTCGACGCTCGGTGGGCATCCGGGCAGCGCTGCGGCGCTGCCGATGGTGCTGTCGCTGCGGAGTGTGACGGTACAACCCGCCCCCGTGTCAAACGGCAAAAGCCCGCAACGGCCACTCGAACGGTAACCCGACTTCCGGCATTCCTGCCGCCCGGACCGTCCGATACGCCCGGTGCGCGGTCGCTGCCTGCGGGTTTCCGGGGGCGGTCGCGACGGTACGGGCACGGACGGCGGACCGGGTGCGGTCCGGGCGTGTTCCCCGCCCCGCCTCCGCGCGGCCGCCCGGGGCCCTGGTCCGGTCCCGGCTCCGGGATCACCGCTCCGGGATCAGACCCGGGTGAAGCACCACACGCCGAGAACGAGAAAGAGTACGCCGAACACGGTGGCGAGAGCTGCCGAGGCGGCGGGGCTCACGCCGTGCGCCACCGGCGCGCGGTGCAGTACGCGCGTCCCCGTCCACAGCAGCAGCGCGGCGCCGGACAGCGCGAACGCCGCTCCGGCGAGGACCGCGGGTCCGCTCTCCATACCCGTACGCCTCCCGGTGACGGTCCGGCCGGGGCGGGGGCCCGTCCCGGTCAGGAGGAGGCTGCCATCCCCGGGCGTCGTCGACGCGAACCCCGGGTGAATGGCCGGATCCGCCCGCATCGCCCCGTCTTCTCCCTCCCCCTTCTCCGTCCCGGTACCGGCCCCGTTGCGACACAGGGTGACAGCCGTCATCCGGAATCCGCGGGCGCCGGGGCGCATCCGCGACCACGCACCCGAAAGCCCTGGTGGCGACGGCCCCTCCCGCGCACGACGGCGTACGCCCGGACGGGAACGGAGCGCTCCGGCCGCACGCACCGGCGCACACCGGGACGGAGCCCCGCCGCTCCCCGGGACGACCGGCGCGCGTGTCAGCCCTCCGCGGCGGGAACCGGCTCCAGGAAGCCCTCCTCGACCAGCAGCCGGATCGCCTGCGGCGTCCGGTCGCGCAGCAGCACCGGGTCCTCGTTCATCAGCTGGGCGATCGCGTCCAGGATCCGGCCGGCGGGCAGCGTCCCGTCACAGACCCCGGCGAACCCGGCACCGACCGCGTCGACCTTCGTCGCGCGCCGCATGCCCCGGTTCTGACGGAGCACCACATGCTCCGGGTCCTCCGCGCCGGGCAGCCCGACCTGCTCCTGCACCACCTCGGCCGCCAGGGTGAAATGCCCGGCCAGGAGCGCCGCGTCGTCCTGCTCGCGGAGGTAGTCCCGACGGGCGAAGTGTGCCTCGACGGCGGGACCGAGCGGCTGCTCCACCGCGTGCGGCCACTCCTCGATCACGACGGACGGCCAGCCGGCGGCGGCCGCGGCGGACTTGCGCAGCGTGATCCAGCCGAAGCCGACACCCTTGGTCCTGCGGGCCTCGAACTCGTCCAGCCAGGCGTCGTACCGCGCGGCGTACTCCGCGGGGTCCGTGCGGTGGTCACCGCTGTCGCGCAGCCACAGCTCCGCGTACTGGGTGACGTCCTGGACCTCGCGCTGCACGATCCAGGCGTCGCAGCCGTGCGGCACCCAGGAGCCCAGCCGGTCCTGCCACTCCTCGCCCTCGACGTGCTGCCAGTTGGCGAGGAAGTGGGCGTACCCCCCTTCGTTCAGCCGCTCGCCCGTCTGCTGCACCAGCGTCCGGCACAGGTCGTCCCCGCCCATCCCGCCGTCGCGGTAGGTGAGGCGGGCGCCGGGCGAGATGACGAACGGCGGGTTGGAGACGATCAGGTCGTACGTCGCGGAGCCGACCGGCTCGTACAGCGAGCCCCGGTGCAGCTCGGCCGGGGCGGCGCCGGACAGGGCGAGGGTCAGCCGGGTGAAGTCGAGCGCCCGCGGGTTGAGGTCGGTGGCCGTGACCCGGGTGGCGTGCTGCGCGGCGTGCAGCGCCTGGATGCCGGAGCCGGTACCGATGTCGAGCGCGGAGGCGACGGGTCTGCGGACGGTGATCCCGGCGAGCGTGGTGGACGCCCCGCCGACCCCCAGGACCACGCCCTCCTCGTGCGAACCGATGCCGCCCGCGCCGCCGACCGCGCAGCCCAGGTCGGAGACGATGTACCAGTCCTGCCCCTCGGGGCCGCCGTACGGCCGCACGTCGACCGTGGCCCGCACCGCGTCGCCCTCGCGGACCACCCAGCCGTCCTCGGCGCACTCCGCCAGGGGGAGCGCGGCGCGGGCCCGCTCGTACGGCACGGGCCGCTGGAGCAGGAAGAGCCGCACCAGCGTGTCGAGCGGGGAGCCGCCCCGGGTGGCGCGGAGCGCCGGGACCGTCTCGCTGCGGGCGAGCGCGGCGTAGGCGGGCGCGCCGAGCAGGTCGAGGAGCCCGTCGGCGGTGAAGGCGGCGGCGAGCAGGGCTTCGCGGAGCCGGGGCGAACGGTCGGGCACGGGGAGGCTGGTCGTACTCACCCACCCATTGTGTCCGCTCCCACCGACAACGGCAGCGGCCCCGTGCCCGGACCACGCGCGCGCCCCGCCCGGCCGCCGCTCACGAAGGGCGCGGCCGCAGGCGCGTCACGCCTTCTTGCTGGGCGGCGGCGAGGCGGGCTCGGACGGCTTGGTGTTCTCCGCCGGAGCCGAGGGCTTCGGCTTCTGGCAGCCCTTCTGCTTGGCCATCGCGGCGCCGACGTCGCCGGACTGGAGCTTCTTCAACGACTCGTCACCACTACTGCTGATCTTGGTCAGTTCCTCGGCGATGCCCTTGAGCCCGTCGGCGAACACCGCCTGGTCCTTCGTGTCCAGCGCGTCGACCTTCTTCTGCAGGTTCGCGTACGCCACGGAGGAGGCGTCGAGCTCCTTGACGGCCTCCTTCTGCGTGGTCTCGCCGTCCTCGACCGGCGGCGGACCGGCGGCGTCGACCGCCGCGCCCAGCGCCTTGTACGCCTGCGAGATCTGCTGGAAGGCGGCCGAGTCGGTCTTCTGGACGTCGGCGGGCTTGCTGTTGTCCGCGGTCTGCTGCTGGATGGCGGCGTTGGCGTTCGCGATCTTCTGGAGCTGCGGCTGGACCTTGTCGCAGACCTGCTTGGACCAGTCGTTCACCTTGGCGCTGTTGTCGTCGCCGCCGCACCCCGACAGCGTCAGTACCAGTACCGCGCCGCAGGACAGCGCGGCCGCAAGCTTCTTGTTCACCGGATCGGTCCCTTCCAAGACTCTCGGCCCCGGAACTTACACGGCGAGCACCCGCTACTCGGATGCCCGCTGTCCGATGAATGAGCTTTTGCAGCCATTTGCACCAAGGGGATCGAAGGAGATACAACTCACCCGCGCAGCCCTCGAAGCCCGGGAACGCGTGCGCGCATCATCACCCGAACGGCGGATTCCGCATCGGCGCCCTCCCGGGCCGACGCCCCGTCAGCAAGGTTGCCCGACATGCACGTTGACCGACCACCGGACACCGGACGCCGAAGCCGGACGCCCGACCTCGACGGCCGGCGCCCGGCCACCCGTCCCGGGTCGCACACCCCGGGTCATCCGCACCCGGCCACGGTCACGCGTCCTCGGCACCCACCGCGACCCCGCGACGCTTGGACACGTACACCGCGCCGACGATGACCGCGACGGCGACCGCCGCCGCCACCGCGCGCACTCCGGCGCTCGCGTGCTGCCCGTAGCTGAACTGCACCACCGCCGGGGCGATGAGCAGGGCGACCAGGTTCATCACCTTGAGCAGCGGGTTGATCGCCGGGCCCGCCGTGTCCTTGAACGGGTCGCCCACCGTGTCGCCGATGACGGTCGCGGCGTGGGCCTCGCTGCCCTTTCCGCCGTAATGGCCGTCCTCGACGAGCTTCTTCGCGTTGTCCCACGCGCCGCCGGAGTTGGCGAGGAAGACCGCCATCAGCGTGCCGGCCCCGATGGCACCCGCGAGGTAGGACCCCAGCGCGCCGACCCCGAGCGTGAAGCCGACGGCGATCGGCGCCATGACGGCCAGCAGCCCGGGGGTGGCGAGCTCGCGCAGGGCGTCCTTGGTGCAGATGTCGACCACGCGCCCGTACTCCGGCTTCTCCGAGTAGTCCATGATCCCGGGATGCTCGCGGAACTGCCGCCGCACCTCGTAGACCACGGCCCCCGCCGACCGCGACACCGCGCTGATCGCGAGTCCGGAGAAGAGGAAGACGACCGCCGCCCCGAGGATCAGGCCCACCAGGTTGTTGGGCTGCGAGATGTCCAGGCTGAGCGTCAGTTCCCCGGCCCGTGCCCCGACGTCGTCGACCGCGGTGGCGATCGCGTCGCGGTACGAGCCGAAGAGCGCCGACGCCGCCAGCACGGCGGTGGCGATGGCGATGCCCTTGGTGATGGCCTTGGTGGTGTTGCCGACGGCGTCCAGATCGGTCAGGACCTGCGCACCGGCCCCCGTCACGTCGCCGGACATCTCGGCGATGCCCTGCGCGTTGTCCGAGACCGGGCCGAAGGTGTCCATGGCGACGATGACACCGACGGTGGTGAGCAGCCCCGTCCCCGCCAGGGCCACGGCGAAGAGCGCCAGCATGATCGACGTGCCGCCCAGCAGGAACGCCCCGTACACGCCCAGGCCGATCAGCAGCGCCGTGTAGACGGCGGACTCCAGCCCGATGGAGACACCGGCGAGGACGACGGTGGCCGGGCCGGTCAGTGAGGACTTCCCGATGTCCCGGACCGGGCGCCGGTCGGTCTCGGTGAAGTAGCCGGTCAGCTGCTGGATCAGGGCGGCCAGCACGATACCGATGGCGACGGCGACCAGGGCGAAGATCCGCGGATCGCCGCTGTGCGAGGTGATGGCACGGTCCGTGACCCCGTCCAGCTCCGCGTACGAGGACGGCAGATAGGCGAAGGCGGCCACGGCCACCAGTGCCAGCGAGACCACCGCGGAGACGAAGAAGCCGCGGTTGATCGCGGTCATCCCGCTGCGGTCGGCACGCCGGGGGGCGACCGCGAAGATCCCGATCATCGCGGTGATCACCCCGATCGCCGGAACGATCAGCGGGAAGGCCAGTCCGAAGTCGCCGAACGCGGCCTTGCCGAGGATGAGCGCGGCGACGAGCGTCACGGCGTACGACTCGAAGAGGTCGGCCGCCATCCCCGCGCAGTCGCCGACGTTGTCGCCCACGTTGTCCGCGATGGTGGCCGCGTTGCGCGGGTCGTCCTCCGGGATGCCCTGCTCGACCTTGCCGACGAGGTCGGCCCCGACGTCCGCCGCCTTGGTGAAGATGCCACCGCCGACCCTCATGAACATGGCGATCAGCGCGGCGCCGAGGCCGAAGCCCTCCAACACCTTCGGGGCGTCGGCGGCGTAGACGAGCACGACGCAGGACGCGCCGAGCAGACCGAGCCCGACAGTGATCATGCCGACCACGCCACCGGTACGAAATGCGATCTTCATCGCCCGGTGCGCGACGGTGGTGAGGTCCTTTTCCGGCTCGCCCTCACCGGGAGTCGCCTCACGCGCAGCAGCCGCCACACGGACATTACTGCGTACGGCGAGCCTCATTCCGATGTATCCGGTGGCCGCCGAGAAAGCAGCACCCACCAGGAAGAACAACGAACGGCCCGCGCGCTGCGACCAGTTGTCGGCCGGAAGCAGCAGAAGCAGGAAGAAAACCACCACGGCAAAGAGGCCGACCGTGCGCAGTTGCCGGGCCAGATAGGCGTTCGCGCCTTCCTGGACGGCCGCCGCGATCGACTTCATGCGCTCGGTCCCTTCACCGGCCGCCAGCACCTGCCGTACCAGCAGTCCGGCGACCACCAGCGCGGCGAGGGCGACAACCGCGACACCGACCACGATGGCCCGGTTGCCGTCGGTGAGAACCACGGCCGCCGCGGAAGCGGACCGGCCGGAGGGTGCTGAGAATGCGGATTCTTGCGCCAGTACGGCCAGTGGGGTGTTGAAGAACTCCGCCATACGTCCTCCTTGAAGCTCAGCGCTCAAGACGTGGACGAATTGTAGGGAGCGGGAGCCGATCAAAACAGCGTGCGGGTAAATGTAATTACCCGCGACCGAACGGCCGATAAATGATCGCGCCTCGGTATCGACCCGAATGCAGTAATGGGGCAGGCGCGTTCTCCGCAGATCATTGATCACGGACAAACGAAAGAGGCCCTGCTCAGCAGGGCCTCGAAAATCGGGCGGCAACACCGGGACCGCAGCGGGCCGCGCGGGGCTCCCGCTGCACGAAGCTACGGCAGCACGGAGTTACGGCAGCACGGAGTTACGGCAGCACCGGCGCGGGTGCCTTCGGCCAGCTCATACGGATCACTCCACCGTTGGCCCCCGACAGCACCTCCATGTCGTCGACGAGGCCGCTGATGACCGCGAGCCCCATCTCGTCCTCGCCGTCCGCCCCGCTCTCGCGATCCGGCTCGTCGAGCCCCGCCGGGCCGTCCGCGGCACCGCGCGCGCCGCCCTCGGATCCGGCGGAATCGGCCCCCGGCCCCGGCACCTCGTCGCCGACCTCGACGGAGAAGGACTTCTCCCCCTCGATCAGGGCAACGGAGACGGGTGTGGTGATGCCATGGGTGCGGTGCAGCCCGACCGCACGGCTGCAGGCCTCACCGACGGCGAGTCTGACCTCGTCGAGCACGGCCTCGTCGACCCCGGCCCGGCGCGCCACGGCGGCCGCCACGAGGCGGGCCGTCCTGACATGTTCGGGTTGGGCACTGAAGCGGAGTTCAACGGTGGCCATGCGATCCCCCTCAGACGTACGGGCGTGCATCCGGGCCCCGGGCGCACGGCCCGGCGTCCCTGTTCTTCTTCCGCGTTCCATCTTCCGGCACCGGCGGCGCCCCGGTCGCGTCATCGCCCGCCGGTCGGGGCGGGCCGTCGACCACCGCCGGACCCGGCCGGTGGCCGCCACGGCGGCGGGCGCCCCGGACAGCGGCCGAGGAGCGGCCCCACCGGACGACATCCGCCGGACACCTGAACGGCGGACGGCGAACGGCGGACGGCAGCCGGTGGACAGCGGTCGGCGGCCGACCGAGCGACGGCGGGCGGGCAGACGAAGGCCGACCGGGCAGCATCTGCCCGGTCATCGGCGAACGCCTCACCGGCCGACTGGCCGACGTTCCTCCGAACGTCTCGCCCTCCGGCCGGTGGCCCGGCTGCGGACCGACGGTCAGTCGGTGGCCGCCACGGCCTCGTCGACCGTGGTGTGGATCGGGAACACCTTGGTCAGACCGGTGATCCGGAAGATCTTGAGAATGCGCTCCTGGTTGCAGACCAGACGCAGCGAGCCCTCATGGGCCCGGACACGCTTCAGGCCGCCCACGAGCACGCCGAGGCCGGTGGAGTCGAGGAAGTCGACGCCTTCCATGTCGACAACCAGGTGGTAGCTGCCGTCATTCACCAACTCGACCAACTGCTCGCGCAGCTTGGGCGCGGTATACACATCAATCTCGCCACCGACCTCGACGACCGTACGGTCGCCACCAGGGCCGGACACATTGCGAGTCGACAAGGACAGGTCCACGGATCCTCCAGCACCTTGCTATCGAGCGGTCGCCCCTCGGTCTCCCCGGCGGAGCCGGGGGACGGATCGCCAGCCGCGATGGCATTCAATCACTTACCAGCAGCCATGCACGACGCCTTGGGACCATTGTCCGTCACGCCAGTGACACACTCGATGCCGATGGCCAAGAATCACCGCCCCGGTCGACCACCCGGGAACAGCGACCCCAGACCCTCTCCCGCCATGGTCCTCGACCGGCTCGCCGCCGTGGCGGGCCGATCCGCGCGCATCACTCATACGGAGCACCTGCCCCCGCGTACGGGAACCCATGCCATATGGCCCGATCGCATCCGGCCGGAAGTCGTCGCCGCGATCCAGAAGGCCGGAATCGAACACCCGTGGGTACACCAGGCGGCCGCCGCGGAGCACGCCCTGGACGGCGAATCCGTCGTGATCGCCACCGGCACGGCCTCCGGCAAGTCGCTCGCCTATCTCGCCCCGGTCCTCAGCACCCTGCTCGACGGTTCCGAGGCCCCGAACGGCCGCGGCACGACCGCCCTGTACCTGGCCCCCACCAAGGCCCTGGCCGCCGATCAGAGGCGGGGGGTGAAACAGCTCGCCGCCCCCCTCGGCAACGCCGTCCGGCCCGCGGTCTACGACGGCGACACCCCGGTCGAGGAACGCGAGTGGGTCCGGCAGTACGCCAACTACGTCCTGACCAATCCCGACATGCTGCACCGCGGGATACTCCCCGCACATCCCCGCTGGTCCTCCTTCCTGCGCGCGCTGCGCTTCGTCGTGATCGACGAGTGCCACACCTACCGCGGCGTCTTCGGCTCCCACGTCGCCCAGGTGATACGCCGGCTCCGCCGCCTGTGCGCCCGCTACGGCGCCGATCCCGTCTTCCTCCTCGCCTCCGCCACCGCGGCCGAGCCCTCCGTGGCGGCGGGCCGCCTCACCGGCCTGCCGGTCCAGGAGGTGGCCGACGACTCCTCGCCCCGCGGCGAAATGGTCTTCGCCCTGTGGGAGCCGCCCCTGACCGAGCTGAACGGCGAGCAGGGCGCCCCCGTCCGGCGCACCGCCACCGCCGAGACCGCGGACCTCCTCACCGACCTCACCGTCCAGGGCGTCCGCTCGGTCGCCTTCGTACGCTCCCGGCGCGGCGCCGAGCTGATCTCCGTCATCGCGAAGGAGCGTCTCGCCGAGGTGGACCGCTCCCTGCCGGACCGGGTCGCCGCCTACCGGGGCGGCTACCTCCCCGAGGAGCGCCGGGCCCTGGAGCGCGCCCTGCACTCCGGGCAGCTGCTCGGACTGGCCGCCACCACCGCCCTCGAACTCGGCATCGACGTCTCCGGACTGGACGCCGTCGTCATCGCGGGCTACCCCGGCACCAGGGCGTCGCTGTGGCAGCAGGCTGGCCGCGCCGGCCGCTCCGGTGGGGGCGCGCTGGCCGTCCTGGTGGCCCGTGACGACCCGCTGGACACCTTCCTCGTCCACCACCCCGAGGCGCTGTTCCAGCAGCCCGTGGAGTCGACCGTCCTCGATCCCGACAATCCGTACGTCCTCGCCCCCCATCTGTGCGCCGCCGCGTCGGAGCTTCCGCTCACCGGGCCCGACCTGGAACTCTTCGGCCCGGCCGCCTCCGGGCTGCTGCCGCAACTGGAGGCCGCGAAGCTGCTGCGGAAGCGGGCGTCGGGCTGGCACTGGACCCGCCGCGAGCGCGCCGCCGACCTCACCGACATCCGCGGCGGGGGCGGCCGCCCCGTCCAGATCGTCGAGGAGGGCACCGGCCGGCTGCTGGGCACCGTCGACGAATCGGACGCGCACGCCTCCGTACACGAGGGCGCGGTCCACCTCCACCAGGGCCGGACCTACCTGGTCCGGAAGCTCGACCTGGAGGACGCGGTGGCACTGGTGGAGGAGGCCGCCCCTCCGTACTCGACCACGGCGCGCGACACCACCTCCATCGCGGTCCTGGAGACCGACGCCGAGATCCCGTGGGGTGACGGACGGCTCTGCTACGGCTCCGTGGAGGTCACCAGCCAGGTCGTCTCCTTCCTGCGGCGCAGGCTGCTCACCGGCGAGGTCCTCGGCGAGACCAAGCTGGACCTGCCGCCCCGCACCCTGCGCACCCGCGCCGTCTGGTGGACGGTCACCGAGGACCAGCTCGACGCCGCCCGGATCAACCCGGAGATCCTCGGCGGCGCCCTGCACGCCGCCGAGCACGCCTCGATCGGAATGCTGCCGCTCTTCGCCACCTGCGACCGGTGGGACATCGGCGGCGTCTCCGTACCGCTGCACCCCGACACCCTGCTGCCCACGGTCTTCGTGTACGACGGCCACCCGGGCGGTGCCGGGTTCGCCGAGCGGGCCTTCCACACCGCCCGTGCCTGGCTGACCGCGACCCGTCAGGCGATCGCCTCCTGCGAGTGCGAGGCGGGCTGCCCGTCCTGCGTACAGTCCCCCAAGTGCGGCAACGGCAACGAACCGCTGCACAAGCGCGGCGCCGTACGCCTGCTCACCGAACTCCTGCGGTCCGCTCCCCCGGACCCCGCGAAGCCGGAAGCGGTCCGGCCGGCGCCGACGCCCCCGGAGCACCGGGACCGGCCGCCGGAGGGCCAGCGGGCCCAGGAATGACGTGCCCAGCCGCCGGAGGGCCGACGGACCCCGGACCGCCGGGACCAGCCGCCGGAGGGCCGGCCCGGGACCTGACCTCCGGCGCGTACCGGCCGAAGGCGACCCGGGCCGTGACATCGGCGATCTCCCCGCTCACCGAACACCGGACCACCGTCGCTCCCTGCGCCGCGGCCACCCGCCCGGCGGCCTCGCACGCCTCCGCGGGGCCGCGCAGGGCACGGTCGGCCGCGGCCAGGGCCGCCAGGTCCGCCGCGCCGCCCGCCCGGTGCCGGACGACCACCACCTGCCCGAGGGCCAGTACCACCGCGAACACCGCGCACAGCGTGGCCGTCGTCATCGCCACCCACACCGTGGCCAGGCCCCGGTCCTCGCGCGACCGGGCCGAAGCCGCCGTACGGAGCCGGGCCAGGGACGCGGTGGCTGCCCGTACGGGGACAGCCGCCCGCCCCCGTACGCCTTGTTCGCCCCGTCCCTCCGTCGGAGTCATGGCGCCGCCCCCACCGTGTCCTCGGCCAGTGCGACCGCCTCCACGTGCAGCGTCAGGGCCAGCGGGCCCGGACCGGGTGTGGACGCCGCCACGCGCACCCGCCACAGCTCCCCGGCCCGCTCCAGCGCGACGTCCGCCCCTCCGGGGGCCGCCGAGCGGGCCGCCTCCAGCACCTGCGGCTCCGGCTCGGACCGGGCCGCCGCCCTCGCCCCGGCCCGTGCCGCGTCCACGCACCGGATCTGGGCGGAAGCGGCCACCAGCGCCCAGACCAGCGTCATCGCGAACACCACCAGCACCGGAATCGCCATGGCCGCCTCCGCCGTCACCGCACCCCGGTCGTTCTCAGAACTTCGCATCGAGCGCTTCCTTCAACAGCGACTGCAACGCGGTCATGACCGGCTGGCTGGTCACCACCTTGTAGAGAACAGCCGCGAAGGCGCAGGCCGCGATGGTTCCCACCGCGTATTCGGATGTCGTCATTCCGTCGTCCGACCGGCCCCGGCGCACCATGCCCCGTACCCAGTTCCTGATTCGCCGCATCATTCCAAACCCCCGTGAAACTCTTGATTTACCCTGAAATTGTTTGCATACGTACTTTTCAGCTGTTCCGTACGTGGCCGCCCGCGTCACCCCGTACGCAGCAGCCCGGTCGCCAGGCCGAACACCACCGGTGCCACACCGACCAGCAGGAACGCGGGGAGGAAGCAGAGCCCCACCGGGGCGGTGACCGCCACGGCCGCCCGCTGGGCCCGCGCCACGGCCGCGCTCGCCCGTTCCGCCCGCATCGCCTCGGCCAGCCGCGCCACCGGCTCCGCCGCCGGTGCCCCCGTCGACCCCGCACGGTCCAGACAACGGGCCAGCGGGCCGGCCCCCGGTATCTCCCCGAACCTCCCCCAGGCCTCCGAAGGGTCACCGCCCAGACGGATCTCCGCGGCCGCCCGCGCCAGCCGGTCCCCGACCGGTCCGCCCAGTGACTCCCCCACCGCCTCCGCCGCCTCCCGGGGGCCGGCCCCGGCGGAGAGGCAGGCGGCCAGCAGATCGGCCGCCAGCGGGAGCTGACGCCTCATCTCCGCCGTATCCGCCGCCCCGGCCGCATGACCTCGCCGGGCCCGTTGCCACCGGCGGGCCCCGTACGCCCCGGCCAGCCCCACCAGGCACCCCGGCAGGCCGCCGATCAGGACCCAGCCCGCCGCCACGACCCCCAACGGCATGGCCCACTCCTTCACCCGGGCACCGGACACGGCACGCCACGGTCCTGGCCCGCCCCGGGGCTTTTCTCTCCCCCCGACCGCCATCAGCGCCGCGCCGCGACGACGTACCGCCCGCCGACGGCCCGTCCCGGCCAGGACGAGGCCCACCGCCACGACCGCACTCGACACCGCGCACACCGCAACCAGTTGCCGGACCACCTCGCCGGCCCCCGCGCTCATGCCGCCTCCCCCGCCCGTACGATCCCGGCGGCCCAGCGGAGCCCGGCCGCCTCCAGCAGCCCGCCCGTCGCCAGGCAGGCCAGCCCGGCCGGGGTGTGCAGCAGCACCCGCAACGGATCGGCCCCGAGTGCCGCCCCGAGCCCGAGCCCCAGCACCGGAAGCAGCGCCAGTACGGCCACCGTCGACCAGGCCCCCGCCAGTTGCGCCCGCAACTCGGCCCGGCCACGCGCCTCCGCCCGCAACGCGCCTTCCAGACGGTCCATCCCCGCCGCGAGCCCGGCACCGCGGTCCGCCGCCACCCGCCAGCAGGCCGCCACCCCGGCGAGCCCCTCCAGCCCCGGTTCGCGCGCCGCCCGCCGGAGCGCCGCCGGAACATCGCCGCCGAACCGCGCCGCGGCGGACACAGCGGCCTCCTCCGCGCCCAGGGCTCCGGTGTCGCGGACGGCCACGAGCAACGCCCGTCCCGGTTCGTGCCCGGCCCGCAGCTCGCCCACGACCGCACCGCACAGCGCCACCACACCGGCCGCGCGGCGTTCCCGCTCGCGGCCCCGGGCCCGCCGCCGCAGCCACCTCCGTACCACCGGCACCGCCACCGCACCGGCCGGCAGGGGCAGCACCGACCGCCCCAGCACCGCGACGACCGCCGCCGCAACGAGGCAGAGCAGCTCCCACCGCCCCGACAACCGCTGCCGCACCCGCGCCCCGGCCTTCTCCCACCACACCGACCGGGAACCACCCGGGGTGGCGAGCAACGCATCGGCCCGCCACCGCCCGTGGTCCCGCGCCACCACCAGCCAGGCCGCCGCCCCGGCGCACAGGGCCACCGCGCAGCTCACGCCCACCGACAGCCCCGCGGACGCTCCCCCGCTCACCAGGCACCCCCGACCAGTGACCGCAGCCGTTCCCAGCCCCGTTCCCGCACGAACCCGTCGGCACCCCAGCGCAGCGCGGGCACGGTCACCACCAGCCCGGACGCATCCCGCTCCAGGACCTGCACCTCGGCGATCCGCCGCTGACCGGACCGGTCCCGCGCAAGGTGCACCACCACCGACAGCGCCGCCGCCAGCTGGCTGTGAAGCGCCGCCCGGTCCAACCCCGCCGCCGTGCCCAACGCCTCCAGACGGGCCGGTACATGCTCGGCGGCATTGGCGTGCACGGTGCCGCAACCGCCCTCGTGGCCCGTGTTCAGCGCGGCCAGGAGATCGGTGACCTCGGCGCCCCGCACCTCCCCGACCACCAGCCGGTCAGGCCGCATCCGCAGCGCCTGCCGCACCAGGTCCCGGAGCGTCACCCGGCCCGCCCCCTCCTGGTTCGCGGGGCGGGACTCCAGCCGCACCACATGCGGATGGTCCGGCCGCAGCTCAGCCGAATCCTCGGCAAGCACGATCCGCTCCCGCTCCCCGACCGACCCCAGCAGACTCGACAGCAGCGTCGTCTTCCCCGCTCCGGTGCCCCCGCTGATCAGGTACGAGACCCGGGCCTCGACCAGGGCCCGCAGCATCCGGTCGCCACCCGGCGGGACCGTCCCCGCCGCCACCAGCTCCGCCAGCGAGAAGGCCCTCGGCCGTACGACCCGCAGCGACAGGCACGTCGAGCCCACGGACACCGGCGGCAGTACCGCGTGCATACGGGTGCCGTCCGGCAGCCGCGCGTCCACCCAGGGGCGGGCGTCGTCCAGCCGCCGCCCCGCCACGGCGGCCAGCCGCTGCGCCAGCCTGCGCACCGCGGCGGCGTCCGTGAAGGTCACCCCGGTGAGCTCGATCCCGCCGCCCCGATCCACCCACACCCGGTCCGGAGCGGACACCAGCACGTCCGTCACCGCCGGATCGGCGAGCAGCGGCTCCAGCACCCCCGTACCGACCAGCTCGCCACGCAACTCATCGGCCGCACCGAGCACTTCCGTATCACCGAGCAACCTCCCCTGGGCGCGCAGCGCGGCCGCCACCCCGGCCGGCGTCGGCGCCGTGCCGCTCTGTGCGAGCCGCTGCCGTACGGCGTCGAGCAGCGTCTCCGTCATGACGCACCGCCCCTGGCGCTTCCCGCCGAGCGCTCCTCCGCGAGGGCCTGCTCCCAGAACGCCGTACAGAACCTGGCCATCGGCCCGCGCGCGCTGCCGCCCGGCGGCGCGCCGCCGTCCTGGGCCGTCGACAGCCCGTTGTCGAGCGGGAGTTCACCGGCCAGGGGCAGCTCCAGCGCCTGCGCCACCCACGGGGCGTCGAGGCCCGCCGCGTACGGCCCGCGGGAGACCACCCGCAGGTCGTCGAGGGCTGCCCCGGCCATCGACGCGATCCGCTTCGCCGCGGCGACGGCGCGGAGTTCGCCCGGCACCACCAGCAGCCCGAGGTCCAGCTGAGCGAGCGCCTCGGCCACCGATTCGTCGAACCGGCGCGGCAGATCGACCACCACCACACCGCCGAGTCGGCGGGCAGCGGCCAGCACGGCCCTCATGGCCTGCGGCGGGATGGCCACCCAGTCGTCGCGCCCCCAGCTGAGCACCCGCAACCCGTGCAGCTCGGGCAGCGACTCCTCCAGCGCACCCCCGCCGACCCGCCCTCGGGAATGGGCGAAGTCAGGCCATCGTTTGCCTTCGGCCCGTTCGCCGCCGAGCAGTACGTCGATGCCACCGCCGAGCGGATCACCGTCGATCAGCGTGGTCCGCCGCCCTGCCCCGGCAGCGGTCACCGCGAGGGCGCAGGCCAGCGTGGACGCACCCGCGCCGCCCCGGCCACCGATCACCCCCACGGTGAGCGCCGGCCGGCCCACCCCCTCCGCCGCGTTCGCGAGCTGGTCGACGAGCCAGCTCTCCGACTCGGGCAGCCGCAGCACGTACTCGGCCCCGATCTCCACGGCCCGTCGCCAGATCTCCGGCACGTCCTGCCCTCTGCCGACGATCATCACGCCCCGCCTGCGCACCGCGCCTCGGCAACGCTGGGCGGCGTCGTCGCCCACGAGAACCATCGGGGCCCGCTCCCAGCCGTCCCCGTCCCCGTCCCCGCCCTCGGGCGGCGACGGGCACACCTCCGGCTCCGCCCCGGCCGCGGCGCACAGCCGCAGCAGGTCGTCGAGCAGTTCCACGTCCTCGGTCACGATCAGCGGTCCACCCCGCCGCACTCCGGCGGCCTGCGGACGATCCCCCGCACGGGTCCCGGCCACGATCCCCACCTCTTCCCACTGCACCTGCGTCGTGACCCGCGGCGTCCCGGAGTGATCCGGGACGGGCGATTCCACGAACCGCGGACTTCGCGGCTGGGAATCACCGTGCAGCGATGCGGAAAATCGTGTGGATCTTGCTTGAGAACTGTGGATAACTCCGCCGTTGTGAATAACTCCGTCGCCCATACCGGCGATCTCCACAGCGCAGCACTTCCGCTACGCACAGTCACGATGCATGGTGGTGGAGGTCGGCTCGACCGACGAATCGCCGCGGTCGGAATGGAGGCGGAATGCGTGATCCCGAACGGAAGAAACACGTCCGGACATGCGACGACCCCCGCCGGGGGGGAGAGCGGGGGTCGTCCCCACGGCCGACTCGGGGGGGGAGGAGCCGGACCGGGTTAGCACGGTCGCGAACGATCCGTGACTTCCATGGTGTACCCGAGGGCCTTCTCAAGCAAACCCACGCGCCGGGGTTTACGCCGAATGGTGTCCCCCTATGCTCTGCCTTGTGGAAAACCGCTTCTTGCCGCGCACAGCAGCCTTCTTCGACCTGGACAAGACGGTCATTGCGAAGTCTTCGACGCTGACCTTCAGCAAGTCCTTCTACCAAGGCGGTCTGATCAACCGCCGCGCAGTACTGCGCACTGCGTACGCACAGTTCGTGTTCCTTGCCGGGGGTGCAGATCACGACCAGATGGAGCGGATGCGGGAATATCTCTCCGCGCTCTGCAAGGGCTGGAACGTCCAGCAAGTGAAGGAAATCGTTGCCGAAACCCTCCATGATCTGATCGACCCGATCATCTACGACGAAGCCGCGACACTCATCGAGGAACACCACACCGCCGGGCGCGATGTGGTGATCGTGTCGACTTCCGGCGCCGAAGTCGTCGAGCCGATCGGCGAGCTGCTCGGCGCCGACCGGGTCGTCGCGACCCGCATGGTCGTCGGGGACGACGGCTGTTTCACCGGCGAGGTCGAGTACTACGCGTACGGGCCCACCAAGGCCGAGGCGATCAGATCCCTCGCCGTGTCGGAGGGGTACGACCTCGCGCGTTGCTACGCCTACAGCGATTCGGCCACGGACGTACCGATGCTGGAGTCGGTGGGCCATCCGCACGCGGTCAATCCGGACCGCGCTCTGCGGCGCGAGGCGACGCTGCGCGAGTGGCCGGTCCTCGTCTTCAACCGGCCGGTCCGGCTCAAGCAGCGACTGCCCACGTTCTCCCTGCCGCCGCGCCCGGCGCTGGTCGCGGCGGCAGCGGTGGGAGCAGCGGCCGTCACCGCGGGGCTCGTCTGGTACACCTCCCGCAGGCGGGCCGCGGCCGGCACCGCCTGACGCGGCCCGCTGTTCCGCCGCCCAACAGGCACGGGCGGCGGAACAGCGGGCATCGAATTATCCAACTCACCCGTAATTGAACCCAAAAGTAAAGAAGTGGGGCCTCCACTACCGCTCACCCCGGCTCTGGAGTACAAATGACTCAACGGCCCGCGAGACCAAGGACATCCGAGAGGATTACCTTTAACGCAGAGACGGCCCCACGGACCGAGCATGAAAACCGAGCACCCACGCGACGTCGACCCGTCGATTACGGGCCAGCCGCACCAGGGAACGGGCAAAGAATCCCGGCCTGATGGGCAAATTTCGAGGACGCATGGTAACTGGGCGGACATGCCAGCGGCGGTACCGAGGACGGTGCCGCCGCAACCCTTTTGCCGATAGCAAAGCCCCGCCGAGCCCCTGAGCCGATGCGGCACACCAGGGGCCATGCCGACACCTCACGGATATTTTCCGGAAACACCCCGGTGAAGTTACTCCGGTGGATTCTTCTCCTCACGCCTGTCGGCCGACACGCCCTCCGGCCGACACAGCTGCCGGTCACCCCACCGGTCGGCCGCCTCTACCACCGGCCGCCGAACCGCCGCGCCGTCAGGCGGCACCACGCTGCAACGCCTCGCACACCGCCGTCGACTCCCTGACGCCCAGCTCCACCGAGCGGCCGCAGTGCGCGATCCAGGCCGCCATCCCGTCCGGCGTCCCGGACAGATAGCCCGCGAACGCCGCGGCGTAGGCCGCCCGCCCCTGCTCGGCGTGTCCCACCTCGGCGGGGCAGATCGACTTGGGGTCGAGTCCGCTCCCGACCAGCACGATCCGCTCGGCGGTCCGCGCGACGAGACCGTTGTACGAGCCGAACGGGCGCAGGGCCAACAGCTCGCCGTGCACGACCGCCGCCAGCACCAGCGCGGGCGCCGACGTGCCCGAGAGCACCAGCCCGGAAAGCCCCTCAAGCCGCCCGGCCATCTCATCGGCCGACGGCAGCGCCGCCTCGATCAACGGTTCGTCCACGGACTCACCGGCAAGCCGCGGCCGACCGACCGCGTCGTCGGGAGTCGCCCCACCGGCAGCGACCAGGTGCAGCCGCGCAAGCACCCGCAAGGGCGACTGCCGCCAGATGGAGAGCAGTTGGCCCGCTTCGGCCGTCAGCCGCAGCGCCGCGCCGACCACCCGTGCCTCGTCGTCACCGCTGAAATCGGTGCGCCGACGCACCTCCTCCAGACTCCAGTCGGCACCCGAGAGCGCCGCCGAACCGCGGGCTCCGCGCAGCGCGGCCTCCGCGGTGACCTCGTTGCTGCGGCGCCGCATGACGCGGTGACCGTAGACCCGGTCGACGGCCTTGCGTACGGAGTCCACAGCGTCGGCGACGCCCGGCAGGGCGGCGAGCGGATCAGAGGCAGTCGTACTCATAAGTAGGGAGGCTACGCGCACCCCGCACCGATACCGCCCGGGAGTGGCCTTCTTCACGAAGCTCGACAGCACACCGCGATTGCACCGCTACCCTAGGTGAACATGAAGATCGCTTTCGTGGGGAAGGGCGGCAGCGGCAAGACGACGCTGTCCTCGCTCTTCATCCGCCACCTCGCCGCCAATGAAGCCCATGTCGTCGCCGTGGACGCCGACATCAACCAGCATCTGGGGGCCGCGCTCGGCCTCGACGACCGGGAGGCCGCCGCACTGCCCGCGATGGGGGCGCACCTGCCTCTGATCAAGGACTATCTGCGCGGCACCAACCCCCGCATCGCCTCCAGCGAGACGATGATCAAGACGACCCCGCCCGGCGAGGGTTCCCGGTTGCTGCGGGTCCGCGAGGACAATCCGGTCTACGACGCCTGCGCGCGCACGGTCGGGCTGGACGACGGGGAGATCCGGCTGATGGTCACCGGCCCGTTCACCGAGTCGGATCTGGGTGTGGCGTGCTACCACTCCAAGGTCGGCGCGGTCGAACTGTGCCTCAACCACCTCGTCGACGGCTTGGACGACTACGTGGTCGTCGACATGACGGCCGGTTCGGACTCCTTCGCCTCGGGGATGTTCACCCGCTTCGACATGACGTTCCTGGTCGCCGAACCGACCCGCAAGGGCGTCTCCGTCTACCGCCAGTACAAGGAGTACGCGCGGGACTTCGGGGTCGCGCTGAAGGTCATCGGCAACAAGGTGCAGGGCGAGGACGACCTGGAGTTCCTGCGCTCCGAGGTGGGCGACGACCTCCTGGTCACCGTCGGGCACTCCGACTGGGTGCGGGCGATGGAGAAGGGCCGCCCCGCCCGCTTCGAACTGCTGGAGGCCGAGAACCGGATGGCACTCCAGGCGCTGCAGGATGCCGCGGAGGACTCGTACGGCCAGCGGGACTGGGGGCGCTACACGCGGCAGATGGTGCACTTCCACCTGAAGAACGCGGAGAGCTGGGGCAACGAGAAGACGGGCGCCGACCTGGCCGCGCAGGTCGACCCCGCCTTCGTCCTCGACGAGCGGTACGCGCGGGACGGCGCGGTCCAGCCCGCCTGAGCCTCGCGCGGGGCGCCGCGTCCGCCCGGGACCTGCCCGGCGGACCGGCGCCCGGCGGGCCGGCACCAGGAACCCGGCTCCTGGGCTCCTGGGCTCCTGGGCTAGTGACCGGCGTTGTCCGCGCCGCCGTCCGTACCGCCGAGAAACGCCTTCCACCCCGGCTCGGGAGCCTGGCCGACACCGAGCGTGCCGAGCTTCGCGAGTGTCGCGGGGGCCTGTGCGTCCAGCCAGTCGGCCAACTGCCGGAAGGAGACGCAGCGCACCTCCTTCCTGGTACAGACCGCCGCGATGGTCTGTTCGACGGCACGCATGTAGGTGCCGCCGTTCCAGGACTCGAAGTGGTTTCCGATGATCAGCGGGGCCCGGTTCCCCGCATAGGAGCGGTCGAAGGCCTGCAGCAGGCCGTCGCGCATCTGGTTCCCCCAGTACTCGTGCATGCCCGGGTCGCCCTGGGTCACGCCCGACTGGTTGAACATGAAGTTGTAGTCCATCGAGAGCGTCTCGAACGCGCGGCCAGGGACGGGGACGAGCTGCATCGACAGGTCCCAGATGCCGCCCTTCTTCTTCGGCCAGACCTGGTTGCCGACCCCGCTGGAGTCGTAGCGGAAGCCCATCGTCCGCGCGGCGGCCACCATGTTCTCCCGCCCTTCCAGGCAAGGGGTGCGGCCACCGACGAGTTCCTTGTCGTAGTCGAAGGGGAGCGGCTTCTCGGCAGCGAGTCCGGGGTCGTTGGACTTCCATTCCTTCACGAAGGTCTTGGCCTGGCGGATCTCGCTCCTCCACTGGTCGACCGACCAGGTGCCGCCGCCTTCGGGCCCGCAGAAGTGGCCGTTGAAATGGGTGCCGATCTCGTTGCCGTCCTCCCATGCCCCACGTACCTGGGCGATGGTGTCGCGGATCCCCCCGGTGTCGTTGAACCCGATGTCGGAGCTGCCGGCGTTGTGCTTGGGCGGGTCGTACAGCTTCCGCTTCTCCTCCGGCAACATGTACACACCGCTGAGGAAGTACGTCATGGTCGCGTGGTGCTTCCTCCCGACCTCACGGAAGTGCGAGAACAGCTTCTGGCTGTCCTCGCCCGCACCGTCCCAGGAGAAGACCACGAACTGCGGGGGCTTCCGTCCCGGCGCCAGACGTGTGGGAACGGGCTGCTCCGGCTGACTTCCGGTGAAGGCGGTGGAGCCGTCGCCGATGAGGCGGAACACACGCTTGGGCGCGGCTTCCGGCGCCTCCCCCTTCGTACCCGCAGGGAGTCCCTTCGAGCCGGGGGCCTGTTTCGCCGCTCCCGCCCCGCCGCCTTCGCCGGATGAGGAGCAGCCGGCCACGCCTGCGGTGAGCACGACGGCCACGGCCCCCAGCGCGACCCGCCCCGTAACGGCCCGCGCCGCAGGGCCCTTCCTTCCGGGGTTCCTCCTCGCGGAGCCCTCCCTGGTGGCGCACCTCTTCGCGGCGGCTCCCGTCGTGGCGGCCATCATCGGCCCACCCCTTCCCTGCAGGTGATCCGCATCGAAGTGCCGACGCGGCGCGGCCAAGTTCGCACATGGCTTCGCCTGTTCAGCACGACAGGCCGAATGAAAAGATGCTTATTCACCTGAACGGGTGGTCAAATTGGCTATTTACCTCCAAGCATGGACACGAATCTTTACTCTCCATTACTGTTCGTTTACTGAGAGTTGAGAAATCCCGCCGCTGCACGCCGTGACCCACGGCCGCGCCCCACATTCCGCGACCGCGCTGCCCCGGAGGAGACGGGAACATGTTCGCTTGCGTCCCCACTCGCCATGACCGCACGTCCCGCAGTTCGCGCCCCTCGCGCGCCTCGGGAATCAAGCAACCGCACAGCCCGCCGCCACCTCGCGGCGGACGCTTCCGCATCGCGGGCTCCGACCTGTCCGCATCGATCACGGTCTTCCTGCTCGCCGTCCCCATGTCGCTCGGCCTCGCCGTCGCCATGGGCGCCCCGCTGGAGGCCGGCCTCATCTCCGCCGCGATCGGCGGCATCGTCGCCGGGCTGCTCGGCGGCACCCCGCTCCAGGTCAGCGGCCCGTCCGCCGGGCTGACAGTCGTCACCGCCGAGCTGATCCAGATCTACGGCTGGCGCACCACCTGCGCGATCACCATCGGCGCCGGGCTTCTGCAGATCCTGCTGGGCTCCCTACGGGCGGCGCGCAGTGCTCTCGCCGTCAGCCCCGCCATCGTGCACGGCACCCTCGCCGGCATCGGCGTGGCCATCGCCCTCGCCCAGCTGCACATCGTGCTCGGCGGCTCACCGCAGAGTTCCGCTGTCGCCAACGCCCTGGCCCTTCCGGACCAGTTGGGCCGGGTGAGTCCGGCCGCCCCGCTCATCGGGTTGCTGACCATCGCCGTTCTCGTCCTGTGGCCCCGGATTCCGGGGCGGATCGGCAGAGGCCTGCGACGCGCTCCCACCGCCCTCGCCGCGGTAGTGACGGCCACGGCGGTGGCCGCGGTGGCAGCACCCGGGATCGCCCGGGTCGATCTTCCGTCCTGGCGCTCGCACGTCCTGCCGGAACTGCCCCAGGGCCCGGTGCTCGCCCTGGCCACGGCCATGTTCACGATGATGCTGGTGGCCAGCCTGGAATCACTGCTCGCGGCGGTGGCGGTGGACAAGTTGTCTGCCGCGTCCTCGGCATCGGCCCCACCCGCGCCGCCGCCCGGGCCCGCGGCCCAGCCGGCCGCTCCGCCCTCCGCTGCCACCGCATCCGCCGGCCCCCCGCCCTCCGCCGCGCCCGCGCTGCCCGCCAGGCGCGCCGATCTCGACCGTGAGCTGCGCGCCCAGGGCATCGCGAACGTCCTGTCCGGGCTGGTCGGCGGGCTGGCCGTGTCCGGAGGTGCGGTGCGCAGCTCGGCGAACGTGCGGGCCGGGGCCAGGACCCGGGCCGCCACCGTGCTGCACGGCGTCTGGGTGCTGCTCGCCACCGGGCTGCTGGTCACAGTGCTGGAGTGGATCCCGTTGGCCGCGCTCGCCGCGCTGGTGATGATGGTCGGCATCCAGATGGTGAGCCTCGCCCACATCCGGAACGTCCACAAGCACCGCGAATTCCTGGTGTACGGAGCGACGATCACCGGAGTGATCCTCTTCGGCGTGCTCAAAGGGGTGGCGATCGGCATCGCGGTGGCGGTAGCGGTCGCGCTGCACCGCCTGGCCAGGACCGGAATCACGGTCACCGATCAGGGGGGCCTGCACCTGGTCGTCGTACGGGGGCAGCTCACGTTCCTCGCCGTGCCCCGGCTCAGCCGCACGCTCGGGCAGTTGCCCCAGGACGGGAGCGTCGTCGTCGAACTGGACGGCTTCTTCATGGACCACGCGGCGTACGAGGCGATCCAGGACTGGAGCAACGCCCAGACCGCCCACGGAGGCAAGGTCGTGTTCACCGGCCGGTCCGGTGGCCGGATCGCGGAGCCCACCTCGGCGGCGGACTCCTGCTGCCGCCCCTGGACTCCGTGGCGCAACCATCACTGCCACGACGCCCCCGCTCTCCTCCCCGCCGCCCCGGCCCCGCCTCAAGACACGGACGCGGGCCCACCCGAGGACGCGGCTCCGCGCACGGTCCCGAGTGCCTGTCCGGCCCCAACCCCTCCCCCGGATCAGGGTCAGGATTCGGCCGGGGGCCCGGCTCCCGGCTTCCGCCACTCCACCGGCCCCATGCCTGTACCCCACACCGCACCCCGTACGGCTGCCCACACCGGTCCCGGTCCCCGTACCGATCCTCGCGCCGGTCACTCCGCCGGCTCCCGGTCCGAAGCCTCCGGCGCCGGTGCCGCGCCCGGGCCCCGGCACGGCACGGGCGGCCACCGGCTGATCAGCGGCCTCAGTTCGTTCCAGCGCCACACCGCCCCGCTGGTACGCGACGAGCTGGCCCGGCTGGCCGCCGAGGGGCAGCGCCCGTCCCAGCTGTTCATCACCTGCGCGGACTCCCGCCTGGTCACCAGCATGATCACGGCAAGCGGTCCCGGCGATCTGTTCACCGTGCGGAACATCGGCAACCTGGTGCCGCCGCCGAACGCCGACTCGGGCGACCATTCGGTGGGCGCGGCGATCGAGTACGCGGTGGATGTGCTGAAGGTGGAGTCGATCACCATCTGCGGGCACTCCGGCTGTGGAGCGATGCAGGCGCTGCTCGGCGCCGGGCCGGAGGCGGAGCATCCTCCCACGTCCCTGTGGCGGTGGTTGAGACACGGGCTGCCGAGCCTGAAGCGGATGTCGTCCCGGCATCATGCCTGGGCCCGGATCTCCGGGCGGCTGCCGACCGATGCGCTGGAGCAGCTCTGCCTGACCAATGTGGTCCAGCAGTTGGACCATTTGCGGCAACACCCGTCGGTGGCACGACGGCTCACCGAGGGAACGCTCCGGCTGCACGGCATGTACTTCCATGTCGGCGAGGCGCAGGCGTATCTGCTGACCGAGGGCGCGAGCAGCGGGCTGGATCCCGACGAGGTCTTCGACCGCGTGGACCCGGCGGAGCCCGCCGGACCCACCGGTTCGGACGAACGGGAACGCACCGGCGTCTGAACCGCCGCCGTCCCCGGTCCGTGACACCTTGTGGTCCTGCCCCCGCGCCGCGCCGCACCACTGCGCACGGCACCACGTCGTACGCGACGCGGACGGCAGGACCACGTCCCGAGCGTGAGTGAGGTGCACCGGACAGACGCATCTCAAGGGACACAGGTCTAAACCATTTCCGGGCAGCCCCTTGTCACCCGGCCTTTGGCCTGATGAGCTATGCCCGGGACACAACGGACACCCTGGGAATGGGAGATGTCGTGAGCAACGAAAGCTTGGCCAATCTGCTTCGTGAGGAGCGGAGGTTCGCACCGCCTGCCGATCTGGCCGCGAACGCCAACGTCAAGGCGGAGGCGTACGAGCAGGCAGAGGCGGACCGGCTGGGCTTCTGGGCCGAGCAGGCCCGCCGCCTGACCTGGGCCACCGAGCCGACCGAGACGCTCGACTGGAGCAACCCGCCCTTCGCGAAGTGGTTCGCGGACGGCAGGCTCAACGTCGCGTACAACTGCGTGGACCGCCACGTCGAGGCCGGCAACGGCGACCGGGTGGCCATCCACTTCGAGGGCGAGCCCGGCGACAGCCGCGCCATCACCTACGCGCAGCTCAAGGAAGAGGTCTCCCGGGCCGCCAACGCGCTCATCGAGCTCGGTGTCGGCAAGGGCGACCGGGTCGCGGTCTACCTCCCGATGATCCCCGAGGCCGCCATCGCGATGCTGGCCTGCGCCCGCATCGGTGCCGCGCACTCGGTGGTCTTCGGCGGCTTCTCCGCCGACGCCATCGCCGCCCGTATCCAGGACGCGGACGCCAAGGTCGTCATCACCGCCGACGGCGGCTACCGGCGCGGCAAGCCGTCCGCGCTGAAGCCCGCCGTGGACGACGCCGTGTCCCGTATCGACACCGTCGAGCACGTCGTCGTGGTCCGGCGCACCGGCCAGGACACCGCGTGGACCGAGGGCCGCGACATCTGGTGGCACGAGATCACCGGCCGCCAGTCCGCCGAGCACACCCCCGAGGCGTTCGAGGCGGAGCAGCCGCTCTTCATCCTCTACACGTCCGGCACGACGGGTAAGCCGAAGGGCATCCTGCACACCTCCGGCGGCTACCTGACGCAGGCCGCGTACACCCACCACGCGGTCTTCGACCTCAAGCCGGAGACCGACGTCTTCTGGTGCACGGCCGACATCGGCTGGGTGACCGGCCACTCGTACATCGTCTACGGTCCGCTGGCCAACGGTGCGACGCAGGTCATGTACGAGGGCACGCCCGACTCCCCGCACCAGGGACGTTTCTGGGAGATCGTGCAGAAGTACGGCGTCACGATCCTCTACACCGCGCCGACCGCGATCCGTACGTTCATGAAGTGGGGTGACGGCATCCCCGCCAAGTTCGACCTGAGCAGCCTCCGGATCCTCGGTTCGGTCGGTGAGCCGATCAACCCCGAGGCGTGGATGTGGTACCGCAAGCACATCGGCGCCGACAGGTGCCCGATCGTGGACACCTGGTGGCAGACCGAGACCGGCGCGATGATGATCGCGCCGCTGCCGGGCGTGACGGAGACCAAGCCCGGTAGCGCCCAGCGCGCCCTGCCCGGCATCTCGGCCACCGTCGTCGACGACGAGGCCAACGAGGTCCCGAACGGCGGGGGCGGCTACCTCGTCCTCACCGAGCCGTGGCCGTCGATGCTCCGCACCATCTGGGGCGACGACCAGCGCTTCATCGACACCTACTGGTCCCGCTTCGAGGGCAAGTACTTCGCGGGCGACGGTGCCAAGAAGGACGAGGACGGCGACATCTGGCTGCTCGGCCGGGTCGACGACGTGATGCTCGTGTCCGGGCACAACATCTCGACCACCGAGGTCGAGTCGGCGCTCGTGTCGCACTCCTCGGTCGCCGAGGCGGCCGTGGTCGGTGCCGCCGACGAGACGACCGGCCAGTCCATCGTTGCCTTCGTGATCCTGCGTGGTTCGGCCGAGGCCTCCGACGAGCTCGTCGCCGACCTCCGCAACCATGTCGGCGCCACGCTCGGCCCGATCGCCAAGCCGAAGCGGGTCCTTCCCGTCGCGGAGCTACCGAAGACGCGCTCCGGCAAGATCATGCGGCGTCTGCTGCGCGATGTCGCCGAGAACCGCGAGCTGGGCGACGTGACGACCCTCACCGACTCCTCGGTCATGGACCTCATCCAGAACCAGCTGCCGTCGTCCTCCTCCGAGGACTGAGCGGCACCGGGGCTGAGCAGCCACCGGGACGGGACGGAGAGCCCGCAGGACCGCGAGGTCCGACCAGCGGCCCCCGAGGGGCATCCGGCAACACGCCGGGTGCCCCTCGGGCGTTTCCCGTGGGTTTCCCAGGAAATCAGGGCGAAGATCGTCGGGTACAGCCCCGCGCACCCCGGGTAGAGTGGCGGTTACGCCCAACAACTTCATACAAAAATCTCCACAGGGGTGCCGGGAAGTCTGGTCGGCAAGTGCATCAGCCATGCCATCGCTGCCGAACCGACCCGGAGGATCCCACTCGTGGCCGCGCCCACCCCCAGCCGCCGTACGTTTCTCGGCAGGCTCTCCCTTCCTGAGCGGAACTACCTAGCCGACGCCCTGCGCACCGAGACCGTCGGTGGCGTCATACTCCTCGTCGCCGCGGTGGCCGCCCTGGTGTGGGCGAACACCTTCGGCTCCAGCTACGCCGCCGTCAGCAACTTCCACATCGGTCCCACGTCCCTGGGGCTCAACCTCTCCGTGGCGCACTGGGCGGCGGACGGCCTGCTCGCGATCTTCTTCTTCGTCGCGGGCGTGGAGCTCAAGCGGGAGCTGGTCGCGGGCGAGCTGCGCGACCCCAAGGCGGCCGCGCTCCCGGTCGTCGCCGCTCTGTGCGGTATGGCGGTTCCGGCCCTCGTCTATCTCCTGGTCAACGTGGTCGGTGGCGGTTCGACGGACGGCTGGGCCGTCCCCACCGCCACCGACATCGCCTTCGCGCTCGCCGTGCTCGCGGTCATCGGCACCTCGCTGCCGAACGCGCTGCGCGCCTTCCTGCTGACGCTCGCCGTCGTCGACGACCTCTTCGCCATCCTGATCATCGCGGTCTTCTTCACCGAGCAGATCAACTTCATGGCCCTCGGCGGCGCCCTCGTCGGGCTGGTCGTCTTCTACCTGCTGCTGCGGAAGAACGTACACGGCTGGTACGTCTACGTGCCGCTGGCCCTGGTCATCTGGGGCCTGATGTACAACAGCGGCATCCACGCCACGATCGCCGGTGTCGCCATGGGCCTGATGCTCCGCTGCACCCGGCACGAGGGCGAGAGCCAGTCGCCCGGCGAGCGCATCGAGCATCTGATCCGCCCGCTGTCGGCCGGTTTCGCCGTACCGCTGTTCGCGCTCTTCTCCGCCGGTGTCTTCCTCTCCGGCAACGCGGTGGCGCACATCTTCACCCGTCCCGAGACGCTCGGGGTCGTCCTGGGCCTGGTCGTCGGCAAGACCGTGGGCATCTTCGGCGGTACATGGCTGGCCACCCGTTTCAGCAAGGCGGAGCTGAACAAGGAGCTGGCCTGGGCGGACGTCTTCGCGGTCGCCACCCTCGCCGGGATCGGCTTCACCGTCTCCCTGCTCATCGACGAGCTGGCCTTCGCCGGGGACCAGGGCATGATCAACGAGGTCAAGGCCGCCGTACTGTTCGGTTCCCTGACGGCCGCCGTCCTCGCCACGGTGCTGCTCAAACTCCGGGTACGGAAGTACCGCGAACTGCATGAGGCGGAGGAGCTCGACGAGGACGCGGACGGGGTGCCCGACGTCTACGAGCAGGACGATCCGGAGTACCACCTGCGGATGGCCGAGATCCACGAGAAGAAGGCGGCGGAGCACCGGCGCCTTGCCGAACTGGCGGGGGCAGCGAGCAGCAAGCCGGACAGTCCGGCATGATCTGACACCAGATGTGTTGGCAGGAGAGCAGAAGAGGGAGTCAGGGATGAGCGACCCCGGCAACAACGCGGGCCACGCCGACCGCAGTCTCGGGCAGCTGGTCGCCACGGCGACGGCCGAGATGTCCGCACTGGTGCACGACGAGATCGCCCTGGCCAAGGCCGAGGTGCGACAGGACGTCAAGCGCGGCGTCACCGGCAGCGTGGTGATCATCGTCGCGGGTGTGCTCCTCCTTTTCTCGATCCCGGTACTGAGCTTCGCGGCGGCGTACGGGATCCACAATCTGGGGCTCGGACTTGCCTGGTCGTTCCTGATCGTGGGCGGCGCGTTCATCCTCCTGGGTGTGCTGTTCGCGCTGTTCGCCGTCGCCAAGTTCAAGAAGGTCAAGCCTCCGGAGAAGTCCATCGCCTCGGCCAGGCAGACGGCGGCCGTGCTCCAGGGCGTCAAGCCGCACCCCCGGCCGGTCGTTCCCGCCGGGGCGCGCCGTCCGGCCGTCTCGGGCAGCACGCTGGCGGGCACCGGCACGGAGAAGGCACCGGGCGGGGACAAGCCCTCCGGTGTGGCACGCTCGTCTGCATGACGGTCCGCGATTCCAGCTCCGCCGGCCACGGCGCCACGCCCGGCCCCCCCGACCCCGTCGGCCCGGGCAGCCCCGACGGCCCTCCCGGCCCGGGTGCCTCGGGGGTGCCGGGCGGCTCCGGCGGGCCGGTGCGGATCGACGGGCCCTGGACCCACCGGGACGTGGCGGCCAACGGCGCCCGTTTCCACATCGCCGAGGCCGGCGAGGGGCCGCTGGTGCTGCTGCTGCACGGCTTCCCGCAGTTCTGGTGGACCTGGCGCCACCAGCTCACCGCGCTGGCCGACGCGGGTTTCCGGGCCGTGGCGATGGACCTGCGCGGGGTCGGCGGCAGCGACCGCACCCCCCGGGGCTACGACCCCGCCAACCTGGCGCTCGACGTCACCGGCGTGATCCGCTCGCTCGGCGAACCGGACGCGGCCCTGGTCGGCCACGACCTGGGCGGCTACCTCGCATGGACGGCCGCCGTGATGCGCCCGAAGCTGGTGCGCCGGCTGGTGGTCTCGTCGATGCCGCACCCGCGCCGCTGGCGTTCCTCGATGCTCTCCGACCCCGCGCAGACCCGGGCCGGTTCGTACGTCTGGGGCTTCCAGCGCCCCTGGGTACCGGAGCGTCAGCTCGTCGCGGACGACGCCGCGCTGGTCGGCCGGCTGATCCGGGACTGGGCCGGGCCCCGTACCCCGGACTTCCCCGACGACGCGACGCTGGACGTCTACCGGCGCGCCATGTGCATCCCCTCGACGGCGCACTGCTCGATCGAGCCGTACCGCTGGATGGTGCGCTCCCTCGCCCGTCCGGACGGAATCCAGTTCAACCGGCGGATGCGGCTGCCGGTCCGGGTACCGACCCTGCATCTGCACGGTTCGCTCGATCCGGCGATGCGCACACGCAGTTCGGCCGGTTCCGGCGAGTACGTCGAAGCGCCTTACCGGTGGCGACTTTTCGACGGTCTGGGGCACTTCCCGCACGAGGAGGACCCGATCGGCTTCTCGGCCGAACTCATCAACTGGCTCAAGGATCCCGAGCCCGATCGGTAGCCGTACGGGCGCAGTTGTCCGGTGAGCGGCCAATTGCCCGGCGCATAGGCCAATTGGCTGGCGGATGGGCGATTACCGACCATGAGGCCCGGGCAGACGTCCCGGTATGGGCTGGACGCACGACTTCGGTGACGCAGCACGCAACCGCCGCTCGACCGCCACGGCCGGTCCGAGCACTCACGAGGGGGACGGCCCGCAGGGCCGGGTGCGCGAAATGCATGGTCTGCACGATCCTCAGTTGGGCATTCCGCGCATTCTGCGCCGTCGGGCCCGCTGGGTCTCGGCGCGATTGCGCCATCCACGCGGATGACCTCTGCCTCGTCCGGCCGGTGAGGGCTCACCGGCCGGACGGGGGCTGGTCCCGGCACTCTCCCGCGCCCCCGCGGGCGGCGGTGGCTCAGAGGGCGCACGCCTGACTGTCGACCTGCTGGTTGGCGGAACGGCCGCGCTCGATGTCCTGGCGGATCTCGTCGGCCGTCAGCGCGTAGCCGGTGTCGGGGTCGTCGAGCGACTTGGCGAAGACAACGCCGTACACATCACCCTCGGGGGTCAACAGCGGCCCGCCGGAGTTGCCCTGACGGACCGTCGCGTACAGGGAGTACACATCGCGGCGGACGGTGCTCCGGTGGTAGATGTCCGGGCCCTTGGCGTCGATGCGGCCGCGTACCCGCGCGGCCCGTACGTCGTACGAGCCGTTCTCCGGGAAGCCCGCGACGATGGCGCTGTCGCCGCTGCGGGCGTCGCGGTCGGTGTCGGCGAACTTCAGCGGCTTCGCGTCGAGATCCGGTACGTCGAGCACAGCGATGTCGCGGCGCCAGTCGTAGAGGACGACCTTCGCGTCGTACAGCCGGCCCTGGCCGCCGATCTGGACGGTCGGCTCCTCCACGCCGCCGACGACATGGGCGTTGGTCATCACCCGGCGGTCGGAGAAGACGAAGCCGGTGCCTTCGAGGACCTTGCCGCAGCTCGGGGCCGTACCGACGACCTTGACGATCGACTTCTGGGCGCGGGCCGCGACGGGGCTTCCGATCAGCGCCGGGTCCGGGGCCCGGACCTCGGTGATCGGCTCGTTGGCGAACGGGCTGAAGACCTGGGGGAATCCGTTCTGCGCGAGGACCGAGGAGAAGTCCGTGAACCAGCTGGAGGCCTGGTTGGGCATCACCCGGGAGATCCCGAGCAGGACCGACGAGCTGCGGACCTCCTTGCCCAGCGTCGGCAGGGTCGTACCGGCCAGCGCGGAGCCGATCAGCCAGGCGACCAGCAGCATCGCGACGACGTTGACCAGGGAGCCGCCGGTGGCGTCGAGGGCGCGCGCGGGCGACCAGGTGATGTGCCGCCGCAGCTTGTTGCCGAGGTGGGTGGTGAACGCCTGGCCCACCGAGGCGCAGACGATCACGATGACGACGGCGACGACGGCGGCCGTCGACGAGACCTCGGAGCCGTTCGTCAGCTGGTCCCACAGGATCGGCAGCAGGTAGACGGCGACGAGCCCGCCGCCCAGGAAGCCGATCACCGACAGGATGCCGACGACGAACCCCTGTCGGTAGCCGATGACCGCGAACCACACGGCGGCGACCAGCAGCAGGATGTCCAGCACGTTCACCGTCTATAGCCTCGCAGATTCGTCACCGGGCCCGTTCCCTTCGACTGGGTCCGGGCGGGGCCGGACAGCGCAGTACGGATCAGCCTGTCATGCACGCCAGTCGAGCGGCACCTGCCGGGCCGGGTCCCAGGGGCGCTCCCAGCCCGCGAAGTGCAGGATGCGGTCGATCACCCCGGCCGTGAAACCCCAGACCAGAGCGGACTCGACCAGGAACGCCGGGCCGCTGTGCCCGCTCGGATGGACCGCGGTCGCCCGGTTGGCCGGGTCCGTGAGATCCGCCACGGGCACGGTGAAGACCCGGGCCGTCTCACCCGGATCGACGACACCGACCGGGCTCGGCGAGCGCCACCAGCCCAGGACCGGCGTCACGACGAAGCCGCTCACCGGGATGTAGAGCCGGGGCAGCACCCCGAAGATCTGGACCCCTTGCGGGTCGAGGCCGGTCTCCTCCCTGGCCTCCCGCAGCGCCGCTCTGAGCGGCCCGGTGGTCGCCTGGTCGCCGTCCTCCGGGTCCAGGGAGCCGCCGGGGAAGGACGGCTGCCCGGCGTGCGAACGCAGGCTGCCGGACCGCTCCATGAGCAGCAGCTCGGGGCCCCGCTCGCCCTCCCCGAAGAGGACGAGCACGGCGGACTGCCGCCCGGCGCCGCTCTCCGGCGGCAGGAAGCTGCTGAGCTGGTCGGGCTGGACCGTCCGCGCGGCGTGCACGACGGGATCGAGCCAGGACGGCAGCCCCTCGGTCGTGACACCGATCGTCCCGTCGGCCGCGGCTCCGTCAGCCGCGACGCCGCCGGTCGCGGCGCCCCGGCCCGTGGCAGCGGGCCGGTCGGCGGCGGGCTGTCCGGCGGCGTCGGCGTCCGGCCCCGCCGCCGTGCTCTGTTCATGCGTCTTCATAGGCACCCCTCGTCTCACAACGGCTGTCGTCACGCATTTCGTTCCGGCCGCCCCGACAGCGACCGAAAGCAGACGCGCGGGACCGGGCCCGTCCGTCAGCCGGCCCCGAGCGGCGGCGCGGGCTTGCCGGGGTAGTCGGCCGGCGGGCTGAGCCGCTGCCCCGGCTGGCCGCCCATCTCGTACTTCAGCAGCTTCTGGGCCTTCTCCGGGTCCGTCTCGCCCTCGCCGTACGCGGGACAGAGCGGGGCGATCGGGCAGGCGCCGCAAGCGGGCTTGCGGGCATGGCAGATGCGGCGGCCGTGGAAGACGACCCGGTGCGAGAGCATCGTCCACTCGCTCTTGGGGAAGATCGTGGCGATCTCCGCCTCGACCTTCTCCGGGTCCTCCTGTTCCGTCCACCGCCAGCGGCGGACCAGTCGTCCGAAATGGGTGTCGACGGTGATCCCGGGAACACCGAAGGCGTTGCCCAGCACGACGTTGGCGGTCTTGCGGCCGACCCCCGGGAGCGTGACGAGGTCGTCGAGCCGCCCCGGCACCTCTCCGCCGAAGTTGTCCCTGAGCGCCGTGGAGAGCCCTATCAGCGACTTCGTCTTGGCCCGGAAGAATCCGGTCGGCCGGATCAGCTCCTCCATCTCCTCGGGGACGGCCGCGGCCATGTCCTCGGGGGTGGGGTAGGCGGCGAAGAGCGCGGGGGTGGTCTGGTTGACCCTCAGGTCGGTGGTCTGGGCGGAGAGGACCGTGGCGACCAGGAGCTCGAAGGGGTTCCTGAAGTCCAGCTCGGGGTGGGCGTACGGGTAGACCTCGGCCAGCTCGCGGTTGATCCGGCGGGCCCGGCGCACCATCGCCAGTCGCGATTCCGACTTCCACCCGGCTGCGGTCCTGGCCGCGCCGGGAACCGCCCCCGCCTTGGCCCGGCCCTTGGACGCCGCGGTTCCGCCCTTGGGCGCCGCAGCCCCGGACGTATCGGACCCGGGCTTTCCGGACTTGGCCGCTCCGGTTCTCACCGCTCTTCCCGTGCGAATCGAGCCCTGTTCGCCCACAGCGGAATCACGTCCTCCCGACACCCCATCAGCCCCCTTGGCCTGCGCTGTCACCGGCGGTTTGGACACCCGGCCAGCCTAGAGCCACGCACTGACATCCGCCCCTGTCACCATGCATCCGCCCCCGATCGGCCCCCTGCCGCACTGTTCGGCACGCCTGTGCGTCAAACTGGTTTGTGATTGATCGCACTGTTTTACCGTCCGGCATGATGGGGACCACGGTTCCCTGTACAGGCCGACAAGGAGAGATTTCGTGGACGACGTTCTGCGGCGCGCCCCGCTTTTCGCGGCGCTCGATGACGAGCAGGCCGCGGAGCTCCGCGCCTCGATGAGTGAGGTGACCCTCGCACGCGGTGACGCGCTCTTTCACGAGGGCGACCCGGGCGACCGCCTCTACGTGGTCACCGAGGGCAAGGTGAAGCTCCACCGCACCTCCCCCGACGGCCGCGAGAACATGCTGGCGGTCCTCGGCCCCGGCGAGCTGATCGGTGAGCTGTCGCTCTTCGACCCGGGCCCGCGTACCGCCACCGCCACCGCGCTGACCGAGGTCAAGCTCCTCGGTCTCGGCCACGGCGACCTCCAGCCCTGGCTGAACGCCCGCCCCGAGGTGGCCACGGCCCTGCTGCGCGCCGTCGCCCGCCGTCTGCGCAAGACCAACGACCAGATGTCCGACCTGGTCTTCTCCGACGTCCCGGGCCGGGTCGCCCGCGCCCTGCTCGACCTGTCGCGCCGCTTCGGCGTCCAGTCGGAGGAGGGCATCCACGTCGTCCACGACCTCACCCAGGAAGAGCTGGCCCAGCTGGTCGGCGCCTCCCGCGAGACGGTCAACAAGGCGCTCGCCGACTTCGCCGGGCGCGGCTGGCTGCGCCTGGAGGCCCGTGCCGTGATCCTGCTGGACGTGGAGCGCCTGGCGAAGCGGTCCCGCTGAGAGCGACCCCGCCAGGACCGCGCGTACGCCCCGTACGCGCCGCGTGACGTACGAGGCCCCCGCCGTTTCGGCGGGGGCCTCGCGCGCGTCCCGGTCCGCGTGCTCGGACCGACCCGCGTGCTCGGACCGGCCCGTGCTCAGACCAGCCCGTGCTCGGCCAGGTACTCCAGCTGTGCCAGCACCGAGAGCTGCGCGGCCGGCCACAGCGAGCGGTCCACGTCCGCGTAGACCCGCGCCACCACCTCCGGCGCTGTCCGGTAACCGGCTTCGACCGCCGACTCCACCTGGGCCAGCCGGTGCGCGCGGTGCGCGAGGTAGAACTCGATCGCGCCCTGGGCGTCGTCCAGCACCGGCCCGTGTCCCGGCAGCACCGTGTGCACACCGTCGTCCACGGTCAGTGAGCGCAGTCGCCGCAACGAGTCGAGGTAGTCGCCGAGCCGCCCGTCCGGATGCGCGACGACCGTCGTGCCGCGCCCGAGGACGGTGTCCCCGGTCAGCACCGCACGGTCGGCGGGCAGGTGGAAGGAGAGCGAGTCCGCGGTGTGGCCCGGGGTCGGCACCACTCGGAGCTCCAGGCCGCCGGTGGTGATCACGTCGCCCGTGGTCAGCCCCTCGTCGCCCAGCCGCAGCGCCGGGTCCAGGGCCCGCACCTTCGTACGGGTCAGCTCGGCGAAGCGGGCCGCGCCCTCCGCGTGGTCGGGGTGCCCGTGGGTGAGCAGGGTGAGCGCGATCCGGCGCCCGGCCCGTTCGGCGGCGTCGATCACGGCCCGCAGGTGCCCGTCGTCCAGCGGACCGGGGTCGATGACGACGGCGAGATCGGAATCGGGCTCGGCCACGATCCAGGTGTTGGTGCCGTCCAGCGTCATGGGCGAGGCGTTCGGGGCGAGGACGTTGACGGCACGGCTGGTGGCCGGACCGGACAGCACCCCGCCCCGCGGCTGCCCGGGAAGGGCCGAGGCCCCGCTCATCCGGCCTCACCGCTCGCGCCGCCGCCCGGTATGCGCGTGGTGTCCGTGGTGTGTGTGATGCGCTTGGTGAACTCGTCGTGTCCCGGCCAGCTCAGCACCAGCTCGTCCCCCTCCAGCCGCGCCCGCGCCAGTACGGGGGTGAGGTCCTGGGCCTCCGCCGCCTTCAGGGCCTCTGCGGCCGTCCCGTACGGCCTCAGCGACCGCAGCGTGGAGACGGTCGGCGGCATCATCAGCAGCTCGCCCCGGTCGTACCCGTCCGCCGCCTCGCCGGGGCCGATCCAGACCGTGCGGTCGGCCTCCGTGGAGGCGTTGCGGGTGCGCTGGCCCTCGGGGAGGGCGGCGACGAAGAACCAGGTGTCGTAGCGGCGGGGCTCGAACTCGGGGGTGATCCAGCGCGCCCAGGCGGCCAGCAGGTCGGAGCGGAGCACCAGGCCCCGCCGGTCGAGGAACTCCGCGAAGGACAGCTCCCGGGCGACCAGCGCCGCCCGGTCGGCCTCCCAGTCGGCGCCCGTGGTGTCGCCCACCACCGTGCCGGCGCTCTCCCCGGCGAGCAGGACGCCCGCCTCCTCGTACGTCTCGCGGACCGCCGCGCACACGATGGCCTGGGCCTGGGCCGGGGTGTCGACGCCCAGCCGCTCCGCCCAGCTCTCCAGCGCGGGCCCGGCCCAGCCGACCAGCCGGTCGTCGTCGCGCGGGTCGACCCCGCCACCCGGATAGGCGTACGCGCCTCCGGCGAAGGCCATGGAGGTGCGCCGGCGGAGCATGTGGACGGCGGGGCCCTGGCCCGTACCGGCGGCGGAGTCCCGGAGCAGCATCACGGTGGCGGCCCGCTTCGGGGTCCCGGGCCTCAGCTCACCTGCGGCAAGTGCCCGGATCCGGTCGGGCCATTCCGGTGGGTACCACTGACCATTGGACATGGCCGGAGGCTATCCGGAACCACGCCGATGTTCGAGAGGTGAACGGATCCGCGCACGGGCGCGCGCTGGCCGTGTACGCGTGATCCCGCCCGGTCGTCGTGACCGGACGGGATCGAGCACATCGAAGAAAACAGGAGGGACAACGGAAAACAACGGGGAACAAGGGCCCGGGGCTCAGGCTCCGGTCAGCTCGACCTGGATCTCGACCTCGACCGGCGCGTCCAGCGGCAGCACCGCGACGCCCACCGCGCTCCGCGCGTGCACGCCCTTCTCGCCGAGGACCTCGCCCAGCAGCTCGCTGGCACCGTTGATGACGCCCGGCTGCCCGGTGAAGTCGGAGGCCGAGGCGACGAAGCCCACGACCTTCACCACCCGGGCGATCCGGTCCAGGTCGCCCACGACGGACTTCACGGCGGCCAGCGCGTTGAGCGCGCAGGTCCGCGCCAGGTCCTTGGCCTCGTCGGGCGTGACCTCCGCACCGACCTTGCCGGTGACCGCGAGCTTGCCCTCCACCATCGGCAGCTGGCCGGAGGTGTACACGTACGCCCCGGACCGCACGGCCGGCTGGTACGAGGCCAGCGGCGGCACGACGTCCGGCAGCGTCAGCCCGAGCTCGGCAAGCCTCGCCTCTACCGCGCCCGCCACTACGCCTTCTCCCGCTTCAGGTAGGCCACGAGCTGCTCGGGGTTGTTCGGGCCGGGAACGACCTGGACCAGCTCCCAGCCGTCCTCGCCCCAGGTGTCCAGAATCTGCTTGGTCGCGTGCACGAGAAGGGGCACGGTCGCGTATTCCCACTTGGTCATGGCCCGACTGTAATACCTGGCACGCACGGCCTCGTGCGTAGCGTGCGGCACGACTGGTTAGGCTCGAATACGTGAGCAGGTTCCAGGTCGTCAGCGGCAAGGGCGGTACCGGTAAGACCACGGTCGCCGCCGCCCTCGCGCTTGCCCTCGCGACCGAGGGCAAGCGCACTCTCCTCGTGGAGGTCGAGGGCAGGCAGGGCATCGCCCAGCTCTTCGAGACGGAGCCCCTTCCGTACGAGGAGCGCAAGATCGCCGTCGCTCCGGGCGGCGGCGAGGTGTACGCCCTCGCGATCGACGCGGAGCGCGCCCTGCTCGACTACCTCCAGATGTTCTACAAGCTGGGCAGCGCGGGCCGGGCGCTCAAGAAGCTCGGCGCGATCGACTTCGCCACCACGATCGCGCCCGGCGTGCGGGACGTGCTGCTGACCGGCAAGGCGTGCGAGGCCGTACGCCGCAAGGACAAGCAGAACCGGTACGTCTACGACCACGTGATCATGGACGCCCCGCCCACCGGCCGCGTCACCCGCTTCCTCAACGTGAACGACGAGGTGGCCGGGCTGGCCCGGATCGGTCCGATACACAACCAGGCCCAGGCCGTGATGCGGGTGCTGAAGTCCCCCGCGACCGCCGTCCACCTGGTGACGCTGCTGGAGGAGATGCCGGTACAGGAGACCGCCGACGGCATCGCCGAGCTGCGCGCCGCCGAGCTGCCGGTGGGCCGGGTGATCGTGAACATGGTCCGCCCCCATCTGCTCGACGAGGACACCCTGCGCACCGCCGCGACCGGCCGCCGCAAGGAGATCGCCAAGGCCCTGACCCGCGCCGGGGTGACCGGCTCCGCCGCGCTCGTCCGCCCCCTGGTCGAGCAGGCCGCCGAGCACGCCCAGCGCGTCGGGCTGGAACGCGAACAGCGCGCCGTACTGGGCGAGCTGGGACTGCCCGGGTACGAACTCCCGCTGATCGGCGAGGGGATGGACCCGGCCGGCCTCTACGAGCTGGCGATCGAGCTCCGCAAACAGGGCGTGGCCGACGAAGCGGCACAGGCGGTGGACGCATGACGCGGCACGAGGCCCAGGAGACCGAGGAGGCCCAGGAGGCCGACGCCCCCGCCGAGGCTCCCGCCCTGGACGTCGACGCGCTCCTCGACGACCCGGACATCCGGATCGTCGTCTGCTGCGGCTCCGGCGGCGTCGGCAAGACCACGACCGCCGCGGCCCTCGGCGTACGGGCGGCCGAGCGCGGCCGCAAGGTCGTCGTCCTCACCATCGACCCGGCGCGCAGGCTCGCCCAGTCCATGGGCATCGACTCGCTGGACAACGTCCCTCGCCGGGTGCCGGGCATCAAGGGAGACGCCGCCGGTGACGACGCGGGCGCGGCCGGGGCCGGGGACACCGGGGAGCTCCACGCCATGATGCTCGACATGAAGCGGACCTTCGACGAGATCGTCGAGGCGCACGCGGACCCCGATCGGGCCCGCGCGATCCTGGAGAACCCCTTCTACCAGTCCCTGTCGGCCGGTTTCGCGGGCACCCAGGAGTACATGGCGATGGAGAAGCTCGGGCAGCTGCGTGCGCGCGACGAGTGGGACCTGATCATCGTCGACACCCCTCCGTCGCGCTCCGCGCTGGACTTCCTGGACGCGCCGAAGCGGCTGGGGTCGTTCCTCGACGGGAAGTTCATCAAGTTGCTGATGGCCCCGGCGAAGATGGGCGGCCGGGCCGGGATGAAGTTCCTCAACGTCGGCATGTCGATGATGACGGGCACCCTGGGCAAGCTGCTCGGCGGGCAGTTCCTGCGCGACGTACAGACCTTCGTCGCGGCGATGGACACCATGTTCGGCGGATTCCGTACCCGCGCCGATGCCACGTACCGGCTGCTCCAGGCGCCGGGTACGGCGTTCCTGGTCGTCGCGACGCCGGAGCGGGACGCGCTGCGCGAGGCGGCGTACTTCGTGGAGCGGCTGGCCGCGGAACGGATGCCGCTGGCCGGGCTGGTGCTCAACCGGGTCCAGGGCAGCGACGCCGCCCGGCTCTCCGCGGAGCAGGCCCTCGCCGCCGCGGAAAATCTTTCCGAAATCGGCATTGTGGATCAGACGGCCGGGAAGGCTGGACTTCGTGACCGGGCCGACCTGGCGGCCAACTCCCCCGAAGCCGCCGTCGCCCCCGCTGCCACGTCCGAGCACGCGCACACCGAGAACGCCCAGCACGTCGAGAAGACGGAGAGCGTCGATACTGCGGAGACCGAGAACGGCGAGAACGGCAACAACGACGGGACCGACGAACGCACGAGGACCACGAAGCGCGCAGAAAGCACGGAGAGCATCGAGGAGCTGACCGCGGGGCTGCTGCGCCTGCACGCCGAACGCATGCAGATGGTCGCGCGGGAACAGCGCACACGTGATCACTTCACCGCGCTGCATCCGGAGGTCGCGGTGGCCCATGTCGCCGCGCTGCCCGGTGACGTGCACGACCTGGAAGGACTCCGGGCCGTGGGTGACAGGCTCTCGACCGGTTCCGCCGATTCCGCTTCTTCCGCTTCCTCGTCGGCCGGAGCCGTGTAGCGCTCGTCCGTCCTATCCCACCGCGGCGTACCTCGCGTGCAGTTCGTCGTCGTCCAGTCCGATCGCCACGGGCAGGATGCCCGTCGACTGCTCGTACTCGCTGCGCGCGGTCTCCAGCAAGCGGCGCCAGGACGTCACGGTGGGACGCCTGCGCAGCAGTGCGCGGCGCTCCCGCTCGGTCATCCCGCCCCACACGCCGAACTCGACGCGGTTGTCCAGCGCGTCGGCCAGGCACTCGGTCCGCACCGGGCATCCGGTGCACACCGCCTTGGCCCTGTTCTGCGCTGCCCCTTGTACGAACAGTTCATCCGGATCGGTAGTGCGGCAGGCTGCCTGCGCACTCCAGTCGGTTACCCAGCCCATCACGGCGCCGTCCTCTCCCGAATCGAGGCTCCCCCACGGCGGCAGCGGCATATTCACCGCTGCCAGTTGAGGACGTTACGGAAGGTGGCGACAGCACAACACCCCCTTCGGGCCCAATCTTGAATGGCCCGAACGGACTATGCGTATACGGCAGATCACCCAGAGGAGTGAGGCGGGGGCATATAAGAAGATCCCCTGCGAACCGGGACACTCTTCCTGGTTCACAACGGGCATTCCATGACACACAAGGCGAATTCGGGTGCGCCTTGGATCGGGACCGGGCCGTGCACGGGGGTTGATGCGGAACCGGGCTGCTGTGACAGTTGGGAGCAGCTTAGGCCAAGGCATATACGTGTGTCCGGCGAATGAGAACGTAGGCTGCCCCCATGCCAAAGAAGCGCTCGGGCGGGGGTCTCTCGACGACCCAGCAGGCCGCCAAGTTCCTCGGTGTCGCCGCCCTCTCCGGAGTCGTCCTCGCGGGCATCGCGCTGCCGGCCGCCGGAGCACTGGGTCTCGCGACCAAGGGAACAGTGGAGGGATTCGACGAGATCCCCTCCAATCTGAAGACTCCGCCGCTGAGCCAGCGCACCACGATCCTGGACAGCAAGGGCGGCCTCATCGCCTCGGTGTACTCGCGCGACCGCACCGTCGTCCCGCTGAAGGACATCTCGCCGTACATGCAGCAGGCGATCATCGCGATCGAGGACGCCCGCTTCTACAAGCACGGGGCCGTGGACCTCAAGGGCATCCTGCGCGCACTCAACCGCAACGTGCAGTCGGGCGGCACCGCGCAGGGCGCGTCGACGCTGACCCAGCAGTACGTGAAGAACGTCTTCGTCGAGGAGGCGGGCGACGACCCCGACAAGGTCGCGCAGGCCACCCAGCAGACGATGGGCCGCAAGATCCAGGAGCTGAAGTACGCGATCCAGGTCGAGCAGGAGCTGGGCAAGAAGAAGATCCTGGAGAACTACCTCAACATCACCTTCTTCGGGCAGCAGGCCTACGGCATCGAGGCCGCCTCGCAGCGCTACTTCTCCAAGTCCGCGAAGGACCTGACGCTGGAGGAGGCCGCGCTGATGGCCGGCGTGGTGCAGTCGCCGAGCCGGTTCGACCCGGTCAACGACTCGGCCGAGGCGACCAAGCGCCGCAACATGGTGCTCCAGCGCATGGCCGACGTCGGGAACATCTCGCAGAACACCGCCGAGAAGGCGAAGAAGACCCCGATCAAGCTGCACATCAAGAAGCCGAAGAACGGCTGCATCACCGCGGTCAGCGGCGCCGGTTTCTTCTGCGACTACGTGCGCCACGTCTTCCTCACCGACCCGGTCTTCGGCAAGACCAAGGAGGACCGGGCCAAGCTCTGGAACCAGGGCGGCCTGACGATCCGGACCACGCTCGACCCGCAGTCCCAGCAGTCGGTGCAGAACTCGATCGCCCAGCACGTCTACAAGACGGACAAGGTCGCGACGGCGGTGACCCTGGTCCAGCCGGGCACCGGCCGGATCATGGGCATGGGCCAGTCCAAGCCGTACGGCTTCGGGAACAACGAGACCCAGTACAACTACTCGGTCAACAAGGACATGGGCGGCTCGAACTACGGCTTCCCGAGCGGCTCGACGTTCAAGCCGTTCGTCGCCGCGGCCGCCATCGAGCGGGGCAGGCCCGCCACCCAGGTCTACTCCTCGCCGTACGAGATGCCCTACCCGTCCGTCCAGACCTGCTCCAAGCCGTACGTGAACACGACCGGCGAGACGGTGCCGAACGAGGACGAGTCGGAGCGCGGGCCGTACGCGCTGAAGGAGGCGATGGCGAAGTCCGTCAACACCTACTTCATCCAGATGGTGCAGGACATCGGGCTCTGCCCCGTGACGCAGCTGACCGACAAGCTCGGCGTGATCCAGGGCAACGGCGCGAAGCTGCCGCAGACCCCCGCCATCGCGCTCGGCACGGAGGGGATGTCCCCGCTGACGATGGCCAGCGCGTACGCCGCCTTCGCCAACCGCGGCACGTACTGCACGCCGGTCGCGGTCCTCTCGGTCACCAAGGCGAACGGCCGCTCGCTCCCGGTGCCCAAGACCTCCTGCTCGCAGACCATGTCCCCGACGACCGCCGACACGGTGAACACCCTGCTGCGCGGCGTGATCGACTCCGGTACGGGCCAGCAGGCCGGCCTCCAGAACCGCGACAACGCGGGCAAGACCGGTACCACGGACTTCCGTAAGAACGCCTGGTTCGTCGGGTACACGCCGAACATGTCCGGCGCCGTCTGGGTCGGCAGCCCGACCCAGAGCGTCAAGATGGAGAACATCACGATCGGCGGCGTCTTCCAGCCGAAGGTCTACGGCGGTCAGGTCCCCGGACCGATCTGGCGCGACGCCATGACGGGAGCGCTGGCGGGAGTGGACGCCCCCGCCTTCAACACGGTGAACATCCCGGACCCGCAGAAGAACGACAAGGACAAGAACAAGGACAAGGGCCGCGATCACAACCGGCCCGGAAACGGGGGCGGGAAGCCCGACGACGGGAACCCCTTCCCCGGCATCACCATCCCGCCCAACATGAACGGCGGCAACAACGGCGGCCACCGCGGCCAGACCAACGGCGGCACGCAGGGCCCCTGAGCGGCCACGACAGCAGAGCGGGGGCCTCGCGCGGACACTGGATCCGCGGGAGGCCCCCGCTCTGTTATCTGTTCTGTTCCGTGCCGCGTGATCTGTTCCGCTGCGTGCCGCGTGCCCGGACCGCTCCGTGCGCGGACCGCCGCCCGGCCGGACTCAGCCCGCGAGGAGCTTCTTCACCGAGGCGGCCACCCGGCCGCCCTCCGCACGCCCCGCCACCTTCGGGTTCACGATCTTCATGACGGCGCCCATCGCGCGCGGCCCCTCGGCCCCGGCGGCCCTGGCCTCCTCGACGGCGGCGGCCACGATCGCGCCCAGCTCGTCGTCGCTCAGCTGCTTCGGCAGGTACGCCTCAAGCACCACGCCTTCCGCCTTCTCCCGCTCGGCCTGCTCGGTCCGGCCGCCCTGCGCGAAGGCCTCGGCCGCCTCGCGGCGCTTCTTCGCCTCCTTGGCGATCACCTTCTGCACCTCGTCGTCGGAGAGCTCGCGGGCCGCGGTACCGCTGACCTCCTCCTTCGTGATGGCCGTGAGGGTCAGCCGGAGCGTGGACGAGGTCAGCTCGTCCCGCGCCTTGATGGCCGTGGTGAGGTCTTCCTTGAGCTGCGACTTGAGCGTGGTGGTCATGTGCTGATTGTGGCAGGTACGGGGCAGCCCGCGCCCGCAGGTTTTCCGCTGGCCGCACGGTGTCTGCGACGATGGACACATGCGCGCACGCTACGGAGTCCCCCTGAAAGTCACGGCAGTCGGCGCGGCGATCGGCGCGGCCGGTCTCGCCTACGCCGCCGGGTTCGAGGCCCGCTCGTTCCGGCTCCGACGGGTCACCATCCCTGTGCTGCCGCACGGGGCACGCCCGTTGCGGGTGCTCCAGGTCTCCGACGTCCACATGGTGAGCGGCCAGCGCAAGAAGCGCGCCTGGCTCCAGTCGCTGGCCGGCCTGCGCCCGGACTTCGTCGTGAACACCGGCGACAACCTCTCCGACCCCGAGGCCGTGCCCGAGTTGCTCGACGCGCTCGGCCCCCTGATGGAGTTCCCGGGGGTGTACGTCTTCGGCTCCAACGACTACTACGGCCCGAAGCTGCGCAACCCGGCCCGCTACCTGGTGGAGAAGGCCCGCGGCAAGCACGGCCTCAACGGGAACGCCCCCGCGGTCGGCGTCGTCCACAACCCGTGGGAGCCCATGCGCGACGCCTTCGACGAGGCGGGCTGGCTGGGCCTGTCCAACACCCGGGGCCGCCTCAAGATCGACGGCATGGAGCTGGCCTTCACCGGCCTGGACGACCCGCACATCAAGCGCGACCGCTACGCCGAGGTGGCGGGCGGCCCGGAGACCGGCGCCGACCTCTCCATCGGCGTCGTCCACGCCCCGTACCTGCGCTCCCTGGACGCCTTCACCATGGACGGCTACCCGCTGATCCTGGCCGGTCACACCCACGGCGGCCAGCTCTGCATCCCCTTCTACGGGGCCCTGGTCACCAACTGCGACCTGGACACGGACCGGGTCAAGGGCCTCTCCACCCACTCCGTGGACGGCCGCCGCGCCTACCTCCACGTATCCGCCGGCTGCGGCACCAACCGCTACACCCCGGTCCGCTTCGCCTGCCCCCCGGAGGCGACGCTCCTGACCCTGACGGCCCAGGACTGAACCGCCGAACCCCTTCCCCGCCCCGCTCCGCAGAAACCGGATTTCGTCTGCGGGCGCGGGTGGGCTAAAGTAATCGATGTCGCCGGGACACCAGCGACGATCGGGGTGTAGCGCAGCTTGGCAGCGCGCTTCGTTCGGGACGAAGAGGTCGTGGGTTCAAATCCCGCCACCCCGACAGCTAAGTAGCAGGTCAGAGGGCCGGTACTGATTCCAGTACCGGCCCTCTGGCTTTGTGTCTGCCCCTGTGTGGGCCAGAGAGCCGGCGGGGTCAGCCGTCGAACCAGACGACCAGGCGGACGCCCTCGTCGCCGTGCAGGTTCGCCAGGGTGCGCATCACCGACCAGACGGCGCCCCAGTCGCTGTCCGGCACGGCGTGCCTTCGTCGGAGGCGGCCGATACGGAAGAGGCGGTCGCCGTCCGGCCACTCGGTGCCCTCGGCGTAGGCGGTGCCGGCCCGGTGAAGGGTGTGGGGGTCGGTGATGCCGGAGAGCTCGGCAAAGCGGGTGAGGCTGGAGTTCCGGCCGTGCATCTCCCACGTGCCGTCCGGGCTCCGGCGGTACTCGTGAATGCAGTCGTCGACCTTGTTCGCGACCTCCTCCCAGTCCGTGGCAGCCAGCTCCGCCCAGGTGATCCAGGACGCGCCAAATGCGTCCGAGCCGCTGGGCCCGAAGTCGGCAAATGCCTCCCGCGACACGTCGGAAGGAAGGCCGCGGTGATCGGCGAGTGGGCGGAATGACGTGGTGTCGCGGACACCGAACAGGGCCCCGAAGGCAACGTAGGACCGCCCGTTGTAGAGGTGCACGAGGTCGATGGCCCCCGCCCAGCTCCGGTCGTCCTCGTCCAGCCAGCGATCCCAGCGGCACTCGATGAACCCGTACATGTCTGTCCCCATGCCCGGAAGTGTTCTCCGCCGGGGTCGGGCGTGCGACGAGATTTCGGGCAGAGCTGTGCCAGGTCACGGGGAGGAGTTCCTCGATCACGAGCCCGTCCTCCCCGTACCGTCCGGTCGACGCGCTGCTCGCACCGTCCGCTCTCGAACCAGACCGGGGAGGAAGGGACTTGGAGGGGCACGGTCCGGGCGTTGCCACCATGCCGTGCACGTGCTGCGGAACTGCCGGATGCTTCCCTGCTGTTCCGTGCCTTCTCGGGATTACCCCAACCCCTGGGCCTCTTGCGTCACATGACGATGCGTTCGGCCCTTTCGACCGCATCCCCTTGCCCCGGGCCGCTTAGGCTGGCAGTGGACGATCCGGCGCACCGGACACCGACCGAGGGAGCCCAGGATGGATCCGATTACCGCGGCGGGCCTTGCCGCGATGGCAGGCAGCCTCGGCAGCGAGGCTGGGCGTCAGGCGTGGCAGGGACTCACCGCTCTGGTGCGGCGCCCGTTCCGCGGACCTGCCGCGCCGGACGACGGGGCTCTTCAGGTCAGCTCCGGCGAGCCGGAGCTCTCCGCCCTGGTGGGCGACCCGGCAGACCCGATGCGGGCGCAGGCGCTGGCCACGGCGCTCGGCGTACGCGCCGCTCTGGACGGGGAGTTCCGCACGCTGCTCGACGAGTGGTGGCAGCGGGCCCAGGACGTGTCGCCGAGCGTCGTCGTGCACAACAACTTCAGTGGCACGCCCCATGGCGGTTCGGTGTTCCAGGGGAGCAATTTCTCGAACATGACCACGCATATGACCTACGGCGCGCCCGCCCGGGACGCCCGGGGTGACGGAGACGCCTGAGGCTTCCGAGGCACCCAGGACGCCTCACCCAACTACGAAACCGGAGACACCGAGCGGGGGCCGACCTTCCCGTTCACCCCAGGCCCTCGGTCCAGGGGCGGAGCTTCTCCGGGTTGCGGACCGCCCAGATGCGGCTGACGCGGTCGCCCGTGAGCTGGAACGCGGCCACGGTCAGCGTGACGCCCGCGAGCTGGGCGACCAGACCGGGGCGGCCGTTGACCGAGCGTTCCAGCAGCTTCAGCCCCGGGGCCCTGTCGGCGATGTGGACCATGTACTGAGCGATGCGCTCGCTGCCCTCGACCGGCCGGAGCACGGCGCTGACCAGGCCGCCGCCGTCGGCGGTCAGCGCGGCGTCGGGATCGAGGAGGCCGACCAGGGCCCTGATGTCCTTGGCCTCCCACGCCTCCTTGAAGTGCCGCACCAGTCCGGCCTGGCCGGACACCGGAACGGCCGGGGTCCGCGCCCGTTCGGCCCCGATCCGCCGACGCGCCGAGGAGGCCAGCTGCCGGCAGGCCGCGGGCGTACGGTCCATGATCCCGGCGATCTCCGCGAAGCTGTACCGGAAGACGTCGTGCAGGACGAACGCCACGCGCTCGGCGGGCGTCATCGACTCCAGTACGACGAGAAAGGCCATGTCCACCGACTCGTCCAGGGTGACCTGGTCGGCCGGGTCGGCCGCCTCCGCGCCGCCGCCGACCGGCCGTCCGCCGAACCACTCCATCCGGTCGGGCAGCGGGTCGGGGATCCACGCGCCGACGTACGCCTCGCGCCGGACCCGTGCCGAGCCGAGCACGTCCAGGCAGATGCGGCTCGCCACCGTCGTCAGCCAGGCGGCAGGTGATTCGACGGCGTCCCGCCGCCCCGGCGACAGCGCGTACCAGCGGGCGTACGTCTCCTGTACGGCGTCCTCGGCCTCGGCCAGCGAGCCGAGGAGCCGGTAGGCGAGGTTGATCAACCGGCGCCGTTCGCCGTCCATCACCCCGGGGTCTCTGTCGAACGTCGTGCTCATGACCATGATCGCCCCCCGTTGCCGCCTCACATTCCGTGGGGCTGCTTCGTCGAATCATCGAGAGGTTACTGACCACCGCCGCGAGGCAGAAGAGGGGACCGTGTCATGGCCATACGGACGACGGAAACACCGGGTACGGCGGAAGCGGACGCGGGCTCGACTTCGGGGGGTCTGGTCACCTTTGTGCAGGTCGCGACGGTTCTACAGACCTTGGCGATCTTCTTCCAGGCGGTAACGGCGGGGCTGCTGCTCGCCACCTCCTACGGCGAGACGCTGCACGGTGTCGGCGCGCGGGTGATGTACGGGGCGTCGATGCTGTACGTGCTCGCGGCGGTACTCCTCTGGCGGCCGGGCGGCGGTTCGCCCCGGTCGATCCTCTACGCGTCCGGTTTTCTCGTTCTCGCCTCGGTGCAGGTGGTGCTGGGGATCGCGCATGTCCCCTCGGTCCACGTGCCGCTCGGCGTGCTGATGTTCGGGCTGAGCGTGCTGGTGCTGGCCAAGGCGCTGATCCGCCGCCCGAGGGCGTGATCCGGAGAGAGCCGCACTCGGCGGACACAACCCGGAATGCACCTTTTGTCACCGCGTGCGAGTCTGGTCATGGCCCATCGTCCGAAAGCCGCAACAGGAGGCACGATCGTGGGCAAGAAGCAGACTCGACAGAATCGCGGTGCCCGCACCGGCGGCCACGAACGCAGCTCCGCTCCGGAGACGAAGGAGACCCAGGAGCAGGCGCGACCGACGGCCGCCCAGGAAACGGTGCGCTCGATCTCGGAGCAGGTCTCCCACCGGAAGCAGCGGAGGTTCGGCCACAACTGATCTTCCCGTCACCAAGCGATGGCGGAATCGGGCCACACCCGCAGCTGATCCACCGGGCAGCCCCCGAACCGCCACCACAACCGCCCTCCGCGGCGGCACCCCCACCGGGTGCCGCCGCGGAGGGCGGTTTCACGTGGTGAATTCCTGACTCCACACACCTCCGCACCACCCCCGTCCGGGGCCCGGACGGGGGTTTGTCTACGCGCGGAGCTATGACACCCGAACGATCATTCGGGCATATCAGACTAGTTCTTCCGCAGCTATTACCGGCCGGTACTGACAACTGCTAGAAACGTGGCGCTCGATCAACCCCCCACCCACCCCCCACATTTCGGAGGGCTGACAGCCATGTCAGTACGGAGATTCTGGGCGTCCGCATCCACCCTGGCCCTCGCCGCCGTCGCCGCGCTGGGCGTTGCCCAGCCCGCTTCGGCAAGCTCCTCGGCCGCCACCGGCGGGTACGTCGCCCTCGGCGACTCGTACTCCTCCGGCGTAGGTTCCGGAAGCTACATCTCGGACAGCGGCGACTGCCGCCGCAGCACCAAGGCCTACCCCTACCTCTGGGCCGCCGCCAACTCGCCTTCCTCGTTCGCCTTCGTGGCCTGCTCGGGCGCCACGACCAGTTCGGTGGCCTCGACCCAGCTCGGGTCGCTCAGCTCGTCCACCGGCCTGGTCAGCGTCACCGCGGGCGGCAACGACGTCGGTTTCGCCAGCGTCATGCAGGACTGCGTGCTGTCCGGTGAGACCGCCTGCCTCAGCAGCATCTCCACCGCCGTCTCCCAGATGAACAACTCACTGCCTTCCGGCCTGGGTTCGCTCTACGCCTCGATCCGTTCGCGGGCACCGCAGGCCCATGTCGTGGTGCTGGGCTATCCGCGCTTCTACCAGCTGAGCGGCAGCTGCATCGCGGGCCTCACCGAGAAGGAGCGGTCCGCCATCAACAACGCGTCGGACGTACTGAACGGAGTCATCGCCAAGCAGGCCGCCAACGCCGGGTTCACCTTCTCCAGCGTGGTCGACGAGTTCACCGGGCACGAGCTGTGCTCCGGCGACGCGTGGCTGAACAGCGTGACGCTGCCGGTCTACAACTCGTACCACCCCAAGGCCGCCGGTCAGTCCGGCGGCTATCTGCCGGCCTTCCGCTCGGCCGCGTAGGACGCGGGCGACGGAGGTACGGGGTACGGCGGGCCGCCCGGGTTCTCCCCCGGCGGCCCGCCGTACCCGGCTACCCGCGCTACTCGGGCCGGAAGCCGGTGATCGCGCTGATCCGCCCCGCCTCGTCGAACAGGAAGAAGTGCAGGGCGAGCGACTCCCCCGGCGACCGGTCCGTGTCCGTCTCCGCGTCCGCGGCGAAGCGGGTGCGGACGGCGGCCCGCCGTGCCCCGGTGTCGGTCACCACTGACTCGACGCGCACTCTCCGGCCCTCCGGGCACGCGCGGCTGAACCGGAGGTACGGCTCCTTCCCGCGCACGTACTCACGTGTCTGCGGCACCTCGTACAGCACGTCGTCGGCCAGGGTGGCGGCGAGGGCGTCCCAGTCGCGGGCCTCGGCCGCGCTCCAGTACGTCTCCACCGCGGCACGCAGATCGGCAGTCGTCGTCATGGATCCGAGTGTGGACCCCGGCACTGACAACCGGCCCGGATCAGGGCCGGGATGCGTCCCGGGATCCGCTCCGGGTCTCAGGAACCGGCGGCCCTCGACGCCTTGATGGAGTACATGAGCGGAATGCGCGGCCGGTCGGCGGGGAAGCGGTAGAAGCCGTCGTCGCGCCGCTCCAGCGTCGGGAACCGGGCGAAGAGCGAGACGTCGTGCTCGTGCAGGAACTCGATCCGCAGCCCCGTGGCGGCCAGCGCCGAGACGACCTCGCCGATCGGGTGCGTCCACTCGACGCTGCGGTTGTGGACGGTGGGCGCGTCGAAGTCCGCGTACGTGCCCGGCGTCTCGTCCACCCAGGCGTCGCGGCTGAAATAGTCGTACGCGACCCGCGTCCCGGTCCCGTCGTCCAGGCAGTCCGTCATCGGGTGGAACTCGGCGAGGTAGAGGAAGCCGCCCGGCGCCACGAGCGAGGCGGCGGTCTCCGCCCAGCGGACGATGTCGGGAAGCCAGTTGAGCGCGCCGACGCCGGTGTAGACGATGTCGTACGAGGAGTCGGGGACAGCCTGCGCCGCGTCGTAGACGTCGGCCGCGACGAACGCCGCCCGGTCCGGGGAGAACCCCAGCTCGTGGGCGAGGGAGCGCGCGGTCTCGACGGCCGGTTCGGAGAAGTCCAGGCCGACGACCTGCGCGGCGCCGTGCCGGGCCCAGGAGAGGGTGTCGACCCCGATGTGGCACTGGAGGTGCAGGAGCGACCTGCCGGTGACGTCGCCGACCTCGGAGAGTTCGAAATCGCGCAGGGCCTCCTTGCCCGCGCGGAAGGCGGCGAGGTCGTAGAAGTCGCTCCCGGCGTGGATGGGGACCCGCTCGTCCCAGTGTGCGCGGTTCGCCTCGTGCCAGTCGGCAGGCGTCGGTAGATGCATGTTCCGGAGGTTATCCACAGGCTGGGGGCGGGGCGAACGAATTGTCGGCGTCGCCGCGCAGAATGGGGGCATGACTGAGACCACCGGCTCGACCGGACCGACAACACCCGCTCCCGCTTCCGCTCCGACGTGGGAGCAGCGCTTCCGGGCGCCGCGGGTGTCGCTGCCCGACTGGGCGGAGGACGCCCCCGACCGCGCGCTGTTCGTCTCCAACGCGACGGGTACGTACGAGTTGTACGCGTGGGACCGCGCCACCGGCGAGCAGCGTCAGGTGACCGACCGCCCCAACGGCACGACGGACGGGGCGCTGACGCCCGACGGGGAGTCGATCTGGTGGTTCGACGACACCGACGGGGACGAGTTCGGGGTGTGGATGCGACGGCCGTTCCACGGCGCCGGGACCGGTGCCCCGGCCGACGAGCCGGCGGCGCCCGGTCTCGGGCCCGCGTACCCGGCCGGGCTCGCCATCGGCCGGGACGGCACGGCGGTGATCGGCCGCTCCACCGACGAGGACGGCACGACGGTCCATGTCGTGCGGCCCGGGGAGCCTCCGGTGGAGATCTACCGCCACCGCGAGTCGGCGGGCGTCGGCGATCTCAGCCAGGACGGGACGCTGATCGCCCTGGAGCACACCGAGCACGGCGACGCGATGCACTCCGCGCTGCGCGTGGTCCGGCCGGACGGGTCGACGGTCGCCGAGCTGGACGACACCGAGGGCGGTACGAAGGAGCTGGGGCTGACCGTGCTGGGCTTCGCGCCGGTGGCCGGGGACACCCGGTTGCTGGTCGGCCATCAGCGCCGGGGCCGCTGGGAGCCGATGATCTGGGACCCGACGACGGGCGAGGAGACGGAGCTCCCGATCGGCCTGCCCGGTGACGTGGTCGCCGAGTGGTATCCGGATGCCTCGGCGCTGCTGGTCGTGCACGCCTTCGAGGCCCGCAGCGACCTGTGGCGGTACGTGCCGGGGGCGGAGGGCGGGCCCGTCCGGGTGGAGACGCCCGCCGGTTCGGTGTCGGGGGCCACGGCCCGGCCGGACGGCACGGTGGAGTACCTGTGGTCCTCGGCCGCGCAGCCGCCGGTGATCCGCTCCACCTCGGGAGCGGTGGTGCTCGATCCGCCGGGCCCGAAGGCTCCGGGGTCGGTCCCGGTGGAGGACGTGTGGGTGGACGGGCCCGGTGGCCGGATCCATGCGCTCGTGCAGCGCCCCGCCGCCCCGGCCGAGGGGCCGTTCCCGACGGTGTTCGAGCTGCACGGCGGCCCGACCTGGCACGACAGCGACGCCTTCGCCTCCGGCCCGGCCGCCTGGGTTGACCACGGCTACGCGGTCGTCCGGGTCAACTACCGCGGTTCCACCGGATACGGCCGGGCGTGGACGGACGCGCTGAAGCACCGGATCGGGCTGATCGAGCTGGAGGACGTCGCGGCGGTCCGGGAGTGGGCGGTGAAGTCCGGCCTCGCGGACCCGGAGCGGCTGGTGCTGTCCGGCGGCTCGTGGGGCGGCTACCTGACCCTGCTCGGCCTCGGTACGCAGCCGGACGTCTGGGCCCTCGGCCTCGCGGCGGTCCCGGTCGCCGACTACGTCACGGCGTACCAGGACGAGATGGAGGACCTGAAGGCGATGGACCGCACGCTGCTGGGCGGTACGCCGGAGGAGGTGCCCGAGCGTTTCGAGGCCTCGTCCCCGCTGACGTACGTCGACGCGGTGCGGGCGCCGGTCTACATCTCGGCGGGTGTCAACGACCCGCGCTGCCCGATCCGTCAGATCGAGAACTACGTGGACCGGCTGAAGGAGCGGGACGCGCCGCACGAGGTGTACCGGTACGACGCGGGGCACGGTTCGCTCGTGGTGGAGGAGCGGATCAAGCAGGTCCGCCTGGAGCTGGACTTCGCCCGGCGCCACCTGGGCGGGGCGGAGGCGCCCGGCGCGTAGGCGGGAGGGCCGAAGGCCGAGGGGCGGGGTGCGGGTGCGTGGGCGGGCACCCCGCTCCTGGCGGGCGGAGGGAGGACCGTACCGTGGAGGGGTGTACCGGTTCCTGCTGACCCCGCGCTGGTGGGGGATCAACCTCTTCGTCGTGCTGGCCATTCCGTTCTGCGTGTTCATGGGCACCTGGCAGCTCGGCCGTTTCGAGGATCGCGTGCAGACGCACGACGCGGCCGAGAAGCAGCCGGCCCCGGGTTCGAGAGCCGCCGAACCGATCGACCGGCTGCTGCCCGTGAGCACGGTGACCTCGGGCCGGCCCGCCACCGCCACCGGCCGGTACGCCGACCAGTTCCTGGTGCCCGGTCGGGAGCTGGACAAGAAGCCCGGCTTCTACGTCCTGAACATGCTCCGCACGGACAGCGGCAAGGCACTGCCGGTGGTACGGGGCTGGCTGCCCGGTGAGCCCGGCCGGACCGCCGTGCCCGCCGCGCCGACCGGCACGGTCACCGTGACCGGCGACCTCCAGGCGTCCGAGACCGCCTCCACCGACGGGGTCGACACGCGGGGCGGGCTCCCCGACGACCAGCTGGGCATGATCAGCGCCGCGTCCCTGGTCAACCTCGTCCCGTACGACGTCTACGACGCGTGGGTGACGGTCCAGGACACCGGGGACCCGGGGGCGGCCAAGGCGTCCGGGGCGCTGCGGCCCGTACCGGCGGCTTTGGCGCAGGGCACCGGGCTCGACCTGAAGGCGTTCCAGAACCTCGGCTACACCGGCGAGTGGTTCGTCTTCGCCGGGTTCGTGCTCTTCATGTGGTTCCGGCTGGTCCGCCGCGAGGCCGAGGCGGCACGTGACCAGCGGCTGGGTCTGGTCACGGAGACCGGGGCCGGAGCCGGGGCGGACGCGGAGACCGGGCCGGAAGCCCGGGAGGGCGCGGCCGCCGCCCACGGGGACGACGAGGCGGAGGCCCCGTCCCGGACGGCCTGAGGGCCCGTGTGCCGTACGCGCACGACACGCGGTACGCACGGGACCCGTGCGTACCGCGTGCGCCATACGTGCCGCGTGTGCCGGGCGGGGGTCAGGAAGCCGGGGTCAGTACTCCGGTCCGGTAGATCGTGCCCGAGCAGGCGTTGGCGATCCGGGTCTGTGCGACCGGTGCCCCGGCCTCCGGGGTGTGGGTCACGGCGATGCTGCCGTCCTGCGTACCGCCGCTGCCGTCCTCGCTGCCCAGCTGCGTGCCGGTGGCCGCGTTCCCGTCGCCGCTGCCCGCTCCGGCCGCGGCGCCGCCCGCACCGCCCGGGTCGTCGCTCGGCGTCGGGCTCGGCGAGGCCCCGGTGGACGGGCAGGTGTCCTTGGGCACCCAGGCGAACTTCACCTCGTACGCCATCGACGGCTTCAGCAGCACCGTCCGCTCCTCCTGCGAGGGGTCGGGCAGCCCGGACGCGGCGTCACCGGCGGTGTGCTGGACGACCGCGATCCTGGACGGGTCGGCCGCGCCGATGGCCTGGAAGCCCACGCTGCCGCCGGTGCTGACCGAGCACTCCGTACCGGAGACGTTGGCGATCCGGAAGGTGCCGTAGACCGTGCCGTCGGGGCCGGCCGTGCCGGTCTCGGCCGAGGCGACGCCGAGCTGACCCGGGTCGCAGTTCGGCAGGGAGTCGGCCGAGGCGCCGTTCGGGTCGGCGGTGCCGCCGGACAGCTCCCCGCCTCCGCCGGAACCGTTGGTGTCCGCGGGGCCGTCGGCGCTCGCGGGCCGGTCCGGGTCTCCGTCGCCCTGGCCGTCGGTGGTGCCGTTGGTGTTCTTCCCGTCGGCCTGTGCGCCGCGGTCCGTTCCGTTGCCGCCCTGCGCCTGCTCGCCGTGTCCGGCCATGGCGGTCTTGGCGGTGCTGGACCCGTCCGAGTTCGCGACGTGGACGAGGGCCGGTACGGCGGTGCCGATGAGCAGCGCCGCCGCGGCCATACCGACGACGGCCTGCCGCCGCTTCGCCCGCCGGGCGGGAACCGCGCGCTTGAGGTGGTCGAGCGTGCCGTCGACGGGCTTGAGGTCCTTGACGGCGCCGTGCATCAGGTCGCGCAGCACGTCCCCGTCGAAACCGCGCCCGTCGCCGTCACCGTCCGGGGCCCCGCCCGGGGAGTCGTCCGGGGTGTCGTCCGCCCCCGCTCCGAAGAGCCCTCGCAGGTCCCGCACGTTCCGCAGGTCGCGCAGGTCCTTCAGAGCCCGCGGATCACTCAGGTCACCCAGCTCCTCGGGACCGACCAGCTCCTCGGGGCCGACCGGCTCGTTCCGGTCCTCGGCGCCGGCGGGGCGGGGAGTCCCGTTCCCGTTCCCGCGTTCATGTTCGTGTTCGTGCTCGGGACCGTTCCCGTGCGTACGGCGGCTCATGCCTGTGCCTCCATCACGACCCGCAGCGCGGCGATCCCGCGTGATCCGTACGCCTTGACCGAGCCCAGGGATATCCCGAGCGTCTCGGCGACCTGAGCCTCCGTCATGTCCGCGAAGTAACGCAGCACCAGCACCTCCCGCTGGCGCCGTTGCAGCCCCCGCATCGCCTTGATCAGCGCGTCCCGCTCCAGCTGGTCGTACGCCCCCTCCTCCGCGCTCGCCATGTCCGGCATGGGCTTGGAGAGCAGCTTCAGCCCGAGGATGCGGCGGCGCAGCGCGGAGCGGGAGAGGTTGACGACGGTCTGGCGCAGATACGCGAGCGTCTTCTCCGGGTCGCGCACCCGGTTGCGCGCCGAGTGCACCCGGATGAACGCCTCCTGCACGACGTCCTCGCAGGAGGCCGTGTCGTCCAGGAGCAGGGCGGCGAGGCCCAGCAGCGACCGGTAATGGGCCCGGTAGGTCTCGGTGAGGTGGTCGACCGTCGTTCCGGCGGCCACGCCCTCCTCAACGCCCCCGCGCTGCGAGGGGAACCTGGTGGAGCGGGCTGCGGGCATGGGCGCGATCACCGGCATGCCGCCGGGCGCGCGGGGCCGCCGGAGCGGGCGCACCGAAGCGCCGCGCAACGGGCCCACCACTGTGATGTCGAGAACCTCTGCCACGCCAGTTGGACACATTTCCCCCCGTCAGGGTTGTACGCGCGCGGCACCGCGTTCCCCGCCGTGCGAAATGCCCTCATACGAACCTGCTCTTCCCCGAAGACCCCGGATGCCCCGAATGCGCGCCCCGCCGCGCCAGGGGTGACGACAGAGACGCACCCCTCCGGGCCAGTGGTTGCAGCAGGCCGGAAATCATCGTCGGACACCGCGACGCCCCAGCTCAAGAGGTTGAGAGTTTCAACTTACTCACAGAGTGTTCACAGACCGCACAAAAGCGGTTCGTTCAGGACCGGGGGAACTCCGCGGCCACCGATTCGGCGATCTGGGCCACGTTCAACGCGGCCCCCTTGCGGAGGTTGTCGCCGCAGACGAACAGTTCCAGGGCGCGCGGATCATCCATCGACCTGCGCACTCTTCCGACCCAGGTCGGGTCGGTGCCGACGACGTCGGACGGTGTCGGGAAGTCGCCCGCCGCCGGGTTGTCGTACAGCACGACGCCCGGTGCCGTCGCCAGGATCTCGTGGGCCCGGTCGACCGCGATCTCGTTCTCGAACCTGGCGTGGACGGACATCGAGTGCGTCGCGACGACGGGTACGTACACGCAGGTGGCCGAGATGCGCAGCTCCGGCAGGTCGAGGACCTTGCGGCACTCCTCGCGGATCGCCAGTTCCTCCGACGACCAGCCGTCCCCGGCCTCCGTCCCGGCCCAGGGCACCACGTTGAGCGCGACGGGCGCGGCGAACGGGCCGGCCTCCGCGTCGCCCAGGACCCGGCGCACATCGCCCGGCTTCGTACCCAGCTCCGTACCGGCGACCAGCGACAACTGCTCGCGCAGTGCCGCGACGCCGTCCCGGCCGGCCCCGCTCACCGCCTGGTACGAGGAGACGACCAGTTCCCGCACCCCGAACTCGGCGTGCAGCGCGCCGACCGCGACGATCAGCGCGAGCGTGGTGCAGTTCGGGCTCGCGACGATGCCGCGCGGCCGGATCCGTGCGGCATGGGGGTTGATCTCGGGGACGACCAGCGGGACGTCCGGGGCCAGCCGGAAGGCGGCGGAGTCGTCGACGACGACCGCGCCCTTGGTGGCGGCGATCGGCGCCCACCGCGCGGAGACCTCGTCGGGGACCAGGAACAGCGCCACGTCGACCCCGTCGAAGACGGACTCGGTGAGTTCGAGGACCTCGCTCTCCTCGCCGCGCACGACCAGCTTGCGGCCGGCCGAGCGCGGCGAGGCGACCAGTCTCACCTCGCCCCAGACATCCGCGTGCTGCGAAAGGATCTGGAGCATGACGCCGCCGATCGCCCCGGTCGCACCGACGACCGCGAGCGAGGGGCGGCGGGCGGTCATCGGCCGGTGCCTCCGTAGACGACGGCCTCGTCGGAGTCGCTGTCGAGGCCGAAGGCGGTGTGCACGGCGCGCACGGCCTCGTTGACGTCGTCGGCGCGGGTGACGACCGAGATGCGGATCTCGGAGGTCGAGATCAGCTCGATGTTGACCCCGGCGTCCGACAACGCCTCGAAGAAGCCCGCGGTGACCCCCGGGTTGGTCTTCATACCGGCGCCGACCAGCGAGATCTTCGCGATCTGGTCGTCGTAGCGCAGCGACGCGAAACCGATGCCGTCGCGGTTGCGCTCCAGGGCGTCGATGGCCTTGCGGCCCTCGGCCTTGGGCAGGGTGAACGAGATGTCGGTCAGCCCGGTCGACGCGGCGGAGACGTTCTGCACCACCATGTCGATGTTGATCTCCGCGTTCGCGATCGTGCGGAAGATCGCGGCGGCCTCGCCCGGCTTGTCCGGCACCCCGACGACGGTGATCTTGGCCTCGGAGACGTCATGGGCGACTCCGGAGATGATCGCGTGCTCCACCTTCTGGTCCCCTTGCGGCTCGTTGCTGACCCAGGTGCCGCGCAGTCCGGAGAAGGACGAGCGGACGTGGATCGGGATGTTGTAGCGGCGTGCGTACTCGACGCACCGGTGCAGCAGCACCTTGGAGCCGGACGCGGCCAGCTCCAGCATGTCCTCGAAGGAGATCCAGTCGATCTTCCGGGCCTTCTTGACGACCCGGGGGTCGGCGGTGAAGACGCCGTCCACGTCGGTGTAGATCTCGCAGACCTCGGCGTCCAGCGCGGCCGCGAGGGCGACGGCGGTGGTGTCGGACCCGCCGCGGCCGAGGGTGGTGATGTCCTTCTTGTCCTGGGACACGCCCTGGAACCCCGCGACGATCGCGATGTTCCCCTCGTTCAGCGCCGTGCGGATCCGGCCCGGCGTCACATCGATGATGCGCGCTTTGTTGTGGACCGAGTCGGTGATGACGCCTGCCTGGCTGCCCGTGAACGACTGGGCCTCGTGGCCCAGGTTTTTGATCGCCATCGCCAGCAGGGCCATGGAGATCCGCTCTCCGGCGGTCAGCAGCATGTCGAACTCGCGCCCCGCAGGGATCGGGGAAACCTGCTCCGCGAGATCGATCAACTCGTCCGTCGTGTCGCCCATCGCGGACACCACGACAACCACCTGGTTGCCGTTCTTCTTGGCATCGACGATTCGCTTGGCGACGCGCTTGATGCCCTCGGCATCGGCTACGGAGGAGCCTCCGTACTTCTGCACGACAAGGCCCACGTGCGCTCCTCGCTCAGTCCATTACTGCGGTCGACTCAGTCTAACGAGCGGTCCGAAAACGCCCCGTTGATACCACATGGTGAGATGTTTCGCTCACCAAGCGATCATCGACGCTCCGTACCGGGCCGCACCGGGACACCCGCCCAGTCCTGCCTGCCCACCGAGCCCCTCCGTACTCCCGAACGCCCCCGGATGTGCCTCACCCCACAACGGCTGCGGCCCGACGGGCCCCGGTTCCGGCCGGACCGGGCCGGAACCGGGGCCCGTGGCCCTTACCAGAGGGCCTGGACCTCGCCGGCGGTCAGCGCTCCGGAGAAGGCCCGGACCTGGTCGACGGCACCGTGGAAGTACTCGCCCCAGCCGTCGGCCGTCCGGCCCCGGCCCACCTGGAGGCCGCCGTCGCCGGTCCAGGCGTCGTGGAACTCGGCGGTGCCCTCGGTCTCGGCGTAGCCGTCGACGTAGAGCGTGACCGCGCCCGCCGCCTCGTCGTACACCACGGCGATCTGGTGGCCCGCCCCGAAGCCGCCGTCCGGCTGGCTGTACCGGGAGACCACCGTCTCGGCCGCCCCCGGCTCGTCCGCGTGGGACATCACCAGCTCCCAGCTGTACGTGGACGGCTGGTAGCGCACCTTGAAGGCGTCGCCGTGCTTCCCGCCCTGGGAGAGGACGGTCATCGGGTGGTCCGGCTCGTCGTCGGCCAGCCGCACCGTCGCACTCACCGAGAAGCTGCCGCCGGTGTCGACGACGGGCCGGTCGGTGGTCGCGTGGCCGGACACCCCGTCCAGCCGCAGGTGACCGTCGCCGGCGAGGATCGTGTCCAGCGGGTCGCAGTCCGGGTCCGCCGGCTCGCACACGTCGTCGTAGCGCCGGACCGACGCTCCCGGGGCGAGCCTCAGCGGCTGCCCGCCGCCCACCTCGGGGCTGACGCCGTCCGCCGCCGTCTCCATGTCCCAGTGGGCCAGCCGTTCGGCCTTCCGGACGGCGAGCCCGGCGATCTCACCCGGGACCAGTACCCGGTCGTGGACCCGGACGTCGCCGATCTCGCCCCGCCAGTGGTCCTGATAGCCGGTCGCGCTCTTCGACCGCCCGATCTGGAAGGGCCCGTCGACGCCGCCCGGCGTCACCTTCCGCTCCTCCCCCACGGGGCTGCCGTCGACGTACAGCCGGGCGCTGCCGGTCACCGCGTCGTACCGGCCGAGCACATACGTCCACCTGTCCGCGACGGGGCGTCCGCCGTCCAGCCGCTCGTCCCCCACGGCGAACGACCAGACCGGCTGCCCGGCGTCCTGCCGCAGCCCCAGGGTGAACGCGGAGCCGTCCCCGGCGTCCTGTCCGGCGACGGTCCGTGTGCCGTCCACGGCGGCGGGGCGCACCCAGGCGCCCACCGAGAACGACCCGTCGTCCCCGGTCCGCACGGCCGGCGCGTCCGGGGTGATGTAGCCCTCGTCCGTACCGTCCAGGAGCGCCGTGGAGGTCAGATCCGTGCCGGACGGGGCGTCCGCGCCGAAGGCGGTGCCGCTGCCCGCACGGGCCGCCGTGCCGGACTCGGCCGCCGCCGTCTGCGAGCCCGCCGCGTCGGCGAGCTTCCAGCGTGCGACCGGGGCGCGCCCCGACCCCACCCGGAAGAAGTAGGTCGTGGGCGCGCTGCTGCGGCCCGCCCGGTCGAACGCCTGGGCCTCCAGCCGCTGAAGGCCGGCTGCCTGCGGGACGAAGTCGATGTCGACGGCCTGCCCGGGTCCCGGCGCCGCCACCTCCCGCTGCGGCCCGCCCCCGAAGCTGACCTTGTACATGACGACGTCGTCGGAGGAGGAGACGACGCGGAAGGTGCCGTGAACGCCGACGCCGTCCGTCCAGTCGTCGCCGTCCGGGTAGTCGGTGGACGTCACCACCGGGGCCGCCGGGCTCTCCCCGTCGTAGACGAACTCGCAGCCCACGCCGGACACGGAGCTCCAGGGCGAGGTGTTCGTCCCGCTGACGGCCCGTACGTGCCAGGAGACGACGGTGTCGGCCGGGATGCCGAGGTCCTCGGACAGATGCCAGGAGAACGCCGATCCCTGAGGCTTGGACGTCGAGGTCATCTGCCGCCGCTCGACACCTCCGTCGGCCGCCCACCACACCTCGAACTCGGCCGCGACCGGGGGCTTGTCCGCCCCGCCCACGCCCGCCGGGTCCGACAGCACCGCGCGCAGCACCGGCATGCTGCGGACATACGCCTTGGCGTCCCCGGCCGCGCACGCCCGGCTGCCGGTCTCCAGCTCCGAGGCCCACGAGCCGCCCGGGGCCGGATCGGCGACCGCGACCGCCATCCCCTGCACCGCCAGCATCGCCGCCGTGGCCAGCGACAACGCCCCCAGCCGGGCCGTTCTTCGACGCCCCGGACCGTTCATTTCACGCATGCGCCCTCCCCAGTCACTGTCTGTGAAACTCACAGCTCACCGGGAGGCTAGCAACGCGCGTCGGGAACGGCACGTGGGTTATGCATGCAAGTGAGGGGGAACGGCCCCGCTACTGCACCGGGCGCAGCCCCAGCGGGCCCGCGATCTCCTCGGCCATGACGCGGCCCGCCTCCTCGGCCAGCTCGTCGTCGAGGGTCTCCGAGTCGGTGTCCAGGCCGTCCAGCTCCTGGAGGGGCTGGTTGAGGCGGATGTGGGCGATCAGGGACTGGAGGGCGCGCAGGGTGGCGGAGGCGGTGGAGCCCCAGTTGGAGAAGTAGGAGAACTGCCACCACCACAGGGCCTCGGTGGTGCGGTCCTCCTCGTAGTGGGCCAGGCCGTGGCGCAGATCGGTCACCAGGTCGGCCAGGTCGTCCGAGATCCGGGCCGGGACCGGGGCCTTGCGGGGCTCGTACGGGTCGAAGACCTCGGAGTAGACGTCGATCGGCTCCAGCAGGACGGCGAACCGCTCGCGCAGCCCGTCCACGTCCGGCTCCGCGCCCAGGTCCGGCTCGTAGCGCTCGTCGGGGACGATGTCCTCGTACGCGCCGAGCCTGCCGCCCGCCAGCAGGAGCTGGGACACCTGGAGCAGCAGGACGGGAACGGCTTCCTCGGGCTCCTCGACCCTGGACACCTCGGTGACCGCGACGATGAACGTCTTGATCTGGTCGGCGATCTGGACGGCGAAGTCGTCCGGGTCCTGCGTGACGGAGTTCAGCGTGGCGTCGGACATCGAGGGGACCTCCCGCGGGGCACGGTCGCAAACGGTGAGTAGAACATAGCGTCGCTGAACGTAAAGCTGCCGTGAGTCGCGGCACCGATCGGGTAAACGGCCGCCGGAAGAACACCGAAGGGCGCATCGCCTCCGGCTCCGGCACCCGCACCGGCGGTGTCAGACATCGAGCAGGCGCCTCCCCTCGAAGGCACGGCCCAGGGTCACCTCGTCCGCGTACTCCAGGTCGCCGCCGACCGGCAGACCGCTGGCCAGCCTCGTGACCCGCAGGCCCATGGGCTTGACCATCCGGGCGAGGTACGTCGCGGTGGCCTCGCCCTCCAGGTTGGGGTCGGTGGCCAGGATCAGCTCCGTGATCGACCCGTCGGCGAGGCGGGCCAGCAGCTCGCGGATGCGCAGGTCGTCCGGGCCGACGCCCTCGATCGGGCTGATCGCACCGCCCAGCACGTGATAACGGCCGCGGAACTCGCGGGTCCGCTCGATCGCGACGACGTCCTTCGGCTCCTCGACCACGCAGATCACCGACGGGTCGCGGCGCGCGTCCCGGCAGATGTTGCACTGCTCCTGCTGCGCGACGTTGCCGCAGACCGAGCAGAACCGCACCTTGTCCTTGACCTCCAGGAGCGCGTGGGCGAGCCGGCGCACATCGGTCGGCTCGGCCTGGAGGACGTGGAAGGCGATCCGCTGCGCGCTCTTGGGACCGACGCCGGGCAGCCTGCCCAGCTCGTCGATGAGGTCCTGAACCACGCCTTCGTACAACGGGAACGCCTTCCTTTCCTACCTGCGTCGTCGGGTTTCCCGGTGGGGCCGGGTCAGAAGGGGAGGCCGGGCATGCCGCCCAGGCCCTGGGCCAGCGGGCCCAGCTTCTGCTGCTGGAGCGCCTGCGCGTTCTCGTTCGCCGCCTGGACCGCGGCGACGACGAGGTCCGCGAGCGTCTCGGTGTCCTCGGGGTCGACCGCCTTCGGGTCGATCACCAGGTTGCGGAGCTCGCCGGAGCCGGTGACGGTGGCCTTCACGAGACCGCCGCCCGCCTGGCCGTCGACCTCGGTCCTGGCCAGCTCCTCCTGGGCCGCGGCGAGGTCCTGCTGCATCTTCTGGGCCTGCTGCAGCAGCTGCTGCATATTGGGCTGCCCGCCACCGGGGATCACGGTCACTCCTGGCAATTCGACGACAAAAAGCTTCGGTATGCCGAGCCTACGTGCTCCCCGGACAACGCGCCCCACTCACTCGTGGGCAACTCTTTCGGGTGAGTTTCAGGCGGCCCGTGCCGCGCTCGTATACCTGATCACAGGACCGGCGCAACCGGTAATAACGCGTTTTCTCCCCCATGGCCCACCGTTCGGCGATAGGAAGGGCATACACATCAGGACACCCAGGCACATCGGCCGTCACTCATTGTCACCACAACGGTACTGTCGGCCATGCCGGAGAGCAGTGCGCACCCGCCCCGTCTCGCCCATCGCCATGTCAGGCGTCGCTACGCAGAGGAGTACCCGGTGAGCCAGCCGGAGATGCAGCCCGAGGGGCCGCCCCGCAACGAGCCCGGTCCGGGCTCCGGCTCACGGGGCCGGGACGATCGGGGCCGGGACGATCGGGGCCGGAGCGAACGGGACGACCGGGGCCGGGCGGTTCGGGGAGGCCGGGGGCGGCGCGGGGACCTGACCGCCGCGCCGTTCCCGCTCGGCGACTGGAGCGAGCCCTCCGACCGCCTCGACGAGGTCTACCGCTGGGTCGAGGCCGACGCGCTGCGCACCGCCGAGTGGTATCTGGGCGACCGGGTGCGCAAGCGCCGGGCGGCCAGGACGCTGCGGATGGGCACCGCGCTCGGGGCGGTGGCGGGCGCCGCGCTGCCGCTGCTCGATCTGACCGGGGCGATGCGCGGGGTGGCGGGCTGGGGCTATCTGTCGCTGCTGCTGGGCGCCGCGTGCATGGCCTGCGACCGGTACTTCGGGCTCACCTCGGGCTGGATAAGGAATCTCGCCACCGCCCAGGCCGTGCAACGGCGTCTCCAGGTGCTCCAGTTCGACTGGGCGTCGGAGTGCGTGCGGGAGATGCTCGGGCCGACCGAGGGGACGGCCAGCGAGGCGGCGGAGCGGTGCCTGGGGGTGCTGCGGCGGTTCTCGGAGGACGTCGCGGAGCTGGTGCGCACGGAGACGGCGGACTGGATGGTGGAGTTCCGGGCCGGCCCCGCGCCGATGGGGATGCAGGCCCTGTCGTCGAACGCCGGGAGCACCGCGCGCCCGGACCCGGGGACGCTGTCCGGGCGGTTCCCGCTGCAGACGCTGGCCCGGCCGAACATGCCGCGCCAGCGCCCGCCGGAGTCCCCCCGCTGACACCCCGGGGCCTCTCCGGCCCCCGGGCCCGCAGGCCTATCCGAAGACGATCATCGAGCCCTGGGCCAGGCTCCGGGTCGCCGCCGCGTGCAGCCCGAGCCAGACGTGCCGCTCGCGGGCGAACGGGCCGTCGTCGTACGGCGTCGACGCGGACGGCTCCTCCAGGGAGGTCGGCGCGGCGGGCGGCAGCGGCGCGGCCGGCGGGTTCGCCGGGTCGATGCCGATGGCCGGGGCGACGAACTCCAGCTCCCTCAGCAGCCCGTGCGAGGAGCCGAGCGGGCCGCCGCCCTCCAGCAGGTCGTCGGCGGCGAGCGGGGCGGCGAAGTCCAGCGGGACGTACGCCCCGGCGTGGTCGTAGTGCCACACCAGGTGGGACTGGCGGGCCGCCTCCTCGAACATCTCCAGCAACTGCTCGTAGTCGCTGCCGAGTTCACCGACCGGGGTGACGGCCAGTCCGCTGAGCTGGAGCAGGTGGGCGCGGCGCAGGCAGTGCAGCGCGTCGTAGTCGAACCCCGCGACGGGGGCCACTTCGCCGGTCAGGCCCGGCATGTAGGCGTACACCGGGACGGACGGCAGTCCGGCCTCGCCCAACGCCCTGTCGTAGGCGGCGATCTCTTCGGCGAACGGGTTGTCGGGGCTGTGGCACAGCACATCGACGAGGGGGACCAGCCACAGGTCACAGGCCACGAGGTCTCGCTCTCCCACGGGTGCGCATCGGAATGTTCGGGATGGTCGGGACAGCGTAATGCGGTGCGCGCGCCACGCACAGTGGCCCCGCGCCTCCGCGCCCCCGCGTGCTACCGGTTCTCCGTCGCGAGCCGGTCCGCCCAGCCCAGCGCATGGTTCTGGTAGTCGTCCAGCACGGTCCGCACCGCGCCGGGGTCGCCGATCGTGATCGCCGCGACCAGGTCCTCGTGCCCGTTCCAGAGCGCGTCCCGGTCACCGGTGTCGCGGCGCAGGTACGGCACCGCGAACACCCAGGCCTGTACGCGGAGTCGGTGCAGGAACTCGTTGATGTACGCGTTGCCCACGAGGGCGCCCAGCTCGCGCCAGAACCGCAGGTCGTAGCCGATGAGGATGTCCAGGTCGCCGCCGCGGGCCGCCCGCGCTGCCTCCTGGGCCCGGCGGCGCACGGCGACCAGGCGGTCCAGGTACGCCGAGGGGGGCACGACCGGGGCCCCGCCGCCGAAGTAGACGCTGCGGACCACGCCGTCGATGACCAGGCTGCGGGCCTCGACCAGGGACCGGTAGTCGGCGACGGTGAACTCCCGCACCCGGAAGCCCCGGTGCTGGTCCGTCTCCAGGAGCCCCTGGGCGGAGAGGTCGAAGAGCGCCTCGCGCACGGGGGTCGCCGACACCCCGTACTGATCGGCGATCTGCTTGACCGTGAACTCCCGCCCCGGCTGGAGCCGTCCGGCGAGGACCTCGTCACGGAGCGCGTCCGCGATCTGCTGCCGCAGTGTGCTGCGGGTCACAGCTCCGCTCGCGCGCATGGCGCCCCTCCCCGTTCCTGTTGCCTGCGGTCACCTTAATCGAGGGCCGCCATGCCCGTATCCGGGCAGAAGGGGCACCTGGGCGGTGCCGGAGGGACGGGGAGGGGCGCCATCACGTCACGAAGGGTGCGTCACGGAGTGCGTCACGCGGTGTGCTCGTCGGCCACCGAGAGCGCGGCGTCGAGGGCGGCGAGGCCCTCCTTCGCCTCGGCCTCGGTGACGTTGCAGGCGGGCACGGCGTGGGTGCGGTTCATGTTGATGAAGGGCCACAGGCCGTTCTTCTTGGCCGCCGCGCCGAAGGCCGCCATCGGCGCGTTGGCCTCGCCCGTCGCGTTGTACGGGACCAGTGGCTCGTGGGTCTCCTTGTTGCGGACCAGGTCGAGCGCCCAGAACGCGCCGAGGCCGCGGACCTCGCCGACGGACGGGTGGCGCTCGGCGAGTTCGCGCAGACCGGGGCCGAGGACCGTCTCGCCGATGCGGGCGGCGTTCTCGACGACCTTCTCGTCCTCCATCACCCGAATGGTGGCGACGGCGGCGGCGCAGGCCAGCGGGTGGCCGGAGTACGTCAGTCCGCCCGGGTAGGGGCGGGTGTCGAACGTCGCGGCGATCTCGGCGGAGATCGCGACGCCGCCGAGCGGCACGTAACCGGAGTTGACGCCCTTGGCGAAGGTCATCAGGTCGGGCACCACGTCGAAGTGCTCGGCGGCGAACCACTTGCCGGTGCGGCCGAAGCCGGCCATGACCTCGTCGAGGATGAAGACGATGCCGTACCGGTCGCAGATCTCGCGGACGCCCTTGAGGTAGCCGGGCGGCGGGGTCATGATGCCCGCGGTGCCGGGGATGGTCTCCAGGATGATCGCGGCGATGTTGGCGGCGCCCTCGTAGGCGAGGGTGTCCTCCAGGTGCTGGAGGGCGCGGGCGCACTCCTCGGCCTCGGTCTCGGCGTAGAACGGCGAGCGGTAGAGGAACGGCGCCCAGAAGCGGACGACGCCCGCCGAGCCGTTGTCGGACGGCCAGCGGCGCGGGTCACCGGTCAGGTTGATCGCGGTGGAGGTGGCGCCGTGGTACGAGCGGTACGCGGAGAGGACCTTCGTGCGGCCGGTGTGCAGCCGGGCCATCCGGACGGCGTTCTCGACGGCCTCGGCGCCGCCGTTGGTGAAGAAGATCTTGTCCAGGTCGCCGGGGGTGCGCTCGGCGATGAGGCGTGCGGCCTCGGAGCGCGCCTCGATCGCGAACGCGGGGGCGAAGGTGGCGAGCTTGCCCGCCTGCTCCTGGATCGCGGCGACGACGGTGGGGTGCTGGTAGCCGATGTTGGTGTAGACGAGGCCGCTGGTGAAGTCGAGGTAGCGGTTACCGTCGTAGTCCCAGAAGTACGCCCCCTCGGCGCCGGCGACGGCGAGCGGGTCGATCAGGCCCTGGGCGGACCAGGAGTGGAACACGTGCGCTCGGTCGGCGGCCTTGACGGCCGCACCGGCGGCGGGGTCGACATGAGGGGTCATGCGGCGAGCGTAGGCCGTACCGGGAGCGTCCCGACATGACCACCTTGTATGGCGTGGGGCGTTCCGCTGTGCAGGGTGTCGGGTCGCCGGAAGTGCTTCCGGTGGTTCCGGAACCGCAACCGCTCCGGGCACGCCCCGCGTGCATCCCTATGATCGTGCGGGCATCGGGTGGGCCAGACCGGGCCCGGACGGGCAGAGTGCCGATTCCTGGGGGAAGGACGTGTCAGCGTCAATGCAGAGCCTGACACCGCAAGATCCGCGCACCATCGGCGCCTACCGGCTGCTGGGGCGGCTCGGCGCCGGAGGCATGGGCCAGGTCTATCTGGCCCGGTCCGAGCGGGGCCGGACCGTCGCGATCAAGCTGGTCCGCGGTGAACTGGCCGAGAAGCAGGAGTTCCGGGACCGCTTCCGCCAGGAGGTGCGGGCCGCCCGCCAGGTCGGTTCCGCGTGGACGGCCCCGGTGCTGGACGCGGACACGGAGGCCGCCGTGCCGTGGGTCGCCACGGGGTACGTCGCCGGGCCCTCGCTGCACGCCACGGTGACCGGCCGCCCGCGCGTCGCGGGGGCGCCCTCGGGGGCGTACGGTCCGCTGCCGGAGCGCTCGGTGCACATCCTGGGGTCCGGGCTCGCCCACGCCCTCGGGGCCATCCACGCGGCGGGGCTGATCCACCGCGATCTGAAGCCCTCCAACATCCTGCTGACGATCGACGGGCCGCGCGTCATCGACTTCGGCATAGCCCGCGCCTTCGACACCGCCACCGACGGCGGGGTCACCCGCACCGGTGCCCTGGTCGGTTCGCCCGGGTTCATGGCGCCGGAGCAGGTGCGCGGCGAGCGGGTGACCCCGGCGTGCGACGTGTTCTGCCTCGGCACGGTGCTGGCGTACGCCTCGACCGGCCGGCTCCCGTTCGGTACGGGCGACAGCCGGGTGCACGCGCAGATGTTCCGGATCGCGCAGGAGGACCCGGATCTGACCGGGGTCCCGGTGGACCTCGTCGACCTGGTGCGGGACTGCCTGCACAAGGACCCGGCCGCCCGCCCGACGACCGAAGCGATCCTGGACCGGCTGGCGGACGCCGACCCCGCCGAGCCGTGGCTTCCGGGCGCGCTCATCGCCCAACTCGGCCGTCACGCCGTCGAGTTGCTGGACTCCGAGGATCCGGAGGACCCTGAGGAGTCCGCGCAGGATGCACAGGCCGGCCGGGCCGCGGGACCCGGGGAAGCCGGGGCCCGCGAGGAGTCCGAGGGCCCGGAGGATCTGTCGGGCTTCCCCGGGGAGCGGTCCCGGGAGCACCCCCGGACGACCCCGCCCCCCGGCTACGGCCCGGCCCCCGGCCACGGCTACCCGCAGCAGACCCCCGTCCCGACCCCGGCCCCCGGCTATGGTTACCCGCCGCGGACCCCGGCCCCCGGCTACGGCTATCCGCCGCCCGCCCAGCCGCACCCCGGCGAGGGTTTCGGCGCCCCGCAGCCCCCCACCGGGTACGGCTACCCGCCGCAGCACCAGCAGGCGCCGTACCCGCACACCGGTTTCGGGCCCACGCCCCCCTTCGGCCCCACCCACCCCGGCAACCCCCACCCCGAGCCCGGACCGGCCCGCCGCGGCAAGGGCTCGACCATCGCGCTCGTCGTCGTCGCCGTGCTCGTGGCGATCGGCGCGGGCGGCTCGGTCTACACGCTCATGAACGAGGAGCCGACGGACCACCACCGCCCCGACCGCTCCACCACCGCCCCGACCTCCCCGGACGCGGGCGGCCCGGCCCCGTCCCCGGGTGCGGACGGGAAGAACGGCGACGGCGCCGTCCCCACCGGCTACCTCGGCACCTGGACCGGCACCATCGACAACCCGGCCGGGCGCTCCACCCGGAAACTCGTCATCCAGCAGGGCTCGGTCGGCCAGGCCGTCCTGACCCTCACCGCCGAGGGCCCGCTCGACAACGGCAACACGTACCGCTGCGTCTTCCGGGCCAACCTCGCCGCGGAGCCCGCCGAGGGCGGCCCGGTCAGGGTGGGTCCGTCCGAGGTCGAGTCGGGCAAGCCGATGACGTCCTGCACCGCCGGCGGCGCCACCACACTGACCCTGCACCCGAACGGCACCCTGACCCGCGAGAACAGCGCCAGCGGCGACCGGCTCACCTACACCAAGGGGGGCTGACCTCGCGGCCCCACGCCCTCAGTTCAGTATCGCCGTGGCCGTGCTGAGCAGCAGCAACGCGTGGACGAACCTGCCGGGAGCGGTGGGCGGGAAGTACCACGACACCGGCCAGGTACGGCCGTGGAGAGCCGGAACCGGTACGTAGCTGACCCGGCCGGGCGCCGCGTTCAGCACCACGGCCCCGTCCGGCCATGCCTTGCCCTCGGTGCTCCCGGCCGGGACGAGGAAGTACACCGACCGTTTACCGCTGGCCTCGGCCACCACCGGGCCGGGCTCACCGCCCGTGACCGCCTCCATCATCAGGGCGAGCCGACGCCCTTCGTCCCCGTCGAAGCGCACGGCGTCGAATTGGACTCCTGTTTTGCGCAGTTGAAATCCGGAGTATGGAATCCACCCGAATCCGACCGCACTTTTCGTTGCATTCACAGGACCAGTCTTCCCCTGACTGGCTAGCGTTTCCTCAGGCCACACAGAGGCGTCGCACACTCGTTGACCTGCGCGAACTCCTCTGAATTCCAGTCGAGTCGGGCTGATTCGAGTAGTGACCGGTTGAGACCGGTTGAGTCGAAAGGGGATCGCACATGGCGCGAGCGGAGAACAAGGAAACGGCCAGTGTCATGGCCAGGATCGTCGCCGACATGGCCCGTGATCTGCGCACCGGACGGGGCTGGACGCAGACCCGGCTGGGCGAGGAGCTCGGCTACTCCGCAGCAGCCGTGAGCGCGATGGAGACCTGCGCCCAGCCCGCCAGCGACGAGATGCTGGTGGGGCTGGACCAGGTGTTCCACGAGGAGACGAAATTCTTCAACCGCTGCCGCCGGTACATGCGGTTGGAGACCTACCCGGAGCAGTTCAAGAACTACGCACTGCTGGAGCAGGAGGCGGTGATGCTCCAGCTGTACGCCGGGTTCGTGATCCACGGACTCTTCCAGACAGAGGCATACGCACGGGCCTTGATCGGGGGCGGCTTTCCACCGTTGCCCCACGAGCGCGTGGAAGAACTGGTCAGCGCCCGGATGGCGCGCAAAGCCCTGTTCGACCGGGACCCGGCGGCTCTGATCGAGATCGTCCTGGAGGAATCGACTCTCAGGCGGACCATCGGCAGCAAAGAGATCATGTGCGAACAGTTGCTGTACTTGGCCGAGTGCGCGCAGCGACGCAACGTCACCCTTCAGGTGTTGCCCATGGACTGCGGAGTGAGTGGCGAACACGCGGGTGACCGAGGCGACATTAATCTGATCGAGACTCCGGATCACACTCGCCTGCTCTTCCTTGAGGTCCAAGGCGAGAGTCTGCTGATCAGCGATCCTGCCAAGGTGAGCGCTCGCTCTCAGTGCTGTGCGAAGATTCGGGCACAGGCTCTGGATCCTCGTGAATCGCTGGGCCTGATCGCGCGGTTGGCAGGAGTAGAGGAATGAGTAAGCCCCTCCGGTGGTTCAAGTCCAGCTACAGCGACAGCAGCGGCGGCAATTGCGTCGAGGTGGCCTTCGACTGGCACAAGTCCTCGTACAGCGCGGCCAACGGTGGTGACTGCGTCGAGGTGGCCACTTGCCCGCACGCCGTCCACGTCCGGGACTCCAAGGTGACCGACGGGCCCGCCTTCACCGTGGCTCCCGGGGCCTGGGCCGCGTTCCTCACCTGGGCGGACTGAGCGAACCGGACAGAACGGAACGGTTCGCGGGGTCGGGATCGGTGATCCGGACCCCGGCACCGCAAATGTGTGCGACCTGTGGACGTACATGTCATACCCTGCGTGCGTGGGGTCGCGTCCCGTCTCTTGTCGACGGATGCCTCGGCCCCCCTCTTACCGTGGGGGTAATTCATTTTGCGTACGCGCAGAATCTCGACCGCGACCACGCTCGCGGTCCTCTTCAGCTCAGTGGTTCTGGTCGGCGGGGCGGCGAATCCGGCCGCCGCCGACTCCAGCAGGACCATTCCCGTCTCGTCCGTGGGCGATGTCGTCGCGGACGGCGTGCACCACCGGGTCTTCATCAGTGACCCGGTCACCGGCAAGGTCCTCGCCACCGACTACAGCGGCAACGTGGTCGGCACCATCCCGTCGCTGCCCGGCGTGAAGGGTCTCGAACTCTCCGCCGACTCCGGCACGCTGTACGCCGGTGTGCCCGGCGCCGACGCCATCGCCGTGATCGACACCGCCGCGCTGGTGGAGTCCGCCCGGTACGCGACCGGTGAGAACACCAAGCCCGCCTATCCGGCGCTGGCGGGCGGCAAGCTCTGGTTCGGCTACGGCGCGGCGACCGAGGGCAACATCGGCTCGGTCGACCTGTCCGGCGAGGAGCCCGTCGTCGCCCTGGACCAGGACCCGGACCGTACCTGGTACGCGGCGCCGACCCTGGCGTCCACGCCGGGCGCCCCGAACACCCTGGCCGCCGGGATCGAGGGGCAGAGCCCCGTCCAGATCGCCGTGTACGACGTCGCCTCGGGTACGGCCGCGCGCACCGCGCAGACCCGCACCGACGGGAGCAACCTGCGTGACCTGGCGCTGACGCCGGACGGTTCGCAGGTCGTGGTGGCCAGCGGGTACCCGTACAACCACCAGTCGTACAAGACCTCGGACCTGACGCCGGGGATCGCCTACCCGTCCAACTCGTACCCCAACGCCGTGGACATCGCGCCGGACGGCACGGTGGCGGCGGGCATCGACGGCATTTACAGCCCGGACGTGTACGTCTACAAGCAGGACTCCACCAAGGCGATCCGGACGTACGACTTCCCCAACACCGGGAACACCAGCGGTGCGGACACGCTGGCCTCGGCCGGGCTCGCCTGGGCACCGGACAACAGCCGGTTGTTCGCGGTCACCGAGAACAGCTACGGCGTCCGCTCGCTGCGGGTGCTGACCGAGGCGATGAAGTCGCCGACGACGGTCACGGTCAAGGCTCCGGAGAAGTCGGCGCTGAACAAGAAGCTGACCGTCACCGGCAAGGCCGGCTCGGCGAGCCCCTTCCCGGCCGGCGCGAAGGCCACGGTCACCCGCACCGACGTCGAGTCGCCCAAGGGCAAGGCGCTGCCCGCCGTGGCGCTGAAGTCGGACGGCAGCTTCTCGTTCACCGACACCCCGACCGCGGGCGGCCAGGTCACGTACAAGGTGACGTACGCGGGCGACGCGACCCACTCCGCGGGCTCCGGCTCCGCGAAGGTCGCGGTGCCCAGGACGGTGCCCTCGCTGACCCTGAACCACAACAAGGCGTTGTACTCGTACGGTGCCAACGTGACGTTCACCGCGCACCTCGGCAAGACGTACAAGAACCGCACCGTCGAGCTGTGGGCGGACCCGTTCGGCGCGGACAAGCCGAACAGGCTGCTGAAGACCGGCAAGGTCAACTCCAAGGGCAACCTGTCCGCCGTCATCGCCATGACCCGGGACACCACCGTCACCGCGGTCTTCAAGGGTGACGGCCGGTACGCGGGCAAGACGGTCAAGTCGACCTCGTACGCGAAGGTGAAGGTCTCGACCTCCATCTCCAAGCAGTACAAGACGGCGAAGATCGGCAACACGTCGTACAAGTACTTCCACAAGAAGACCGACCCGGTCTTCACGACGTCGATGACGTACTACAAGAACCGCGCCCACAAGCTGTCGCTCCAGCTGAACTACCAGGGCAAGTGGTACGACGCGGGCTCGGACTACTTCAAGCTCGGCACCAATGGGAAGACCATCATCACGCTGAAGGGCACCCATGAGACGGGGTACCGGATGCGTATGCGGGTTTCCTACATCAACGGCAGCTCGGGCGACTCGGTGAACTCCACCACGCACAGCTCCTGGCAGTACTTCTACTTCACCAAGTAGAAGTACGGCGGAACGTCGTTCGACCGCGGGGCCGGGTGATCCACCCGGCCCCGCACCCGTCCGTCCGGCCCGTTTACAGATACGGGCGGGTGATCAGCTCGATCGCGTGGCCGGCGGGGTCCTTGAAGTACACGCCCCGGCCGCCGTGCTCGTTGTTGATCTCGCCCGAGCGGCGCATCTGCGGGTCGGCCCAGTGCTCGATCCCGCGCTCGCACAGCCGCTGATACGCGCGATCGAACAGCTCGTCGTCGAGCAGGAACGCGTAGTGCTGCATCTGGATCTCCACCGGCGGTTCGGCGAACTGCAGCAGGACACCGTCGTCGAACCGGACATTGGTGAACGGGCCCCAGGACGGCGCCTCCGAGAGTTCGAGCAGCTCACGGAAGAACCGGGCCGACTCGTTGCGGTCCTTGGAAGCGATGATGGTGTGGTTGAACGTGGCTGTCATTCGGCTGACCTCGTTGGTGTTCGACGCGGAATATGGAGAGGGACTCGCGATGCGCGAGTGCCGGGAGGTCCGCGTGCGGAACCGAGGGGGTGCGTTCTCCGCACCCGCTGGGGGATCAGCCCTCCACCGGGTGGCCCATCCGTGCGTGGCGTAGTGCCGGTCCGGTGTTCACGTCGAGTGACCCTACGCGAGCGAGCCGGCCACAACAACAGCGTTGTGCCCAGCGGATGTTGACGGGTGCGGCAGCGTAGAACCGGCGGGCGGGGCGGCCCGTAGACTCACCTCCATGTCCGACCCGGCCTCCGACCCCCGCCTGCGGTCCTTGGCCGACCGCCTGCGGCCGGGGGCCGTGAGAACGGTGGAGGTCGTCGGGTTCGACGGAGCGGACGTTCTGGTGCGGCTCGTGGACGCCGAAGGGGAGGCGGCCGAGATCGGCCGGATTCCTCAACACGAAGCGTCGATGCGCCGGACGGGGCACCCGTCCGAGCTGTTCGAGGTGGGCCAGGAGATCAGCGCCGAAGAGATCGGGCGCTGGCAGGAAGGGCAGCTTCATCTCTCCGCCAAAGCATGCGAGATTCCGGCCCTGCGGTCCTTCCTCCTCGCACTCTCCCCCGGGCAGGTCGTCACCGGCACGGTCGCCTCGGTGCACAACTTCGGGGTCTTCGTCCACGTCGACGGCGAACCGGACGGTCTGTGCACCGGCTTCATCCGGGTGCCGGACCTGACGTGGGGGTGGATCACCCACCCCTCCGAGGCAGTCGAAGCCGGCCGGCGGATCGCCGCCGAGGTGGTCATCGCGGAGACACGCTCCGGACAGGTCATGCTCTCCCTGAAGGCCCTGAAGGAAGACCCACTCATCCGGTTCGCGGATCAGCTCGGCCGCGTCCTCACCGGAACGGTCGCCAGGATCGTTCCCTTCGGTGTGTTCGTGCGGCTCGCCCCCGACGTGATGGGGTTCCTCCACCTCTCCGAGCTGACCGCCGAGCCGGACCGGACCCCGGAGCAGTTCGTCGACGAGGGCGAGCCGATCACCGTGGAGGTCACCGAGGTCGATCTCCCGCGTCACCGGGTACGGCTCGCCCTCGTCGACGGGGCCGACAGAAGCTGAGACGTCATCTCGTCCGATATGGCGGCACCTTGGAAGAGCCGGGTGTCACGGATACGCTGCCGCTCCATGGTCACCAGCGGCGGAACCAAGGGGTACGAGCTCTCGACGGACCCGGATCGGCTCGATGTGGAACGGGTGCACCGTTGGCTCTCGACGGACGCGTTCTGGGCCCTGGGACGCAGCCGGAAGACGGTCGAGGACGCGGTGCGCGGCTCGCTGAACTTCGGCATCTACGACGCCGACGGCACCCAGGCCGCCTACGCCCGTGTGGTCACCGACCGCGCCACCTTCGCCTGGCTCTGCGATGTCTACGTCGCCCCGGACCATCGTGGCAGGGGGCTCGGGACGTGGCTTGCGACAGCGGTCCGCGACCACCTCGCCCCCTATCGGCTCAAGCGCATCCTCCTCACCACCCTCGACGCGCACGCGGTCTACGCGAAGGCCGGATTCATCGCCGTGCCGGACCCGGAGACCTTCATGACCCTCAGCGCCGAGCAGTGAGAGGGAGTGCCTGGCGGGCGCCTCGACGGGCGCCCGCACGCAGTTCTTGTGTGTTCGGCTTCACCACCTGAAGAGGGCGGCGAACCGCAGGGGCCCGGATCTGGCCGCCACCGAAGGCCTCCGGCGAGCGTTCCTGCTGCGCAGCGCGCTGCTCGACCAGGAAGCCCCGCTGCACGCGCACGCCCGCCGCTACCTCGCCCCCGCAGCATCGTTGAGCCCCCGGACCGGCCGCGGGGCCCGCAGCCACCGTGCCGGTCAGCCCAGCAGTGCCCGGAGCCGTTCCGCCTGGCGCGCGGCCGTGCCGGGCGGGTTCCTGGGCCGTTCAGGATCGTCGAACGAGAGAATGAACGTCCAGGTCAGAGCGAGCAGACGGCGGCACTCCCGCAACCGGGACCACTCGTCGGCGGTGAGCTCGAAACAGTCGAGGAAGGAAGCCGCGTCGAAGCCTCCGTCGATCCAGCCGGAGACATGCTCGGTGATCTCCGCGAGTTCGAAGGGGCGGTCGCTCCGGCCGGAGTCCTCGAAGTCGACCACCCCGACCCGGGACGTGGTCCCGTCCCAGAGGTAGTTGGCGAGATTCCCGTCGCCGGGCCCGAACACGGGCGGGCCGGACGTGCCGGGGCCCGCTGCCCGACCCGGGCGGTCCAGCCAGGCCATGCCCTCGTCCAGGGCCGCACGCACCGCATCCCCGGCCGCCGGGCCCGGCCCCCGCCCGTGCCAGTCGCGCAACCGCACGGCCAGCCCGGCCCAGTGGCCCGGCCGGACCGGGACCCGGGCGAGGCGCTCGCCCGGGACCGCTCCGTACAACGCGTCAAGAGTCTTCGCCATCGCCGCCGTCCGCGCCCCGTCCACCGGGCTCCCCCGCAGCGGAACCCCCGGGATCCGGGACATCACCACCATCGGTGGATCGGCGTCGCGGTCCACGGCCACCGGTACGGGGGCCAGGCCCGGGGCGTGGGCGTCCAGCAGGGTCAGCGCCCGCCACTCGCGGTCGAGAAGCGCATGGGCGTCCCCCTTCGCGTACCGCTTCGTCACGAGATCGCCGCGCATCTCGATCACGTGGGTGCTCCACCGTTCAGCAGCAGTCATGCCGCCGATCCTGCCAAGTCCCGGGCAGGGTGCGTGTGTACGTCAGAGCAGCGGCTTGACCGACATCAGCAGGTGCTGGTGGGACGTCTCCCGGTCCGGGGATTCCCGGTCCGGGGTCCGGCCGGTGACCATCGCGCGCTGGCCGGGGCCCATCAGCCCGAACCTGATCACCGGGGCGTCGAACGAACCCAGGGCGTCCATCAGGTAGGCCGGGTTGAAGGCGACCGTCAGCTCACCGGCACCGCCCCACACGGCGGGCAGGCGCTGGGAAGCCACGTCGTCGTCGAAGCCCGCCTGGAGCAGGGCCGAATCGCCGGAGAAGGTGAAGTGGAGCGGACTGCCTCCGTCCGCGACGACGGCGACCCGCTTCACGGCCGCGAGCAGCGGCACCCGCTCCATCTCGGCGGTTGCCGCGCCGGTCAGCGCGAACAGCTTGTCGTGGCGCGGCAGCCGGCCGTCGAACAGGCGCACCGTCGTCCGCGTACCGGCCTGCTCGAAGCCGGCCGAACCACCGTCCAGCGCGAGCCGGACCGGGCTGGACGGGCTGAGCGAGCGGGCGATCTCGGTGAGCCTGCGGGCCGGGACCACGACATCGGCGAGAACCCCGTCCCGGCCGGGCTTCCAGGCGAGGGTGCGCACCGCGAACCGGTAGCGGTCCGTGGCGGCCAGGGTCATCGCGTCACCGTCCAGCGCCAGCCGGATGCCGGTGAGGGTCGGCAGCGCGTCGTCCCGGCCCGCCGCCACCGCCACCTGGGAGACGGCCGCCGCGAACTCCGCCGCGTCCACCTCGCCGAGCGCCTCCGGCACCGGCGGCGGGGCCGGGTAGTCGTCGAGCGGCAGCACCGAGAGGCCGAAACGCGCACCCCCTCCGGTCAACGAGAACCGCGAGCCCTCCACCGCGCACTCCACCACCTGCTCGGGCAGCACCCGGCAGATGTCGAACAGGCGGCGGCCCAGCACCAGAACCCGACCGGGCAGTACGGTCTCCGCCTCCACCTCGATACGGGCGGAGGCCTCGTAGTCCAGCCCCGAGACACGCAACCGGCCGTCTGCCGCCTCCAGCAGCAGGCCGCCCAGCACCGGAACGGGTGAACGCGTGGGCAGCACCCGGGCGGCCCAGGCCACGGCATCGGTCAAGGTGGCGCGGTCAATGCGGAACTCCATGGTGCGGCTTCTCCCGGTCGGCTCGGCTCGCGTACGCGAAGGCGTGGCCCGACCCTAGAAGTCGGCACTGACAACGGAGAGATGAAGAGAGAACGGCTGCGGCCGACGACAGCGGCCACCCCCGTAAGCCGCGGCCGTCGCCCCCCCAACCCCTCCCCCAAGGGGTGTGCCGCAACCGTGTTCGGACTTTAAGTCTTCGGGTAGATGGCCGAAAGCTTCAATTCGCACGGTGTGGACCGCTGCGGGTATCAGCACGCACAATCAAACCGGCAGCCTTGATTCCGCTTAACCGTGGGACGGTCACAGGCAGCCGCCGCCGGCCGATCGTTTCGGCCGGCGGCTCCGGAGCCGGATCCGGACAGACGTTCGACTGAACGTTCAGGTGGATGGAGGATGTGTGCGCGCGCGGGAACGGGCCGATGACGTCATGCGGATGCACCGGCTGGCCCGGTCGGGCGGCTCGCGGGAACTCCTGCACTGGGTGTCCGGCCGGGCGGCGGGCTGGGCCGGGCTGCTCGACGGGGACGGCACCGTGCTGCACGCCGTGGACCGGGGCACGGACGGTACGGGCACCGCTGCGGCCGCGCTGGCGGGCGCGTACGCCAAGGACATCGCGGGGCTCGACGCGCGCGCCTTCTCCTTCGACCACGAGCAGCACACCGCCCTGCTCCTCCCGCTGGACGGACCGGACGGCTCCGCCGGGCCGATCCTCGCCGTGGTCGCGTCGAGCCCGCCGCCGAACGGGCTGGCCCGGCTGCTCTCCGACGTGGCGACGCCGCTCGCCCTGTGCTGGACGGCGGAGGAGGTGGAGAGCAAGCGGCGCCGCGTCGAACTCGCGGAGTCCCGCAGCCGGGAGGCGGTGCTGCACCTGCTCATGACGGGTCAGCTGTCGATAGCGCACCAGGTGGCGGGCGCCCTCAGACCCCCGCTGCCGGACCCGGTCCGGGTGTACGTCGTGGAGTGCGCGAACGGGCGCCGGGACGAGGTGGCCCGGATCTGCACGGAGCTGTCCGGCGGCCGGTCCTGGATCGTCCGCTGCCCGGTCTACGCCCGCCACCTGATCCTGATCGTCCCGACGGACACGGGTGTGGGCGCGGACTCCGGCCCCGGCACGGACGCGGATGCCGCCGAACTCCGGCTCGGGCTGCGGGTGGCCGAGGCGGTGCCCGAATGCGTCGTCGGCATCAGCGCGGACCTGCCGCTGCCCGACACCGCGACCGGCTACCGCCAGGCCTTCCACGCACTGGCCGTGGCCCGCACCCTGCCGGACCGGCACTCCCGTTTCGGTTCGACGCCCGACCCGGCGGTGGCCACCGGGGCGGCCGGGGCGCAGTGGGCCGACCAGTTGCTGCACCCGCTGCTGGCCCATCTGCCGCGGCGCGCCCAGGACCCGGGCAGCCAGGAGCTCTCGGCGACGCTGGCCTCCTGGCTCGCCTTCTCCTCGCACGCGACCCACCATCTGAAGATCCACCGCAACACCCTGGCCGCCCGGCTCCGGCTCATCGGCGAACTGCTCGGGCTCGACCTGAACCGGGTCGGCGACCAGGCCACCCTCGACCTGGCCCTCCGTATCCGCGCCACCCCCACCGAGCCCCGCGCCCCCCACCGACCCGGCGAACGGACACCGGGCGGAACACCGCCCGACCTCGACGAGCTCCTGCACGCCCCCGCCGTACGGGAGTGGGCCGCCCAGCAGCTGCGCCCGCTCACCGGCGGTCCCGGGACGCCCCGGAACACCGCCGACCCGCTCGACACCCTCCGGGTCTGGCTGCGCCACGAGGCCCAGCTAGCCCCGGCCGCCGAGGCTCTGGGCATCTCCGTACCAGGGATGCGCAAGCGCCTCACCCGGCTCGAATCCGTACTGGGCCGCTCGCTGCTCCAGGCGCCCAGCGCCCGCTACGACCTCTGGCTCGCCCTCCGGTCCCTGGACACCCCGGACGGCTGAACCACCGCCCCGGAAAAACCGAGAAGGGGCGCGCCCGGCCGAAGCCGGACACGCCCCCGTCGGGTGGGGTCGCGCGTACCCAGGGGGTACGGGGGTCAGCAGCTCAGGTTGTTGCCGGGCGTGGTGCCGAGGATCGCCACGAACGCCTTGTAGCGGTCGATGCGGCTCTGGACCTGGGCGGGGTTGCCGCCGTTGCACTCCAGAGTGCCGTTGATGGAGCGGATGGTCTCGCCGAACCCGGCCCCGTTCAACATGGCCTGATGGGCGGTCATGGTGCCCGGGCCGTTCTGGGTGTTCCAGTACCAGAGGCCGGTCTGCCAGGCGACCGAGGCGTTCTGCTCGACCAGGTAAGGGTTGTTCAGCAGATCGATGCCGAGCGCGTCACCGGCCGCCTTGTAGTTGAAGTTCCAGCTGAGCTGGATCGGGCCGCGGCCGTAGTAGGCGGCCTGGCCGGCCGGGCAGCCGTAGGGCTGGGAGGCGTCGCAGTAGTGCGGGTAGTTGGACGTGTTCTGCTCGACCACGTACACCAGGCCGCCCGTCTCGTGGCTGACGTTGGCGAGGAACGCCGCCGCCTCCTGGCGCTTGACGGTGTCGCTGCCGGTGTTCGCGAAGGCCGGGTAGGCGCTCAGCGCCGCGGTCAGCCCGCTGTACGTGTAGAACGGGTTCCGGCTCGGGAACATCTGGTTGAACTGCGCCTCGCTGACGACGAAGCCGGACGGGTCCGGGTTGCCCGGGTCCGTACCGCCACCGCCGCAACCGCCCTGGTCGGCCCAGACGTCGGAGCTGCCGGGGGTCTCGTTCTGGGTCCACCACTTGGCGGACCAGTTGTGCCCGTTGTACGAGGCCGTCATGCCGCCGGTGTAGACGGAGGAGGAGTTCCAGGGTGCCGCGCAGTCGGCCGCCGCGGCGGTGGTCGCGGGAAGCGCGACGACCAGTGCGACGACCGCTCCCAGCGCTGCCAGCAGGCCCATGATGCGTCTGATCATGCGATCACTACTCCTTCGGTGCGGCACAACGGACCGGCGGGCCGAACGGTGCGCCGCGAGAGGGGGGTTGACGGCCACTGAAGCGTCGCTGGTCTGAACCTGTCAAGGTCTGGACCATTAGGGAAACTGTTCGCAACGAGACGCCCACGCCTCTCCCCGCGCGATGTTTCGCACCGCTATCCACTGCCTCAACAGGGGTAATTCCGGAGGGCGTTCGTCCGGAACGGCGGGCACGACACGGACGGACCCGAAGGTAAAACCTCCGGGCCCGTCCAGCATGCGGGACGGCATCCCTCGACAAATGGACGCCGACGACCTGCGGTCAGCAGCCCAGCCGGGAGCCCGGGGCGGCGCCGAGGACGCCGGTGATCCGTTCGTACCCGGCGACCCGGGCCGCGACCGAGGCGGGATTGCCGCCGTCGCACTCCAGGGCGCCGTTGAGCGAGCGGATCGTCTCGCCGAATCCGGCACCGCCGACCATCGCCTCGTGCGAGGTCATGGTGCCGGGGCCGTTCTGGGTGTTCCAATACCAGAGCGCGGTCTGCCAGGCGACGGACGGGTCCCGCTCGACCAGCCAGGGGTCGTTCAGGAGGTCGAGTCCGAGCGCGTCACCGGCCGCCTTGTAGTTGAAGTTCCAGCTGAACATGATGGGGCCCCGGCCGTAGTACGCCTTCTGCCCGGCGGGGCAGCCGTAGGGCCGGCTGTAGTCGCACTTGCGCCAGTAGTTGTCCTCGTTGATCTCCTTCACGTACCGGAGCCCGACCGACTCGAAGTCCGCATGCGTGAGGAAGGCCGCGGCCTCCTGGGCACGGGTGGTGGGGGTGCCGGTGTTGGCGAAGCGCGGGTAGGCGTGCAGGGCGTCGATCAGGCCCTGGTACGTGTAGAAGGGGTTGCGGTCCGGGAAGATCGCGTCGAACTGCGCCTCGCTGACGACGAAGTCCGAGACCCCTCCGACGCAGGCCCCCTGGTCGGCCCAGACGCCCGTGGCGCCCGGATTCTCGTTCTGCGTCCACCACTTGGCGGTCCAGTTGCGGCCGTGGTGGGAGACCGTACCGCCCTGGGTGTAGGCCGTCGTGGAGTTCCACAACGGTGCGCACCGGGCGGCCGGTTCGGCGGCGGACGCGGTGGTGGCGGACGCGGTGGTGGCGGAGGCGGAGGCGGGGAGGAAGGCCGTTGCGGCGATGACGGAACTCAGCACGACCAGGAGGCTCTTGATGCGTTTCAGCGCTGCTCACTCCTTCGGCGGGGCACGCCGAGCACCTCAGCGGGCCGTCGGGACGTCCCGCCACTCAAGCCCCGCTGGTCTGGACCTGTCAAGGTCCAGACCATTGGGGCTCTCGTGCTCCGGAGGGAGTCCTGGTCAGGTGACGTTCACCTTCACGACGGGCGACATCGTCTTGCCGTGGGCCACGCGCAGTTGCTGCTCACCCTTGTGGTGGAGCTTCACGTGCACGGCGTAGACACCGCCGTGCCGGACGGTCGCGCTGGCGTGCAGGGGGGTCCACTTGCCGTTGCTGTTGAGGTGGCGCACCCCGAGCCTGCTACCGGTCTTGATGTCCATCGTCTTCCCGGAGATGACGACGCTCCCGCCGGCCTTGACCGAGGTGGGCTTGGCGTGGGCGGTGATGGAGGCCGTCTTGGTCGGGGTCGGTGTCGCGGCGGCGACCGTCGCCGGATGGACCGTCGGTACGGTCGACGGGGCCGCGATCGCCGCGCCCGCGCCACCGGCGAGCATGGCCGCGCAGACCGCTCCGACCGCCGCCGCCCGGCCGCGCATCCGGAGGCCCTTCTTCGTGGAGACCTTCGCGTTCATGTGTGTTCACCTCGCGCTGTGTGCCTTCCGGCGCTCCGGTGCGCCGTTGCCTCCAGGGTGCGCGGCGGTCGGTGAGGCGAACGTGTACTCCGGATGTGAGTACTGACATGTTCAGGATCCGGGCGCGTCCGGCGGGGCCGCCTCCTCCCGGCCCGGGGTGTCCGGGGTCTCCGTGTCCGGGGGCCGCCCGTCCGGGGCCGGTGGTTCGGGATCCGGTGTTCCCGGGCCCGTCAGTGGCAGGTCCAGCCGGACCCGTGCGCCGCCTCCCGGGGCGTTGTCCGCGGTGGCGGTGCCGCCGTGCGCCTGCGCGATGGACCGGACGATGGCCAGCCCCAGGCCCGCGCCGCCGCCGTCGCGGCTGCGGGCGGCGTCGGCGCGCCGGAACCGCTCGAAGGCCAGGGGCAGGAAGGCCCGCGGAAACCCCGGGCCGCGGTCGCGGACCTCGATCACGGCACGGGCCTCGGCCCCCGTACCGAGGACGGTGAGCCCCACGTCGACCTCGCTGCCCCGGGGGGCGTAGCGCAGGGCGTTGTCGAGGAGGTTGTCGACGGCCTGCCGCAGCCGGTCGGGGTCGGCGACCATCGCGACGGGCCCGTCGGCGCGCAGCCGGATCCGTACGTCGCGGGGCGCGGCCCGGGAGGCGGCGGCCCGTACCGCCTGGGCCAGCAGCCCGGCCGGGTCCATCGGCTCGGGCCGCACCACCGGCCGCCCCTCGTCGGTGCGGCTCAGCAGCAGCAGATCCTCGGAGAGCCGGATGAGCCGGTCGGTGTCCTGGGCGGCGGCGGCCACCGCGGCGGCCAGCTCCTCCCGGGTGCGGCCGGGCTGCGCCGCCAGCTCCAGCTCGGCCTTGAGCGCGGTCAGCGGGGTGCGCAGCTCGTGGCCCGCGTCGGCGGCGAACCCGCGCTGCCGGGCCAGGGCGTCGGCCAGCCGGTCCAGCACGTCGTTCATGGTGACCGCGAGGGTGGCGATCTCGTCGCGGGTGGCGGGCACGGGCAGCCGCGCCCCGGTGTCCTGCCCGGTGATCTCCGCGAGCCGGCCGCTCATCCGGTGCACCGGGCGCAGCGCCGAACCGGCCAGCCAGTACGCGGCGAGCCCGGCGGCGAGCACGGCGGGCGGTCCGCCGATCAGCAGCGCGTTCCGGGTGTGCGCGGTCGCGGTGTCCACGAGCCGGGTGGAGGCGCCGACCAGGACGACGACGTCGTGGCCCGCGTTGGTGGCCGGGACGGCGAGCATCCGGTACTCCTGGCCCTGCACGGAGGTGGTGAACCAGACCTCCTTCCGGTTCCCGGCCGCGGCCTGTGCCGGGTCGGCCAGCGGGGTGCGGCCCGCGCCGTCGGTGTAGGCGAGCAGCCGGCCGTCCGGGGCGAGCACCTGGGCGACCTTCTCCGCCCCGGCGCCCGTGTCGTGGTCCTGGTCGGCGTCGTGCGCGGAGGGCGGCGGCAGCGGCGGGAGCGGGCCCGCCACATCCAGCCGGACCGCCTCGGCGTCGGCCTGGGCGCGCAGGGTCTCGGCCAGGGAGGCGTCGAGGCCGGTGCTCAGGCGGCTCAGGAAGAGGAGTCCGGCGGCGGCGATGACCAGGGCGGTGCCGAGGGCGAAGACCAGGGCGAGCCGCAGACGCAGCGGCATGCCGCTCAGCCGCCCCGTACGGCCCCGGCCCGCAGCCGGTAGCCCGCGCCCCGGACCGTCTCCAGGTGGGACGGCTCGTCCGGCCGGTCGACCTTGCGGCGCAGGTACGCCACGTACTGGTCGACGACGTTGGAGACCCCGTCGAGGGGGAAGTCCCAGACGTGTTCCAGGATGCGGGTGCGGGTCAGTACGTCACCGGGGTTGCGCAGGAAGAGTTCCAGCAGCGCGAACTCCTTGGGCGACAGGTTCAGCTCCCGCTCGCCCCGCCAGACCCGGCGGCTCGCCGGGTCCAGACGCAGATCGCCCACGGTGATCATGGCCGGTCTCGGGTGGGCGCCCCGGCGCACGAGGGCCCGGAGCCGGGCGAACAGCTCGGCGAAGCTGAACGGTTTGGCGAGGTAGTCGTCGGCCCCGGCGTCCAGGCCGTGCACCCGCTCGCCGACCGAGCCGAGGGCGGTGAGCACCAGGACGGGGGACCAGCAGCCGTCCGCCCGCAGCCGGCGGCAGACCTCGAAGCCGTCGAAGCCGGGCAGCATCACGTCCAGGACGATCAGGTCGTAGGGCACCCCGGCGGCCTGCCGGACGGCCTCCGGCCCGTCCGCGGCCACGTCGACCGCGTACCCCTCCTCCGTGAGGCCGCGGCGCAGCAGCTCCGCCGTGCGGACCTCGTCCTCCACCACCAGCACCCGCATGTCTCCACGGTAGGAGCACCGAGGGGCCGCCACATGTCGTGGCGGCCCCTCGGAGGGTCTTCCAGGTACTTCTAGAGGAAGGAGTTGATCTCGATGGTCTCGGTGCGGCCGGGGCCGACGCCGATCGCGGAGATCGGGGCGCCGGACATCTCCTCCAGCACCTTCACGTACGCCTGCGCGTTCTTCGGCAGGTCGGAGAAGGTCTTGGCCTTCGTGATGTCCTCGGACCAGCCCGGCAGCATCTCGTAGACCGGCTTCGCGTGGTGGAAGTCCGTCTGGCTGTAGGGCAGCTCCTCGACGCGCTTGCCGTCGATCTCGTACGCCACGCAGACCGGGATCTGCTCCCAGCCGGTCAGCACGTCCAGCTTGGTGAGGAAGAAGTCCGTGAGGCCGTTGACCCGGGTCGCGTACCGGGCGATGACCGCGTCGAACCAGCCGCAGCGGCGGTCACGGCCGGTGGTGACACCGCGCTCGCCACCGATCCGGCGCAGCGCCTCGCCGTCCTCGTCGTGCAGCTCCGTCGGGAACGGACCGGCGCCGACGCGGGTGGTGTACGCCTTGAGGATGCCGATGACCCGGTTGATCTTCGTCGGGCCGACCCCGGCGCCGGTGCAGGCGCCGCCCGCGGTCGGGTTCGAGGAGGTGACGAACGGGTACGTGCCGTGGTCGACGTCGAGCAGCGTGCCCTGACCGCCCTCGAAGAGGACGACCTTCCCGGCGTCGATCGCGTCGTTGAGGATCAGCGTCGTGTCGGCGACGTAGGGCTTGATCTGCTCCGCGTACTGGAGCATCTCCTCGACGATCTTCCCGGACTCGATCGCGCGCCGGTTGAAGACCTTGGCGAGCAGCTGGTTCTTCTGCTCCAGAGCCGCCTCGACCTTCTGCTCCAGGATCGACTCGTCGTAGAGGTCCTGGACGCGGATGCCCACGCGGTTGATCTTGTCGGCGTAGGTCGGGCCGATGCCGCGGCCGGTCGTACCGATCTTCCGCTTCCCGAGGAACCGTTCCGTCACCTTGTCCATCGTGACGTTGTACGGGGTGATCAAATGGGCGTTGCCGCTGATCAGAAGCTTGGACGTGTCCACGCCGCGGTCGTTCAGCCCACTCAGCTCGGAGAGCAGGACGGCCGGGTCGACGACGACACCGTTTCCGATGACCGGGGTACAACCCGGTGAAAGGATTCCGGAGGGGAGGAGATGCAGTGCGTACTTCTGGTCACCGACCACCACCGTGTGGCCGGCGTTGTTGCCGCCTTGGTAGCGCACCACGTAGTCCACGGATCCACCGAGGAGGTCGGTGGCCTTTCCCTTGCCCTCGTCACCCCACTGAGCACCGAGCAGCACAAGTGCGGGCACAGGCGTACACCCCTTCCGGGCGGGGCATGTCCAAGGTCAGGGGGCGTACGTGAACGTCGTACATGCCGTACGACGATGTACGACACGGCCTGAACCGTCGAACCGGTTGCCCCGGAATAGACGAAGCCCCTGGCGCAATAGCGCAAGGGGCTCTTGCACCAAGATGCTACCCGAGGAAGGACCGAGGTGTCGGCTGCCCAGCCCCCCGGCGACGGTGCGCACCAGCTGCTGGTGGTCATCGACCCGGTCGCCCGCCGGACCGACGGCGAGTCCGTACGTATCGCGAAGGACGTCCTGAGCGCCGGATCGCACGCCAAGATCTGCCTGCCCGACGGGCCCGAGGAATTTGCCCGCGCGCTCGCCCGTCGGGGTGGTCGGCGGCCGGTGGTGGTCGGCGACGACCGCGCGCTGCGGCGGGCCGTGGCCCAGCTGCACCGGGAGCGCGAGCCGTCCGGCGGCGCCCTGGCGCTGGTCCCGGTGGGCCGGGCGGGCACGCTGGAGCTGGCCCACGCGCTGGGGGTGCCCCGGAGCGCGGTGGTGGCGGCGCGCACCGCGCTGGACGGCGCCGCGCGGCGGCTGGACCTGCTGGTGGACGACAGCGACGGGGTGGTGCTGGACGCGTTGCGCATCCCGGCCCCGAGCGTGCTGCCGGGCGCGGCGGCCGCGCACACCGGGGTCACCGCCGTGTGGGACACCTGCCGCAACCTGGTCCGCACGCTGGTGCGCCCGGCTCCGGCGGCGCCCGCCGACCCGCCGCCCGTGCACCGGCTGCGGGTCGAGGCGGACGGGGCCCTGCTGAACGGCCTGGACCGGCCCGTCGAGTCGGTGACCGTCACCCCGCGTGCCGGCGGGGGGCTCGCGGAGGTGGTGATCCGGCCGCCGTCGGCCGCCCCGGAGACGACGGAGGCGAAGGCCGTCACCGTCTCGGGCGCCGACTTCCGCTACCGGGCCGACATACAGGTCGGCGGGCCGGTCCGGACGCGGACCTGGACGGTGCGGGAAGGCGCCTGGGGGCTGATGCTTCCGGCGAAGGAGCGGTAGCGTCCGGCAGCGACACGGTTGTGGAGAAAACGTGACGGGGGTGGGGGCGTGCCGGACGCGGATGTCCGCGCGGGCGCGGACGGGGGTGCGGGCACGCCCGTGGCGCTGGACGTGCCGGAGACGGCGCTCGGGCTGGAGCAGTACCGGGGCACGGCGTGGCTCTGGGTCGCCGTCGGCATGGCGTGGGTGGTGGTGTGCGTACTGCTCGCCATGTTCGTCGGCGGGCCGTTCCGGGCGATGCTTCCGGGGGCGGTCGGCTGCGGCCTGGCAGCGGCGCTGACCGGGGTGCTGGTGCGGCGGCGGGCCCGGCGGATGCGCGGGGTGCTGGAGGCGCGGCCGTGGCAGGCCCGCTCCTCGGTCGCGGTGATGTCCGGGATGAGCGGGGCGGCGGTCGTACTGGGCGGCGGGGACTCGGCGGACGAGCTGCTGCCGCTGCGGCCGCTCACGGCGCAGTGGCGGTTCTCACTGCTGAGCGGGCCCGCCGGGGTGCTGTGGTGGTGCGGCGACCCGCGTACCGGCGGGGTACTGGCCCCGCCCGGTGGCGGGCAGCTGCTCTGGGCCGGGCCGCTGCGGGGGCGCCGGGCCCGCAGGCTCGTGGCCAGGCCGGAGATCGGCGCGCTGCGCACCCGCCCGATGCCCGTGGCACCGCAGGTGCCCGTCGGCGGTGCGGCCCTGCCGGCGCCTCCGGACGGGGACGAGAACGCCGGGGCCGGCATCCGGGAGGCGGACCTGCGCCACTCCGTACTGGCCGCCATGGCGGAGCGCCACGGCGAACTGCGGGGGCCGGACCGGCCCGGGAAGGGTGCGAACGCAGGGGCGGAGGCGGACGGGACCCTGCCGGCCGGTCCGGACCGGCCGGTGACCTGGTGGCGGGTGCGGGCGCTGCGGCGGCTCTCCGCGCTCGGTGTGGCCACCGGGCTGCTGGCGTACACGGCCCTGATCGTGGTGCTCTACGGGGCCGTGGGGGCCGAGGCCGTCTCGGGATTCGCGGGTCCGCTGGCGCTGCTCAGCGGACCCGCAGGGATCTACCTCGGCTGGCGGATGTTCCGCTCGGGCATTCCTCTCGCGCGCCGGATGGCCCGGGCGGCCACGGCACCGGAGTCCCGGACGCGGCGCTACGCCCTGCTGTCCGACCGGCACGACGCGGAGGCCGGTCCGCTGCTCCTGGTCTTCCCGGCCGGGGAGGGGGACGCGAGCGGGGACGACCTGCCGGAGGGGATGCTGCGGCTGCTGCCACCGGGATCGGAGAAACGCCCCTGGGAGGGGCTGCCCGCACCCACCGGGACGGTCCGGCTGCGGGGGTGGATCGACGGGGAACCACTGGTCGTCGCCTGGATCGAGGGGCGGCCGTACTGGCCCCAGACCCCGTACGAAGCCGTCGGCCCGTCCGACCCGGAGGCCCTCCGCAAGGTGGCGGAGCTGCTGCCCGGGCCCATGTGACGGCTCCCGGGGCGGGGCCGGGGCAGGCACACCCCGGCGACTGACGCGGGCCGCCCCGGTGGCCGAGGCCCGGCCGATGGCCGCCCGTCAGGCGCTCGTGTGCTCCTCGTGGGGCGGGAAACCGAGCGTTCTGCGGTGCTCCTGCCAGCGCCCCATCACTCCGACCAGCTCCGCCTGGAGGAACTCGAAGAACGCCACGGTCTCGGCGAGCCGGGACCCGGCCGGGGTGTCCTCGCCCAGGACGCGGACACCGTCCCTGAGCGTGTTCTCCCAGCGGGTCAGCACCCGGTCCCGGTTGGCGAAGGTCGTGTACCAGACCTCGTCGTGCAGGCGGTACCGGTCGCGGCGCGAACCCGGCTCGCGCTCGCGGCCGACCATGCTGACCTGCGTGAGGTAGCTGACCGCGCCGGACACGGCGGCCGGGCTGATCTGCAACGCGAGGGCCAGCTCCGCCGAGGTCATGGACCCGTCGTCGTCCGCGAGGAGCGCGGCGAAGACCCGGGCCGCCATCCGCTGCATCCCCGCCTCGGTCATCTCGGCCGCGAACCGCTCCACGAACCGGGACACGGCCTCCGCGTCCCGCCCGGGTCCATGGTCCCGCCCGGATTCGCCGCCCTGCCCGGACTCGTGCCGCCCGGACTCCGCACGCGCCGTCTGTTCGGTCTCGCTGGTCATGGCCCGATCGTCTCCCCTGTCCTTCCGGCCCCCGCCGTGACGCCAACTTTATACGCTTCCTTAACTTCACAAGTTTGTGAACGTAGCGTACATTCAGAAACATGACTAGGGCGATCACCGTGGCCGGACTGCACAAGTCGTTCGGCCGGACGCATGCGCTGGACGGTCTCGACCTCACCGTCGAGACCGGCGAGGTCCATGGCTTCCTCGGGCCGAACGGGTCGGGGAAGTCCACCACCATCCGGGTGCTCCTCGGCCTGCTCCGGGCCGATTCCGGCGCCGCTCAGCTGCTCGGCCGCGACCCCTGGCGGGACGCGGTGGAGCTGCACCGCTCCGTGGCCTACGTCCCCGGTGACGTCACGCTGTGGCGCAACCTCTCCGGCGGCGAGGTGATCGATCTGTACGGCAGCCTGCGCGGCGGGCTGGACGCGACCCGCCGGGCCGAGCTGATCGACCGCTTCGAGCTGGACCCGACCAAGAAGGGGCGCACGTACTCGAAGGGGAACCGGCAGAAGGTGGCCCTGGTCGCCGCCTTCGCCTCCGACGTGGAGCTGCTGATCCTCGACGAACCCACCAGCGGGCTCGACCCGTTGATGGAGGAGGTCTTCCAGGAGTGCGTCGCCGAGGAGCGGGCGCGCGGGCGCACGGTGCTGCTCTCCAGCCACATCCTCAGCGAGGTCGAAACGCTCTGCGACCGGGTCAGCATCATCCGCCAGGGAAGAACGGTGGAGACCGGCTCGCTGGCCGACCTGCGCCACCTCACGCGGACGAGCATCGCCGCCGAGCTGGCCGGTGCGCCCGACGGGCTGGCCGGGCTGCCCGGGGTCCACGACCTGGACGTCCAGGGGCACCGGGTGACCCTCCAGGTCGACACGGACAAGCTGGACGCGGTGCTGCGCGCGCTCACCGCCTCGGGCGTTCGGACGCTGGCGAGCAGCCCGCCCACCCTGGAGCAGCTGTTCCTGCGCCACTACGCGGCGGACGCCCCCGGGGACACCGCCCCCGAGGGGGTGACCGCGCGATGAGCGCCGCGGCCACGACCGCCCCGGCCGGCGCGGAAAGCCGGAGCGGGCGCCGGAGCGGTGCCGGGACGGGCCGGTTCGCCGGTACGGGGGTGCTGCTGCGGCTCGCCCTGCGGCGGGACCGGATCATGCTGCCGGTCTGGGTGCTGGCGCTCGGCGGCTCCTTCTCCTCGGTGGCCGGTTCGATCGCCTCGCTGTACGGCACCGCCGCCCAGCGCGCCGACCTCGCCGCGTCGATGAACGCGAACAGCTCGATCCGGGCGATGTACGGGCCGGTCTTCGACGACTCGGTCGGCGGGCTGGTCGGCTGGCGGATGGCCTCGCTCGGGGCGGTGCTGGCGGCCGTGATGAGTCTGATCGTCGTCGTCCGGCACACCCGCGAGGAAGAGGAGACCGGCCGTCAGGAGATGCTCTCCGCCGCGATGGTGGGGCGCCGCGCCCCGCTGACCGCCGCGCTCCTCACCGCGCTGGTCGCCGACGCGGCGCTGGCGCTGGTGATCGCGGCGGGTCTGGCGGGTTCCGGGGCGGGCGGGGCGGGAGCGGTGGCCCTCGCACTGGCGGTCGCCGGAACCGGCGCGCTGTTCGCCTGCACGGCCGCGATCGCCGCCCAGCTGACCGAGAGCGCCCGGCTGGCCAAGGGGCTCACGGCGGCGGTGATCGGCGCCGCGTTCGTCCTGAAGGCGGCGGGCGACTCGGCGGCGGACGACGGCTCGTCCGTGCTGACCTGGCTCTCCCCCATCGGCTGGACGGAGAACGTCCGGGCCTACGCGGACGAGCGCTGGTGGGTGCTGCTCCTGCTCGCGGCGGCCGTCGCGGCCCAGGCCGTCCTCGCCTACACCCTGGCCGGGCGGCGGGACCTCGGCATGAGCTTCCTGGCGACGAGACCGGGGCCGGCCCGGGGGCGGATCGGCACGGCGGCGGGGCTCGCGCTGCGGCTCCAGCGCGGCGCCCTGACCGGGTGGACGCTCTGCTTCGCCGTGGTCGGGGTCGCGTTCGGCGGGCTGGCCGACGGGGCGGCCGATCTCGTCGGCGGCAACGAACGGACCAGGGAGATCGTCGAGCGGATGGGCGGGCAGTCCGGCCTGACCGACGCGTTCCTCGCCACGATGGTCTCGATGCTCGGGATGGTCGCGTCGCTGTACATCGTGGCGTCGGTGCTGCGGCTGCACGGCGAGGAGACCGCCGGGCGTGCCGAGCCGGTGCTGGCGGGCGGGGTCGGCCGGATCGGCTGGGCGGCCGGTCATCTGGTCATCGCCTTCGGCGGCGCGGCCCTGCTCATGACGGTCGGCGGGCTCGGCCTCGCGGCGGGGTACGGCCACGATCTCCCGGCGGTGCTGGGGGCGGCGCTGGTGCAGCTTCCGGCGGTCTGGCTGCTGGGCGGGGTGGCGGTCCTGCTGCACGGGGCGGTCCCGAAGGCGGCGGTGGCGGCCTGGGGCGTCGCCGGGATCTGCCTGGTGCTGGGGTGGCTCGGGCCCGCGCTCGACCTGCCGCGACTGGTGATGGACCTGTCCCCGTTCACGCATCTGCCGAGACTTCCGGGCGGCGCGGGAATGGCCTGGGGTCCGGTGCTCGCGCTCACCGCCGTGGCGGTGGCCCTGGTCGGGGCCGGGGCGGCGGCCCTGCGCAGACGGGACATGCTGAGCTGAGCCGGGCCCGTCCCGGCCGGACGGGACGGCTGCCCCGGCGGTGCAACCTCGCCGGGGCGGCCGAGCGTCACACCGATCATGGACAACCGAAGCGAAGCGTTCCGCGGGGTCGCCGGATGCCTGGTCGTCGCCGCGGGCGGCGTCGCCGGGATGCTGGCCTGGACGCCGTACGGCAGACACGGCCTCGTCAGTGGTTTCGAGGGGGCGAAGGAGTGGAACGTGCTGTGGCTCGGGCTGCCCGTCATGACGCTCGGCGGCATGGCGGCCGGGCTCACCCTCGCCGCCCTCGCGGGGCGGAAGTGGCGGCGCGCGCTCGGGGCGGCGACGGCGCTCGCGGCCCTCGCCGGATTCGGGGTGGCCTTCGACGTACTGGAGGGGCCGCCCCTGGCCTGCGGTCCGGGGTGCTGAGAGGACACGGGGCGCCGGGTCGCCGGTCCGGGGCGGGGCACCGGCTCCCCCGCGCCCCGCTCGTCACAGTTCGACGCGGAGTTCCCTCAGGCCCCTGATCACATAGCCCGGGTTCCACTCGGGCTCGGCGGCCAGGCGCAGGTCCGGGGCGCGGCGCAGCAGTTCGCCGAAGGAGGCGGCCAGCTCGACCCGGGCCAGTGGGGCGCCCAGGCAGAAGTGGATGCCCGCCCCGAAGGTGACGTGCGGGTTGTCCCGCCGGGCCAGGTCGAGGGTGTCCGGTCCGGCGAACCGGGCGGGGTCGCGGTTGGCCGAACCGAAGAGCAGGGCCACCTCCGAGCCGCGCGGAACGACCGTGCCGTCGATCTCGATGTCGTCCAGCACCCAGCGCTCGAACATCTGCAAGGGGGTGTCGTAGCGCATCAGCTCCTCGATCGCCGTCGGCAGCAGACCGTGGTCGGCGCGGAGGGCGGCCAGCTGCTCCGGGTGGCGGAACAGCGTCCACCAGCCGTTCACCGTGGTGTTGACGGTCGCCTCGTGCCCGGCGTTGAGCAGCAGCACGCAGGTGGAGACCATCTCCTGCTCGGTCAGCCGCTCGCCCTCGTCGTGTGCGGCGATGAGTGCGGAGATCAGATCCGTACCGGGGTTCTCGCGCCGCTGGGCGATCAGCTCGCGCAGGTAGGCGGAGAATTCGAGCGAGGCGCGGACGGCGGCGTCGGCGGTCTCCTCGGAGGGATTCAGCTCGAACATCCCGACGATCGCCGCCGACCAGGGCCGCAGCAGGCCCCGGTCGGACTCCGGGATGCCGAGCATCTCGGCGATGACGGCCACCGGCAGCGGTTCGGCGACGGCGGTGAGCAGGTCGCCGCCGCCCGCCTCGACGAAGGAGTCGACGAGTTCGGCGGCCAGCCGCCGTACGGTCGGGACGAGCCCCTCGACCGTGCGCGGGGTGAACGCCTTGGAGACCAGGCGCCGGATACGGGTGTGGTCGGGGGCCTCCAGGTCGAGGAGCCCCTGCCCGTTCAGGGTGTGGAAGGGCTCGTGCGCGGCGGGCGGCGGGGTCCGGCCGAACTCCTCGTGGGTGAAGCGGTGCAGATACGTACGCCCCAGCCGGCGGTCGCGCAGCAGCGCGGACACATCGGCGTGGTGCGGGACGAGCCACTGGTCGGTCGGCTCGAAGCGGTGCACCCGGCCGGTGGCGCGCAGCGCCGCGTAGGCGGGGTACGGGTCGGCGACGAAGGCCGGGGACCAGGGGTCGAAGGGGGCATCGGCCGCGGAACGGGGGGAAGGGCGCATGACCGGACGCTAACCGCACCCCGCCGTGGCCGACCACCCGCCCCGGACACCCCGGTCCCGTACACCTCGGCCTCTGTCGCCCCGGTCCCGGTCGCCGCCCTCAGGACGGGGTGACCAGGCGGGCCTCGTAGGCGAAGACGGCCGCCTGGGTGCGGTCGCGCAGCCCCAGCTTCACCAGGATGCGGCTCACATGCGTCTTGATGGTGGACTCGGCGACCACCAGGTGCGAGGCGATCTCGGCGTTGGAGCGGCCCTGCGCGATGAGCACCAGCACCTCCGTCTCGCGCTCCGTGAGGTCGCCGATCCGGGCGAGCGCCGGTGAGCGCGGGGCGTCGGCGAGCTTCGAGAACTCGTTGATCAGCCGCTTGGTGACGGTCGGGGCGAGCAGTGCCTCCCCGGCGGCCACCACCCGTACCCCGTCGGCGAGCTGGCGGGCGGAGGCGTCCTTCAGGAGGAAGCCGGAGGCCCCGGCGCGCAGCGCCTGGTAGACGTACTCGTCGAGGTCGAAGGTGGTCAGCACCAGGACCTTGGCGTCCGCGTCGGCGGCGACGATCTCGCGGGTGGCCTCGATGCCGTTCAGCTCCGGCATCCGGATGTCCATCAGGACCACGTCGGGGCGGAGCGCCGCGACCTGTGCGATGGCCTGCCGGCCGTCGACCGCCTCGCCGACGACCTCGATCCCCGGCATGGCGTTGAGCAGCACCGAGAAGCCCTCGCGGACCATCATCTGGTCGTCGACGATCAGCACCCGGATGGGCGGAGTGGCGGAGCCGGTGGAGAGGGTGCTCATGCCCGGCCCGCCTGTTCCACCGACGCGCCCGTGGCCGTGGCCGTGGCCGCGGGGCCGGTCTTGTCGAGCACCACGGTGCGCGCACCGTCCTGGTCGCGGGGCTCGGGTTCGGCCTGCACGGGGATGAACGCGGCGATCTCGTAACCGCCCTCGCCGGTCGGCGTGGCCGTCATCTCCCCGTTCAGCATCGCGACCCGTTCCCGCATCCCCGTGATGCCGTGCCCGGCCCCCTGCGAAGGCTTCACCGGACCGGTCGGCGCCCCGTTGACGATCCGCAGCCCGACCCCGCCGAGCACATAACCGATCTCGACCCGGGCGGTGGCGCCCGGCGCGTGCCGCAGCGTGTTGCTGAGGGCCTCCTGGATGATCCGGTACGCCGACAGCTCGACCCCCTGCGGCAGCTCCCGCACCGCGCCGGTGATCGCCTTCTCCGTCTCCAGACCCGCCTCGCGCACATTGGCGAGGAGCCCGTCGAGCTGGGCGAGGGTGGGCTGCGGGGCGTCCGGGGCCTGGTAGTCCTCGGCCCGTACGACTCCGAGGACCCGGCGCAGCTCGGTGAGGGCGGCGACGGCGTTCTCCCGGATCGTGGCGAAGGCCTGCTCCAGCTCGGGCGGCGGGTTCTCCACCCGGTACGGGGCGGCCTCGGCCTGGATCGCGACGACCGACATGTGGTGGGCGACCACGTCGTGCAGTTCCCGGGCGATGGTGGTGCGCTCCTCCAGGAGGGTGCGCCGGTCTCGTTCGACGGCGGTCACGGTGCGCTGCACGGTCACCTCGCGCTCCGCGTCCCGGCGGGTCTGCACCAGGGCGACGACGAGCAGGGCGAACGCGGAGACGACGCCCATGGCCACGGTGGTGGTGCCGGGCCGCCAGATCAGGTTCTCCATGAACGTGCCGAGGAGCACGGTCAGGGTCCACATCCAGGCGGCGGTGCGCGGCCGGGTCCGGGCGGCGACGACGACGAGCACGACCAGGTGCGCGAAGAAGTTGGTCGGCCCCCAGGGCCACCCGTGGTCGCCGAAGACCGCGATCACCGGGGTCGTCCCGAGCGACACCCAGAACGCCCCGACGGGCCTGATCAGCGTCATCGCCACGGCAATGGCCGGGACGAGCGTGAGCAGCTGGGCGATCGGGTAGTCCGACCGGGACATCCCGGCCAGGAAGACCACGAGCGCGGTCAGCACCACCAGCGCGTGCGGGGTCCACACGGCGCGGGCCCGTATCCGCGCGGGCAGCAGACGGACCAGCGGCCCGTCGTCACGCATCGGCGGCAACGGGCGGTACGCGAACGCCTCGTGGAAGAGGGCCTGCCGGAGGCCGCCCATCGCCCCCGCGGCCATCCGGTACTCCGGGCTTCTGCTCTTGGTCTCGGTCACGCCACCACGGTAGGCGGCGGCCCCGGGCCGGGGCGTCCGCAGTGAAGCGGATTCCGGGCCGTCCGTCGCAAGTACTACCCGCCGCACCGCATCCGTCCGTACTGCCGACGCGAAACGGAAGCGTGTCCCCCGCAGCGCCGGGGACACCCCCGTACCGCTCCACCACCGACCCCGCACGCCCCGCCCGTCCCCGGGCTCACCAGGCGAGTTGGGCGATCTCCTCCGCCACCACCGCGCAGGCGTCCGTCGCCGGGTCGATCAGCGGGAAGTGGCCGACGTCGGGCAGCAGGGTCAGCCCCACCGTCTCGCCGGCCCGCGCCGCCGCGTCGACGTACGCCTCCGCGACCGCCGGCGGCACATCGGTGTCCCTGGTGCCCTGCACCACGGTGGTCGCGATGCCGGTGGGCAGCAGTACGGCCGGGTCGGTGTGGCGGGCCCGCTCCTCGAACTCCGCCCCGCCCGGCCCGTCGCCGAGGAACTGGCCGACCGCCCCGGAGCACACGTCCAGCGCGACGGACGTGGTGAAGTCCGCGATCGGGGCGAGCGCGACGACCCCCCGCAGCTCCGGCGGCTCGGGCAGCCGCCACGGCGACCCCGCGGGCAGTACGTGCCGGGCGGCGGCCCACAGCGCCAGGTGCCCGCCTGCCGAGTGCCCGGTGACGACGATCCGCCGGACATCGGCGGCCGGAGCCTCCCGGGCCAGCAGCGACGGCAGCGCGTCCATCGCCGCGGCGACGTCGTCGAGGGTCTCCGGCCAGCGCCCCGCGACCGGGTCCGTGCCCCGCTGCCCCGGGATCCCGCCACCGCGCCGGTACTCGACGCTCGCGACGACGAATCCGCGCCGGGCCAGGAAGTCCGCGAACGGCGACACATGGCCGCGGTCGTACGGCGCCCGCCACGACCCGCCGTGCAGCACGACCACGACGGGCGCCCCGGTCCGCCCGTCGCGCGGGGCGTAGAAGTCGATCAACTGGTCGGGGTGGTCGCCGTAGGCGGCGGACGAGTCGGGCGCGACCGGTGGATGCGCGAAGGCCGACTCGGCCTCGGCGGCGTCCCGATCGCGCGCGGCGGAATCCGACATGCTGCCCCACCCTCCGGTAGCTGGGCCCAACTGGCCTGACCTGCGGGGACGGTACCAGTACGAAAGGTTCCCGTCCCCGCACGGCGCCCGACTCCCTACGGCGCCGCCGGTACGCCGTCCAGCACCTCGGCCAGCACCCGCGCCGCCCGCTCCACGTCCGCGAACCCGACGTACAGCGGGGTGAACCCGAACCGCAGCACGTCCGGGCGGCGCAGGTCGCCGACGACGCCCCGGGCGATCAGCTCGGCCATCACCGGCTCCGCGTCCGCGCAGCGCAGCGCGACCTGGCTGCCGCGCTCCGCGTGCGCGACCGGGGTCACCGAGGCGACCCGGCCCTCCGGCACGTACGCGGCGACGCACTCCAGGAAGAAGTCCGTCAGCGCCAGCGACTTGGCCCGCACGTCCTCGACCGACACCCCGTCCCACACGTCGAGCGAGGCTTCGAGCGCCAGCATGGAGAGGATGTCCGGGGTTCCGGCCCGGCCCCGTACGGCACCGTCGGCCGGGGTGTACGCGGCCGTCATGCCGAACGGGTCGGCGTGCGAGGTCCACCCCGGCAGCGGCGAGTCGAAGGCCGCCTGATGGCGCTCGGCGACATACAGGTAGGCGGGCGAACCGGGCCCGCCGTTCAGGTACTTGTACGTGCAGCCGACAGCCAGGTCCACCGCGTGCGCGTCCAGCCCGACCGGCAGGGCGCCCGCGCTGTGGCACAGGTCCCAGACGGCGAGCGCGCCCGCCGCGTGCGCGGCGGCGGTCAGTCCGGGCAGGTCGTGGAGCCTGCCGGTGCGGTAGTCGACGTGGTTGAGCAGCACGGCCGCGGTGCGCGGGCCGAGCGCCCCGGGGACGTCGGCGGGGGCGACCGGGACGATCCGGTGGCCGGTCATCCGGGCCGCGGAGGCGGCGATGTACCCGTCCGTCGGGAAGGTCGTCGCGTCCACCAGGATCTCGTCGCGGCCCTCCGGGGCCAGCCGGGTCGCGGCGACGACGGCCTTGAAGACGTTGACGCTGGTCGAGTCGGACACGACGATCTGCCCGGGGGCGGCCCCGACGAGCGGGGCGATCCGGTCGCCGATCCGCTCCGGCGCGGTCCACCAGCCGCTCTCGCCCCAGGACCGGATGCGCAGCTCGCCCCACTCCCGGGTGAGGACCTCCTGCATCCGGGCAGGGACGTGCGCGGGCAGCGCCCCGAGCGAGTTGCCGTCCAGGTAGACGGTGTCGTCGAGGACGAAGAGCTTCCGCGTACCGGCGAGCCGGTCGGCGGCGTCGAGCGCGGCGGCCCGCGCGGCGAAGGAGCTGTCAGACATGGCTGCGCGCCGTCCACAGCTCGGGGAAGACGTTCTTCGCGGCCCGCTTCTCCAGCCAGGCGACCCCGGCGGAACCGCCCGTACCGGTCTTCGAGCCCATCGCCCGCCGGGTGGCGACCAGGTGGTCGTTGCGCCAGCGCCACACGAGCTCGCCGACGTCGGTGAGCGCCTCGGCGAGCCGGAGCAGCTCCTCGTGGCGCTCGGGCTCGGCGTAGATCTCCACCCAGACGGCCTCGACCTCGGGCGACGGCTCGTACCTGCGGGTCAGGTCGCGCGTGAGGACGGCCTTCGGCACGGCGAAGCCGCGCCGGGCGAGCAGGGCGAGCACCTCGTCGTACAGACCGGGCTCGGCCAGCGCCTTCTCCAGCTCGGCGTGGACCCGGGGGGCGCCGCGGTGCGGCACCAGCATCGACGCCGACTTGTCGCCCAGCAGGAACTCCATCCGCCGGTACATCGCCGACTGGAAACCGGAGCCCTCGCCGAGGGCGCCGCGGTAGGAGTTGAACTGGGCGGGGGTGAGCTGGGCCAGCGGCTGCCAGGAGGCGTTGAGCGCCTCCAGCTCCCGCACCGACCGCTTGAGCGCGTCGCGCGCCACGGTCAGCCGGTCCTCGCGCAGGGCGTGCGCGGCGGTCTCCCACTCATGGACGATTACGGTGAACCACAACTCCATGACCTGGGTCGTCACCAGGAACACCATCTCGCCCGGGTCGTCGGAGCGGGGGTGCTGGAGGTGGGTCAGGACATCCGCCTGGACATAGTCCTCGTACGGAGTCGTTCCCGCGAAGTCGAGGTGCGGGGTCTCCGCACCGGTGGCTTCGGGGTCGGGGTGGATCGTCGACATCGCTGTCTCCTCGACACAAGCTTCCGGGTAGCGGTCCGCCCCTTCCGTGAGGTGGTGGAGCTCCGGTCCCCTGTTCGCATCCTACGAACAACACGGACCCCGTGGGCAACCGCTCCCCACGAGGTCCGTCCGGCGACAACGCCCAGGTCGCGCCGAGGGCGTCCCCGTTCCGGACCAAGCCGGTCCCGACCCCGACAAAGCGCCCCGGGAGCTTTCTAGCCCAGGGTCTCGGCCGCGGTCGGCGAGGAGTCGCGCAGGAAGGCCGTGCAGCGCTCGTACTCCTCCTTCTCACCGATCGCGCCGGCGGCCCGCGCCAGGGCGTGCAGGGCGCGCAGGAAGCCCCGGTTCGGCTCGTGCTCGAACGGCACCGGGCCGTGGCCCTTCCAGCCGGCCCGGCGCAGCGCGTCGAGCCCGCGGTGGTAGCCGGTGCGGGCGTAGGCGTACGACTCGACGGTCCGGCCGCCCTCGAACGCCTCGTCCGCGAGCTGCGCCCAGGCCAGGGAGGAGGTCGGGTACTTCGCGGCGACGTCGGTGGGGGGCGTGCCGTTCGCGAGCAGCTCGCGCGGCTCCGGGTCGTCGGGCAGGTGGGTCGGGGGCGGGCCCCCGAGCAGGTTCTCGTGGATCGACATGGGTTCAAGTGTGCCTGGCACCCGCGTGCCCGGGTACCCGGCGGGGTCAGCCCGTACCGTCCTCCGCCCGGCCCGCGTCCCGCTGCCCGCGCTCCTTCCCCTCCGCCTGCCCGGCGCTCCTCCCGTCCTCCTCGGGCGCGGGCTCCAGCGGCGGGGCGGCGATCCCGCAGTGCACCGCGCATTCGGGCCGCGCCTGCTCGTGCTCCTCGGGAGCGGGAGCGGGCGTACGCACCGTCGCCCAGGCGATCCCCGCCCCCAGGACGAGCAGCCCGGCGCACATCGGCATCGCCCGGCGGAAGGTCGCGGCGAACTCCCCGGCGTCCCGGTACGCCTCCGGTCCCATGCCGGCCAGCAGCGGCAGCGCGGCCACGGCGATCAGCCCGGCGGCGCGGGCGGCGGCGTTGTTGATCCCGCTGGCGAGACCGGCCCGGGCGGTGTCGACGGAGGCCAGCACGGTCGCGGTGAGCGGCGCGACCAGGGTGACCAGCCCGACGCCGAGCACCCCGACCGCCGGAAGCACCTCGGTGAGGTAGCCGTGGACGGAGCCCGAACCGGGCCCGACCCGCAGCATCAGCAGCATGCCCGCGGCGGCGATCAGCGGCCCGGCGGTCAGCGGGATACGGGGCCCGATGCGCTGCCCGAGCTCGCCCGAGGCGGCCGAGAAGAGCAGCATCAGCACGGTCGTCGGCAGCAGCGCCGTGCCCGCGCCGAGCGCCGAGTACCCGGCCACCACCTGGAGCTGGATCGCGGCCAGGAAGAAGTAGCCGCCGAGCGCCGCGTACACGCAGAGGGTGATGACGTTGACGGCGGTGAACTGCCGGGAGGCGAAGACCGAGGGCGGCAGCATCGGTTCCGCCCGGACCTGCTCCACCCGCACGAAGACCGCCCCGAGCAGGACCCCGCAGACGGCCGCCCCGATCACCGGCCCGGAGGCCCCCTGCCCCGGCGCCTCGATCAGCGCGTAGGTCACCAGGGCGAGGGCGAGAGCCGCGAGCACCGCCCCCAGCACGTCGAAGCGCCCCCGCGCCCGCGGGTCCCGCGACTCCGGTACGTGGCGCAGCGCCACCGGTACGCAGACCGCGGCGAGCGGCACGTTGAGCAGGAAGACCCACCGCCAGCCCGGCCCGTCGACCAGCCAGCCGCCGACGAACGGCCCGACGGCGGCCCCGACCCCGCCGAGCCCCGACCACAGCCCGACCGCGCGGGCCCGGTCGTCGGGGTGGAAGCTCGCCTGGATCAGGGCCAGCGAACCGGGGGTGAGCAGGGCCCCGCCGATGCCCTGGAGGGCGCGGGCGCCGACGAGCACGGCGGCGTTCGGCGCCAGGCCGCAGAGCGCGGAGGCGGCGGCGAACCAGACGACGCCGACGACGAAGACCCGCCGCCGCCCGTACCGGTCGCCCAGGGAGCCGCCGAGGAGGATCAGCCCGGCGAGGGTGAGCATGTAGGCGTTGACGGTCCACTGGAGGGCGGCCAGGTCGGTGCCGAGGTCCTTGCCGATCCGGGGCAGGGCGACATTGATGACGGTGGAGTCCAGCATGACCATGCTGGAGCCGAGGACGGTGGTGAGGACCACCCGGCGTCCGGTGGCGGAGGCGACGCGGATGGCTCCCGGCTCGGCTGCGTCAGACATACGAGCAGCATCCCCGCTCCACCCGGCCCCTGCCATCGGAACGGCGGTTCCGCCCCCGGCCGTCACACCTCCCGTGCCACCGCGCCACCCGGCCCGTCACCGCTCATGCCGCCGCGCCCCGGGTCACGCCGCCCGGCCCGTCACCGCCCGGACGCCCCGGATCAGCGCCTCCACCCCGGCGGCGGCCTTGGAGCGCGGGCACCCCACGTTCAGCCGTACGAAGCCCTCCGCCCCGTACACCCCGCCCGGCATCACCGCGACCTTCTCCCGCTCGATCAGCACCCGCTGGAGCTCCGCGTCGCCCTCGACACCGGCCGGACGCAGATCGATCCACGCCAGGTACCCGGCCTCCGGCGGCCGCCAGCCCAGCTCCGGAAGCTCCTCGTCCAGCCGCCGCGCGACCAGCTCCAGGTTCCCGGCGACGTACTCCCGGGCCGCGTCCAGCCACGGGGCCGACTCCCGGTAGGCCGCGATGTGCGCGGTCAGCGACAGCACCGCCGGGGAGGCCAGCCCCTCCGCGGTCTCCATCCGCCGCAGGAACTCCGTCCGGTCGGCCGGGTCGCCGATCAGCCCGTACGAACCGGACAGCGCCGGGAAGTTGAACGCCTTCGACGCGGAGGTGACCAGCGCCCAGCGGGTGGCGCCCGCGACCCGCGTCCACGGCACGTGTATTCGCCCGGCGTGCGCGAAGTCCGCGTGTATCTCGTCGCTGATCACCGCGACCCCGTGCCGGGCGGCCAGCGACGCGAACGTGCGCAGCTCGTCCTCCGTCCACACCCGGCCGGTCGGGTTGTGCGGGGAGCACAGCACCAGGACCTTGCTGTCCGGGCGGGCCAGCTCGCGCTCCAGAGCGGCCGCGTCCCCCACCGGCACCCCGCGCAGCTCCCGCCGCAGCCCCGTCACCGCCTTGCGGAAACCGTCGTACGTGGGGGTGTGGACGACCACCCCGTCGCCCTCCCCGGTCCACATCTGGAGCAGCTGCGAGAGCTGGCTGAGCACCGAGGGCCCGTAGACCAGCTGCCCGGTGTCCACCTCCGTGCCGTACCGGGTCGCGTACCAGTGGGCTATCGCCGAGCGGAAGTCGTCCTGCCGCCAGTCCGTGTAGCCGAACACCCCGTGGTCGATGCGGGAGCGCAGGGCGTCCAGCACCTGCGGGGCGGTGCGGAAGTCCATGTCGGAGATGGTGAACGGCAGCAGCCCGTCCACCCCGAACCGGTCCGCGACCCCGTCCCACTGGACACACCAGGTGCCCCGGCGGTCGACGACGGTGTCGAAGTCATAGCGCGCGCTGGAACCCACAGCGACCCCTTCGGCTTGCGTAGATGTGTGTCGGACATGCCGGGGGCCCGGCACCCCACGGGATACCGGGCCCACGACAGCACTTCGTACCAGGTGCTACTTCAGCCGGGTACCGGTGGAACGCAGGTTGGCGCAGGCCTCCGTGACGCGCTCGGCCATGCCCGCCTCGGCGGACTTGCCCCAGCTGCGCGGGTCGTAGACCTTCTTGTTGCCGACCTCGCCGTCGACCTTCAGCACGCCGTCGTAGTTGCGGAACACGTGGTCCACGATCGGGCGGGTGAAGGCGTACTGGGTGTCGGTGTCGAGGTTCATCTTCACGACGCCGTTCTCCAGCGCGGTGGCGATCTCCTGCTCGGTGGAGCCGGAGCCGCCGTGGAAGACGAAGTCGAAGGGCTGGCTGCCGGCCGGCTTGCCGTACTTGGCGGCGACGCCCTCCTGGAGGTCCTTCAGCAGCTCGGGGCGGAGCACGACGTTGCCCGGCTTGTAGACGCCGTGGACGTTGCCGAAGGAGGCGGCCAGCAGGTAGCGGCCCTTCTCGCCCAGGCCGAGCGCCTCGGCGGTGCGCAGCGCGTCGTCGACGGTGGTGTACAGCTCGTCGTTGATCTCGTGCGAGACGCCGTCCTCCTCGCCGCCGGTCGGGGTGATCTCGACCTCAAGGATGATCCTGGCGGCGGCGGCCTTGGCCAGCAGCTCCTGGCCGATGGCCAGGTTGTCGGTCAGGGTCTCGGCCGAACCGTCCCACATGTGGCTCTGGAACAGCGGGTTCTCGCCCCGGGCGACGCGCTCGGCGGAGATGTCGAGCAGCGGACGCACATAGCCGTCCAGCTTGTCCTTCGGGCAGTGGTCGGTGTGCAGCGCGACGGAGATGCCGTACTTGGCGGCGACGATGTGCGCGAACTCGGCCAGGGCGACGGCGCCGGTGACCATGTCCTTGCTGTACTGGCCGCCCAGGAACTCCGCCCCACCGGTGGAGATCTGGACGATGCCGTCGCTCTCCGCCTCGGCGAAGCCGCGCAGCGCCGCGTGCAGGGTCTGGGTCGACGTCACGTTGATGGCCGGGTAGGCGAACTTCCCCGCCTTCGCCCGGTCGAGCATCTCGGCGTAGACCTCGGGGGTTGCGATGGGCATCTGACCGCTCCTTGGGATATGCGGGTGTGCGTGCTGGTTCCCTGACCTGGGGGCGACGTCATCGTCGCCCCCATCTTCCCAGACTCTCGGCCGGGCTCCACCCGGTGGTGTGCCCTGCGGCCCGCCGACCGGTCACGGGCATGCGAAAGGGGTGGGGTGTTTCACGTGAAACACCCCACCCCTCAAAAAAACCGCAGGTCAGGCCAGGTCGAGATCGGCGACCGAGTAGACGTGGACATACGGGAGACCGGCCTCGGCGATCGCCGGGGCCGCACCGCGCTCCACGATCACGGCCACGGCCACGACCTCGCCACCGGCCTCGCGGACCGCCTCCACGGCGGTCAGCGGCGAACCGCCGGTGGTCGAGGTGTCCTCGACCACCAGGCAGCGGCGGCCCTTCACGTCCGTGCCCTCGATGCGGCGCTGCATCCCGTGCGCCTTCTGCGCCTTGCGGACGACGAACGCGTCCAGCTCCTGCCCGCGCGCGGCGGAGGCGTGCAGCATCGAGGTGGCGACCGGGTCGGCGCCCAGGGTGAGCCCGCCCACGCAGTCGTAGTCCAGCTCGGCGGTGGCGTCGAGCATCACCTGACCGACCATCGGAGCGGCCTTGCCGTCCAGCGTGATGCGGCGCAGGTCGATGTACCAGTCGGCCTCAAGACCCGAGGAGAGGGTCACCTTGCCGTGTACCACGGCCTTGTCCTTGATCTGCTGGAGCAGCTCAGCACGTACGTCAGTCATGGCTACGAGCTTAAGCGGCACACCGGACGCCGACTTTCACGCCGCCTCCCGGAGCCTTCCAGCACCGCCCGTCACAGCCGGCGCCAGCTCCAGGTCGTCGCGATCTCCAGCGGATCGATCGGGGTCACGTACCGGGGCTCGGTGTTCAGCCCGTTCGGCGGGCCGGACTGCGGCTCCACGCAGACCGCCGCCTCCTGCTCGTCGTAGATCACGACCCACTCGGTGCGGCTCTTCACGGTCAGCTCCAGCTGCTCCGGCCAGGTGAGCGTCACCTCCACCCCGTCCGGCATCCCGAAGCAGTCGTCCCAGGGGCCGTCCAGCGGCGGGATGCGGCGGCCGGTCGGCAGATGGTCGGCGCCGCGCTCCTCCTGCCAGGCCGCGTCGAAGGAGAGCCGCACCTCCTCGCCGTCCTCGCCGAGCCTGCGCAGGAACCACGGGTGCCAGCCCGCCTGCGCCGGGAACGAGTCGCCGTACGTCTCGATGCCGAAGGCGAGGGTGAGCGAGTCCTCGGACAGCTCGAAGGTCTGGGTCACCCGGCCCGGGTACGGCCAGGGGTCGGCCAGGTCGTAGTAGAAGGACGCCTCGCGTTCGGCCACTCGGGCGGTGCGCCAGGCGGTGTCCCGGCCGGTGCCGTGGATGGCGTGCGGCGGGGCGTTCACCGGCAGCCGGTGCGGGACGTCGCCGTTGTGGAACAGGCCGTTCCTGGTGCGCCCGCACCACGGCACCATCGGGAAGCAGCCGTAGTGGGCCCCCTGCCTCAGCAGTTCGGTGCCACCGATCCGCAGGCTGTCGATGCGACAGCCGTTGGCGGGGTTCACGGTCAACTCTGCGTCGCCGACGGACAGCCGGACGTCCTTCTCGCTGCTACTCACCCGACGAGGTTACTGACCCGGCCCGAGCAGGGGAAAACCCTTGCCGCCGCCCTCGCGCGCCCCGGACCGCACCGCTCAGCGCCGCCGTCGCAGCACCCGGGTCACCACCACCGCGGACGCCACCGCGAACGCGGCGGCCGGGACGACCCAGCGGAGCGCGGCGCCCGCGTTGACCGCGTCGGGCGACGGGACGGGGGCGTACCGGCCGCGCGGCGGCGCGTGGTCGACCTCCTCGGCGCTGCGGCCGATCATGGTGCGCCGGGCGTGCGCGGCCTCCGCCGGGGGCTCCTCGGGAACGGTGAACTCGACCTCGGAGACCGGATCGAGCGAGGGCGGCGGTACGGGGGCGTCGAAGACGGCCCCGGTGCCCGGAGGGTTCCCGCCCCCGTCCGCGTCCCCGTTCGCGTTCGAGTCCGCGTCCTTGTCCGCGGCCGCGGGAGGGGTCCCCTCGGTGGCCGTCCCGGTCGTGTCGGCCTCCTCCGCCGCCTCTTCGATGGCCTGCTCCACGGCCTCGCCCACGGACCGCTCGGCGGCCGCCCCGCCCCCGTCGCCGGCCTCACCACCGCCCGCCAGCGTCTCCGTCACCAGCTGCTGGGCGAACCGGTCGAGCAGCCGCCGGGCCGCCGCGAGCGCCGCCGCCGCGTCCAGCTCCAGGATCCGGCCGTCGCCGTCCGCCGTACCCGCGAAGCCGATCGCCGTGCCGCCGTCCCGCCCGGTCAGCCGGACCGTGAGCCGCAGCCGCACCGAACCGCCGCCCCGGGCCTCGGCGCCCTCGCCGGTCACCAGAACCACCGGAGCGTCCCCGGCACCGGCCTCCGCCCCGTCCGCGAGCCGCAGCGCGCCCCGGTACGTGATCGTGTGGCCGTCCACCCTGATCCTGAGCCGGCCGGACAGCGGGTCCGCGGACGCGTCGGCGTCCTGCTGAAGCCCCGGAACGCACCGGGCGACGCGGGCGGGGTCGCCGAGCGTCCGCCGGAGGGACGGGACCGGAACCGGAACGAACACCTCATGCTCCATGGAAACCGAGCCTACTCAGCCCCGGCCGCCACGTCAGCGGTTCACCGCCGAGCGGCCCACACCGCACCCCCGCCCCGCACCCCTCAGCGCTCCTCCCAGTACCTCGGGTGCACCAGCGTCGACGGCGGCAGCCCGGACGGCCGGGCCCGGTCCGCCAGCCGCCCGGCCTCCGCCAGCGCCCGCTCCGTCATCGACCGCAGCACCGGCGCCCCCGTGGCGAGCCCGAGCCCCGGCCGCTTCCCCCGGCCGGCCAGGACGAAGCCCCAGCCGCGCACATCACGCCGCCGGTGGGTGGCCCGGTCCGGCCCGGCGGTGGAGTCGGAGGGCCGGCCGCTCATCCAGTACGGGCGGGTGGCGAGCCCGGCCGACCGCATCGACGCCTCGACCGTCCAGTACGTACGCGGCCGGGTCAGCGGCGGGCCCCCGTGCACCACCAGCCGCCCGCCGGGCGCCAGCGACTTGGCGACCAGCCCGTAGAACTCCGCCGAGTACAGCTTGGTGCTGCTGGAGATCCCCGGATCGGGCAGGTCCGAGACGATCACGTCGTAGTGGCCGTGGCGCGCCCGCAGCCAGTTGAAGGCGTCCGCAGTGACCGCCGTGACCCGCGGATCGCGGTAGGCGTGGCCGTTCAGCTCCGAGAGCGCCCGGTCCTCACGGGCCAGTCGGGTGACGCCCGCGTCCAGCTCGACCACGGTGACCTCGCGCACGTCCCGGTAGCGCAGCACCTCGCGGGCGGCGAGTCCGTCACCGCCGCCCAGGACCAGCACCCGGGCGTGCGGCCCGTTCATCGCCGGATGCACCAGCGACTCGTGGTAGCGGTACTCGTCCCGCGCGCTGACCCGCAGCCGCCCGTCCAGGTAGAGGTCGAGGGAGTCGCGGTCCGAACCCGTCAGCACCACTTCCTGGACCGAGGTCTGCTCGGCGACCCGCACCCCGTCCCCGTACACCGCGCGCCGCGCCGCCCTCTCGAAATCGCCGACCAGCGCGGTGGCGACGGCCAGCACCACGATCACCACCACGTTGCACAGGATCAGCAGCAGCCGGGAGCGCCGGGTGAGATCCCGCCGGAACACGCACAGCACCAGCGCCCCGCCCGCCGCCGCGTTGACCGCCCCGGTGAACAGCGCCCCGGTCAGCTGGCCGAGCACCGGCAGCAGCAGGAACGGAAAGGCGAGCCCGCCGACCAGCGCGCCCACGTAGTCGGCGGCGAAGAGATCCGCCACGGCACCGCCCGCGTCCTGCCGGTCCACCCGCTGGATCAACGTCATCAGCAGCGGGATCTCCGCCCCGATCAGGATGCCGATCGTCAGCGAGAACCCCACCAGGGCGAACCGCGACTCCCCGACCCAGGCGAACGAGGCGTACAGCACCAGCGCCGAGGAGCCGCCGACGAGCGCGAGAGCCGCCTCGATCAGCCCGAACCCCTCGGCGGCCCGGCTGCGCAAACGTTTCGCGAGAAGCGACCCGACCCCCATCGCGAACACCATCACGGAGAGCACGACGGACGCCTGGGTGACCGAATCGCCGATCAAGTACGAAGCGAGCGCGACCAGTTCGAGCTCGTACACCAGGCCGCAGGCGGCGCAGACGAAGACCGCGGCAAGGACGAGGCACCGACCGGTCCTCGGTCGCACGGGAAGACGCGCCGCGCCCCCTCGCAGCGAAACCTGCTGGTCGATCATGACCGAACGCTACGTCACGAACCTGTGGCAGCCTGTCACCCACAAGGGTGTAAATGGCGTGCTCATAACGGAGTTGGGCGGATCGGCACAGCGGGGAGAGCCGATGAGGCCGACCGGACCTGGACGCAATGGGGCAGGTGATCCCGACAAGGACGCGAAGCCGCGGAACCGGACCGGGTCAGAAGACCGCCGCGGGCGTCCGCACCCCCACCCGGGTGCGCGTCACGACCAGCTGCCCCTCCTGCGGGTACGCGTGCCAGGTGCGCCACCGCACCTGGCCCTCGGTCCGCTGGGCGAGCATGGCGGTGAAGGCGTGCGGGCTGCCGGGGAACGTCCCGGCGAGGCCGTGCGGATGGTCGGCCACCAGGGCGAGCAGCTCCTGCGCGCGCCCCGCGAACGAGCCCGCCGACAGCGTCTCGACGCGTGCCGCGAACTCGTACTCCCACCCCCCGAGCCGCTTGGAGACGCCGAGCGGGAGCGGGGTGCTGCTGCCGGGGATACAGGCGACGGTTTCGGAACAGGTCCCGCGGTCTTCTTCGAGGAGCACCTGATGGGAGGCGCCGAGCAGCCGCATCTGCAACTTGGCACCGTCGAGGTCCAGGTCCAGCACGGCCAGCGCGGGCAGCGGTTCGCGCCCCAGCGCCCAGGCGAGGTCGGCAGCACGGGTGTCTGAATAAGCAGTCTGGAGGGTCGTGAGCATGGGTCGGCTCCGCAGGAAAGCATGGACGCATGGACAGGGGACGCCCCCCTGGCGTGCTGCTCGTGGGAGGTGGGTAGCGCCCGATCAGGTCCAACTAGGGTCCTAGGGCTGAAAGTTCTCTCAACCGAGGGAACCACGAATAAGTCGCATCCACAGCGTTTTTACCCAACTTGCCGGGGTTTCCATCCCCTCGGGGGCCCCTCGGATCATCTGTTCACGGACGACCCGCGGAACCTCCCAACAAAAAGGTGCCTGGCGGGAGTTCACCCGCCAGGCACCTTTCGGCCGTGCTCTGCGCCCCGGTCAGCTACCCCCGCCGCAGCCGCCTCCGCCGCCGCACGAGGAACCACCGCCGCAGGAGTGTCCCCCGCCGCACGAGTGCCCACCGGAATGACCGCCGGAGCTGCCCCCGGAGTCACCGGCCACCGAGCCGCAGGACGTACCGCCGCCGCCACCGGAACTGCCCGCGGCGCTGTTGTTCCCCGCCCACCAGCTGCCGCCCGAGGCGCTGCCGCCGCCCGAGCCCCGGCGCACGCTCCGGTAGCGCGCCGCCTTCCGCCGCCGTGCCCTCGACACCGTCATCACGATCAGCCCGACCACCACGGCCGCCGCGATCGCGCCTATGACAACACTCATGGCTCCCGCCCTTCCGTTCCCCCGAAGCGAGCTCCCCCGCTTCCACGCTCGCGCGCACCGCACGCGTGGAGGTGGGATGCCCCGCGCCCGAACGGTCAAAGCAGACTTGAGCAACTCCAGAGCTTCCGCGCAGGATGGCAGTCATGACACAGGGACGACCGCTGCTCAACCGCCGCCTCGACGGCTTCGGCACGACGATCTTCGCGGAGATGTCCGCGCTCGCCGTACGCACCGGCTCCATCAACCTCGGCCAGGGCTTCCCCGACACCGACGGCCCCGAGGAGGTCCGCGAGGCCGCGGTCCGGGCGCTGCGGGAGGGGAAGGGCAACCAGTACCCGCCCGGCCCCGGCATCCCCGAGCTGCGCACCGCGATCGCCGACCACCAGCGGCGCTTCCACGGCCTGGCCGTCGACCCCGACACGGAGGTCCTGGTCACCGCCGGTGCGACGGAGGCCATCGCGGCGGCCATGCTCGCGCTGCTGGAACCGGGCGACGAGGTGATCGCCTTCGAGCCCTTCTACGACTCGTACGCGGCCTGCATCGCGATGGCCGGCGCCCAGCGCGTGCCGCTCACGCTGCGCGCACCGTCCTTCCGCCCCGACCTGGACGAGCTGCGGTCGAAGATCACCCCGCGCACCCGCCTCCTGCTCCTGAACACCCCGCACAACCCCACGGGCACCGTCCTCACCCGCGAGGAACTGACCGCCATCGCCGCACTCGCCGTCGAGCACGACCTCCTGGTCGTCACCGACGAGGTCTACGAGCACCTGGTCTTCGAGGGCGAGCACATCCCGATGGCCTCCCTGCCCGGCATGCGCGAGCGGACCGTCACCATCTCCTCCGCCGGCAAATCGTTCTCGTACACGGGATGGAAGGTCGGCTGGGTCACCGCGCCCGCCCCGCTCGTCACCGCCGTACGGACCGCCAAGCAGTACCTGACCTACGTCAGCGCGGGCCCCTTCCAGTACGCGATCGCCGAGGCGCTGCGCCTGCCGGACACGTACTTCGACACCTTCCGCGCCGACCTGCGGCGCAAGCGCGACCTGCTCGCCGACGGCCTGCGGGCGGCCGGGTTCGAGGTCCACCGGCCGCAGGGGACGTACTTCATCACCACCGACATCTCCCCGTTCGGCGAGACGGACGCCCTCGCCTTCTGCCGCGCCCTCCCCGAACGCCACGGGGTGGTCGCGGTACCCAACTCGGTCTTCTACGACGACCCGGAGGCGGGGCGCAGCCTCGTGCGGTTCACCTTCTGCAAAAGGGACGAGGTGTTGCGGGAGGCGGTCGGCCGGCTGCGCCGGGCGGCGCCCTGACCGGGCGCGGACGCGGACCGGCCCGGGGCGGCGGTCGGGTGACCGTCGCCCCGGGCCGGGGTGCGTTCGGGGGCGGGTCAGGCGTCGGTGGCCTTCTCCTCGCCGTCCGCCTGCTCCTCGCCGTCCGTCTTCGCCTCGGCGGGCGTCAGGCCCAGGCGCTCCTGGAGCCAGCGGTCGAACTGGATCGAGGCGCCGATCCAGCTGGCCGTCGAGGAGACGAAGTGCTCCAGGCTGACACCCGTGCCGGTGAGCATCTGCGCCTCACCGATGAGGCGGACCGAGACCTCGGTCTCCTCGGAGCCCTCCTCGGGCTCGTGGGTGTGGGTGTAGACCTTGGGCCACAGCGTGTTGCGGTTCCAGTCGTCGATCGCGTCGAGGAGGACCGGACGCTGGTCGACGGCGTGCGGGCGGTCGTAGAACGTCCGGACCGCGAAGACCTGCTGCTCGTCCTCGCCGCGGAACATGAAGTACACGCGGAAGTCCTCCCAGACCGCCGCGAGGTCACCCTCGCCGTCGACGCCGTACTTCACCTCCATCTGGTCGAGGAGCTGCTTGACCAGGTCCTGGTCGGGGAAAACAGGGCCCGCGGGTCCTGCCGCCTGCGGTTCGGGCTGGACGCCGAAACTCGGAATCGAGGACGGATCGATAGACATCGCTGGGTACTCCTGTGGATCGCACGTGGTTTCCTGCCGACGACCCTAGCCGCGTTTCGCCGCCAGGGCGTAGACCCCCCGGGCTACGCCTTCGCGGGGATCGCCCCGGTCCCCCGGGCCCGGGACCAGGCGGCCGCCACCAGGACGGCGCAGACCACCCCGAGGAGCCCGGAGGCCCCGATGGTGTTCGCCGAGGAGCCGGTCAGCTCGGTCACCGCGCCCCCGGCCGCCACACCGATGCCCTGCATGGCGGTCACCCCCGACCGGGCGAGCCCCAGCGCCTGGCCCCGCCGGTCGGCCGGGGTCAGCAGGACGAAGGTGGCCCCGGCGGTGATCTGGTACGCCGAGCACACCCCGGCGACCAGCAGCAGGAACATCGCCACACCCACACTGGGGTCGAGCCAGTAGGCGACCAGCGGCAGGTTCGCGGCGATCGCCAGCGGGCCGAGCAGCCGGCGCCGGGTCTCGTCCCCGACCCGGGACCGTCCCAGCAGGGCCGCGCCCAGCACCATGCCCGCCGGATGCGAGGCGAGCAGCAGCCCCACCGAGTACGCCCCGCCGCCGGCCTCGTCCGCGAACGGGGCGGCCAGCCCCTCCGGCAGGACGATGAACCCCGCGAGCCAGCCCAGCGCGAGCAGCGAACGGAGCCTGCGGTCCGACCAGATCAGTGCGGTGGCGCCGCCGACCTGGGCGCCGAGCTTCGCCGTGCGGGCCTCGGCGCTCGCCACCGGGCGGGCCTTCACCCCGAACCGGATGAGGGCCGCCGAGAGCAGGAAGGTCGCCGCGTTCACGGCCAGCGAGCGGTTGCTGCCCAGCCACGCGGCGAGCAGCCCGCCCCCGGCGAAGCCGACGAGCTGGCCGACCTGGTGGGTGATCTGCATGACCCGCTGGCCCCGCTCGTACCGCTCGACGCCGAGCACGGTGGGCATCATCGCGCCCTGGGCGGCACCGAAGGGCGCCTCGGCCAGCTGCGCCAGCACCAGCAGCCCGGCGAGCAGCGGCAACGGCATCCCGGGCAGTGCCATCAGCCCGACCAGCACCATCCGGATCAGGTCGCAGCTGACCATGACCGTACGCCGGGGGAACCGGTCCGCGAGACCGGAGAGCAGCACCCCGGACAGCAGCGCGGGCAGGGTGGTCAGGGCGTAGGTCGCCGCCGTCCAGCCCGGCGAGTCGGTACGTTCGAAAACGAGCAACGACAGTGCCACACGGGCCAGTTGGTCACCCAGGATCGACTGAGCGTAAGCAGCCCAAAGGGTACGGAATTCGCCAAGGTGAAAGAGATTGTCGGATCGGGGCTTCTTGGGCCCATTTTCTATCTCATCGCCTATCCGCTCGTTCATGCGGGCACGCTACCGGCTGCCCAATTCGGCCTCTAATCCCAGCTGTGGGCGGGGAGTCACGGGCGGGCCGCGGTGTCCTGTTTATTTGTGTCCGCCGGGGCGGACGACCTCGACCCGTGCCCTGAAGTCCCTTGTCGGAAGCGGCGTGAGGGGGTAGAGGGGGCGGCGGGGAAGCCGCCCGCGCCTGCCGGAACCAGAGGGAGCGTTTGGCGCGATATCGATGTTGAAGAATTGATCACTTCAGGTGGGGGCCGTTTCTCCGAATTCCCGAAATCGCCGTATTCTCCGTTTCCGCGACCGGGCGGCGCCCCACCCCCTACGCGCGGGAACGTGGCACCCGGCCCCTCGGATGCCACGTTCCCGAACGCCGCCCTGTCCGGGGCGTCCCCTCTCAGACCGCCGGACCGACGAGCAGGCCGTCGCCGACCCGGTCGACGCGTACGGTGTCCCCGTCCTTGACCTCGCCCGCGAGGATCTCCTTCGCCAGCCGGTCGCCGATCGCCGTCTGGATGAGGCGGCGCAGCGGCCGGGCGCCGTACGCCGGGTCGTTGCCCTCCTCTGCCAGCCAGGCCAGGGCCTCGGGCGTGACGTCGAGGGTGAGCCGGCGGTCGGCCAGCCGCTTGGCGAGCCGGTCGATCTGGAGCCGGGCGATGTGGGCCAGCTCGTCGCCGGAGAGCGCCGAGAAGACCACCAGGTCGTCGAGCCGGTTGAGGAACTCCGGCTTGAACGAGGCCCGCACGACCTCCAGGACCTGGGCCCGCTTCTCCTCCGGCTTGGTCAGCGGGTCGACCAGGAACTGGCTGCCGAGGTTGGAGGTCAGGATCAGGATGGTGTTGCGGAAGTCGACCGTGCGCCCCTGGCCGTCGGTGAGCCGGCCGTCGTCGAGCACCTGGAGCAGGATGTCGAAGACCTCGGGGTGGGCCTTCTCGACCTCGTCCAGCAGCACGACGCTGTACGGGCGGCGGCGGACCGCCTCGGTGAGCTGGCCGCCCTCCTCGTACCCGACGTATCCGGGCGGGGCGCCGACCAGCCGCGCCACACTGTGCTTCTCGCTGTACTCGCTCATGTCGATGCGGACCATGGCCCGCTCGTCGTCGAAGAGGAAGTCGGCGAGGGCCTTGGCCAGTTCGGTCTTGCCGACGCCGGTCGGGCCGAGGAAGAGGAACGACCCGGTGGGCCGGTCCGGGTCGGCGATCCCGGCGCGGGTGCGGCGTACGGCGTCCGACACCGCGCGCACCGCCTCGCCCTGACCGATGAGGCGCCGGCCGAGCTCGTCCTCCATGCGCAGCAGCTTCTGGGTCTCGCCCTCCAGCAGCCGCCCGGCGGGGATGCCGGTCCAGGAGCCGACGACGTCGGCGATGTCGTCCGGGCCGACCTCGTCCTTGACCATGGTGTCCTTGGCGGCCTCCTGCTCCGCCTCGGACGCCTCCGCCAACTCCCGCTCCACGCCCGGGATCTCCCCGTACAGCAGCTTGGACGCGGTGTCGAAGTCGCCGTCGCGCTGGGCGCGTTCGGCCTGGCCGCGCAGCTCGTCGAGGCGTTCCTTCAGCTCACCGACGCGGTTGAGGCCCTGCTTCTCCTTCTCCCAGCGGGCATTGAGGCCGCGCAGTTCCTCCTCCTTGTCGGCGAGGTCGCGGCGGAGCCGCTCCAGGCGCTCCCGGGAGGCGGGGTCCGTCTCGTTCCTGAGCGCCAGCTCCTCCATGTGCAGCCGGTCGACGGCGCGCTGGAGCTCGTCGATCTCGACCGGCGAGGAGTCGATCTCCATCCGCAGCCGGGAGGCCGCCTCGTCGACCAGGTCGATCGCCTTGTCGGGGAGGAAGCGGGAGGTGATGTAGCGGTCCGAGAGGGTCGCGGCGGCCACCAGCGCGGAGTCCGCGATGGAGACCTTGTGGTGGGCCTCGTAGCGGCCCTTGAGACCGCGCAGGATCGCGATGGTGTCCTCGACGCTCGGCTCGGCCACCAGCACCTGCTGGAAGCGGCGCTCCAGGGCCGGGTCCTTCTCGATCCGCTCGCGGTACTCGTCGAGCGTCGTCGCGCCGACCATGCGCAGCTCGCCGCGGGCCAGCATCGGCTTGAGCATGTTGCCCGCGTCCATCGCGGAGTCGCCGCCGGCGCCCGCGCCCACGACGGTGTGCAGCTCGTCGATGAAGGTGATGATCTGGCCGTCGCTCTCCTTGATCTCGGAGAGGACGGTCTTCAGCCGCTCCTCGAACTCGCCGCGGTACTTCGCGCCCGCGACCATCGCGCCGAGGTCGAGCGAGACCAGCCGCTTGTTGCGCAGCGACTCGGGGACGTCGCCCTTGACGATGCGCTGGGCCAGGCCCTCGACGACGGCCGTCTTGCCGACGCCGGGCTCGCCGATGAGCACCGGGTTGTTCTTCGTACGGCGGGACAGCACCTGGACGACCCGGCGGATCTCCTGGTCGCGCCCGATGACCGGGTCGAGCTTGCCCTCGCGCGCGGCCGCGGTGAAGTCCGTGCCGAACTTCTCCAGCGCCTTGTACTGGCCCTCCGGGTCGGGTGTGGTCACCCGTCGTCCTCCCCTGCTCGTCTCGAACGCGTCCAGCAGCTTCTTCGCACTGGCCCCCTGACCGGCAAGGATCTCACCGGCACGGCCGCCCTTGGCGGCGATGCCGATCAGCAGATGCTCGGTGGAGACGTAGTCGTCGCCGAGGTCCCGCGCCCGCTCCGCGGCGTCCGTGACGACGGCGAGCAGTTCGCGGTTGGGCTGCGGCGGGGCGACGGTCGATCCCGTGACGCTGGGCAGCGAGCCCAGCAGCCGCTCGGTCTCGGACCGCACGGCGATCTGGTCGGCGTCGACGGCGGCGAGCAGATCGGTGATGTTCGCGTTGTCCTCACCCGCGAGGAGCGCCAGCAGCAGGTGCCCCGGGGTCAGATCGGCGTGCCCGTCCTTCACGGCCCTGGTGGTGGCCGCGTTGATGGCGTCCCGGCTCTTGTTGGTCAGCTCGGCGTCCACGTGCGCTCTCTCCTCCTGACTCGACCAGCGTGCGTAAAGTTGAGTCTACCCCACTCAAGTGAATGTTGAGTCCACTCCACTCAACTTGTTTCGGGGGCCTTCCGTGCCCGTACCGGACGGTTCCGCTGTTCCGAGTGAACCGGCCGCACGGGCCACCCGCCACCGCAGCCCGCCCCGCCCGGCCGGGAACGCCGGGGCGGCGGGCCGTAGGGTCTGCCCCATGGCAGTCGACGTGACGAACCCCGGCCCCGAGTACCTCGCCTTCTGGCGCGCGCGGCACGTGTGCACCCTGACCACGCCGCGCCCCGACGGCACCCCGCACGTGGTGCCGGTGGGCGTGACGTACGACCCCGAGGCGCGGCTGGCACGGATCATCACCGGCCGGAACACCCGCAAGGCCCGCAACGTCCTGGCCGCGGGCCCGGACGGGGCACGGGTCGCCGTCTGCCAGATCGAGGGGCGCCACTGGGCGACGCTGGAGGGGCGCGCGACGGTGCGCACGGAGCCGGAGGCGGTGGCCGAGGCGGTGCGCCGCTACACGGAGCGCTACGGGCGTACGCCGAGGCCGAACCCGGAGCGGATCGTCATCGAGATCGCCGTGGACCGGGCGCTCGGCAGGGCCTGACCGGCCCGGTACCCCGGGGCGCCCCGGACCCGTCCGGGAGCCGTCCGGGAAAAGCACAACGGCGCCATCGTGTTCAGGTCACGATGGCGCCGTTGTGTGGGGGAGTGACTGAGCGACATGGAACGACGGGGGATCGCTCAGGCACTGCGGGGGGTGGCGGAAATAGTCTCTGGCTCGAACAGCTGGTGGTCACGCCGGTCGAGGTTCACGAAGATCATGTCGTACCGGATCGCGCAGCGGACGGGCTGCGGAGCTCCACGCGGCTTGCGGAGACACCGGTAGGCGCGTACTTCGTCGTCTTCTTCGCGTGCGACAACGATCGGGTCGCCGAACAGAGTGACCATCAACGAGTCGCCACGGTGGGGAACGGCGGTGACGAGGTCGATGAAGTGCCAGCCCGATCGGTAGGCGGTGGCCATCTCCCGTCGGAAGGTCCGGTCGTCCGGCGGGATGGTCATGCGCTCGTACGGGCCGTGACGGAGGGGGAGACCCAGCCGATGTCGGACGACGTGGCGGGCGCGACCCAGCCGATGTCGGACGACTTCGCAGGGGAGACCCAGCCGATGTCGGACGCGGGCGAGACCCAGCCGATGTCCGACGACCCCGCGGGCGAGACCCAGCCGATGTCGGACGACGTGGCAGGCGCGACCCAACCGATGTCGGTGGCCTGGACGGTCCAGCCGATGTCGCCGCCGGCGGCACGGTCCTCGCTCCAGCCAATGTCGCTGCCGCCCAGCAGCCCGATCCCCAGGGCCGCGACGAACGAGACGGCAAGCGCCGAGCGATGCATTCGCTTATACATAGTCGGCTTCGTCCTCACTTGTGGATTCTTCTCCCCCGCACTTAAGACGATGTCTCACCTGAGCACGCGAGCACCACCAAGTGGATGCATCATGTTCTTGCATGTTCAGGAACCTGGGGGGTGACGATATGACCACAAGTGACGCAAAGCCGACACATCCTCACGGGATCACCGAACTGTGCGATGCGGGAGCACGCCTTTACGCCGGCGCTTTGCGACTGGGACGGATCGCCCGCGTCGAAGTGGAACCGGCTCCCTGCCTCATGGAGTTCGCGCTGCTTCATCCCGATCCGGACGACCCGACCTGGCTCCGCCCCGTTCCGCCGTCCACCGCTCTCGCGCAGCATCTGCACCCCATAGAGCGCGAGATCCTGGAGCGGCGCAGGCACTCGGTCGAGCTGACGGAATCGTTCGAGCCGTTCATGGACATCAGCACCGTGGGGCCGCCCACCACCAATGCCATCACGGTGCTGGAAGGCGCGAACCGGATCAACGCGGCCCTGGACCTCGCCACCGCAGAGTGCCGCACCGAGGTGCTCACCGTCCAGCCCGGCGGCGGGCGGAGCGAGGACCGCCTCATCAAGTCGCTGGAGCGGGGCCTGTCCGTCGTCCACCGGGGCGTCCGGATGCGCACGCTCTACCAGCACACCGTGCGCCACAGCCCCAGCACCCTCGCGTACGCGGAGCGCATGGACGACGCCAACGTGGAGATACGCACGCTGGAGGAGCTGATCGGCCGCCTCATCGTGTTCGACCGGACCGTCGCGTTCATACCCGCCAGCGACGACGACCAGATCGCCCTGGAGCTCCGCAACCCGGGACTCGTGCACTACCTGGTCAACGTGTTCGAACAGTTCTGGACCAGGGCGGCGCCGCTGCGCGAGGAGGTCAAGTACGAGCCGACCTCGCTCGGCATCAGCGGGGTCCAGCGGTCCATCGCCCAACTCCTGGTGGAGGGGCACGTGGACGACTCCATAGCCCGCCGGCTCGGCATGAACGTCCGCACCTGCCGCGCCCACGTCGCCAAGCTCGCCGCCGCCCTCGGCAGCAACAGCCGGGCCCAGCTCGGCTATCTGATAGCCCGCTCGGGCATCCTCGAAGAGGACTCCTGACCGCTCGTACGGACCCGTGCGGACCCGTGACGGCACAAGGGGCGTCCCGGGAACGGCCGAAGGGCCGGGAGCCGTCCCTCAGGACGCCTCCCGGCCCTTCTCCGCCTGTCGGGCCGTCGCGCGGCCCCGTTCTCAGCCCTTCGGCCGCTTGGGCCGCCAGACCACCAGCGCACTGGTCTGCTGCACGTCCTGGTACGGCACCAGATCACGCCGGTACGAGGCGTGCACCTGGGCCTCGCGCTGCTGCATCGCCTGCGCCGCGCCGTCCACGGCCGCCGACAGCTCGGCGACGCGCTGCTGGAGCGCGGCGACCTGGTTCTCCAGCTCGATGATGCGCTTGATGCCGGCGAGGTTGATCCCCTCGTCCTGCGACAGCTGCTGCACCGTGCGCAGCAGTTCGATGTCGCGGGCCGAGTAGCGCCTGCCGCGCCCGGCCGTGCGGTCGGGCGAGACCAGGCCGAGGCGGTCGTACTGGCGCAGGGTCTGCGGATGGAGCCCCGAGAGCTGGGCCGCGATCGAGATCACGTACACCGGTGTCTCATCGGTCAGTTCGTACGGATTGCGTCGTCGGCCGTCCACCTCAAGCTCCCTTCGCGGCCTGGAACAGTTCGGCCCGCGGGTCGTGGCCCGCGGTCGCCCGGCGGTACGCCTCCAGCGCTTCCCGGGCCTCGTCGCCGAGGTCCTGGGGAACCGCCACCTCCACGGTGACGAGCAGGTCGCCCCGGGTGCCGTCCTTGCGCACGGCGCCCTTGCCGCGGGCCCGCATCGTACGCCCGTTGGGCGTGCCGGCGGGCAGCTTCAGGGTGACCGGAGGGCCACCGAGCGTGGGCACCTTCACCTCGCCGCCGAGCGCCGCCTCCGTGAAGTCGACGGGGACGGTGACCGTGAGGTTGTCGCCCTTGCGGCCGAAGACCGGGTGGGCGTCGACGTGGACCACGACGTACAGGTCGCCGGCCGGACCGCCGCGCTCGCCCGGACCGCCCTTGCCGCGCAGCCGGATCCGCTGGCCGTCCGAGACGCCCGCCGGGATCCTGACCTGCATGGTCCGGGAGGACTTGGCGCGCCCGGACCCCTTGCAGACGTCGCACGGGTCCTGGGCGATGAGGCCCCGGCCCTTGCAGTCCACGCAGGGATCGGTGAGCGAGAAGCCGCCGCCGGAGCCGCGCGAGACCTGGCCGGTGCCGAGACAGGTCTGGCAGACCCGGGGGGTGCCGTTCTTGTCACCGGTGCCGGAACACGCCTTGCAGGGCGCCTGGCTGGACATCCGCAACGGGACGGTGGCCCCGTCGACCGCCTCGGTGAAGCTGAGCGTCACCTCGGACTCGATGTCCTGGCCGCGCCGCGGCTGCACCCGCGTCCCCGTACCGCCCCGGTTGAACAGGCCGCCGAAGACATCGCCCAGGCCGCCGCCGCCGAAGCCGCCGGCACCGCCCTGGCCGCCGCCGCCCTGGGCACCCCCGAAGAGGTCGCCCAGGTCGAAGTTGAAGTTGCCGCCCGCGCCGCCGGGGCCGGCCCGGAAGCCGCCGTTGCCGAAGAGGGCGCGGGCCTCGTCGTACTCCTTGCGCTTCTTGCTGTCACCGAGGACGTCGTTCGCCTCGGAGATCTCCTTGAAGCGCTCCTCCGCCTTGTCGTCGCCCTTGTTGGCGTCCGGGTGGAACTCGCGGGCGAGCTTCCGGTACGCCTTCTTGATCTCGGCGTCGGTGGCGTCCTTGGGGACGCCGAGGACCTTGTAGTAGTCCTTCTCGACGAAGTCCTTCGTGCTCATCGACGTCCCTCCTTCCGGACGATCGGCCATGCGGCCGGCGCGTGGGCCGGTCGCATGGCCGGGCGGTGGGCCACGAGGTGGTCGGACGGAATGTCAGACCTCCTCGGTGCCACCGCTCTCCTCGTCGGTTGCCTTCTCTTCCTTGGCGGCCGCCGGGGTCGCCCCCGGCTGGGGCTCGGCGACCGCCACCCGCGCGGGGCGGATGGTGCGCTCGCCGATCCGATACCCCGGCTGCAGGATCGCCACGCAGGTCGTCTCCGTGACGTCCGGCGCGTACGAGTGCATCAGGGCCTCGTGGATCGTCGGGTCGAAGGGCTCGCCCTCCTTGCCGAACTGCTGCAGGCCCAGCTTGGCGACGACCGTCTCCAGGGACTCGGCCACCGACTTGAACCCGCCCACCAGCTCGCCGTGGTCCCGGGCGCGGCCGACGTCGTCGAGCACCGGCAGCAGCTCGGACAGGAGGCCCGCCACGGCGATCTCCTTGACCGTGGCCCGGTCCCGCTCGACGCGGCGGCGGTAGTTCTGGTACTCGGCCTGGAGCCGCTGGAGGTCGCCCGTGCGCTCGTTGAGCGCCGTGCGCACCTGGTCCAGCTGGGCCGTCAGGCCGACTGTCTGCACTCCGTCCCCGGCCGGGGACGCCTCCTCCTCCGCAGAGGGCTTGGCGTCCTTCGGCTCGGCTCCTTCAGAGGTGGCGCCGGAGGGGACGTCGGGCTTCTCCTCGAAGCCCGGAGTCTCCTCGGTCACACCGCACCGCCCTTGGCGTCCTTCTCGTCGTCCACGATCTCGGCGTCCACGACGTCGTCGTCGGCCTTGGCCTGCTGGGCACCCTCGCCCTGCGGAGCACCCTCGCCCTGGGCGTTGGCGTACATCGCCTGGCCGAGCTTCTGGGAGACGGCCGCGACCTTCTCGGTGGCGGTACGGATCTCGGCGGTGTCCTCGCCCTTGAGCTTCTCCTTCAGCTCGGTGAGCGCGGTCTCCACCTCCGTCTTCACGTCACCGGGGACCTTGTCCTCGTTGTCCTTGAGGAACTTCTCCGTCTGGTAGACGAGCTGCTCGCCCTGGTTGCGCGACTCGGCGGCCTCGCGGCGGCGGTGGTCCTCCTCCGCGTACTGCTCGGCCTCCTCACGCATCCGGTTGACCTCGTCCTTCGGCAGCGAGGAGCCGCCGGTGACGGTCATCTTCTGCTCCTTGCCCGTGCCGAGGTCCTTCGCGGCGACGTGCATGATGCCGTTCGCGTCGATGTCGAAGGAGACCTCGATCTGCGGGACGCCGCGCGGGGCCGGCGGGAGACCGGTCAGCTCGAACATGCCGAGCTTCTTGTTGTACGCCGCGATCTCGCGCTCGCCCTGGTAGACCTGGATCTGCACGGACGGCTGGTTGTCCTCGGCCGTCGTGAAGATCTCGGACCGCTTGGTCGGGATCGTGGTGTTGCGCTCGATGAGCTTGGTCATGATGCCGCCCTTGGTCTCGATACCGAGGGACAGCGGGGTGACGTCGAGGAGCAGGACGTCCTTGACCTCGCCCTTGAGGACACCGGCCTGGAGCGAGGCGCCGATGGCGACGACCTCGTCCGGGTTCACGCCCTTGTTGGCCTCCTGGCCACCGGTCAGCTCCTTGACGAGCTCGGCGACGGCCGGCATACGGGTGGAGCCACCGACGAGAACGACGTGGTCGATCTCGGAGAGCGCGATGCCCGCGTCCTTGATGACGTTGTGGAACGGGGTCTTGCAGCGGTCCAGGAGGTCCGCGGTCAGCTGCTGGAACTGCGAGCGCGTGAGCTTCTCGTCCAGGTGCAGCGGGCCCTCGGCGGACGCCGTGATGTAGGGCAGGTTGATCGTGGTCTCGGTCGAGGACGAGAGCTCGATCTTCGCCTTCTCCGCGGCCTCGCGGAGACGCTGGAGAGCCATCTTGTCCTTGGACAGGTCCACGCCGTGCCCGTTGGCGAACTGCTTCACCAGGTAGTCGACGACGCGCTGGTCCCAGTCGTCGCCACCGAGGTGGTTGTCACCGTTGGTGGCCTTCACCTCGACGACGCCGTCGCCGATCTCCAGGAGCGACACGTCGAAGGTACCGCCACCGAGGTCGAAGACGAGGATCGTCTGGTCGTCCTTGTCGAGCCCGTACGCCAGGGCGGCGGCGGTCGGCTCGTTGACGATGCGCAGGACGTTGAGGCCCGCGATCTCGCCGGCCTCCTTCGTGGCCTGGCGCTCGGAGTCGTTGAAGTACGCGGGGACGGTGATGACCGCGTCGGTCACCTTCTCCCCGAGGTACGCCTCGGCGTCGCGCTTCAGCTTCTGCAGGATGAAGGCGCTCATCTGCTGCGGGTTGAAGCTCTTGCCGTCCAGGTCGATCTTCCAGTCAGTGCCCATGTGGCGCTTGACGGAACGGATCGTCCTGTCGACGTTCGTCACTGCCTGGCGCTTGGCGACCTCGCCGACCAGCACCTCGCCGTTCTTCGCGAAGGCGACGACGGACGGCGTGGTCCTGGCGCCCTCTGCGTTGGTGATGACGGTGGGCTCGCCGCCTTCCAGAACGCTGACGACGGAGTTAGTCGTGCCCAGGTCGATGCCGACCGCACGTGCCATTTCGATTCCTCCAGCTTGACTACTTGAGTGGAACTGACTCAAGGATGCACGACACCCACCCCACTGTCAACAGACCTGAGTCGACCTGACTCAACTATCGTGCACACCCCTCACGCCATCCGCCTCCGCCGCGGCGCACGACACCCCCCGACCCCCGACGCCGCCACCCCTCCCCCATCATCACCTCATGGGATCGTTCTGTCACAAAATGCCGAAATCTACACAGAGCACCCACCCCGATTACCGAACTTCCGATCGAGAGGGAACGATGCGGGTACGAACATCGACGCGGACGCGGGCGCGAGCGCGCACGCGCGGGCACACACGCGGAGAACAGGTACCGGCACGGGTACGGGTGAGCGACACAGATCACCGCCTGTCCGGCTACAGAGCGGCGGAATAAGTGGGTAGTGTCAGCACAGACTAATTAAGTTACTGCTTAGTAATCGCAGATGATCCCAGTATCCGCTCATCGACACTGGGTCCCACCCTCGCAGGCCCGAGGAGCCCCCAAATGCAACTCGCCGCGATCATCGTGTCGCTGGTGCTGACCGTCGTCGCCGTTGCGCTCATCGCCCGAGCCGTCGCGCAGATCTACCGGTTCGTCAAGCTCGGCCAACCGGTTCCGGCAGGCAGCCGCACCGATCATCCCAAAGAGCGCACGATCACCCTGGTCAGGGAGTTCCTCGGCCACACCCGGATGAACCGGTGGGGGATCGTCGGCTTCGCGCACTGGTTCGTCGCCATCGGCTTCCTGACCCTGCCGCCGACCCTGGTCCAGGCGTACGGGCAGCTCTTCCAGGCCGACTGGGTCCTGCCGATCATCGGCGACTGGGCCCCGTTCGAGATGTACACCGAGTTCATCGGTCTGATGACGACGGTCGGCATCCTCGTGCTGATCGCCATCCGGCTGCTGAACCTGCCCTCCCGGGCCGGCCGCAAGTCCCGTTTCGCGGGCTCCAAGGCCTGGCAGGCGTACTTCGTCGAGTACGTCATCCTCACCATCGGCCTCGCGATCCTGACCCTGCGCGGTCTGGAGGGCGCGATCCACCACGTGGAGGGCTACGAGGCGTCGTACTTCGTCTCGTACCCGCTGGTGCTCGCCTTCAAGGGGCTGGCGACGGGCACGCTGCAGAACCTCATCTACTTCGTCGCGATGATCAAGATCGGCGTCTCGCTGATCTGGATGATCACCGTCTCGCTCAACACCAACATGGGTGTCGCCTGGCACCGCTTCCTCGGCTTCCCGAACATCTGGTTCAAGCGGAACGCGGACGGCGCGACGGCGCTCGGCGCGCTCCAGCCGATGACCTCGGGCGGCAAGGAGATCGACTGGGAGGACCCGGCCGACGACGCCGTCTTCGGTGTCTCCCAGGTCGAGCAGTTCTCCTGGAAGGGCATCCTCGACTTCTCCACCTGCACCGAGTGCGGCCGCTGCCAGTCGCAGTGCCCCGCCTGGAACACCGGCAAGCCGCTCTCCCCCAAGCTCCTGATCATGTCGCTGCGCGACCACGCGCACGCCAAGGCCCCGTACCTGCTGGCCGGCGGCGGCAAGACCATGGAGGGCGAGGAGAAGGCGTCCGAGGAGCAGCTGAAGGACGTACCGGCCGCGGCCCTCGCCGAGGCCGAGCGCCCGCTGATCGGCACCGTCGAGGAGAACGGCGTCATCGACCCGGACGTCCTGTGGTCCTGCACCACCTGCGGCGCCTGCGTCGAGCAGTGCCCGGTCGACATCGAGCACATCGACCACATCGTCGACATGCGCCGCTACCAGGTGATGATCGAGTCCGCGTTCCCGTCCGAGGCGGGCACGATGCTCAAGAACCTGGAGAAGAAGGGCAACCCCTGGGGGCTGGCCAAGAAGCAGCGCGTCGAGTGGACCAAGGAGGTCGACTTCGAGGTCCCGATCGTCGGCAAGGACGTCGAGGACCTCACCGAGGTCGACTACCTGTACTGGGTCGGCTGCGCCGGCGCCCTGGAGGACCGGGCCAAGAAGACCACCAAGGCCTTCGCGGAACTGCTGCACATCGCGGGCGTCAAGTTCGCGATCATGGGCGGCGACGAGAAGTGCACCGGTGACTCCGCCCGCCGCCTGGGCAACGAGCCGCTGTTCCAGCAGCTCGGCCAGGAGAACGTCGCGATGCTGAACATGGCGTTCGGCGAGTCCCTCGACGAGGACGGGGGCGTGGACGACTCCACGAAGAAGGCCAAGTCGGCCAAGAAGATCGTCGCGACCTGCCCGCACTGCTTCAACACCATCGCCAACGAGTACCCGCAGCTCGGCGGCGAGTTCGAGGTCATCCACCACACCCAGCTGCTCCAGCACCTCATCGACGAGGGCAGGCTGGTCCCGGTGACCCCGGTGGAGGGCCTGATCACGTACCACGACCCGTGCTACCTGGGCCGCCACAACAAGATCTACACCCCGCCGCGCGAGATCATGGACAAGGTCCCCGGTCTGCGCCAGCAGGAGATGCACCGCCACAAGGAGCGCGGCTTCTGCTGCGGCGCCGGCGGCGCCCGGATGTGGATGGAGGAGCGGATCGGCAAGCGCATCAACAACGAGCGCGTCGACGAGGCCCTCTCGCTGAACCCGGACATCGTCTCCACCGCCTGCCCGTTCTGCCTGGTCATGCTGACCGACTCGGTCAACGGCAAGAAGAACGACGGCCAGGCGAAGGAGTCGGTCCAGGTCGTCGACGTCTCGCAGCTGCTGCTGGACTCGGTCAAGACGCCGGCCGACCCCGCCGGGGAGGCGGAGTCCGAGGACGCTCCGGAGCCGGAACCGGTGAAGTAGTTCCGCACGGACCGCGCGTCGGCAGCGGCCGGATCCGCCTCGGGGGCGGGACCGGCCGCTGCCGCCTTTTCCGGCCTGGGGCAGGCCCCCCGGGGTTCCCCTAGGGGATGTCACAGCTCGGCCGCAATGGCGGGCCCGCACCCCAGGCCCTCTGACCGGACCGGCCCGTACCAGGTACGTTCAGTGACGTGGCTGGATTCAGGATCGGACGCGGCCGGGACAACCGCACCCCGCAGCAGGCGCAACAGCAACCGCGGCAGCAGCCGTACGGCACACAGGCACCACCGCCGTACGGTCAGCAGTCATGGCCCCCGGCGGGAGGCAACGCGGCCCCGCCCCCGTACAACGGCGGCTACGGCAACGGCGGCGGCCAGGGCGGTTACGGGCAGGGGCACGGCGGCGGCCAGGGCGGCGGCCACGGTGAGCCGGAGTACTTCGGCGACCCGTACCAGCAGCCCCACCACCCCCGGAATTCGCACCACCCCCACGGCGCCCCGCAGCCGGGCGACCCGTACGCCGACGCCCCCGGCCACACCCAGGCCTTCAGCATCGGCGAGGACCCGTACGGCCCCGGCGACACCTACCGCGCCGGCCAGGCCCCCGCCCAGCCCGCGGGCCCCCGGCTCCCGTGGAAGCAGCTGCTCAGCGGCATCGTGCTCCGCCCGGGACCGACGTTCTGGCAGATGCGCGACTACCCCGTCTGGGGCCCGGCGCTCATCGTCACCTTCCTGTACGGGCTGCTCGCGCTCTTCGGCTTCGACCAGGCCCGTGACGACGCGATCCACGCGACGATCTCCACCGCGGTGCCCTACGTGATCATCACGGGCGTCGGCTTCGTCCTCGGCGGCCTGGTCCTGGGCATGGTCACCCACACGCTCGCGCGCCAGCTCGGCGGCGACGGGTCCTGGCAGCCGACCGTGGGCCTGTCGATGCTGATCATGTCGATCACGGACGCACCGCGCCTGATATTCGCGCTCTTCCTCGGCGGCGAGAACTCCCTGGTCCAGATTCTCGGCTGGGCGACCTGGCTGGCCTCGGCCGCGCTCTTCACCTCGATGGTGAGCAAATCCCACGACCTGCCGTGGCCGAAGGCACTGGGCGCCTCCGCGATCCAGCTGATCGCATTGCTGTCGATCATCAAGCTCGGCACGCTCTGACACACGGTCCCCGGCCCGCCCGCGGACAAACGACTGAAGCCCCGGCACTTCCCGTGCCGGGGCTTCAGTCGTTTGTCCGCACCGTGAGGCGCCTCAGGCGTCGAGAACCTGGCCGCTGCGTCGTACGACGGGCTTCTCCACGCTCCACGGGAAGTTGATCCAGTTGTCGGTCTTCTTCCACACGTACTCGCACTTCACGAGCGAATGCGACTTCTCGTAGATGACCGCGCTGCGCACCTCGGCGACGTGATCGATGCAGAAATCGTGCACCAGCTTCAGCGTCTTCCCGGTATCGGCGACGTCGTCGGCGATCAGCACCTTCTTGTCGGAGAAGTCGATCGCGTTCGGAACCGGTGCCAGCATGACCGGCATTTCCAACGTGGTACCCACTCCGGTGTAGAACTCCACGTTCACCAGGTGGATGTTCTTGCAGTCCAGCGCGTAGGCCAGTCCACCGGCGACGAAGACCCCGCCGCGCGCGATGCTGAGCACCACATCGGGCTCGAACCCGTCGTCCGCCACGGCCTGTGCCAGCTCACGCACGGCGCGGCCGAACCCCTCGTAGGTCAGGTTCTCGCGCTCGTCGGTCGTCACAGCACCACTCATGTCACCGCTCATGTCACCGCTCACGGGGCATCACACCTGGGTCCGATGGAAATTCATGAAAGAACGCGAAGCGGTGGGCCCGCGCTGGCCCTGGTACCGCGACCCGTACCGCTCGGAGCCGTACGGGAACTCCGCCGGCGAGCTCAGCCGGAACATGCACAGCTGCCCGATCTTCATTCCCGGCCACAGCTTTATCGGCAGCGTCGCGAGATTCGACAGCTCCAGCGTCACGTGCCCGGAGAAACCGGGGTCGATGAAGCCGGCGGTCGAATGCGTCACCAGCCCGAGCCGCCCCAGCGAACTCTTCCCCTCCAGCCGCGAGGCGATATCGTCCGGCAGCGAAATGACCTCGTACGTCGAGGCCAGCACGAACTCACCGGGGTGCAGGATGAAGGCCTCGTCCCCGTCCGGCTCGACCATGCGGGTCAGATCGGCCTGCTCGACGGCCGGGTCGATATGCGGATAGCGGTGGTTCTCGAACACCCGGAAGTAGCGGTCGAGCCGCACATCAATGCTCGACGGCTGCACCATCGACGTGTCGAACGGATCAATACGTACACGTCCGGCGTCGATCTCGGCCCGGATGTCCTTATCTGAGAGAAGCACGTCCCGAGGATACGCAGAACGCGCGGGCCCACCCCAATCAGGTCCGCCCGCGCGCCTGCCGTCAACCGCTACCGCCGCACGGAAACCACGGGCACGGCATGCCGCAGCCGCGCACAGCGCGGACAGCGGATGAGCCGCCCCGGACCGATCCGCCCGGCCCCGAGCTGCTGCATCGGGAACGTAGCGGTAGCGAAAACGTGCCCTTCGGCACAGCGGACGACGGTGCGCTCCATGGAGTCCATCAAGTCCCTTCCCCAACCAAACCGTGGACGAAACCGCCACATTAGGGGATGAACGGGACGCCGCTCCACGCGGCACTCCGACCCCCCACGCTACGCCCCAACTCCCGCCCACCGCACCCGCGTCCACCCACCCCTCACACCAAGAAGGCCCCACGGCTCAAACGCCGGGGACCTGGCATGGGGTACAGTGTGCGACGGTAGCCGCCGATCGGGCGGGCTGCTTTCGCGGGTGTAGTTTAATGGTAGAACATGAGCTTCCCAAGCTCAGAGCGCGAGTTCGATTCTCGTCACCCGCTCTTCTACGAAGCCCTAGGTCAGCGGCCTGGGGCTTCGTCGTTGTCTAGACCTGTCGGGGCCTGCGTGCCATTCGCGTGCCATACGGGCCCTCATGCACCATCAGGTCAGGCGCCGATCCACAGGGCCGGGCTGAGCTCCGCCGACTGCATGCGGGCCGGGCCGTCAGTCGCTGACCGACGCCAACTCACCGGCCCACGTGTCGCGCATAACCAGCCGGACGTCGGTGATGCGCGCCTTGGTGGTGCCGGACTCCGTCACCAGCGAGACATCGGCACTCTCGGCGCGCAGCTCGGTGCCGCCGGCCTCCAGGCCGCCGGGTCGGCCAAGGAGCGGTACCGCCGCGTCCGCGGAGAGGGTTCCGGTGGGGGTGGAGAGCTCAAAGTGCGCGTTCAGGTGGAGGCCTGCCGGGTAGGCGACGCGGCTTACTCGTACGGGACGGCGTGCCGGCACCCGCCGCCCCTCGATCCGCTGTTCTGCGAGCGGCATCCGGACCGAGGCGGACACTCGAAGGTGGAAACGCACAGGAGTGGCGCGCTCGCGGCGCTCTACCGGCAGGCCGGTTACTCGGCCCTGGTGAGGGCGGGCGGCCAGTCAGCCGGGATCGCGTCGGTTTGCGGGGCGTAGAGCCGCAGGGTGATGGTGAACTTGCCGCTGGTAGGGATGGGGAGCCAGTTCGTCTTGTCCAGGGAGTCGTCCTCGGGCGCGGGGGCGGTGAAGTGGCCGACGGCGTAGACCTCGGCGGCGTTGGCGACCAGGAAGCTGTCGGCGTCGTAGGCAGTCAGTGACCAGAACGCATCGACGGGCGGCAGCTGACCGGCGGGGAAGGTCAGGGTGTAGGGGATCGGCTTGCCGGCGCTGTCCGTCGAGGGGCCGCCGGTGCTGGGATAGAGGGCGTCCTCGGGGAGATGGGCGGCCAGGCCGAACATGGCGACGTAGGCGCGCTGCAGGTAGTCGGTGCCGTAGGAGCCGATGTCCGTCTTGACGAAAGTCCAACCGTTGATGGGGGCGGGGCCCTTGTGGTTGGCGATGAGCCTGAGGCCCTCTTCCTTGGCCTGGTCCAGGACCTTGGCGTCGGGGAGTCTGGCAGGGTCGTAGGGGTAGACGCCCAGCTCTGCGAGGGTGGCGCTCATGGCCGGATCCGGCGGGTTGAGCGGGGTGGTGGGCAGCAGTCGCACCAGTCTCTGGTAGGCGGTGACGTTCGCCACGTCATCGCCCGTGTTGAACATCTCGATCCGGCCCATCAGCCAGACCGTGTCGGTCCCCATGGGGACCTGATGGACGTCGTCGGGGAGTTCGCCCTCCCAGCCCGGTCCGGTCAGCGCGTAGGCGTAGACCTGGGCGCCGGAGGACGGATCGGTGGTCGGGGCGCCGAGCGGCCTGGGAGGAAGAACCGGTCCCGGTGTCGAAGGTCAGGTGGCTGTACCCGGAGAAGGCTTCTGGCCGGCCTTGTCGACGACGGCGCGTTCGGTCACGGCGGTGCTGACCAGGATGCGTCCGGCTTTGCCGCCGGCGCTGTCGTCGTTGATGAGGACGGTCCGCTCGCCGAGGTAGGTGAGCTTGTCCTTGTCGAAGATCCATTCGGTGCGCTGGTTGCCGTGGTCCTGGCTGACGGCCACGCCGTGCCGGCCGGACGCGTCCACGGCGTCGTCCACGACGTTCACCCCGGGGATCTTGGCCGCGGCCTTGTAGAGTGCCGCCCCGATCCGCGGGGGCATCAGGGACTCGCGCAGCGCGTCGCCGATCGTCTGGAACGCCTCCTGGTCGGGGTTGAGGTTCTTGTCCACGCCGGTGTTCTGGGCGTAGACGGCTGTCAGCAGGGCGTCGGGGTCGGTGGGCAGGGAGGCCAGGTACGTGTAGGTGGGCAGCTGGAGGGAGGGCTTGGTGTTCTTGCCGAGGCTGACGCCTTCCTTACCGGGCCGGATGCCCGGGTTGAGGGGCTCGGTGAGGAGACCGTCGCGGCTGCCGTTGACGGAGAACCATGCCTGTCGGGGGTGGGTGGTCCCGGTGCCGTCGTCGTTGTACTGGGCCTTGGCGCCGTCGCCGTCGGCGCCGATCTCCTTGCTCGCGCCGTAGACCTGGCTGGCGATGTAGATGTACTGGTCGTCACGGACCTGCGGGGCAGGGGTGCTGGCGGCGACGGCGGCGATGCGGGTCAGCAGCTGGACGGCCTGGGGTGACGCGCCGCCGGGCCCGCGCTCGCTGACCGAGCCGCCCGGAGCACTGCCCGCCTGAGGGACTGTGGTCGGGGCGTTGGAACCGACGGCGGTCACCGCGATGACCGCAGCCATCGCCCCCGCGGCCAGCGACGCCCCGAGGACCAGTCGGCGCCGGGGACGGCCGGGGGCGGCCGCGTCGGCCAAGCGCCGGCGCAGTCCGCCTGGCTGGTGGGAGGTGTGGGTGGTGTCCTGGTTGATCTGTCGCATGAGGAGTTCCTTGTGGTGGAGGTGGCGGCCCGGCGGCAGGTCCCGTTCGGCCGGGGCCGGCAGCAGCCGGGCCATCTCCTCGCGCTCAGCCTGTGCGGGCCGGTACGGGGTGTCGTTCACCGGGTTCCCTCCTGGACGGACAGGACCGCGAACGCGGCCTCACTCTCTACCTCTCCGCGCCCCGGGCGCGGTTCCCGCTTTTCTTCGGCCAGTTGTCGGTCGGTCAGGTCCCGCAGCCTGACCCGGGCGCGCGACAGGCGTGAGCGCACAGTGCCCACCGGCACCCCCAGCGCGTCAGCGGCCTGCTGGTAGTCCAACCCCGACCACACGCACAGCGCCAGCACCTCCCTCTCCTGACGGCGCAGGCCCCGCACCGCCCGGTGAACCGCGTCCAGGCGACGGGCGTCGTCGATCCGCCCGGCCGCCTCGTCCGCGAAGTCCGCCACCGGCTCCGGGGCGGGCACCCGGGCCAGGAAGGCGAAACGCCGACGGACACCGCGTCTGGCGTTGTGCGCCTTGTTCGTCGCGATCCCCAGCAGCCACGGCCGCAGCGATCCCCCCTCCTCTCCGACCTTCTCCCTCGTCCGCCAGGCGTCCAGGAACGTCGCCGACATCACGTCCTCGGCCACCGACCAGTCGCCGGTCAGCCGGAAGGCATGGTTGTACACCGCCTTCGCATACTGCTCATAGAGCTCGCCGAACGCCGCGCGATCGCCCGCGCGTATCCGCTCCCGCATCCCATCTCCTCACTCACGCCCGCACCGGGCCGTATCACCTTCTCTCTCCGCACACACAGCAGGGTTCCCAGAACGGCACCAAGAAGAATTCCGGGCGTGAGCGTGCCACTTGAACCCCACCCGTTCGAACCCCTGACCGCCGAGCCCGCGATGCGGACCGAGATCCTCATCGCGGGCTCGGGTCTCCACCGGCGGACAGAAGCTCAACCGCCAGATCGACGCCCTCGCCGCCACCGGCTGCCGGCGCATCCTCGCCGACAAGAAGTCCGGCAAGGACGACCTGCGCCCCGCGCTCAAGGCCTGCCACGCCTTCCTACAGCGCGGTGACACCCTGGTGGTGCCCGCAGTCGACCGCCACGGCACCCCGCTGGCCGTCACGCTCACCGGCGGCAACCGGCATGACGTCACCCAGCTCATACCGCTTTGGGACGCGGTCCCACCGATCCACGGTCTGCGGGGGCGGCCCCGTCGCAGGCCCCAGCGGCTGTTCGCCGACCGGGGCTACGACTTCGAGAAGTACCGCCGCCTGCTGTGCAAGCGCGGCATCAAGCCGAGGATCGCCCGACGGGGCGTCGTCCACGGCTCCGGACCCGGCACAGTGCGCTGGGTCGTTGAGCGGGCCTTCGCCTGGCCCCACCAGTTCTGCCTGTGGCGCCTTCGAAAGTCATTCTGAAACGATCAGTAAGGCTGTCCTCCTCGCCCTTGCCGTACGTGCCGGTCGAGGGCTGCGCCCAGCTCACCCGCAGCATGACACGCCCACCCAGTTCGGCACAGTCGCCGACCACCGCCAGGCGGGACAGCTGGGCCAGCACCCCGCGGCCCCGGTCGTGCTTCTCGGGGCCGAACAGGAGGATCTCCGCACCGCCGGCCCTGCGGTGGTCTCCTGCGAGGTCCACCTTCACGGTCTTGCCGTCGACCGCGAGGGTCAGGGAACCCTCCAGAGTGCTCTGGATGATCACCGAGGGTCGACGATCATGGTCGTGAAGGAGTTCGGGCCCTTGGCGAAGAAGAGCGTTGCCGCTTCGGTGGCCGGCTGGTTGTTGTCATCGGACGCGTACCAGGCCACCGACGGGTCGGCAGCGCGGATCACGTTCGTCGCCGACCGGGCTTCCGCGTTCCCTCCGAGCGACGCGTCAGGGAAGGGGCCGGTCAGCGGCTCCTTGAAGGGCGGCACCCTGTCCACGGAACCGGAGGTGTCGATGCCGTCCTTGTTGACCAGCCGCAGTGTGCTGGTCTCGATGATCCCGAACCGGCGGAGCTGGAACTCCGCAGGGAAGTTCGTACCGGCCACGGCCTGCCGGACACTGCCCTTGCTGGACTGGAAGGGGTTCGTGAGTATCTGGATGCGGTCGTTCAACTCGTAGCTGTAGCCCTTGATCCCGACCTCGAGAGCGGAGATCAACTCGGCATCGAACGACGCGCGCCCCTTCTCGTCGACCTCGTGCTCGAAACCGGGCATGGGCCACTTGTTGATCTGCGTGAACCCGGAGAAGACGATCGTCTCCCGACGCCCGTTCTCCTGGTCCTCGCCGAAGACGACGGTCGCGGCAGCGAGAACATGCCCGCGGATCGGCTTCGGTTCGTTGTTCAGGTCCATGTACGTCTCGTTGGCGCTCATCGGGCCATGTCCTCCATCGTCGTCATCGCCTGACCGGCGGCGAACTGTCGATGCGAGCCGCGCGGGACAGCGTCCGAAGTACGCAAGGAAGTACGAACATTCACCCGGACGAGCGAGTCAAGATCAGACCACCCGTCTGAAAGGTGTAACAAGTGACGTTTGCCCGGTAGATGCCGACGAGCATGCGGCATGCACAAAAGCCCGCTCCTCTATGCGTGCGAATGGGTGATGATGGCGCTGTGATGGTGGACCTGAGCAACTACGAGCTGGATTGGCCGACTTCCCTGTTCGTGTCGGAAGGGGAGCGCATCCTCAGGGCGACGAGCCGCTCGTGGGAGGACCGCGCAGAATGGCTCCTGACCGAGGCTCTGGTCGGATCGACAGCCGTGACGGACTTCCAAGAGGTCGACGCCCCTCGTAACGGCTGGGGAGTGGGGCGGGAGAGCCGGTACAAGCAAGGAACCCAAGAGGACTGGTTCTCGGAACTCATCAGCCGTGCTTCGGAGATTCGGCCTGCGCTCGCGCCCCGACCGTACTGGCCTCAGCGACACACACGTGGCTCGTCTGCCGACGGCAGCACCGCCCGAGATGCCCGCCGCGACTTCGCACGGATCGTCGGTGATTTCGTGGACAAGGGCTACTTGGTCGAGCAGTTCGGCGAGGAGTGCATCGACGGGCGGGATGACCTGCCCGACGCCTCCGCGCTGATCGAACGGCGCCTGGGCATTCCAGACTTGTGGCCTCTGGCCCCGACCACCTGGGACGACGACATCTTCTACGGCCTGATCGAGGTCTTCCACGACCTCGTCAGCCGTCCCCGGCTACGGAGCTTTCACTCCTACGGCGGGTGCGGCTGGCACCACTCGGAGTTCCACAACGGGCCGGCCCGAATCCTCTACCGCACGAAGATCAACAAGCTGCTGAACGAAGCAGGGACCGAGTACGAGCTCGCCGCCGAGGGGGAGGACCTGGGTCGACTCGTCGCAGTTACCGACGACGCACGTAGCCAGCTTGTGCACCGTGTCCTCAACGACAGCCCTCCTGCCATCACCGACCGCGTCCGGCATGCCATCGCACTCTTCCGCGCACGCGACGCCTCTCTGGAAAGCAAGCGGTCGGCCATCGTGGCCGCAGTCGGGATCCTGGAGGAACGCCGCACCCTGATCCGCGAAGACCTCGGAAAGCCTCACGACGGGGCCCTGTTCGAGATCGCCAACAGATTCGACCTACGCCACCGGCGCGCGGACCAGCTGGCCGACTACAACGACGCCTTTCTGGACTGGATCTTCTGGTGGTACCTCGCCACCGTCGAGCTCACCAACAAGCTGATCGAGGCCGCGGAATCCCCGAAGGCCGGCATCGCAGCCGAGCCTCCCTTTTGACGGGCGCGAAACCATCAGGTGGAGGTCCGCTCTGGACCTCCACCTGGGCCTGTCACCTCACCCGCGCAGCCCCGCCGGAACCTGGAAGCGCAGCCGAAACCCTTTGGGCAACAGCGGCTGCTCCCAAGCCCCGAATCTCCGCTCGCTGGCGGCGGACATCGGCGTCGATGTCATCGGCGAGCTTGCGCTGGTGCGCCTTCGTGGAGTGCTGGTAGATCAGCTGGGCCCGTTCCGAGGACTGGCCGGCGCGGACCATGAGGTCCTTGAGCTTGGCGCCGGTGTCGGCGGCGAGGGTGTTGCCGGTGTGCCGGAGGTCGTAGAAGCGGAACTCCTTCGGCATGCCGACCGCGTCCCGTGCCTTGCGCCACTTCCGGCCGAAGGTGGTGCCGCGCAGGGCGGCGCCACGCTCCCCGACGAAGACGAGGCCGTCGGGCCCGTCCTGGGCGAACCACTCCAGGTGGCGGCGGACGTCAAGGAGGATGAAGCTCGGCAGCATGATCTCCCGTTTGCCCGCACGGGACTTGGGATCGCCGATCACCCGGCGGCCCGTGTTCAGCTCCGGAGCCGCTCGCCGAACCCGGACCGAGCCGGTGTCGAGGTCGATGTCGGCTCGGCGCAGCTCGGCCAGTTCCTCCGGCCGCATGGAGGCGAAGGCCCCGAGGAGGACCATCAGCCGCCAGCGGATCCCGATGGCCTCGGCGAGCGCGAAGACCTGCTCGACGGTGGCCACAGGTCGTTCGTCCGCGTCCTCCCGGCCCGCTCCACGAATGAAGCAGGGATTCCGGCGGATCAGATCGTCCTCGACAGCCGTCTGCATGATGGCCTTCAGCAGCCGGTAGGACTTGGCGGTCGTGGTGGCGCCGGTCGCCCTCCGCCGTTCCGCACGCCAAGTCCTGACCTTGGCCGGGCTGATGGCGTTGACGTACTCGCCGCCGAAGGTCGGCTCCAGGTGGAGGCGGAGCAGCCGCCGGTACAGCTCCTCGGTGGTGGGCGCGACGCCGCGCTCGTCGATCCATCGGGTGGCGTACTCGGCGAAGAGCACCTCGCCGGCAGTCGGGTCGATCCAGTCGCCGCGCGACTGGTCGGCCTGGACCTGGGCGAGGAAGATCTCGGCCTCGCGCTTGGTCTCGTACGTCTCGGGGGCAGCGCGCAGCAGGCCGTCTGCCCCGGGGTAGCGGGCCTGCCAGCGGCCCGAGGGGAGCCGGCGGATCGCGCCGAAGCTGCGGCGCGGGACCCTCGTGCGGGAGCCTGCCATCAGGCCACCAGCCCGAAGCCGGAGCGGCGGGCGCGGACGGGCTCGACCGTCCGCTCCTCGACGTAGGCGCTGAGCACGCTCTCCGAGATACGGACGTGCTTGCCGAGCTTCACGTAGCGGATGCGGCGCTCGGCGACGAGCCGGCGGATGAAGCGGACGCCGGTCCCGAGGCGTTCAGCGGCCTCGTCGACCGTGAGCAGGCGGTCGTTGTTGTTCACCTCCTTCGCCGTGCGGGGCTGGGTGGAGGCGTGGGGTATTGCCGTGTGGCGCAAGTGGGTGTCCTCTCCTGGCCTCGGCGGTTGGGGCGGCAACCCCGGCCGGGCCGGTGTCGTTCAGGGATGGGATGGGCGTGTGGTGCGGCCGGGTCCTGGGGTTTGCGGTCCAGGGCGGCCGGAGGAGCGGGCTACTGCTGGGGCGGCGGCCCGAACTCCTCCTGGTTGATCTTCATGGTGCTCTCGGCGATGGCGTTGCTGACCATCACGTCGGCCGCCTCGCGGATGTCCGGGTGCTCATCGAGGTAGGCGGTGAGTTCGGCGGTGGCCCGGCGGTACGCGTGCTGGGCTCGCTGGGCGGCCGCGCTGGCGGCCACGACGGTGTCGATGAGCTCCATGGTGCGGCCGGCGGCGGCCAGGCCCGGTGGGCCGACGAGGTTGGACAGGGACACCCCGAAAACCTCGGCGAAGCCGATGGCCTCGTCGAGGTTGATGCGGCGCTTGCCGTTCTCGATGCGCCACACCCCCGACGGGTTCATCTCGTAGCCGGCCTCGTTGAGGCGGTCGGAGAGCGTGGTGGTGCTCCAGCCGCGCTGGTCGCGCTCGGCCTTGATCCGCTTGGCGGCGTTGTCCTCGCCCTTGAGCAGGACACCCTCTGGCTCGTCGTCCGACATCGGCCCCTCCTTCCTGTCGCAGCGTGCCGCTGCACTCTGCAGGGCCAGTAAAGACAGTACAGCACCTTCTGCCACTTGCAAAGCACCTATGCATAGTGCATAGTGATAGACGTGCCGCACCGCCCCGAACCGCTGGAGCCCCCATCGCCTAGCCCGACAAACAGAAAGCCCCCCGGTGCTTGCGACACCGAGGGGCTCAAAGCGCAAACCTCACGCCGCCCATCCCTGAACGACTAGCTGCATGGCCGGGTTTGCCGTCCCGTATGGCCCGCAGATTGAGGAGCTCGATGTCCAGTATGGACGAAGCCACCCCGAACACGCCATCGCTTCCCGCCGCCTGGCCGCCGGTCGCCGTCCCCGGCCAGCCCGCCGCCCCGCAGCCAGACCCCACTCCGCCATCCAAGGGCGAGGAGGCACTGTCCGACCTCCGGGCGCAGTTCCGCCGGTACGTGGTGCTGCCGAGCGAGGACGCGCTCACGGCCGTGACCCTCTGGGTGGCGGCCACCCACCTGCAGACGGCCTGGCAGCACGCCCCGCGCCTCGCGGTCGTCGGACCCGCGAAGAGGTGCGGCAAGTCGCGGCTCCTGGACGTGGTCACCGAAACCGTCCACGACCCGCTGATCACGGTCAACGCCTCCGCCGCCGCCGTGTTCCGGTCGATCACCGAGAACCCGCCGACCCTGCTCGTCGACGAGGCCGACACCCTCTTCGGTTCGGCCAAGGTCGCGGAGAAGAACGAGGAGATGCGCGGCCTGCTCAACGCCGGCCACCAGCGCAACCGCCCCACCCTGCGGGTCTCCGGCCCGAACCACGAAGTATCGAAGTTCCCCACCTTCGCGATGGCCGCCCTCGCCGGGATCGGAGACCTGCCCGACACGATCATGGACCGGTCGGTCGTCATCCGGATGCGCCGCCGGGGGCCGGGCGAGAAGGTCGCCGAGTTCCGCACCGTACGGGACACCCCCGCCCTGCACGCCGTACGGGACCGGCTCGTGGCCTGGCTCGGACCGCTCCACGCCACCGCCCTGGACCTCACCCCCGCTATGCCGGTCGAGGACCGGGCCGCCGACACCTGGCAGCCACTGGTCGCCGTCGCCGACCTCGCCGGCGGCACCTGGCCCGAGGCCGCCCGCGCCGCCTGCCTGGCCATGACGAAGCACGAGGCCGAGCAGGACCAGGACAACAGCGCCCTGAACCTCCGGCTCCTCGCCGACGTCCGCCGCGCCTTCGCCGCCGAAGGAAACCCGGCCCTGCTCCGTACCGGCCGCCTGCTCGGCATCCTCAACGAGGACACCGAGTCCCCCTGGCCCGAGTACAAGGACAAGGGCCTCACAGCACGCGGCCTGCAGCTCCTGCTGAAGGACTACGGCATCAGCGCCGCCAGCCACCGCTTCCCCGACGGCTTCCAGGCCAGGGGCTTCGCCCGCGAGCAGTTCGCCGACGCCTGGGCCCGCTACTGCCCCCAGCCCGCCCCGGCCGCTTCCCCGGCCGCCGAGCCGCTGCTCCTGCCGGAACCGGCACCCGGCGCCTGACCCGGCACGACCCGTCCCCACCCGTCCCCTCGCAGGTCGGGGCCGGGACGGGTCACCCGCCCGTGACGGGTCGACCCGATGTCACGACCCCCACCCGTACCTGCGCTGACCAGGCATGCGACGAGTCGGGACGGTTCCCACCCGCCACCGGCCGCGCGGCCACCCCAACCTCCCCGAGCTTCCGGAGCACCCTTCCTTGACCTCCCCCAGCACCACCGCACCTCCAATACCCCTCCCCGGCCTGATCCGCAGGATCGTGGCCCTCCCCGTCCTGATCCCCGCGGGCGTCGCCCTCCTCGCCATGGCCGCCTTCGCGCTCTCGTACGACGCCCTGCGCCAGATGGCCGCCGCCAGCCATATCCACCCGGCCCTCACCTACGCCTTCCCCCTGGTAATCGACGGCTTCATCGCCATCGGCATCGGAGCCCTCCTCATCGTGCGCACTGCGCGCTTGGGGTCCCGGGCGTACGTCTGGGGCCTGGTCAGTGTTGCCACCGCCACCAGCATCTGGGCCAACGTCCTACACGCCGTCCGCCTCAACCAGCAGACGCGACGAGGCGGCCTCGCCCTGGACGACATCACCGTCGGCGTCATCTCCGCCATCGCCCCACTCGCGCTCGCCGGCGCCGTCCACCTCTACCTACTCGTCCAGCGCCGCCCCGCCCACGCAGAGCCTCGCGACGAGGGCCGCCACATCACGGCGGCCACCCCTCCAGAACGTGGCGCGGCAGCAGCCGCCAAGGAGCCACGGTCAGACGAGAACGTGGCCGAGCAGGCCGAAGAGGCCGCCGAGCAAGTGGCCCAGCCCGAGAAGCCGCCCGCCAAGCGTGGCGATCAGCGGCCGATGGCCACGTGGGAGCAGGTGGTCGAGATCGGTCGTACCGCCCCCTTGGGACGTGCGGGCCACGTCTCCCGCCGCCACATGGAGACGGCCATCCGCGACAAGGGCCTCAGGCCCGGCCGCCGCGAACGCATGGAGAAGGCCAAGGCTCTGCTCCAGGCCGAGCGCGACCAGTCCTCCGCTGAGGTAGACGCGTAGCCCAGGCCCCTTCCGCACACCGGACGCTCGCCCCGGAACACCTCCGGGGCGAGACCACTTCGTCTCCCCGCACAATCAGAGAGCCCACGCATGCACGAACAGCCCCTCCCCAGTTCTCCGTACGCCACCCAGCAGCCGACCACCACCCCTGCCCCGGGCGGAGCAAGGTATGGCGTTGGACCGTCCAAGGGCCGGTCCCACGCGGAAGCCTCCGCCCCGGGGGTGGCGGAGGCGGCGGGTCCCCGGCGCGAGGGCGCACCGGGGGCAGGAGGTGTGCGTGCCGCCGATGAGGCCGCGCTGCGTCGTATCGCCCGTCGCCGTGCCCGCCAGAACGTGCAGCGGCGAGAGCGTGTCGACGTCCGCTACAGCGTCAACGAGAAGCAGGCGATCCTCGCCGAGGCCCGCCGCCACAACCTGGCCGGCGCGCACCTCGTCGGCGCCATCGTCATGGCTCACCTGGACAGCGACCTCGCCCTGCCCGCCGAGCGTGCCGCCACCGACGACCTGATCGATGAGTTCGCTGCCTTGCGTACCGAGCTCGCCAGGATCGGCACGAACGCGAACCAGATCGCCCACCGCCTCAACGCCGACGGCAACGCACACCCTGTGGACGCCGCCGTCCTCGCCGAGGCCCGCCGACTCGTGACGACCGTGAGGCAGACGGTCGCGGCGGTCGACGCCGCCGCCGATGTGGCCGCCACGCACCACCGGGCGGCCTGATTGATCGCGAACATCGTCAAGCCCGGCCACAAAACACGGGGCGTCCTGAACTACCTCTACGGACCCGGTCGCGCCAACGAACACACCGACCCCCACCTCGTAGCCTCCTTCGACGGCTTCGCCCCCGACCCCGGCCGCGACCCCGACGCCACCCTCGCCCAGCTCGCCGCCGTCCTCGACCTGCGGGTCAAGCAGGCCGGCCACAATGCGCCGAAGAACCACGTCTGGCACTGCTCGATCCGCGCCGCCCCCGAAGACCGCCACCTGACCGACGACGAGTGGGCCACCATCGCCCGCCGCATCCTCAACGCCGCCGGCATCGCCCCGGCCGGCGACCCCGACGCCTGCCGCTGGGTCGCCGTCCGCCACGCCGACGACCACATCCACATCGTCGCCACCAAGGTCCGGGGCGATCTGCGCCCGCCGAGGAACTGGAACGATTTCCTGCGCGCCGACAAGGAACTCGTCGCCATCGAGAAGGAGTACGGGCTCCGCCAGGTGCCGCGAGGCGACTGCACCGCTGCCAAGCGGCCGACCCGCGCCGAGCAGGAGAAGGCCCGCCGGACCGGCAACGCCCGAACCGCCCGGGAACACCTGCGCACCGTCGTCCGGACCGCCGTCTCGGCGGCCACGAACACCGAGGAGTTCTTCTGGATCGTCGAGGGGGCCGGAGCCCTCGTCGACGTCCAGTACTTCCCCTCCGGGGACGTCCGCGGCTACAAGGTCGCCGTCGGTAACGACACCAACGCCCAGGGCGAGCCCGTCTGGTTCTCCGGCTCCACCCTCGCCCCAGACCTCTCCTACCCCAAGATCACCGAGCGCCTGGCGGCCACGGCTTCAACGTCGGCGGAACAAACCGACCCCCCGGCCTGGCGACGACTCGCCCGCGCCGTCGACGGGATCCCCGACCACCTCGACCAAGAGGAAGACGCCGGACAAGCCCACATCACCGTCCTCGCCGAAGCTCTCGACGCACTCCCCCTGATCGCCCCCGACGGCCTCCGGCCTCAGCTCGTCCAGGCCGCCACAGCCTTCGAGCGGGCCAGCCGCTCTGGCATCCGCGCCCGACACGAGCAGGCCCAAGCCACCCGCCGGGCGGTGAAGGCGATCCTGCGTCAGCCCGCACCGAAGGACGGAGCCCTCCTCGCGACCGTCCTCGACGCTCTCCTGCTCGCGGTCATCGCCGCCCAACACTGGCACCGCGCCCGCGACCATCACCAGCAGGCCGAGGCCGCGCAGCGTGCAACCACGCACCTCCGCGTGGCCTACCAGACCGCAGCCGCCGAACCCCTGACCGCACTCCACCACCGGGGTCGGCACCTCGCCCCATGGCTACTGAAGCAGCAAGCCGCTACGGTGCGCCAAGCACTGCCTGACCTGGCCGAGCAGATCCTCGCCGAACCCGACTGGCCCGCCCTCGCCGCCACGCTCAACAACACCACAGCAGCCGGCCGCGCTCCCTCCGCGCTCCTCATCCAGGCCGCCCGCCACCGAGAACTCGACACCGCCACCAGCCTCAGCGAAGTCCTCGCCTGGCGCTTGAACCGCCTTCGAGAACCCGTCGTCAGGAAGCCCCCGCGCAACAAAGCAGAAGGGCGAGTCCGGCCCGGTTCCACCACCACACCACGAGCCGCGCCACCAGCACGGCCAAGGACCCGGTGACTCGGGACTACCCGAACAGCGCGAGCGGCTCCCCGCCCGGGGAGCCGCTCAGAATCAGAGCAGCAAGCCTGTTCCAACGGTTCCTGAAGATCGCCCCGGTCCCGCCGCCCAGAGACTCCTACGCGGCGCCCGCCCCCGAAGCGGTACCGCCACCCACACCCTTGATCGGCGCCCACTCGTACTCCAGGATCGAGTACGTGATCGAGTCGCGCCACGCACCATGGACGAAGACGTGTTCGCGGATCCGGCCGTCCTCGGTCATTCCCGCCCGCAGCAGGGTCCGCGCGGATGCCTCATTGTGCGGCGAGCGAGCTGCCCATATGCGGTGAAGGCCGAGCGTTCGGAAACCGAGCCCGCACAGCAGGTGGACGGTCTCCGTACCGAAGCCCTTGCCCCACGCGTCGGGGTGCAGGGCGAAGCCGATGGTGGCCGCCTGCTGCGGTTCTGTCGCCAGGCGGGCGTAGCCGATCAGCCGGGGGTCGCCGAGCCGGGTGACAGCAAGGCCGTACTCGGTCCTGGGAACGTCCGTGGCCGAAGCGATGGACCGGTCGACGATCGCCTGGACCTGTTCGGGGGTACGGGGCTCGAAGCTGAGGTGCCGGGTGGCCTCGGGGTCGCCGTAGATGGCCAGGAGGTCGGCGGTGTCCCCGAGTTCGATTTCACGCAGGGCCAGACCGGGGCCGGCCAGGTGGACTGTCACTGCTCGTAGGCCCAAGCACAGCCGGTCTGACGGTACTGCTCGACAGGGATGGGGACGACGCCGGTACGCATCCGCGCGGTATAGAGCAAGCCGTCCAGGTGGTCGATCTCATGGTGGATCAGGCGGGCGAGTCCGCGTTCGTAGGCGGTGGTCACCAGCTGACCGTCCAAGGTCGTGGTCTCCACCGTGATCCGAAGGGGCCGGGGAACCAGACCGCGAACGTCGAAGAACGACAGACAGCCCTCATACTGCTCGTCCGCGTCGCTGGAGCAGTCGGTGATACGGGGGTTCAACAGCACGACCGCAGGAGTGCCGGGGCCGGGGAGCTGGACCACGGCAGCGGCCCTGGCGATCCCGATCTGAGGGGCCGCGAGGCCCATGCCCTTGGCGAACGGGTGGACCTGCCCGATCCTCTCCATGGCTGCGAACATCTGCTCGACGGCCTGCTCGGCTGCCTCGCGCTCAGCCGGCAAGTCGAAGGCGCGAGCGGGTTCAGCGAGAACCGGAGCGCCGTCCTGCACAACGCCGAGGTCCCGCATCTGCTCGCTGGGCCGCGCCTGGTTCACGTGAACTCCCCTTGATTCATGTCCCGTTCGGTTCGCCCTCGAAACCGCCATTCCAGACGGTACCGGGCGTGGAGTGCGGGTGTGGAGGTACTCCAGGAGAAGATCCGCATCCCGTTCTCCTCGCGCTGCATCGGGGCCGTCCGCAGCGGTGCGGCCTCGGCAGTCATGGAGGTTTCCGTGCCCCACACGGCGGGGTCGAGTGCGGTGGGGAAGGCGAGTTCGACTGCCAGGTGTTCGGTAGGCAGGCGGACGGCGCGCTGGAACCAGCGGCCCCACTTCTCGGCGCCCACCGAGTAGGCGTACTCGATCCAGACCGACTCGCCCGGGTAGAGGGGGAAGCGGCCCTCGCTGTTCTCGAACGCCAGCCACACCTCCTTGAAGGCGTCGCGGTCATGCTTGGCCTGCCAGTGCATCGCCTCGCCGCGGCAGGTCGCGGTCAGGGCGAGTTCGTCCCAGGTCAGCGGGTGTTCGCGGTAGTGGGCGTTGGAGCGTTCGGGCTCGCCCGGATAGCGGTCGACACTGATACGGATCAGGTAGCGGGTGATGGGTTCGCTGCCGGTGTTCCGCAGCAGTCGGCGCATCGTCAGCCGGTAGTGGCTGCCGTCGTAGTCCAGACGGGCTGCGTCGTGCTCGACGACGATCGCCGAGCCGGCCGCGTACGGCTGCTCGGATCTGCGGGGCACCGGCGTCGACGGCGCTGGTGCGGTGCGGGCCTTGGCCGCCTCGTAGTCCAGCCATCGTCGCCAGATGGCCTTGCCCGCGTTCAGAGCCTCCTCCGCGCGCAGCGCGAAGTCCTCCGTCGGCTTGTGTCGGCCCGACTCGACATGGCTGACGTAGGACGGGTCGAAGCCCATCCTTCTGGCCAACTCCCGCTTGGCTAGGCCCCGCACCTCGCGCCAGTGGGCCACTTCCGCCGCGAACGCCTCGGCCGCTTGCTCGGCCGTCAAGGCATCATCCCGCGCGTCCATCAAAGCCCCCGCCCTGGCTGCCGGATGAGATGAATGAACCGTGAGTGATCTCGATTCACCATTCTGTCACGGTCTCGGTCACGCGTTTCCTTCCTTCACCGGCCCAGGTCGATCCCCGGGCCCCAAGAAGGAGGGTCTCAGCGATGCGCGTGCTGTATCTGCTCAATGTTTCCAACAGCAGTCAGCTGGCTGCCGATTCCGGCTTCACCTTCGCCGACCTGATCGCCCCGGCCCTGACCGACGCCGGGGCGGAGGTGACCGTGGCCTCTCCCGTCCCGGTCGGCGACGCCCGCGTGCACTTCGCGCTCACCACGTCGCCGTCCACCAAGTACCGGGCCCGCTTCGACCCGGGCATGGACGCCCTGGTTGCCCTGTTCCGCAACCGGCGGCCCGAGGTGGTGGTGGCCAACCAGATCGAGGCCGCCCCCGCGATCCGAGCCGCGCTCCTGGAAGCCGGGGTGGACGCGCTGATCGTCGGCTACTGCCACTACCTGCCGTTCTCCTTCACCGACACTGGCCCCGGCGCCTTGGAGCTGGACCCGGCGATGGACGACGGCGGCCTCGGCCGCAGCGTGCTACTGGCCTTCACCGCCGGCCTCGCGGCCTGTGACCGCGTCCTGGTCCACTCCTCCACCGCCGCCGCCTGGACCACGGCGGCAGCGGTCCGCACCGGCGTCGACCTCGGCGAGAAGCTGCACATCGTCCCCGCCCCCAGGGACGTACGGCTGGTACGCGACCCTGCAGACATCACCCCGCCCGAGGGCCGGGCCACCGGCATCTACAACCACCGCCTGTACGCGCATTACGGCACCGCCCGCTTCACCGGGCTCGCCCGCCGCCTCGTCGCCGAGGCTCCGGTGCGGCTCACAGTGATGGACCTGTTCGGCACCCGCAGCCCCGAACGCGTCCGCCTCGACCCCAGCCCGGAACGACACCTGGAAGAGCTCGCGACCACGGACGGCGTCGCCATCGCCTCCGACCACGGCGACCGCGTCCGCTACCGCGACCTGCTGGCCGACGCCCACTTCGGCATCGCCCCCTTCCGGCCCGGCTGCCCCTGGTCCATGTCGGTCATCGACTGCCAGGCGATGGGCCTGCCCGTGATCGGCCCGCGCACCGGCTGGCTGGCCGAGCACATCGACAACGAGCTGCTGTTCGACACCGACGAGCAGGCCGTCCGGATCACCACGCGCCTCGCCACGGACCCCGAGTTCTACCTCCTGCACGCCAAGCGCGCGTATGCCTCCACCGCCGAACTCGCGCCCGCCACGGTGGCCGCCCGCTACCTGGAGGCGATCCAGTGACCGGCTTCGACGCGGTCCAGCTCTCCTACGACGAGCCGCTGGCCAGCTCCCTGCACACCCGCCTCACCCGGGTACTGGGCGGCACTGTCAAGCGCCTGCACGGGGTCCGCGGGATGCGCCGTGCCTACCGGCTCACCGCCGAGCTGGTCGACACCGAGACGTTCTTCCTCGCCGACGGCGACTTCGCCATCGACCCCGAGTTCTCCACCGCCGCGGTGGAGCCGCTGGCCGACGGGGTGGCGATGCGGGTGTGGCAGGCCGTGAACCCGGTCAATGGCCTGACCTACGGATACGGCGGACTCAAGCTGATCCGCCGCTCGGCGCTGCGGGAGATGGGCCAGGCCGTCGACGTGCTGGCCGCACTACCCGGACGGGTCGAGTTCTGCCGCCAGACCGCTGGCATCACACGGTTCAACCAGAGCCCGTTCCACGCGTGGAAGGCAGGCTTCCGCGAGTGCGCGATGCTCGCGCGCGGCAGCGAGTACGGCATGACCGACGCCTCCGCCCAGGAACGTATCAACGCCTGGACGTCCAGCCGCAACGGCGAGTACGGCACCTACGCTGCGGCCGGCGCCCGCGACGGGCTCGACTTCGCCAAGACCGTCGCCGGCAGCCCTCCGCGCTTCGAGGTACTCAACGACCCACCCTGGCTCCACCGGCACTTCACCACCCTGTACGGCGAGCAGGCGGTCACCGGATGAACACCGTCCCTGGGCCGCTGGTGCTGATCGAGCCGTACGCGCACCGGGGCGGCGGGCACCATCAGCGCACGCTGACGGCGCTCGCCGCCGCGTGGCCGAAGAGCTTGGTCGTCGCCCCTGACGGACTGAGCGAGGGCCTGAGCCCGCTGGCGCGGTCCGTGGCCCGGATCGCCGCCGGACCGACCGGGCCGACGGCGGGGATCCTGCTGGCCGCCGCGCGGGCGGCGGAGCGCGTCTCGGCCGCCGGCCAGCGGGCCTTCACCTCCCGGAGCTGGCCCCAGGGAATCCGCAGAGCTCCGCATCAGGTCACCCTCCTCGCCCGGTGTCTGACCGAGGCTGCCTGCCTTCGCACCGCGCGCCGACTCGCCCCGCGGGCGGCGGCCGTGGTGATCCTCAGCGCGAACGAGGCCCTGCACGGCGTGGCCGCCCTGCTCGGCGGCGTCCCGCACCTGCGATTCGTCCACGAGGTGGTCACCACCGAAGACCATCCGGTCCGGTTGCTGGGCCGGCTGGCCCGCAGGAGCGAGAGGCGGGTGATCGCGCTGCTCCCGACTGCTGATGTCCGCGACCAGGTCACGGCGGCCTTCCCGCATCTTCGCGGCGAGGTGCGACCGTTCGCGGTCGACGACGGACGGCGGCTGACCGACGCCGAGCGCGACAGCGCCCGCGCCGCCTTCACCATCCCCGGCGACGCGAGGGCGGTGTGCCTGGTCGGCGGCTGGTGGCCGTACAAGGACATCGCCACCATCGACGCGGCCCTCGCCCGCCTCACTACCCCGCTGCACGTCCTAGTGTGCGGCATCCCGCTGGACGACGCCGTCCTCGACCGCTGGCACCAGCTGCCCCATGTCCACCTCCACACGGTGCCGGGTCCGGTCGCCGAGGAGGTCCTGCGGCTCGTCTACGCCGCCGCCGACGCGGCCCTCGTCGCCCGCAAACCCGGGGTCGGCAAGGAGTCGGGGCTGGTCATGGACGCCGCGCGCCTCGGCGTTCCGCTGATCGTCTCCGCGCATGACCACGAGCTGTCCGCCCGGCTGACCGGCCAGCCGTGGGCCCGGCTCTTCCCCTCCGAAGACCCGGACACCCTCGCCAAGACGCTGGACAAGCTCACGACCAAGGCGCCCGCCCGGCCAGGACCGTCGGCGCCCGCTGCACTGGGCATGTACCCGGCGGCCGAGCAGGCCGCCTTCCTCGCCGACACCTACACCCGCCTCCGCCGCCACCTGACCAAGGAGCGCCGATGACGCCCATCCCTCCCGCCCTGATCGCGGTCATCGGACCGGTCGAGCCGACCCTGCTGGCCGCCTGGACCGCCCACTACCGCCGACTCGGCATCGAGCGGTTCCACCTCGCCTTCCACTTCCCCGACCACGTACCCGACGCCTGGCGGCACCAGCTGATCACGGCCTGCCACGACCTCGGCATCGTCCCCGCCCAGATCAGCACCGGCCCCTGGCACGAGCACACCAACACCCTGCTCCGCGACTCCCTGCGCGAGCAGGCCGGAAACGGCTGGCACCTGCTCGCCGACTCCGACGAGTTCCAGACCTACCCCGCCCCACTCACCGACGTGCTCGCCCAGGCCGGGGACGCCGGGCAGAAAGTGGTCGGCGGGCTGATGCTCGACCGCGTCACCAACGACGGCCGCCTGGCCATGTGGCGCCCGGAAACCGGCCTTGACCGGGCCTTCCCACTCGGCGGGCATCTGACCCGCCGACTCCTCCAAGGCGACCCTCGCAAGATCGTCCTCGCCCACTCCTCGGTGACCGTCGCATCCGGCAACCACCGCGCACCGGGCCACAAACCCGACCCGCACGCGCTCGCGTGCGTGCACCACTTCAAGTGGCGTTCGGGCGTCCTGGACGACCTGCGCCAGCGCGTCGAGCAGTTCACCTCCGGCGAGTGGGCCGAGCACACCCCTGCCGTCCGCAGCGAGGCATCCCGCCTGCTGCAACACATCGACCGCCACCACGGCCGCATCGACGTCTCCGACCCGCGCCTGGGCTTCCGCCACGTCACCCTTGACCACCTGCCAGTCGGCTGGGCGGTCGAAGCCGCCAAGCTCACCACCACCTGGCGGCCCCCGACGGCTCAGAACCAGCCGGGTTCCACGATTTCCTCGCCTTCGTCCTGAGGCGCCTCGAAGCGGGCGAAGAAGTCGTCCAAGGCCTCCGGCGTGACGAGCAGCGCGTTCGCGTCTCCCCGCTCGTTGCGCTCCCTGAGCCTGCGCAACAGATCGTTGCGCTCCACCGGGAAGTACAGCAGCCGCCACCGGCCGCCGGCGGCCTCCACCAGTTCCTTCATCTCCTCGCGGTCCTTGCGCGGCCACAGCCCGTGGTCCCAGACCACGTCCCGGCCCTCCGCGACCAGCTCGGCCAGCCGACGGTGCAGCTCGTCGACGACCGGAGTCTCCTTCTCGAAGTACGTGTTCTCCGGGTAGTCGACGCCGTACCGGCCGTGCCGCTCGAAGACGACCTCGTCCACCGACAGGCGCACCGCCCCTTGAGGCTCCAGCACCCGCTGGGCGTAGGTCGTCTTCCCCGAGCCGGTGAGCCCGACCAGCAGATACACCACTGAAGCGTCACTCACAGCCACCACCAACTCCCTCCAACATCACCAGCGTTCTCTCGCCAGTCTGTCACCACCGGCCGGCCCGGGGACCCCGTTCCCAGGCCGCCGTACGAAGGAGCCGCCCATGTCCGCCTCCGTCCTCGCCCACGCGCTACGGGCCTACGTCCGCCACGCCCCCAGAACAGTCGGCAAGGCGCGGCTCGTCGGCCGCTTCCTCGACGAGCACCTGCGCACCCACCCCCTCCACACCACCACCCGGCTGCGTACCGGCGACACGGTTACTGTCACCACCAGCGACGTCATCCAGCGCTACCAGTACCTGTTCGGCGAGTGGGAGCCGAACCTGAGCGCCTTCCTCCGCGACCGGCTCCGCCCAGGGGACACCTTCATCGATGTCGGAGCCCACCGAGGCGCGTTCTCCCTCCTGGCCTCCCACGCCGTCGGCGCCCACGGCCACGTCGTCGCCATCGAGCCCCACCCCCGCTTCCACGACGCCCTGACCACCGCGGCCACCACCAACCACCGCATCAACATCCGGGCCGTCCGCTCCGCCGCCTCCGACACCCACGGCACCCTGGCCCTGTACCTGGAAGACCCCGCCAACCTCGGTCACACCACCGCCATCCGGCCCAGCCGCATCCACGAGACCGTCGCGGTGCCCACCGCCCCCTTGGCCGACCTGATCAGCCAAACTGAACTCGCCACCGCCCGAGTCATCAAGATCGACGTCGAAGGCGCCGAAGCAGCCACGATTCGCGGCCTCCTGCCCGCGCTCCCGCACCTGCGCGACGACGCGGAACTCGTCCTGGAAATCACCCCCAGACTCCTGGCCAAGCAGGGCGAGAGCGCCGCCGACATCCTCGACACCCTGCGCGCACACGGTTTTCACGCGTACAAGCTCACTAACGACTACGACCCGGCCACCTACCCCCGGGCCATGCGCCGGCCGCAGCCGCCCGTCCGGTGCACCGAGGTCCCAAAGGAGATGACGGATCTGGTCTTCTCCCGCACCGACGCCGACCACCTCACGACCGGGCTCTGAGCCTCCCCCCTGGCCACCCACACTTTCCGGCACCTCTACACGGATTGGGCACCGCGATGAACACCAGCGTGATGAACAGCCGCAACGCCGTCTGCGTGATCGTCCACGACAAGGGCAGCGACACGATCGCCGCAGTGCACTACGCCGCCCCCAACTGGTCCCCGCAGCCAGCCTGGACCCTCCCCGGCGGCAAGGCCGAGCCCGGCGAAGCCCTCGACGAGGCAGCCGCCCGCGAACTCAAGGAGGAGACCGGCCTGCTCGTCGACCCGGCCGATCTCTCGCTCGTCCACGTCGTCCACGTCGAACAGGGCTGGGACCTGGCCGGCCAGCTCGTCGTCTTCGTCTTCGCCACTGAAACCTGGACCGGCGAGCTGATCAACACGGAGCCGAACAAGCACCTGGCTGCTCAGTGGGTCGCCGCGAACCGCCTGCCCGAGCCCTCGTTCCCGACCACCATGCAGGCCCTGGCGGCGTACCAGAACGGAGGCCCCTCCTTATCCCGCTACGGATGGCCAGGCATCACTGGGTGACGAGCGAGCTCCAGAGCCAGGCGTCGCACTGAGCAAGGTGCTCCACCGCCGCACCCACACAAGCCACGAGGCGCCCTCCGGCCTGACCCCCGCCTGCCGGTGGTCGAGCGCTGCTGGAATCGACCACCGGCCGACGACGGTCCGGATCAGGCGGCGGCAGCGTTCCCATCACACAGCTCCAGCAGACCGGCGATCACGCCGCCGGCGCTCTCCCCGTTGCGGAGTCGGCTTCGAGCGGTGGTTCCGCCGATACGGAGTTCCAGCATGTCGGCGGTGACGCCATGGGGCCGCAGTTGTCCGACGGCGTGCGGGTGTCGCACCCCGATGATGGCTGCCCACCCGAGGACCTCGGCCCGGCCCACACAACCGGACTTGGCCCAGGCCTTCGCCAGTCTCCAGGCAGTATCACGGTCGTAACCCAACAACGTGGACATGGCGAGGTCGAACACGAATGCCTCCACGCTCGGCTCGGCCTGTCGCTGCCCGTTCCGTCGACGTCCTGGCCTGTTGACGATCCTGCTGGATGACCGACGTTCCAGCCCCAGGTCGATCCCCTCCTGCCGGGCGATGTCCGCTGCTGTGGCGGGCCTCGTGCGGCGGCGGGGCATGTTCACGGGTGACGGCTTTCCGTCCACGGTTGCCGGGGAGGGCTCGGCACGAAGGAGACGATAGATCACGGCGGCCTCCGCATCCTGGCTGAAGTCGGGCTGCATGGGGCCTGCCTTTCAGAAGTCCGCTGAGCGCGGGCATGCGAAAGGCCCCGTCCGGTGTCGAATGGGGCCTGGGGAAGAGGTCGCAAGGCGACGTGAGCCCGGGAGACAGAGCCTCTCGGCGGGCATGAAAAAAGGGCGAGGAGTGAACTCCTTCGCCCTGCTGTCCGCGTCACCGTTTCCGGGTACGCGAAAAACAGCCTCAATGTCTCACCAAAGTCCCCAGCACACAAAGCCCTTCGACCGTCAGCAATCACGGACGGGCGGGCCAGCGCTGCAGGCGCGCGATTGGGTACCTCCCTGGAGTTAACCCACTCGGTATACAACCTCCCGAGCAAGTCCGCCGCATCGCACGGTCCGGTGACTGCCCCCCCCCGCATCATCGTCGAACTCGACGCGAGCCACACCTACCAGGCACGTGCCCCATCCGTGCCCTTCAGAGTGGTGAACAGCGGTCAACACAGGCATCTCAAGGCCAGCGAGATCCGCCACACGAGAGGGCGTTTTCGCAGGCCAGCGGCTAGATAATCTACCTGAGCGACGGTGATTCCCAAGCTCAGAGCGCGAGTTCGATTTACGTCACCCGCCCCATGACGAAGGCCCAGGTCGCAGACCCGGGGCTCTTCTTGCTGCCTGAGCTTCTTGCGTGCCTCCGGGCGAGCGAGCCCATTACCATCCAAAACCCTTGGTAAAGACCTTTTGCATCCTGCAGATTTCGGGGTCGTCAGGCCAGCGCTGAGTAAGGACGTACATCGCCGCTGTTCCCACGGCGGAAGTTCGCCCCCGGTCTGCGAACGCTATGAGGGTGCTGCGAACCTCGGGCAACTCGGGCCACCCCGTTTCGAAGGCGTCAACAATCGCCATCTCTACAATGCTATCCATCTCCATACCTCTGCTGGAGGTACGGGCGAGACAGCACAATGCACTACCAGCGACGGCGTCATGCGACCATTTTTCTCCGAGAGCCTTGATGGCCGTAATATTCATGTGACTTATGCTATGAGTATGGAGTAGACGGATGATCGCGTCGCGGCAGACAGGGTCACCAGGCCACCCAGAGGCGAATGCCTTGATAGCCGCGATCTGGGCCGCGATGTGTTCGCTGTCGGCCAGGGCTGTGATGGCCTCCATCACACCAGGGTCGCCCGCCCAGTGCACAGCTAGAGCACCAGCGACAGCCTCGTTGATCCGCTCGCACCTGTGCGGCAGCATGCCGAGGAAGAGAGCTCGCACGTCGGGGTTTCCCGGGTAGGTGTCCGAAAGGGCTCGGATGGCCAAGTTCTGCACCTTGCTGTCGTCGTCCTCGGCCATGCGCAGGAGCGCCTGTGTCACCTCAGGGTGCTCCGGCCGCCTGACGACCAAGGTTTTCAGGGCAGTGGCTCGGACTTCGGCATCGGGCATACGGGTAGCGGCCAGCAGGATAGCGAACTCATCGTCCTCGCTGAATGCTTCGGTGGGGGAAAGAAACCGCTTCAGCTCGTGGGCGACGTTCTCTTCCGTAGTGTTCACTGCCCGAGCTTTGGCAAGCGCGTCCGCGATGTCGTCCAGTGCCGGCTGGGACAGCAGGTCGACTGGGAGCGCCGAGGGCGCTGGCTGCTGTCCGCCAGCGCCGTCCTGGGCAAGATGGGCAGCATGAGGATGCAGGGCCAGGCGCTGGACGTCAGTCCGGGCCTGTTCCCAGAGTTTCTCCAGCTCGCGGATCCGTAACGTTGCCCGGTCCGCCTCCCGCTGAGCGGTGTGCTTGTGGGCGAGCGCCAGACGTGTCTCGTTGTGCAGCTTGGCAACCTGTCGGGGGTCGGCACCCTCATGCAGGGCATGAGCTCGCTCGGTGTCATGTTCGATGATGATGACGCGCAGAGCATTGATGATGTTCCACAGGGTTCGAACGAGGAACTGGGCGTTCTGCAGTGCGTAATTCAAACGGGTTTCGGCGTGTCGGGCCCTTTCGAGTTCGACTTCCAGGCGCAGCACGGCAACGGGATCCGCCAATTCGGCAGGAGGGCTCGGTTCCAACCGACGGACCAGGTGCATTTGCTCGCGCTCCGCGTCGGCCCCAGACTCGTAGACGGCAGCGAGTAACGCGCAGGCCGTGGCAAAGCGCGCCGAGTATTCCTGAGCGGACAGACCGCCGGCACGGCTGGTGGTTGCAAGGAAGTGACGCAGGAACACCTTCGATGGCGTCGGCACACCGCCCTTGAGCAGCCGGTCGAAGTGCGACTTGGAACACGGCATGCAGGCAGCATCCTGCGCTGACAAGCGCCCCACCTGCTGCTCTTTGTCAAGTTGCTTTTTGAAGGCGTCGGACAGCGCGGTCGGCCCCAAGCCGGCCTCCCTGGCCTGACTGCGTAGGAAGTTCGTGAGCTCGTTCCACGGGCTACTCGCGCCGCGCTCCCCGCTCCTCGCCATCCTCACCCTGCCCTCTTGGATGCCATCCCCGAACAGACCGCATCTTCCCTCGAAACGCCTGCGAGCGACGCTAGCACCCGCTCCAACGAGCTGCGGGTTCCTCAGCATCCGTCCCAGCCCGTCCCAGCCTGTCTCCACACCTCCCAGTGCCTGTTGGGGACGCACACCCGCCGGACCACGCTCGCTGCCATCCCCGGCCGACTGTGATCCCGGGGCGCAGAAGGAAAGGAATTGCGGTGAACATCCTCATCAAGAGCGCACCTGCTGTGGCCTCTTGCCCCACGGCACAGCACGGCCTACTGGAAACGGTCGAAGCCATTCTGTTCGACGCGGTGCCCGAGTTCGCCGGTGGCCTAGGTGTCGTCGTAGTTGTTGCCGCCGCCACGTGGGTGGTACGGCGATTCAATCGGGGCCAGTTGCCCGACCAGCCCTGCACGTAGGGCCAGATAGATCGGCGGCCGCCCCCACCCTGCGGGGACGGCCGCTGGGCCAGCATCCCATCCGTCATCGCGAACGGAAACGAGATGTAGGTGTCCACAAACACCCGCGCTGCCCAGCGGAAACTTGCCCCCGCTCCCCAACCCTGCTGCCCACCAGCCTGGCGAGCCCCTCGGAACGGACGCGTGAGCGGCGGCACGCCAAGCTGACGCCCGCACGACTGGGCATCCTGCCGAGCCACACCACCGTGCCAGGCAACGCGATCCCCATCCCGACCGACATCTCCCCCGACGGCGCACGGGTGGCCGTGTCACAAGGTGCCAGTAGGGGCGGTGCGCAGCGGTCAAAACGGGGTGGGCCAACCCGTCGGCTTCGGCAGTCATTTCCGCAGGTCAGATATCATTCGCACGCGTAAGCGCAGGGTGATTCCCAAGCTCAGAGCGGGAGCTCGATTCTCGTCACCCGCTCCATGGCGAAGGCCCTGGCCGGAGACCAGGGCCTTGATTGTAGTCACGTGACGACACGCCGCAATCATGCATGGGGCCCGGCACGAGAGACGTTCGCAGGTCTGGTCGGCGCGGTGGCTGGCATCTTCGCGTACGCCATCAGCCAGCTCGCCGCAGTCGGCGTGGGCGGCTTCTAGCTCTGCGGTGCGTCTCGGGGCTCGGTTGGGCCCGTGCTTGCATCAAGCATCCGGCCGAGGTGGTGGGGGAAAGTGTCCGGCCTTCCGGTATAAAGCCTCCTCCGGGTACCGACGGACGCGGATCTCCCTCCAGGCGACATCGAAGGAGATGGTGTCGCCGCTGGCCCGGGAGCGCCTCCAGGCGAGGAAGCTGGTCCGCGGGGAGAGCGTCCAGCGCCAGAACACACTGGTTACCTTCACCGTCGGATCTCTGAAGTGCCACAGAGGATCGCGGTGTCCATCAGGCTCCTCCAGGTGGCGCCGGTGTCCCTGTGACGGCCTCTGCAATCTCCTCGACCTTTGCCGCGTGGTCGGGCCGCTCGGCCCTCTGCATTCCGGCGCTCAAAAGCCCATAGACCATCTGCTTCTGCGCTGGCTCGGGGAAGGAGGCCAGAAACTCCCGAACCGCCTCTACCAGTGCGTACTCGACGCCGTGGCGCCCAGGCGGCCGGTAGGCAGCGAACAGCTCAGCCAGGTTCTTGGCCTCGCCCGAGCGCTTGGCCCAGTCGGTTGCGTCGGTCGTGGCCCATCGCGCCATAACCCCGGCGGGGTCGGAGAGCTCCTCGGCAAGATCCTCAAGTTCCTGCCGCCGGATAGCCGTGGCCTTTGACTGCTTGCGCTGGGCGGCCAACAGCGCCTCCACGGCAGCCTGATCCCCCGGCAGTAGCGTCACGTCCACGCGCGCGTCGTACCGGATCTGAGGTTCGACCAGCGTATGGCTGCGCGCCATTTCGCGTGCCAGCAGGTCCTGAACGGAGTGGAGGTCGGTCGCGGATTGCTGCCGGAGGAAATCTGCCGCCTTGTGCCTTAAGGCGATGCGGACGGCACGAGCAGCCCCGTCCGCATCCGCCAAGGCCAGGCCCGCGTTCTGGACCCGCGCATGGAAAACCACCTGGAAGGCGATGCCCTCGTGCGCGCTGCCCAGCCGGGCCTCGAAGCGCTCCACCAGAGCCTGGACTTCCACCCGCGGATCGGGTAGATCCTGCTTTCTCCAGCCCACGACTTACGGCTCCCTGCTGCCGTCAGCTACCGACCACGGACCGGCTTGAGAGATCTGCCTCAGGTCGGCCCGCAACTCGATCACTGCGGCGTCATAGGCGACGCCCGGCTCGCCGATCAGCAGTGCGGAGACCGGCGCGGCCGTCAGGTACCGGGAAATAACACGCCCCAGGATTTCCGTGACGTGCTCACGAGGCACAGTGCCGTCCGCCCGCGCATGGGCCCACCGGTCGATCAGCAGCCGGCACTCCGGATGGACGGCTCGGTTCTCCAGAGCGGTACTCCACCCAGTAACCAGTGCGTCCGCGACGACCGGGTCAGCCGCGGCCGAGGCAAGGGTGACCTGCAATGCGTACGGATGGGGCTGCGGGTCGATGACGGCTAGAAAGGCCCGACTCCCGGCGGTGTTACCTCTTTTGGCAGCCCAAGCGTTGACCATGCGCCAGACGGTCGGCAGCTGCTTCTCCTCGGCCGCCATGGCGCGGAGAGCCGCCTCGGCCTCCATGACAGCTTTGTCCCGCTCGGCTCTCCCCAGGACATGCTGGATGCGCACCAGTGCCTGCCGGGGGTACTGCTGGGCAAAGTCGCTCTGACAGACCATGGCCACCACCCGGGCCACGGGTTCCTTCCCGTCATGCGCCCAGTCGAGGAGTTTCGCTCGGACGGCAGGGCCGAGCCGGTCGGCCTGTGCTGTTCTGCTCAGGACACTGGCGATCAGTCGCAGGTGCCCTTCGTCTGAGCTGTCCCCAATCCAGTTCTTGATCATCTCCACGACACGGATGTCGTTCTCGGTGATGGCCAGTTCGACCAGCAAGTCGCTGATCCTCTTCAGCCGTTTCGTGCCAGCCTGATCCGCCACCAGCCCGTCCAGCCATTGCAGGAGAGGGGTGTGGATGTCCGGACGCTGGTGCCACAAGTGGAGAAGCACCGCCCTGGTGTACCCGGGCCGGTGATCGAAGGATGCTTTCCTGCCCGACACCTTCGCCTTGACCGACGCGAGTCTGTCGCTGAGGTCGGGGCCGGTGAGGATCTCGCGCACACTGTCCTGCTCCTGGTCTCCCAGCAAGGCCCGGGCACCCTCCTGGATGGTGAGTGCGTCTTCGCCGTTGAGAAAGACCGCGGCAATGAGCAGTGCGCGGTCCTCAGGCATCTGTGTCGTGGCCGTGAACACCGCGCTGACGTCGGTGGACCACTCTTGGAACCTGCTTACCGCAGTCTCAACACTTTCCGGTGAGCCGTCCGTGGCGGCCAAGAGGGCGGCCAACCGGGCACCGTCCGCCGGTGTGGACTCGGCAGTCAGCAACCGGGCAGCCGCACCCGCCACGGGCTCGCTGCGGTCAGCTGTGACAAGGTCGGCCCGGCCAGGCAGGTTGTACACGTACTCCAAGTGTGTACGGGCCACCAACTGGGCCGACGGCCTGTTCCTCACGTGGACGAGGGCTGCGGTATGCGCGGCACCTTGCGGCCAGACCCGCTCGTCGGCGATCACGACCAAGCACGATCCGATCTTCGCCAGCTTCTCCGCGTGGACGGCCAGGGCACCGGCCACTCGGTTCGGGTTCGCCCAACCGGTCATCTCGCTTTCGATATGCAGCAGGTAGCCGGTGTGGGCCGCATCGGGGAGAAGGGAGCAGTCCGGCTCCGCAGGGTCCTCCCAGTCGGGCTCAATCTCCTTGAGCTCCATCGAGGCGTCCCTGGCCAGCCGCGAGCGCGCCGTCCGCCACAGAGCACGGATACCGGCGGTCCGCTTGCCGTACTCCGGAGGACCGGCGATCACCACTAGCCCGTGATCCGGCACGGAGAGAACCTTGGCAGCCTCGTCAGCAGCGGTGACCGGCAGATCATCTGCGTCCTTGGACACCCACCCCTGGCTGGCAGCCTTCAGCTCGAACTCGGACAGGTCGATGACGGTAAGCGGCTGCTTGCCCGTCGACAGAAATACCGAACCCAGGGCGGCCACGACGAACGCGTTGTGGTTGCCGGACACGCTCAGCCCAGGCGGCGAGGCTTCCGCGTCGTCCTCTGGCACACCCGAATCTGTGCCGTTCGCATCAGTCGTGGATGTCTGCCCGGACACATCGGCGCCGTCCGGATCGACGACGTCTCTCTCCGAGGCATCTGCAGCCCCGGTCGGCCGGGGCGTGTCCGCTGGCTGTTGCCCAGACCGCTGAGGGCGCACCCAGTCCGGGATACCGTCGTCAAAGGCATCCGTCACTTGGGCTCCTCCGCCCGGTACGTGAAGCTGCCGCCGAAGATCGATTGGCCAGTCATGATGACCTGACTGTTCTTGTTGTTCTCCGCGGTCATTCGTGGCCCCGAGCTGCCCTCACCGTTGGCCCGTTGCCGTTCGCGCACAAGCGCCATGAGGTCGACGGCTGTCCCGGGGTACTTCGCGAGAAAGCTCCTCAGCTGCATGACCAGCTCCTGACAGATCTCCTCGCGCACCCGCTCGCGCTCCGCCTCTGGCGTCTCCAACAGCCGGGCGTGGTGGAGATCCACCACACGGAGCTCGTCCGGGGCCGTCCCCTCGTTACCTCCCCGGAAGAACGCCACCAACGCGTCACGCACGCCCTGCCAGCCCGACCTGGCCATCTCAGCTGCCAGCACCCCTGCGCCACTGGTCGCCACCTCAAGGACATCGAACGCTTCCGCCATGCCCACACCCCCACCCGCTTCGTCGCCATAGATTCGAGAGATCAGAGTGCGGGATGGGATTACAGCAAAAAAATCGAAACGGAGTTCTTGGCCGATAACAGCCGAAAGGGCATGCCGCTTATCGGTCAAGATCCAATCGCCACCAGCAGGCAGTGGATCATGAAATTCCCTGATGGCGACCTCGCGCGACAACCAGACCTGGATCATTCTCGGTCAATGGAATCCATCAACAAATGACTCGAAAATTTCGGAATGCCAGACGGGCAAGCCGTGAAACTCCGAATTTACGGGGCCCAGCGAATGCAAATATTGTCACTGCCATGGCGTGTCGACCGGGACCTCATGACAGTCGGCTCAGGGGGTCCCACGCTCGGCCCCACCTTCTGCCGATCACGCGCCCCTCCAAGGCCCTCACCTACGACCCAGGCGGCTGCAGACACGCCGGTACCGTTGATAGGTCTGGTCAGTCTCATGGCTGCGATGTCACAACCCCGCGCGGCACCGCTTCATGCTTTGGCTGAACTGGCCAAGGCGACCTACCAACGAAGGCGGGGCAGCATCGCCCCTTCCCTATCGATCGCCCCTTACCTGTCAGAGCCGCCCGACCGGTGATCCGGATGAACCTCTGCCTCCCTTGGCCAGAGATCTGCAGAAGACCGCCCTTCCCGGAACCGGGCGCCGCATCCGCGCCTGCGTACGCCTTCGCCAAGCAGCACCGACGACCATGAACACCTGGCGCAACTCCCTTGGCTGCGCCGACGGCATCTGCTCCGCCAAGGAGCCTTACCCCCTCACGCTAGACGCGATGGAGGTCGAGTACGGCTTGGACGATCTCGGTGATGCGGTTGGTGCTGCAGCGAAGCTTCCGCAGGGGTCACCGGCTCTTCAGGGCCGCGACGGCCTGCTCGACCAGACAGCGGGACCTGGCATGAGTGCTGTTGTGCAGCGCTTCCATCAAGGCCGTGCCACAACGTGCCAGTAAGGGCGGTGAACAGCGGACAACACGGGGTTCGCCAGGGCAGCCAGAGCAGGGCCAGGAGTCATCATTCCCGCAGGCCAGACGGCTATCTGCTGTCGAAGTATCGAGTGATTCCCAAGCTCAGAGCGCGAGTTCGATTCTCGTCACCCGCTCTTCCGCTAATCCCCAGGTCAGGGACCTGGGGATTAGTCGTTGTCTAGGTCTGTCTAGGTGCCTTGCACCACCTTTGCACCACCTGCCCCGAGGTTCCTACCTGCCTGCCGGTGCCGGGGCGGCCTTCAGCGTCTCTCTCATGATGCGCGCACCTTGCTCAGCCATCTCGTCGATGGGGACGGCGAGTTCATCCGGCGTCACGTCGATCGTCCAGAGGAAACGGCTGCGCCCTTCGGTGTCGGCGAGGACCTGCATCGAGGCGTGATGGTGCTTCGGCGCCATCGAGCCACCGACCACCGCATAGGCCACCCGGCGGGCCGCATCATCGATGTCGACGATCAGCTCGTGCACGACCGCACCGTTCGCGAAGGTCACGATCCTGGTGTCCGCCTCCATGCGGGTGTCCGTGACGAAGCCCGGCACCAGGCGCTGGTGCACGGCTCCGACCTCGCGCAGGGCCTCCCAGATGTTTTCCGGGGAGTTGTCGATCAGGAATTCCTTTTTGATATGAGCCATGTGCCCTTCTCCTGTCGGGGGAACTGTCAGGCGCCGGTGGTGAGGCAGAACGGATGACCCTCGGGATCCGTGAGGACGACCCACTGGTCCTTGCCGGGCTGGAACTCGGGCCTCGACGCTCCGAGGGCGAGGATGCGGCCGACCGTCTCCTCCAGGTCGGTGACCGTGAAGTCGAGGTGTGCGTGCTTGGCATCGTCAGGCCAGCGCGGGGCCTGGTAGCCCTCGATGCGTACGAACGCCAGGCCGGGCTGCTCCCCGCCGGCCAGGGAGGCGTAGTCCTCGCCGCTGTAGGCGATCTCCCAGCCGGTGACCTTGCTGTAGAACTCGGCGAGCCGAACCGGGTCACCACAATCGATGACCACGGTGCTGATCTGCGCGAGAACGGACATGACGATGGCTCCTTGAGCGTGGTACGGGATGACGTGCGACGCCGCTCAGCTTGCTCGCCAGGCCCCGTCCCGGTCTTGAAGATCCTTGCGGCGGGGCCGATGTCAGACCCCCGGCGTAGCGTCGAAGAGTGCTCACCGCTACCGTCCTCGCCGCCCGGCCCGACTTCCGTATCACTGCGGTGAGCTGCCGGGACGACCACACCAACTGGTCGCAGGCGGAGGTGCGCGAGGACTACCAGGTGGTGCTCGTGCAGCGCGGCCGGTTCCGCAGGAAGGTGGCCGGCGCCCCGGCCGAGGTCGACCCGACGACGGGCTATCTCGGTGTGCCAGGTGAGGAAGAGCGTTTCGCGCACCCGGCCGCCGGGGGCGACGAGTGCACCTCGATCAGCCTGACGCCCACGCTGTGGCGGGCCGTGGCGGGTGAGGACGCCCGCCCGGCTCGGCAGAGCGTGTACGTGGACGCCCGCCTCGACCTGGCCCACCGCCGCGTCCTCGCGTCCGCCCGCACCGGCGACGTGGACCACGCGGTGACCGAGGAACTCCTCGGGCTGCTCTCCACCACCGTCGGACATGCCGTCGACGGAGCCGTACCGACCGGCATGCGCCCGGGCCGGGACGAGGGGACGCTCGTCGCTGCGGCCCGGCAGGCGATCGGCGAGGCCCACCCCGCCTCCGAGGGACTGCTGCCGCTCGCGGAGCTCCTCGGCGTCTCGCCCTACCGTCTGAGCCGCGCATTCACCCGCGTGCTGGGGGTCTCCCTGACCCGCTACCGCAACCGGGTCCGTGTCGGCCGCGCCCTCGACCGTCTGGACGCCGGCGAGGAAAGCCTCGCCACCCTCGCCGCCGACCTCGGCTTCTCCGACCAGGCCCACCTCACCCGGACCATGCGCCACTACCTCGGTCACACACCGACGGCGCTGCGGCGGCTCCTCGCTCCGGGGCACCCCGAGGGGGACATAGCCGGGCAGCGGGCCCTCGACCAGGGTCCAGCACGTGCCGCTACGCGCCAGGAGGGACGGTGAGCAGCGGTCAAGAAGGGGGCGGTGAACCACCTCGCCGCAAGGCCCACAGCAAGCGTTTCAACAGCTCAGACCCTATGTGGCCCTTCAAGTGCCGGGTGCCTCCCAAACTCAGAGCGCGAGTTCGATTCTCGTCACCCGCTCCGTGCCATATCCGTGCCTGGCTCTGTTCACGAGAACGGGCTCTGGCTCAGGTTCTGTGGTGCGGCCACGTTGAGTGACCGGATCACCTCGCGGTTGACCGTCCCGATGGCGAGAACGAACCCCGGGCTAGTCTCCCGCCTCGGCTACAGACCTCTTGCTGAGGAACTGCTTCGCTGCCTCAACCGCTTCTCCGTTGAGTTCCTCGACGGAGACTCCCCAGCTCTCCTCCCAGCCGTCTAGGTTGTGCGCGCAGTGCACAAGGGGTTTCAGCTCTTCGGGGTAGCCGAGGTCGTAGGCGATGTCTGCCCAGATGAGGTGAGTGCCGGCGGTGGGATCCAGGGTTCCGTCGACGATCTGACCGGCGATCCAGTAGGCCATTGCCCACTTTGCGGCCCGGGGGTCTGCGGGCGGGTCGAAGAGCAGTCCCAGCTCCTCCAGTACTTGGTCGAAAAGCTCTGGCGCTTCGGGCTCTTCGCTCCGGAGGAGTCCAGCCAGCATGGCCAAGGACGGGCTCTCGACCCCAGCTATCAGCGCGTCCAGACCTGCCTGAATGAGCCTGTCCGACCCGACATGCCTGCCAAATGCCCTCTCATGCCCGATGTGTCTGAACTGATCGACGGCGTCATCGCTGGTCATCAAAGTCTTCTCCGTCGGCATCTGGGACGGGAAGGCTTGCACATCCGCTGGCGCCGCTGCCATCGAGTTCCTCCGTCGTCGGTGATCAGGACATAAGGACGCGCTTCCGCAGGAGGGCGAAGCCTGCCCGGCCGAACATCTGGCGCTTGAGCATTTTGATTCGGTTGACGTGCCCTTCCACGACACCTGAGCTCCAGGGCAGGGTCAGTCCGGCGACGACAGCGTCGCGGTCGCGGTCGATGCCCGCGACAAGGGTGTGGAGGCTGGGCAGGTCGTCCTGCCAGACGGCGTGCAGCCAGTCGGGCAGACGCTCACCCCGGCGCTCGGTGAGCATGGTCGCGAAGGAGCGGACGTGCCCCGTGAGGGCGTCGAGTTCGGGGCAGTGCGTCCGGACGGCCTTGAGCTGGAGTTGCTCGGTCTCGGTGAGGGTGTCCGGGCGGCGGAGGATCCATCCGGCGACGGTCCGGGGCGAGGGCGGCCGGGCGGTCACCGGCCGCGGTGAGGTGCGCTTGTCGTGCAGGTAGGCGCGCACGCGCTGGTAGCTGCCCTTGTAGCCGAGTGGCACGATCTCCTCCCACAGCTTCCAGGCGTTGGCGCTGCCCTCGTTCCAGCGGTCGTCCAGGTAGGGCTTGTAGTCGTCGAGGACGGAGGGCCGGTTCTGCCACTGGCCCGTGAACAGCTCCTCCGGTGTCGCGGCGTCGGCGAACTGCTTGACGGTGCGGTAGGTCATCCCGAGCTGCCGCTGGACCGAGCGCCGGCTGTGTCCCGCCGTCAGCAGGGCATGGACGGCGGCGTGCCGGGCCCGGGTCCGGTCGGCGAATCGGTGCCCGCGCGGCCAAGGAGAACTGGACGAGTCCGCGGTCGGAACTGCCCCGGATTCGGGTTCGGGTCCGGGTTCAGGGGGCGTGGGGGCCAGAGCGCGGAGGCAGCGACAGTGCTGGGCGACGCTCCGCTCGGTGGCCTCGCTGAGGTTGTGCCAGAGATGCCACCGGTCCGCGACCTGGACGGCCTGCGGTGCACCGGCGGTGGCGCCCTCGGCGAAGAACGGAGCCCGGTCCCGGCACACGATCTCGACGCCGGGCCGATCGGCGAGCCAGGCCGCCAGGCTCGATGCCTCCCGGTCGGGCAGTAGGTCGACAGGGCGGCGGGTCTCGACATCGACGAGAACGGTGCCGTAGTGGCGGCCCTTGCAGGTGGCGTACTCGTCAACGCCGACCACACGCGGGGCAGGCACTTCCGGCTCGGGAAGGGCATCGACCAGGCGCAGGACGGTGCTCCGGCTGACACAGACCCCGAGCGCGGAACTCAGGCGGGCGCCGGCACGGCCCGCCAGGGCGAAACCTCCCGCGGCCAGCATCATGCGCAGCCGCTCGGTCCGCTGACCGTGCCGACGGGTCAGACCGGGTATCTGCTCGACGAAAGTGCGGCGGGTGCACCCCGATTTCCCGCAGGCGAACCGGCGGACCCTCAGTTGTAGAAGAACGCTTCGCCCGACGCTGGGCACATCAGCGGGAAATCGCAGGTAGGAACCATGAACCCGGTTCGACCAGACCCCGCACGCCGGGCAAGCGGCACCATGCGCAGTGCATTCCACGTCGACCCGCACTATTGCGATGCTCACGTCCACCGACAGCACCGCAACGTCCGTGATCGACGGGAACAACAGCTCCTTCAACCGGAGCACAATCTCTTCCACGGCCCCGAACTGTGAGCCCAACGGCCTTGACTACGGCTAGTTTTCGGGCGACTTCACCTACTGCCCGGAGAAGCTCAGCCGTCACTCAGCGTGGCCGCGTCACAGAACCTGAGCCAGAGCCCGAGAACGGACCGCAGATGTTCACGCCTTCGGGAGACACTGTCGTCTGGCTCTGTTCGATCGCGGTGCGGTGCCCGCTCCTCGACATCCGCGAGCACCGCGCCGGCCAATGGCGCTCTCCACACCATCGAACACGGTTGCGGCGGCCGGGTGCGATCCTGGAACCGTGAATCATCTTGGCGAGGCGCATCTGCGCACCTGGACGCTGCGCTTCATGTCTCTCCTGGCAGCCGAGGCCCGAGATCAGCTTGCTTGGCTGGGCGAGCGTGAACTGGAAACGAAGGACGTCGTCGAAGAGGCGGAACTGCTCTGCCGTGTCTCCGAAGAACTCGCGGAGCGCGGAGCCTTCGAGCCCGAAGACATGCGTAATCTCCGGGCCATCGGCTGGCGCCTCGGCGAGATCGACGCCGCCTGCCGCGTCGGCCTCTGGGGCAACGCCCTGACCACGGATCCGGCGTGGGACGACATCCGTTCTCTCGCCCGCCGGTTCCTCCTCGCGAGGTCGGGCGACTGGCGTCAGCCACTGCCACGTCCTGTGCCCCCGGACACGGGCGACTGCTGACACGCCCAGGCCGCCTCCCGGTTCGGGGATTCAGCGGTCGAATTCTCGGTGGCTCCGATGCCTCCCCAAGTCGTGAACATCTGCTGCGCGTCCTCATGGACAAAGCCACGTGCCAGATGCCCAGTGAGCCGCCGTTGTGCGTCAAGCCCGCACGAGCTGGCCGCCGGTACGTGCCCGAGTACCGATCGGCAGTGTGGCGCTGGACCGAGCGGAGAGGGTCCGGCCCGTGAGCCGCGAGACTCCCTCCTTCACCACGAACATAAGCCTCAGGCTCTTCCTCTGCGAACCGGTCGAGAATCCACCTTGAATTCCGTGCAGAGGATGGCCAGAAAGCGGATCGTCAGGACAGCCACCGTCACCACTCCAGCGCAAGTCCATGTGCCCCTCGGAGCGCATCGCCCGTAGGTGCGGGGGCAGCCCATCAGTCGCCGCCAGCGCGAACCCTCGCCAAGGTCGCGCAACAGGACCTGGCCAAGGACACGGGCCGGCTCACCGACGAGTCGACTGCAATATCACCTCTGCCGGGCCCTGCTGCTCATCTGGCGCAGCCCAGTCGCGCTTTGCCGCAAAAGCATGACATCGATGGCTGATTCCATGATGAACCCCACTGCCCTGGCAGAAGATGTATGGACGTACCGTCATTCACTTTGCATGTGGTAATGCGCTGTTGATAGACATGTCGCACCGATGCATGCCATGGCGATCGGGCGGGGGACTCTACACAGTGACCGTGTCGAGCTCGTGAAGTTCGGTTTGATCGAGCAGTGTTGACGGCACTGATGGCTCACACGGGGTGGCGACCGAGGCCCGCTTGATCATCGCGCGCTCGGCATCGGAGATGCAGGACGGCACAGCGCACCAGGCGCCGGTCAGGGCCACGGCCGCCGTCGAGGCCATCGGCGAACGCCGGGACACTGGAAAGAGACGTTTACGGAGCGGGGGGACCATGTCCAAGTGGGACATCAAGCCGGATGGCGTTCGTGGAGTCCTGAGCAGGACAGCAGAGGTCGGCGGCGAGTTCGAAGAAGAGTTCACGTCGTACGGCGAGGGCTTGCTGGGCGCCGCGGCGTGTGCGGGGACGATGGTTCTGGGCGGGACCGAAATTCCCAAGGGGGGCGCGTTCGGCCCCGTGGCTCAGGCGTTACAGGAATTCCAGGAACATACGAACGGCGAATTAAAATTTCTTGCTGTTCGGACGGGGAAGTCCATCACCGGGGCGCGCCTGGCCACTGAGGAGTACATCAAGGGCGATCTGGAGATGGCGAGGAACAAGCAGAAGGAGTACTCCAAGGCTCCGACGCCGGAAGAATTGAAGGGTCTCAAGAAGTGATTGATCTGGAGAAGCTACCGACCTTCACGGGCGATCTGGATGCCTTGGAGACGCAGGCGACTTCACTGAAGACGACTGCCTCCAGCATTCGCAGTACGGGCAAGGACACTCACAATGCTTTCCAAGCCTTGGACGCGGTCTATGACGCTCCCGAGCAGGAGGAGTTGCTCAACTCGACCGTCCCGGTGCGGGATAAGGCGGATGAGTTCGCGAAAAAGCTGGAGTCCGTCAGTGGTGCGTTGACCGAGTTCGCGTCGACCGCCCGTCCGCTGGTGAACAAGATGAAGCAGCTCCGCGAGGATGCGGAGAGATTCGTCGCGGAGAACAAAGAAGACGACGACTGGCAGAAGGACCAGGACAAGATCGACGAGAACGCGCGTCTTGTCCATGAGGTCGGCACGACATGGGTGGCGTTCCAGGGCGTCGAGCGTGATGCGGCCAACAAGATCACTTCATTGGTGGGCGGTACGCGCTTCATTGTTGATGACGGGTCACACAAGACCGGCATGTATGGCTTCAAGGAAAGCGACGTCAAGGACGCCAAGGAAACACCCTGGGGGGCGGCCGACGAGCGTGAGTACACGGGCCTACAGGCTGCGTGGGAGTGGACGAAGGACCACGTCGGCGGTGGGCTGAAGGGGTTCTTCGTCGATGGCGTCGGGGGCACCCTCAAAGGCCTGGGGAGCATGGTCAACGTGTTCGACTGGGACAACTTCAAAAACACCTGGTCGGGCATCGGCAATACCTTCGGAGGTGTCAGCGCCTACCTCATCACTCCCTACGACTGGGCGATGGACAAGATGTTCGGCCCGGTCGACCACAGCGACCGCGAAAAGCAGAAAGCGGCCCTACGCAACTTCAGCAAGTCGCTGGTCGCATGGGACGAGTGGGAAAAGGATCCCTCGCGGGCGTTCGGGGCGGTGCTATTCAACGGTGCGACGCTCGGTTCGGGCTCGTTGCTCAAGCTCGGCAAGGCCGGAAAGCTGGGTGTGGGCGCGGAGACCGTGACTGCGCTGGGCAAGGCGGGCGCGCTCGTCGATCCGATGAGTTACCTCGGCAGGGCGGCGGGTGTCACCAAGCTGAAGGTCGGCGACTTCATGGAGGGCCTGAAGGCCAGCCAGGCCGGTATCGACGACATGGCCCGCAACGCGCCCCCCGGCCATGAATACGTCGACCACGCGGGCAACAAGCGCGTCATCGGCAATGACGCGCACATCAGGGACGAACACGGCAATGTCGTTCCCGATACCCAACCCGTTCGGGAGCCGCACAAGGACGACCTGCCCAACACGCACGAGACCACCCCCGGCGAGGAGAAGGTACTCAAGGGCGCGGGCGGACCCGGCCGCGCCGAGAACACGGCGGGCCACCCGACCGGCTCGGCGCACCCGGGCGGTGGTTCCCACCTGACGGATGGCGGTGGCACACACCACACGCCGTCCACGGCCGGCCACGCCGCGGACCACCCGACGACCGGTCGAGGCTCGGACAGCGCCGCAGGTTCGTACACGACTTCCCGCGGCGGTGGTCATGGCGAAACCCCGGGTACGGGCGCGGGCGGCCACTCGGAGCACACCCATGGCGGCGACGGAGCCCACAGCAGCGACGCGGGCGGTGACAACCCTGCGCCCGGTTCCGCCGATCGCGGATCCGGTGACGGTGCCGATGGTCAGGTGGAGAAGCACACGCCCGGCGATCGTGTGAACGAGCCGATTCCGGAGTTGACGGCGGAGGAAAAGGCGGCGCACTGGGGTCACCTGGAAGAAGTGGCGAAGCGGTCTCCGGAAGAATTCGATCACCTGAAGCACGACCCGGATCACAGGAATCAGATCGATGACAAATCGATGGATGAGGCCCGGGTCGGTCTCGACCTCCGGGAGAGCGGGCGCCTCCCGGGGGATATCCGCCGTCCGGAGCTAGCCGACAGGGGAGAGTTCTACTCCGAAACCACCGGTAAGTACTATGACATCAAGGGCGTCCATTCATTCTGGCCTCCGTTCAACAATGTGCGTAATCCGGCCATGCTCGCCCAGCCGTTCCCGAACGCATACAACCCGGCTAGACATGCTCAGACCTGGGTGAATACATTCACGGAGCAGATTGTCGAAAAACATCGCGTAGTCATTGTCGACGTTCGGAACGCGGATCAAGCGGCGATCGACAGCATCAAGGGCATTGTTGAAAGCCATGGCTGGGGAGATCATGTCATCTGGTACCCATAAGGACTGGGAGCCGAAGACGCTCCCAGCCGATCCTGAGGCGACGCGTCAGTTGCAGGAATGGCTTACGGAGGAGGGCTACAGCCTTTTCGGCGTCGGGCACGACTTCCGAGGTGCGGACCTGTCGGGCGGAGACTTCTCGAACTCGTGGTTCACCCAGGCGGTCCTGGCGGGTGTGCGGCTCGCGGGAGCGATTTTCTACCGCGCCGACCTTCAGTCAGCGGACCTCACCGGCGCGGATCTGACTGGCGCCGACCTCGTCAGGGCGAATCTTGACGGGGCCTTGCTCCGTTCGGCGCGGCTCGACGGTGCCGACATGATCAAAGCTTCGCTGCAAGGGGTCGACGCGTCGGGAGCGAGCTTCAGAGGAGCGCAGATCATGGGGGCCTCGCTCTTCGGCGTCGATATGAGGGGAGCGGACCTGACCAACGCGGTCTTGTTCCAGAACACCTTCAAGGTCACAGTCGACGACACTACGGTGGTGCGTGGCCTGACAGGTACCGTTTTCGGGCCGATCACGGTCTTCAGCGGCGAATCCTCCCGGGAACTGGCCGGTGCGGAGCTCGAGGCGTGGATCAGCGAGCGGGGTGGGCAGGTCGAGGTGACCGCTCCGGGTAGCCCCCAGCAGTAGAGCGGGCGCCCTCCGGAATCCACGGCTTTCACGGTGTGACCGGTTTCGCTGAGCCGCTCATCCTCGATTCGGGGAAGAGCGGCTCAGCGGGCAACGAACTCCGGGAAGTCAGAGGAGTCGGCCCTGAACAGCTGGCGTGAATTGCTCGGCAAAAATTTCGACGGCCGACCGACGGACGACATCGACGACGTAATCCACCACGCGTTCGTACTGTTCCCGGCGTATGCCTGGGCACACCGCCGCCCGGGCACAGCACGCTCGTGGCGCCGGGGCGGGGCGACCCGGCTGATCCAGACGACGCTCGACTTTGCGGACGGCAGCCGACCACACATAACCTGGGGGACATCGCATGACCAAGGACGTGATCGCGCTCACCGAGCGCGTGCCGGATGCCCTGAGCGTCCTGGCGGGGCTGCTCGCGGGCGGCCCGGACCTGGTGGTCGAGACCGCCGGCGAGGGTGCCGTGTTCCAACTGTGTGATGCCGAGGGGCGGCCGCTCGTCTCGATCGAGGTGCCGCTGCAGCTCCAGGTGCAGGGTGAGGCGGCACGGCTGCTGGGGCCCGGCATCGAGCCGTCCGGCGACGGCCCGACGTGGTGGGTCGAGGCACGTGCCGCCGCAGGCGTTCCTCAGGCCGAACAGCTCGCGGGTGCCTTCGCAGCCCGGCTGACCATGCTCCTGGGCGGCAGGGTCTGGCCGCCGGATGCCCCCGGCACCGTCGGTGCGGCCAGCCCGGTCGATGTTTCGGGCATCACTGCGGTACCAGCGCCTGCTGCCGCCCAGCCAGCCGTCGACATGCTTACCGACACGGCTGCCGTTGTTCTCCAGGACCGACCGGTCGTCCCCATGACGAGCTGGCTTTCCGAGGCGCTGCGGGCCACCGTGGACAGCGACCGATGCCTGCAGATCGTCACCCCATCGCACTGCCGTCTCTCCCTGCCCACCCGCATGCTGCTGCAGTCCGCACCCTCGCGCTGGGTGGTGCAGGACGAGCGGTGCGGCTATTACGACGGGCTGACCGGCGCTGTACTGCGCTGGCAGGACGACGCCTTCTCCCCGGTTCGGGACGAAAGCGGTGAAACTCCAGTGGCAGAGGCCTTCGTAGAGGTTCGGCCCAGCGGCGAGCGTCAGCTCGTGGTTTCCTTCCGGACCCTGCACCCTCCCAGGGCGGACCTTGTTCTCGGCGGCGCGCTGGAAACCGCCTGGCAAGCGTTGGCCGGTGGCCCGCCGGCCAGCTGGGGAACATCGGAGCCGGCCGGTCTGGCCTGGTCGAGACGGCAGCTGACCGAGTTGGCGTACGAACGTGCCCCACGGCCCACCTGGACGGTGGTCGTCGGTGTCCCGAACCGGCCCTCCGTCGCCACCCTGCGCGTGATCCGCACCCCGGAGGGCGTAGAGGAGGACATCACCCTCACCATCGGCTACGGCCCCGATGAGAAGCCGCCCCTGGAAGCGCTGCCGGAACTGGCCGACGAACTCGTGACCCGGCACGGACTGAAAACCATGCTGTGCCAACTCCGTGCAGCACGCCAAGACCTGAGCGCCCCACCCCACTTCGAAGACCCACCACTGCCCTACGCCTTCGTGCTGGGCCCCGCGGAGGTCCGGGAAGCAGGACGCGACACCGCGAGCAGGACACCGCTCAAGGAACACGCGGTGCGATTGGGCCCGAACGCCCGGCCCGGCTTCTACTACCCGCTCGGCGACGGAGAGTCCGCCGAGAGCTGGTACGCACTTGAGCAGCTCATGCGTCATCTGCGAGGGGCGCCGCCCGCCTGAACGATCACGCATGGTGCGCCGAGGACCAGGGCCTTGTTTGTTGCCCGGACCGGGCCCCTGCTGACGTCGCTCGGTGTCGCCGGGTCCGTCCCTCACTGTTGAATGCCTAGACCACTTCACATCATTCCGGGAGAACCCATGACCGTGAGCAAGAACATCAACAACCCCGTGGGCATGGGCGGCGGCCAGCGCAAGAGGCTGTCCCGCGCCGAACGGCAGAACAACGGTCCGCACCGCAACCTCGACCGCCAGGGTGCCGCCGACCGGAAGGCGGAGCTGGTGCGCAAGATGCGCGAGAAGGCCGAGGCGGCCGAGGGCGCCGGGCAGACGGGCGATGGCATCGCGCAGAGCTGACGCACCGCCGCCGCAGGTGGGCACCGCACGGGGCAGGGCCAGAACCAGGACGCGCGGTTCCGGCCCTGCCGCCGTACCGGGCGCGGCCGGTCCTGCTCAGCTTTTCGGCCGACCGTCCGCGTCCCAGCCCGAGTGCCCGGTGCGTACCCCCTGCGTGCCGGTCAGGAGTTCAGTTCAAGTGCGCCCCGAGCCCGCGGGTCGTCCGGGGCGGGTACAGCTTCGGCCTGGACGTCGAGACCTACGACGAGCTGCGCAGTACGGAAGGCTCGGCACCTGTGCATCTGGGCACCTGTTGCTCCTGGCGGTGCCGCCCAGCCTTTGAACTCTGGTCCCCAGCAATCCGATTCCGTCGCGCTCGCCTGCCACAGGCATGGGGCCTGCTCGCATGGTCGCGACCCGGTAGCCGGCCGTGCGGCAACCGCGATCGGGGAGGTCCATGCGCGGCATGCTCATGGCACGCAGCATTCTCCTGTCCGGCAGCGACGTGCCCGAGGTGAATGAATACCTGTGTCGGCGGCCTCAGATTTTGGCATCCCTTACCGGGAGAGTTCCTGCCGCAGCGCACACGGGAAATAGACATGGCACGCAAAATCCACCCCAGCGTGCTACTGTCGGAATCGGTTGCAGTTTTGGTACCCAAAAACTCAAGCGCCTCCGGTCGGCCTTCGGGTCGCGAGGAAGTGTTCTGTATTTCCGGTCATTTTCCGGGCTGGGCATCATCGCGGCGACACGGTTTCCGCACAGTGCGGATCCCGATGTACTGCCCAGAGGAGAAATGACATGGCTACTGGCACCGTGAAGTGGTTCAACGCGGAAAAGGGTTTCGGCTTCATCGAGCAGGACGGTGGCGGTCCTGACGTGTTTGCCCACTTCTCGAACATCGCCGCCCAGGGCTTCCGCGAGCTGCAGGAAGGCCAGAAGGTCAGCTTCGACATCGCGCAGGGCCAGAAGGGCCCGACGGCCGAGAACATCGTTTCCGCCTGACGCTGACGCGCATTTCGTAGCTGGGGCCCGCATCCCTCGGGGTGCGGGCCCCAGCTGCACGCGTTTCCGGAGCACGCTGTCACCGGGCGCGCATCCCTCGGAGAAGCGCCCGGCGATGCACCGGATTCGCTTTTCGCACGCCATCCTCCTTTTTTGCGTACGTCGACACGGATTTCCCGTGAATCGCGTTCGCATTCCATTCGGTCCGTGCCTGTGATTCCGACGCCGCTCTTACGCCGGGAATTCCTTGATACGTGCCGCATCAAGGAAGGTTCTTCATGAACCCCACAAGCACGAACAGCCGTTCCTCCCGGGCCCGCCGCAACGGCGGCCACGGGTACGACTCCACCGCTGGTTCGATTCGGGGCAGTCGCTTCGGTTCGTCCACCCCGAATCGTTCGGCAGGTCCGAACCGTTCGGCAGGTCCGAACCGTTCGGGCGGCCGGCTGCCCGCCCCGATGCAGGGAGAGTTCGCCCTGCCGGAGACGACCACTCCGGCGCTGCCCGCGGTCGACGTGTTCAGCGACCTCGACATGCCGAGGAGCCTGCTGACCACCCTCACCGCGCAGGGCGTGACCGTGCCGTTCCCGATCCAGGGCGCGACGCTGCCGAACTCTCTGGCGGGTCGCGACGTTCTGGGCCGGGGCCGGACCGGCTCCGGCAAGACCCTCGCTTTCGGCCTGGCCCTGCTGGCCCGTACCGCCGGACAGCGCGCCGAGCCCCGTCAGCCGCTGGCCCTGGTTCTGGTACCCACCCGGGAGCTCGCCCAGCAGGTCACCGATGCCCTCACCCCCTACGCCCGCGCTGTGAAGCTGCGTCTGGCCACCGTCGTCGGCGGGATGTCGATCGGCCGGCAGGCGACTGCGCTGCGGGGCGGCGCCGAAGTCGTCGTGGCCACCCCCGGTCGCCTCAAGGACCTCATCGACCGCGGCGACTGCCGGCTGAACCAGGTCGCGATCACCGTCCTGGACGAGGCCGACCAGATGGCCGACATGGGCTTCATGCCGCAGGTCACCGCGCTCCTGAACCAGGTCCGCCCCGAGGGCCAGCGCATGCTGTTCTCCGCGACCCTGGACCGCAACGTCGACCTTCTGGTCCGCCGCTACCTCGCCGACCCCGTCGTCCACTCCGTGGATCCCTCCCAGGGTGCGGTCACGACGATGGAGCATCACATCCTGCACGTGCACGGTGCCGACAAGCACCGGTTGACGACGGAGATCGCGGCGCGCGACGGGCGGGTGATCATGTTCCTGGACACCAAGCACGCCGTCGACCGCCTCACCGAGGACCTCCTCGCCAGCGGTGTCCGGGCCGCCGCCCTGCACGGAGGCAAGTCACAGCCGCAGCGCACCCGCACCCTCGCCCAGTTCAAGTCGGGGCACGTGACCGTCCTGGTCGCGACGAACGTCGCGGCGCGCGGCATCCACGTCGACCATCTCGACCTCGTCGTGAACGTGGACCCGCCGACCGACCACAAGGACTACCTCCACCGCGGCGGCCGTACCGCGCGGGCCGGCGAGTCCGGCAGTGTCGTCACCCTGGTCACCAACAACCAGCGCCGCGCCATGACGCGCCTCATGGCGGCCGCCGGCATCGTGCCCCGGGCCACCCAGGTCCGCTCGGGCGAGGAGGCACTCCGCCGGATCACCGGCGCCCGGACCCCCTCCGGCATCCCCGTGACGATCACCGCGCCGACACCCGAGCGGCGCAAGCGCGGCACGGCCTCCCGGGGCCGACGCAGCCCCGCTGCGACTGCCCGGCGCGCGAACGGGCGGAACCCCGCCTTCGACGCGGCGGCCTGAACACCGCGTGATCCGGAAGCTGACCCGTCTCCGCAGGAGGTACGTCATGACACTGATCCAGCTGCAGCCCCCCTCGTTGAACGCCACCCCCGTGTCCGAGTCGGTGTTCGACACCATGACCACGGCCGGGCCGCAGGTCTGCGACGGCATGACCGTCGAGGTGGCCCTGTCCGTCATGGCCAGCGACAGGACCGGACACCTGAGGGTCTGCGACAACGACGGTCTGTGCACCGGACTGGTCACCCGGGCCCGGCTCACCACCGTCCGCGACAGCCCCGCCTACACGGACCGGCTCCAGCTGCGCGACATCCTCGGCGACCGCGGGCCGCACACCTCGCCCGCCACCATGGTGGCCGAGCACGCCACGCACCACCGCCGGTCCGCTCCCCCGTCCGCCGTGGACGAGCAGGTCGGCGCATCGGGCGTCCCCGCCCTGGCCCTCTGAACCGTCCCGCCCGGCGGAACAAACTCCTTCCCTTCTCTGTGATCCCTGTGAGGCATCGTGCGCTGTGTCATCGCCCGCTTCCCGTTCGAACTCACCAGGAACGGCGTCCTGGACTCCATGAAGGACATCAAGCCCGAGGAGGTCGTCGGCGAGTCCGTGACCATCGGCCGCCGCACCTACCCGGTCAAGCAGGTCGGCCAGGTCATCACCCGCCAGGACCGCCGCGACTTCAGTGCCGACGAAGTCGTCCGGGCCATGACCAAGCTCGGCTTCACCTGCCACGGCCTCCCCCAGGCCACCGCGCCCGCCCGCGCCCTCAGCCCGCACCAGCGCGCCTCCGCGATGCTCGGCGTCCCGACCGACTCTCCGACCGCCTGATCGTTCGGCTGAACGGCGGTGGAGTCTCGAAGCCGGAGCGGACGCAGGAAGACCACGGATCCGGCTGCCCGCCGGAGCGGCGCCGCCACCGGCTGCCGAGCGGTTCGCGTCAGCGGCCGTACGCGGGGTGCCCCATGGTAGGTAGTTGACCACCGAGGGAAGAACGGAGGAGCCCGCGCCATCGGGATCGCCCGGCCCGGAGCCATGCGCCCGGGTACCGCGGGGCATCGGCAGTGAGGTGGTCCCCGGTCGGGCAGTCGCGATCCCCGCAGTCCCGACAGCGGCCAGGTCGGGTCCGCGGACACAGGATGCCGGTGCAGTAGCGGTATCAGGACCGGCAGGTGGTGTAGTAGTTCCTTCGGGGCCCTGGTGCCGTACGGCGCCAGGGCCCCTCCATGCGTTCCACAGGAGAGGTGCAAGTGACAGCAGCCGATTCGTACGGCCGACTTGACGACGACGACTACCCCGCCTACACGATGGGCCGGGCCGCCGAGATGCTCGGCACGACCCAGGGCTTCCTCCGCGCCATCGGCGAAGCCCGTCTGATCACCCCCCTGCGCTCGGAGGGCGGACACCGCCGCTACTCCCGCTACCAACTGCGCATCGCCGCCCGCGCCCGCGAACTGGTCGACCAGGGCACGTCCATCGAGTCCGCCTGTCGCATCGTCGTCCTGGAAGACCAGCTCGAAGAGGCACAACGCATCAACGCCGAGTACCGCCGCGCCGCCGAAGCGGCAAAGCCGCCGACCGAGGACTGAGGCGGCGCGTCCGCCGGGCACCGGCGGTCGCGTCCGTACCTCGTTTCGCGGTGAGACGCCGACGCCTGCTGGGTGGCCGCGCCGGGAACAGCCGGACCGGCCGGCACGGTTGCATCGACGGGGGGACGGCGCCGCTCGGGCGGGAAGCGTGGAAACCACAAGGCCGTCCGCCCCACCGGGATCCGGGCCCCAGGATTCGCGCCACGCCCGTCGCGCGCTCGGAGCACGACGTACTTCTACAGGAGGACTGTTTCATGATCGACCGGCCCTTGACGCTCATGGCAGTACACGCCCACCCCGACGACGAGGCCACCAGTACCGGAGGGGTCCTCGCGCGGTACGCGGCGGAAGGCATCCGCACGGTTCTCGTGACATGTACCGACGGCGGCTGCGGTGACGGACCGGGAGGCGTCAAACCGGGCGACGCCGGGCACGACCCGGCGGCCATTGCCTTGATACGCCGTCAAGAACTTGAGAAGAGCCGTGACGTCCTGAAGATCAGCGATCTGGAGATGCTCGGCTATGCCGACTCCGGGATGATCGGCTGGCCGAGCAACGACGCCCCCGGGTCCTTCTGGCAGACCCCCGTGGAGGAAGGCGCAGCCCGGCTTGCGGAGCTCATGCGGCACTACCGGCCCGATGTGGTCGTCACCTATGACGAGAACGGCTTCTACGGCCACCCCGACCACATCCAGGCCAACCGCATCACGATGGCGGCGCTGGAGATGACCGCGCTGACACCGAAGGTGTACTGGACGACGATGCCCCGCTCGGCGATGCAGCGGTTCGGGGAGACCATGCGCGAGTTCCATGAGGACATGCCGGAGCCGGATCCCGCCGAGGCCGCCGCGATGGCCGAGATCGGCCTCCCCGACGACGAGATCACCACATGGGTGGACACCACCGCGTTCAGCGGTCAGAAGTTCGACGCGCTGGCCGCGCACGCCAGCCAGGGCGAGAACATCTTCTTCCTCAAGATGGGCAAGGAGCGGTTCGGCGAGCTGATGGGCACGGAGACCTTCGTACGCGTCAAGGACTCCACCGGCGCGGCCGTACCCGAGAACGATCTCTTCGCCGGACTGCGCTGATCAGCCCGCCCGCCTGACCGGGGCCGGAGCCCGGGGTCCAGAGCCCGTAAGCCCGGGAAGGCTCATCGGGCTCAACGGGCCCACCCGCCCCGTCCCGCTCCGAGGAGCCGCCATCCAGGTGGACCAGCACCCGGTTCCCCGGCAAGACCGACCGTTTCCCGCGACTCAGCGCGACGGTGCCGTGCGACAACGTGCCAGTGGCGTCGGCAATCAGTTGCCACCAGAGGCTTCACCGAGACCGTGAGTGAACGGCCGCACTCGACTGCCACTCCGGGTCAGAGGCCGTTGTCTGGCCGAGGTTCGGGGGTGACTCCCCTGCTCGGAGCGCGAGTTCGGTTCTCGTCACCCGCTCCATGACGAAGGCCCTGGTCCCCGGGACCAGGGCCTTGTTCGTTCTCCGGTCCTCAGGCGTGCTGCGGGGCCGGCGTCGGCAGGGAGGCCGGGGCGCTGCGGGTCTCGCGTATGAGCAGGAGGCCGTTGACCACCATCAGCGTGGCGGTCAGGCAGTGGACGCCGAGCGCCATGGCCATGGAGCCGTCGTGGGCCAGCACGTTGGCCATGTCCCCGTAAGCGGCCAGGGACTCGACCAGCAGCGCCCAGCCCAGCGCCCGGCGGTGGCCCGTCACCAGCAGGACGGCCAGGACCAGGGCCAGGACGACGTCGCGGACGCCCTTGACGATCAGGAAGCCGCCCCCGTCGCCGGACGGCCAGCTCGGCAGGCCGAAGCTCGGCGCCGTCGTCTCCGGGCTCAGGATGTACTCCGTCCCGAACCAGAGGATGAAGAGGATGAAGGCAGCTGCCAGGACGGTGTTGATCTTCTTCAGGGACATGGTTCTTCTCCTTGCGGGACGTTGTGGACCTGGTCGGCGGCGGTGCTGTGTTGCTGTCAGACGAGGGCGGTGACCAGCAGGGCGAAGGCGGCGACGATCACGGCGACGCGGACGTAGTGGTAGCGCTCCCAGCGGTGCAGCTGCTGCTTCCAGTCGGCGGGCCGGTTCTCGGGGGTCCAGGTCTTGCCCCGGTTGTTGATCGGGACGAGCAGCAGCATCGACATGATCACGCTGAGGATCAGCAGGCCGGCGGCGGTGACGACGAGTCCGGCGCCGGGGCGGTGCCATCCGGCGGCGGCCCAGATCGCGCTGAGGACGAGCGAGCCGATGTACCAGAACGGCATCAGGGCGCCGAGCATGCGGCCGCCGTGGGCGTGGCCGAGCTGGGCGCTGTCCTCGGGAAGGGCGTTCAGGATGCGGCTCATGATGAAGGCGACGGAGAACTCCACCCCCACCATCAGGCCGACGACGACGGTGGTGACGACCTGGAGTGTGCTGAGCATGACGATTCCCCCACTTTTCTAGCGCCGCTAGGTGATGGGGCAACGCTAGTACTGCTAACGCTCGATTGTCTAGCGATGCTAGGATCAGGTCATGTCAGTACAGGAACGCAAGGAGCGCGAACGGGCGGCCCGCGAGCGTCTCATCGTGGCCACGGCCCGCGAGCTCGCCGAGCAGCAGGGCTGGGACGCGGTCACCACGCGTCGGCTCGCCGAGCGCATCGAGTACAGCCAGCCCGTCCTCTACAGCCACTTCCGCGGCAAGCGGGAGATCATCGGCGCCGTCGCCCTGGAGGGCGCGGCCGAACTGGCCGCAGCGGTGCGGGCCGCGACCTCAGCCGAGGACGGTCCGCGAGCCCGGGTCGCCGCCCTGGCCCGCGCCTACCTCGACTTCGCCGCCCGCCACCCGGCGGTCTACGACGCCTTGTTCCAGCTCGACGGCGGTCTGGCGTACGCGCAGGAGGACACCCCCGAGCCGCTGAAGGACGCCTTCGCCGCGCTGATGGAGACCCTGGCCGAGGTCTCCGGGGACGGCGTCGAACCGGGGACGTTCACCGAGACCTTCTGGGCCGCCCTGCACGGCCTGGCCACCCTGACCCGTGCGGGCCGCCTGCCTCCCGAGTACGCCGAGACGAGGGTGGGGCTGCTCGTGGACCGGCTCGCCCTGGCCTGACACACCCCCGTCCCGCAGAGAACCGCGGAGAGCCGGGGAAAGCCAGGGAAAGCCGGGGAGGACGGCGGATGAATGACCTTCGGCCCTGCACCCGGCCTGCCCCGCCTTGTTAGCTTCGGCAGGTGCGCAGCCCGAACGACCTGGTGAGGAGGGTGACCGCACGCCGCAGTGGGCGGCACGAGCCGGGACGTCCTCCTCATTCGCCGAATCCGGAAGGCTCATACGTGATGGACGACCGCTTCGTGGACAATTCACCGACGCGACGGCAGCGCGCCCTGTACGCCTTCGGCTACTGCGCAGTCGGTCTGGGGATGCTCGGTGCGGCCGTGGCGTTCGGCGCTCTCGAATGGGCGGCCGCCCGGGGCCACGGTACGGCGACCGGAGATCTGCGCGTCGAGCGCTGTGAAATGCGTCCCGCCCCTCGGAGCGGGCAGATGCGTGTCTGTCTGGGAACCTTCCGGGAACACGGCACCGGGACCGTCGACGACCGGGCGGAAGCGAATTCCAAGAACGCCCAGGACGGGCAGTCCTTCGTGGTGACGCGCACGCTCATCGGTGACTACATCGAGCATGACGGTGACCGGGCCTCGGGGGCCGCGATGCGGATGCTGTTCTTCGGGGCGGTGGGCATCGGAGGCGTGTCGGCCGGGGTGCACCACGCACGCCGGGCCCTGAAGTCCTGAAGCCGCTCCGGGCGGAGGTGCCGACGCAGAACGCCCGGCCGGGATGCTCCGGCCGGGCGTCTGGGTGAACTACTGACAGCGGCCGACGGGTTGGCGCGTCTGCCTGGGGCCGTCACGGAGGGAGCGGCCCCTGCGAGCGGGGTGGCCTCCGGGCCGCTGTCGGGTCAGATCGTCGGGGTGTCGTCGACGATCTCCTTGTGCGGCTCGACGACGAACTTCCAGCCCTCGCTGGGCTCCAGGAACCGCACCCGGGTGGGGTAGATGTCCAGGGCGCGGCGGTCGCGGTTCTGGCCGTTCGCGTTCTTCCGGGCCTTGGCCGGCTCCTCGTACAGGTCGATCTTGACGTCCGGCACCGCGACGACTTCCTCGCTCCAGCGCTGGACGACCCCCGCGCCGAACGCGTCCCGCGCGGCGGAGTAGAGCGCCTCCAGGGACTCCCCGCCCCCGCTGGGCACGAAGAGGGCGAGGTTCAGGAGAACCCCGGCGCTCTGGAGGACCTCGATCTCCTCCCCGTTCTTGTCGGCGATCCAGATCCCGGCCTCTTCCGCGTTGTCCGGGAGGACGTGGACCTCCTCACCGAAAACCGTCCTCGCGACGAAGGACCCTCCCTCGAAATTCTTGCCCGGCCCCGTAAGAAATGCCGGGGCGTAGCAGTCGAGAGGAAGGGCACTCGTCCCTGCCGAGACGAAGATTCCATCCTGCGGACCCAGGCCCGAAATCTCCTCGGCCGTAAGACGTCGAGCCGTAACCTTCTCGGTGTTCACGCCATTCCCCTTTTAGTCGCGGCGTCCAGTGAATTCATTGATACTCTATCACGAAAATGATCACTAAACTTCCCGTCGCGAACGGCTTCACACCCGCTCCCACACCGGCCGACCTGCGAGAATTCCATCCAGGGGATCAGGGGTCAACTCCCCTTGTGTCACTGGAGAATCACGGCGGGCACGAGGAAATCAAAGCAACCCGCAAGCGGATTACGCAATTACAACACCTTGCGCCACATCCAGACAAAACGTGAACCTGTGCGTACCGGATCTCGACCCGGACCGGGTGAAATCAAGTCGTCGGCGACCGGATTTTCCGCCCCCCCTCACGAACCGCCCCCGAGCATCCGAGACAACGACGGCCGGAATATCGGGCCCCGTAGATCTGGACGGAAAAGGCTACAGCCCGTATCGGTGCGTCAGTCCGGGCTGCCCGGTGCGGTGAGTTCGGTGCGCAGCAGGTCCAGAAGGACGGTGGCCGCGGGGCCCGCGAGGCCGTCCGTCCGCCAGGCCAGCCCGACCCGGCCGCGCAGCCGGGGCTCGATGATCTCCAGTGTCCGCAGGCCCAGGGCCGCCGCCGCGTCGGTGGAGAGGGCCGGGATCACCGCCACACCGAGGCCACGGGCGGCGAGCTGTGCGAGGAACGGCGGAGCGGCGGCCTCGAAGGCGATGCGGGGCCGGAACGCCGCCTCCGCGCACGCGCGGTCGAGCACCCCGCGCAGCCCCGTGCCACGCGGCAGACTGATCAGCGGACGGTCGCGGAGTTCGGCCAGCGGAATGGTCGTACGGTCCGGGGGCACGAGCGCCGGATCGCCCGGAGCGACGCCCGCGACCAGGGGTTCGTCCACCAGGAGCTGGACGGAGACGCCCGACGGGGCCTCCTCGTCCGCGAGTCCGATCACGGCGATGTCGAGCTCCCCGCGACCCAGCGCGGCAAGCATGCGCTCCGAGGTGTCCTCGGTCAGGGTGATCTCGACCCGGGGATGGTCCTCGTGGAAGCCGGCCAGTACGGCGGCCAGACCGAACTCCGCCGCACCGGCCGCGCCCGACACGAGGCCGAGCGTGACCCGCCCGCGCAGCAGGCCGGTGAACTCGTCGGCGGTCTGCCGTACCGCTTCGACGGCGCCGAGCGCGGCACGCGCGTACGGCAGTACGGCCTCGCCCACCTCCGTCAGGGTCACCGTCCGTCCGGAGCGGTCGAACAGCGGATGCCCGAGTTCCCTTTCCAGCTGCCGGACTTGTGCGCTCACCCCCGGCTGCGCCAGGTGCAGGCGGGTGGCGGCCCGGGTGAAATTGGCTTCCTCGGCGACCGTGACGAAGTACCGCAACTGCCGAATGTCCATAACTGATCATTCTAGTTGTGAGACTTACAAACTCTTGGACTTATGGTTCGGGCGCCGAGAGCCTTGAGCCATGGGGAACACGTCGCACCGGAGACCAGCAGCGGACGTCAGAGCGGCGATCGCGGCCGAACGACGAGAACTGGCGGCCGTGCTCGACGGTTTGCCGGCCGAACAGTGGGATGCACCGAGCCTGTGCGGGGGTTGGCGGGTACGGGAGGTCGCGGCCCACATGACGATGGGGTTCCGGTACTCGCTGCCCAGGACGGCCCGCGAACTGGTCCGGGCGCGGGGCAGCCTCCACAGGATGACCGACCTGTGCGCCCGCAGGGACGCCGCCGCCCATGGGACGTCGGAACTCGCCGCGTTCCTCCGGGACAACGCGGACCACCCCTGGAAACCGCCGGTCGGCGGGATCGAGGCGGCCCTGGGCCACGACGTGGTGCACGGCCTGGACATCACGGTCGCGCTGGGCCTCGGCCGCCGGGTCCCGGAGGACCGCGTGCGCATCCTCCTGGACCGCGTCGATGCCAGGTCCCTCTCGTTCTTCGGAGCCGACCTGAGCGGTGTCCGACTCCGCGCCGACGACCTCGACTGGTCCTTCGGCACCGGTACGCCCCTGTCCGGCGCCGGGCAGGACCTTCTCCTGGTCGCGTACGGCAGACGGCTCCCTCCGGGACACCTGCACGGCGAACCGCGCGACCGTTTCATCGCCCCGGGGAAGTGACGGACATGCGTATCCGGCTCCTTCAGGGGCTCGCCCTGCTCGCCACCGGCCTCCTCGCCGGTGCGTTCGGCTACGGCGCGGCCAACCTCGTCCCCACCTTCGACGCCGTACCGCTCGACATGCGGCTGTCGTTCCACGCCGAGCTGATGCGGATGAACGGCATCACGATGCAGGCCGCGATGGCCGTGTCGACGTCGGCCTCCCTCGCTCTCGCGGCCCTGACCCGCGGCCGCGCCCGGGCGATCGCGGGTGCGGCGGGGCTGCTGACCCTCGCGTCCTTCCTGGTCACCCGTCTCGGCAACGTGCCGATCAACGGGCGGATCAAGGAATGGGCGGTCGGCACGCCGCCGGCCGATCACGCGGAGATCCTGCGGCGCTGGGAACTCTTCAACGACCTGCGGACGTTCACCGCCCTCACCGCGTTCGTCCTCCTGATCGTCCTCTTCCTGAGGCGACCGGCGACGGACTCGGGTACGGGTACGGAGTCCGCCGCCGGAGCGGGGAACGTGCCGGTCAGGGCGTCGTAGGGCCGGACGGTCCGCCGGTCACGGGGTCAGGCCGAGGGCGACCAGGCGGGACGGGTCCGTGAGGATGTCCAGTCCGGTGATCCGGCCGTCCCTGATAGTGAAGGACATGACGGCCAGCGGCCGGTCCTCGGTGAACGACACCACTCCGGGCGTGCCGTTGACCAGCACCGGGCGGGCGTCCGCCGCGAAACGGGCGAAGGTGATCGCCTGGGACGCCACGTCGGCCGCCCCGCGCCTCAGGATGCTCGGGACGAGCGTGCCGCCGTCGGAGCGCGCCACCACCTCGGGGTCGAGAACGGTCAGCAGCGCCTCGAAGTCCCCGCTGCGGGAGGCGGTCACGAACGCGTTCACGACCTCGCGCTTGCGGGCGGCGTCCGTGTCGGCGGCCGGTGCGACACCCTGGACACGTCGGCGGGCGCGGCTGGCGAGCTGCCGGGTGGAGGCGGCGGCCCGGCCGAGGATCCGCGCGATCTCGTCGAAGGGCACGTCGAACATGTCGTGCAGGACGAAGGCCAGCCGCTCGGCCGGGGAGAGCGTGTCCAGCACGACCATGAGCGCGATCCCGACCGAGTCCGCGACCAGGATCTCCCGCTCGGGATCGAGTGTCGCGAGGCCGCTGACGACCGGGTCGGGCAGCCGGAGCCGGTCCTCCCCCTCGGGCAGCGGGTCCTCTCGGCGCGACGTACGGGAACGCAGCATGTCCAGGCAGACGCGGCCGACGACCGTGGTGAGCCAGGCGCCGAGGTTCCTCACCTCGCTCACGTCGCTGCGGCCGAGCTTCAGCCACGCCTCCTGGACGGCGTCCTCGGCCTCGGCGAGCGATCCCAGCATCCGGTAGGCCACGGCGCGCAGTTGGGCCCGTTCCGCCTCGAACCGCTCGGCCAGAAGATTTTTCTCGTTCATCCGTCACACCCCCGTGTCGGGATCCGTCGACCTGATGACGGACACTCACCGATGAAGAGGAAACACCACGTTGAACACCAACACCACGACCACCGCCCGCATGAAGAACCCCGCGATGGTCCTGCCGGACGCCATGAAGGGCATCCAGAACATCTACAAGGCCATGTACCAGGGCGGTGTCGCACCGCAGATCCTGGAGCTGGTCCATCTGCGGGCCAGCCAGATCAACGGCTGCAGCGCCTGCGTGTTCGCGGGCGTCGCGGGCGCGAAGAGCCACGGCGAGACGGACGAGCGGCTGCACGCGGTGGCCGCCTGGCGCGAGGCGCCGTTCTTCTCCGACGAGGAGCGCGCCGCGCTGGCCCTGACCGAGGCTGCCACCCGGATCGCCGACCGTTCCGGCAAGGCCGTCCCCGACGCGGTCTGGGACGGGGCCGCCGATCACTTCAACGAGGAGCAGCTCTCCGCGATCATCCTGATGATCGGGCTCACCAACTTCTTCAACCGCATCAACGCGACGATCGAGGAGCCGGCGGGCGCTTCCTGGAACTGACCCGTCCGGGCCCGGACCGGAACCACGGCCGAGGCCCCCTGCCCGGACGAGGCCGGACAGGGGGCGCGGGGACCTGGTTACGGGGTGAGCAGGGACCGGCCGACGGCCCCGGCACCGGCGAGGGGTCTCAGGGCGAGGCGCACCAGGGCGAGCGGATTGTCGTCGCCCGCGATGCGGTTGGCGCTGAGCTCACCGCAGGAGGCGCACTGGTGGATGATCGTCCACTCGCCGTCGGTACGGACGGACATGCCCAGCGCCTCCATCCGGCCGCGGCAGTCCGCGTCGCGGTCGCCCGGGATCCTCCGGTCGACGTGCCTGCTCGCCAGGCAATGGGGGCAGTGGTTGCGGTGCGCGGTGCCGGGAGCGTCCGGGGAGACGTCGAGACGGCAGGAGACGCACCGGAAGGCGCGCGTCCGGTGTCCGCCCCCGGTGTGCAGGACGTCCTTGTGCCGTTGTGGGCGCCGCCGCCCGTGACCGCTTCGCCCGTTGTGGCGCGACATGGTGATGCTCCTTTCCCGCCGGGCGGTCAGAGGGTTCCGAACGCTTCGAGGGGGAAAGGTGGTTGGGCCAGTGGCCGGACCGCCATGCGCATCAGGATGAGCTGGTTGTCGTCCGCGCACACCGGGTTCGAGGTGAGCTCGTCGCAGCGGACGCAGCGGTGGATCACCATCCAGTCACCGGTGCGGAGCACGGCGATGGCGATCGGGGACATCCGCCCCCCGCAGTCGCTCGAACCGCCCTCGACGTGGTCGAGGACGTGCCGGGAGCGCAGGCAGGAGGGGCAGTGGTTGCGCTGCGCGCCGTCGGCGGCGTACGCGGACACGGTCAGCCCGCACCAGGCGCAGGCGAAGGTGTTGAGGCCGAGAGTGTTGTTGTTGGTGGTGTGGCTGGACACCCGTGTGCTCCTTGCTGGGAAGTCTGTCAGGACAGCAAGAGCAGGCCGAGTGGCCTCGTCGAGGAACGGCCCGACACCACCGCAGGGCGGCGGACGGGCGGATCGAAGCACCGGAGGACACGTCCGGCGACCACCCGGGAACCGGGCGTCGAAAGGCGGCGGACGTTACGCGGAGCGGCGAGGCGCGCTCGGCACGGGCTGGGTCATAAAACACCCCTTCTGAGGGCATCTATGCCCATAACTAAGCAGAACGTCCCGCTCAGCTAACAGGACGCCTTCCAGGGCGGTCAACGCATTATTCGACGCCCCCCGGCCCAGGGCGGCCACGATCGCGATCCGCTCGCACTACCTTGTTGCACATAGTTTGCAATTACAGTTGATGTGCGAAAGGTAGCGACGTGGCGTCTCCGGTGGTGTTGGGTATCGAGTCCTCGTGCGACGAGACCGGGGCCGGGATCGTCTCCGGCAGTCGGCTGCTCGGGCACGTGGTGGCGTCGAGCATGGACGAGCACGCGCGGTTCGGCGGGGTGGTGCCGGAGATCGCCGCCCGTGCGCACGTACAGGCCCTCGCCCCCGTCGTACGGGAGGCGCTGGAGCGGGCCGGGCTGCGGCTCGGGGACATCGACGCCGTCGCGGTCACCACCGGGCCCGGACTGTCCGGCGCCCTCCAGGTGGGCCTCGCCGGGGCGAAGGCGCTCGCGTACGCGGCGGGCGTACCGCTGTACGGGGTGCACCACCTCGCCGGGCACGTCGCGGCCGACACCCTGGAGCACGGGCCGCTCCCGGACCCGTGCGTGGTGCTGATCGTCTCCGGCGGACACACGTCGCTGCTGTTCGTGCGGGACCTCGCGCGCGACCCGGTCCTGCACCTCGGCGACACCGTGGACGACGCGGCCGGCGAGTGCTTCGACAAGGTCGCCAGGGTCTTCGGGCTGCCGTATCCGGGCGGGCCGGCCATCGACCGGGCCGCGCGCGACGGCGACCGCCGGGCGGTGGCCTTCCCGCGCCCGCTGACCCGTCCGGGCGACGACCCCTACGCGTTCTCCTTCTCCGGACTGAAGACCGCCGCGGCCCGCTGGGCGGAGCGGCACCGCCTCCGGGGCGAGGAGCTCCCGCTCGCCGACGGCGCCGCCTCGCTCCAGGAGGCCGTCGCGGACGTGCTGACGCGCAAGGCGCTGGCGGCCTGCGCGGCGTACGGGGCGCGGACCCTCGTCGTGGTGGGCGGGGTCGCCGCGAACGCGCGGGTGCGGGCGCTGGCCGAGGAGCGCTGCGCGGCCGCCGGGGTGGCGCTGCGGGTGCCGTCGCCCGCGCTGTGCACCGACAACGGGGCGATGATCGCCGCCGTCGGCGACCTCCTCGTACGGGCCGGGGCGGAGCCGGCGCCGTTGGACATGTCGGTCGACCCGTCGGCGCCGCTGGAGTACGCGGCCCTGCATCCCGTCGCCCTCGTCCCGTGAGCGGCCGCGCCGGGGGCAGCACCCGCGCCCGAGGATGACGGTTTCGTCATGTTCCGCCCACAGCGGCGCAAAGCTTCGACCAGCGGACGGTGGTTCTTCGGCCAGGTCCGCCCCGAACCCTTCTTGCACACAGGTTGCAACAGCAGGATGCGCGCGATAAGAGTCGAGAGCGAAGCGAAAGAAGACGCGCATGGCATCCTCCTCCCCGACCCCGTCGGCCACCGCCGCACCGCCCTCCCGTCGGCGGCGCATCGCCGGGTCCATGACCCGGGCGGAGTGGCGGCGGGTGGCGGGGATGGCCGCGTTCATCGTCGCCCTGCACGTCATCGGCTGGTTCACCCTCGTGGCGATCGTCGCCCCGGCCCACTACAGCCTCGGGGAGAAGACCTTCGGCATCGGCATCGGCGTGACCGCCTACACGCTCGGCATGCGGCACGCCTTCGACGCCGACCACATCGCCGCCATCGACAACACCACCCGCAAGCTCATGCACGAGGGCCGACGCCCGCTGTCGGTCGGCTTCTGGTTCTCCCTGGGCCACTCCAGCGTCGTCTTCGCCCTCGCCGTCCTGCTCTCCCTCGGGATCAAGGCGCTCGCCGGCCCCGTCCAGAACGGCGACTCCCGGCTCCACGACGTCACCGGCTGGATCGGCACCACGGTCTCCGGTGTCTTCCTCTACGCCATCGGGATCATCAACCTGGTCATCCTGGCCGGGATCTGGAAAGTGTTCCGCGAGATGCGCTCCGGGCACTTCGACGAGGCCGCGCTGGAGGAGCAGCTCAACAACCGCGGGTTCATGAACCGGATCCTGGGCCGGCTGATGAAGTCGATCAACGCGCCCTGGCAGATGTACCCCCTCGGCCTCCTCTTCGGCCTCGGCTTCGACACCGCGACCGAGATCGCCCTGCTGGTCCTCGCCGGGACCGGCGCCGCGTCCGGGCTCCCCTGGTACGCGATCCTCTGCCTGCCCGTACTCTTCGCGGCCGGCATGTCGCTGCTGGACACCATCGACGGTTCGTTCATGAACTTCGCCTACGGCTGGGCCTTCTCCAAGCCGGTCCGCAAGGTCTACTACAACCTCACGATCACCGGCCTGTCCGTCGCGGTCGCCCTGCTCATCGGCACCGTCGAGCTGCTCGGCCTGGTCGGCGAGAAGCTCGGCCTGCACGGGCCGTTCTGGGACTGGGTCGGCGGCCTCGATCTCAACGTGGTCGGCTATCTCGTCGTCGGCCTCTTCGTCGCCACCTGGATCGTCGCGTTCGCGGTGTGGCGCCTCGGCCGGATCGAGGAGAAGTGGACCGCCGGGCTCCAGCCGAGCGGGACGAGCGGCACGAGCGGTGAGCACACCGGCGCGGAACGCTGACCCACACCACCGGCCCGTCAGGCGAAGGCGGTCTTCAGCGCCGACCAGGCGGTCTTGGGGTCGGCCAGGCCGTGGTAGATCGACGGGATCCTCCCCTGGTCGAGGCCGAAGTGGTGGTAGACGGCGTTCATGGCGCCGCGTACCGAGTACTCGACCGTGAAGACGACGTCCTCGGGGATCTCGACGAACTGGCCGAGGAAGGCGAAGTTCTCGGCGCCGTCCGGCACGACGAGCGGCCGGTCGGCCACGACGCGGCGCTGGAACTGGGCGTCGATGTACGGCATCTGGACGGTGGTGACCCGGGTGGTGGCCCGTACCTCGTCGGCGATGTCGTCGAAGCCGAGATGGCCGAGGAGCTCGTCGAGGATCTCGGCGCCCGTGCAGTCGTCCATCTTCTTCGGCACGTGGTCGCCGGGCACGTCGCCGAAGAGCGCGTACCCCCACAGGGTGTACGTGTTCTCCTCCTGGTCCCGGAAGTGCGGCTGGGCGGGGACGACGACCGACAGCAGCCAGCGCGAGTCCTTCCAGGTCATCAGGGCGCCCTCGCCGGGCACGTTGCCGGTGTACTCCTGGATGCGGTCCAGGAGGGTCCGGCCGGTCATGGTGAGGGTGAAGGACTCCCACTTCGTCTCGTCGATGTTGCCGCAGAAGGCGTTCGGGCGGCCGAAGTCCGGCGCCTTCTTCGCGATCGACTCCCACAGCCGCCAGGAACCGTCCCGCTTGTCGCGGATCAGCTCGGGGACGGTGGTGCGGTCGCCGTAGGTGGCGTCGGCGGTCATGGACCCGATGGTCAGGAACGCGTAGTCGTCCTCGCCCAGCTCGATCGTCCCGGCTCCGTCCCCGTCCCGTTCCAGGTGCAGCCGGGAGATCCGGCGCGCGTCGGAGTCGGAGAACTCGACGTCGGAGACGGTCGTGCCGAAGTCGATGTGCACGCCCTGGGCGGTGATCCACTCCTGGATCGGGCGGATGACGGAGTCGTACTGGTTGTACTTGCTGCGCCGTACGCCGGACAGGGTGTGGATGCGGTCGAACTCCTGGACGAAGGCGAGGAAGTACCGCTTCAGCTCGATCGCCGAGTGCCAGGTCTGGAACGCGAACGTCGTGCGCCACATGCACCAGAAGTTGGTGGCGAAGAAGTGCGGCTGGAAGAAGTCGTCGATGCGGCGGGCGCCGATGAGCCGTTCGGGCAGCGCGAGCAGCCGGGTCATGTCGGCGCGGTCGCGGGTGTCCAGACCGAGCCGGGCGGCGTCGGCGATGGTGCGGTCGGCGTTGATGATCCGGGCCTTGGCGTTCGTGGGGTGCTCGATGTTGAAGGCGAGCATCTCCTGCCGTACCGAGATCGCCGGGTCGTCCAGGGTCGGGATCGTCTCCAGGAGGTTCCAGAGGCACACGTAGTGCTCCTCCTCGAACATCCGGCCGCCCCGGGTGACGTACCCGCCCTCGGGCGTGGGCGCCTTCGCCCCGTCCATCGACCCGCCGGCGATCGGCAGCTGCTCCAGGATGTGCACGTTCTCCCCGGGAAGCCCCGCGTCCCGTACGAGGAAGGCCGCCGCGGCGAGCGAGGCGACACCGCCGCCGACCAGGTAGACCTTGGAGTTCTTCGAACCCGGCACGGTCGGACCTCCGGATGCGTCGCGGTGCGGGGTGGGTGCGGGATGGGTACGGCGACCGGCTCCGGGGTACGGGGGCCGACGCCCTGGGCGCACCCTCCCGAGCCTGCCCCAGATGTCCCTCCTCCGCGATCGGAGGCAGCCGCTGCCCGTCACCCGGGACGCGCGGCACGGAGCACTCGCCAGAAACCCCTGCGCACTCTAGTCAAGTTTGACTAGAGTGCGACGCATGGCCGAGACAACCGTTCCGATCCTGCCGTGCCGGACCCTCCAGCCCGTTCTCGACTTCTACACGGCCCTCGGTTTCGAGGTGACCTTCCAGCAGAAGAGCCCCAACCCGTACGCCGTCGTGGAACGCGGCGGCATCGAGCTCCACTTCTTCGGCATGAAGCGGTACGAGCCGAGCGAGTCGTACAGCACCTGTTGTGTCCGGACCGACGACGTCGACGGCCTGTACGCCGACTTCCGCGCGGGGCTCAAGCGGGCGTACGGGAAGGTCCCGTCCCGGGGGCTGCCGCGCATCGGACCGCTCAAGGACATGTCGTACGGCACGCGGCAGTTCCTGATGACCGACCCGGGCGGCAACTGCGTCCGCGTCGGGCAGCCGACGAGCGAGGACCAGCACCACCGACCGGCACCCGAGGAGACCTTCGCCCGCGCCCTGCACCACGCCTCCCTCCTCGCGGACTCGAAGGAGGACCCGGCGGGCGCCGCGAAGGTCGTCGACCGCGTGCTCCGCCTCGACGACGAGCGCCCCACACCGGCACAACTGGTCCGCCTCCTCGTCCTGCGGGCGGACGTCGCCGGGCGCCTCGGCGACGAGAGGACCGCGGCGACGGCGCTCGCCGAGGCCGCCGCGGTCCCCCTCTCCGCCGAGGAACGGGAAGCGCTCTGCGGCGACCTCGGCCGCCTGGAGGAGTTGCGCGGCTGAAGCGCTTCCCCGGGGCGCCCCCTCAAGCCCGCCCGCCGCCGTCCGGCTCACCGCGGCCGGAGGTGTCAGCGGCGTCGGACGCGGATGCCGGGGCCCGGCCGGTCGCGCCGGAGGCGGAAGCCGTGTCGACGCGCAGGCAGCCGTCGCTGCCGAACATCCCGATCAACTGCGACAGATGGGCCCGCGCGGCACTCCGGCCGGGCGGCTCTCCGGCGGTCATCCTCGCCCCTCCAGGTCCGCCCAGACGACCTTCCCCCAGCACCGAACGTCCGTCCCCCAGTCGGCGGCCAGCGCCGCCACCAGGAAAAGCCCGCGCCCTTCCTCGTCACCGTCGTCCGCCTCGCGCTCCACGGGCCGCACCTGCGAGAAGTCCGCGACGGCCACCCGTAACGTGCCTGCGGCAATCCGTTCCACCACCACCCGGATGGACTCCCGCCGGGCATGCCGCACGGCGTTGGCCACCAACTCCGAGACGACCAGGGCACCGTCGTCGCCCAGCCCCTCCATCCCCCACACGGCGCACGCCTGGTGCACCAGCCGCCGGGCCGGGGCCGCGCTCTCCGGGACGCGCGGCAGGGTCTCGCTGTAGCCGGGGTGCCCGGTCGGTCGGGCTGTGGCGGTCACGGTCATCAAGGCTCCTCGTCGGTGAACGGCAAGCGCGGCACGGCCACGACCGGAGCTGGAGCGGGCTGCTCCAGCGACCGCCGCACCACCCCTTTCGGTGGCGTTCCGCATCCAGTGAACGACTCCCGGTAAGGGTCCGAACGGAAAAGTCGCACCTCATCGCGGCGCGTAAAACCGGAAATTTCGCTGCTGCTCCCCCACCGTGATCGCGCTTCCTCGCTACCTTGAAAGCGTGGAGGCGAACAGGCACCTGGCGGATGCGCTGCACGAAGCAGGCCTGACCCAGAACGAGTTGGCGGAGGCCGTGAACGGCTACCTCCGGTCGCTCGGCCGGGAAGGCAGGGTGAGCGACCGCACCGTGCGCCACTGGCTGACGGGAAAGACCCGCTGGCCCCACCTGCGGCAACGCGACGCCCTGGAGGCGCTACTGGGCCGCAGCGTTGAGGAACTCGGATTCCTACCACCGGCAGGCCGACGAAGCGCTACCAGGACGGAGGACCCTGTGCACCGCAGAAACTTCCTCACCGCCGCCACCGGAGCAGCCGCTGTCATCGTGCCCCTGAGCGCCTCCAGGTCATATGCGGTCGGCACCGCCGACGTGATCCGGCTGCGCAACGGCCTGGACGCTCTGACGACCCTCGACGCTTCCAGAGGCGGCCACGAGAACCTGGAGCGGGTCGCGCTCGCCGGCGCGTCCGAGGCCCTGGCCCTTCAGAAGGGGGCCGCCTCGCAACGCGTCCGACAACGCCTGTTCGGTCTGGCCGCGAGCTACACCGCATCGGCCGCCTGGTCGGCCATGGACGCCTGGCAGAGCTGTCGCGCGCTGGGCCACCTCAACAGGGCGCTGTACCTGGCGGGCATGGCGAAGGATCCGATCGCCGAGTTCCAGGTATGGAATCTGCACGCCATGCTCGCGCTGCATCGTGAGGAGTTCCCGCAGGCGGTGAGCGCGGGCCGGGCCGCGCGGGCGACCGCCGTCGCACGTCGGGACCCGCTGTTCTCCTCCCTCGCCCACGCCCGTACGGCTATCGGGCATTCAGGCATCGGAGACCGTCAAGGCGCCCTGCGGTCCCTGGGGCACGCGGAAGAAGCATTGGCGAAGGCGGGTCCGGACCAGGCCCGGCCGTCCTGGGTTGCCTTCTACGGCCCCGCCGAACTGTTTGCCCTTGCCTCTGTCGTGCGGGACAAGACCGGTGATGCGGTAGGCGCGGAAGCCGCTTCGCACCGCGCGTTGTCGGCCATCCCTCAGCAGTTCCGCCGGAATCGGGCCCTTGCCACCCTTCAACTCGCCGCGGCCCAGCTTCACCAGCGCGACGTGGACCAGGCGTGCGCCTCAACCGCGAAAGTGTTCGCGCTGATGCGCGGCAACACGCTGCCTGGCCGCATGCGCTCCTACCTCGGAGATTTCCACCGTGACCTGATCACCCTCGCACCGGGTTCCGGCCCTGTACGGGAGTGGGAGGACCGCTACCGATCAGAATGGAGCCTGGCCAGATGACTCCAGCGCTGGAGCTGCGCCGCTACGGCCACGACGACCTGCCGAGTATCCGGCAGACGTTGATCGACATCCACGCGGACGTGCACGCCGCGCAGTTGGCGGACGACGAGTTCCTCCAGAAGTTCCCTTGGTTCGTGGACCACTGGGGTGGGAGCCCCGCATTCGCGTGCGTCATCGCCTACGACGGGGACGAGCCCGCGGGCTTCTCGTACGGTGCCCCCGGCGCCAAGGGCCGCGAGTGGTGGCGGAAACACCTGGATCCGGCTCCGGCCCCCGAGGCATCGCGTACCTTCCACTTCTCCGAACTGATGGTGCGCGCCCGGTGGCGCAAGACGGGTACGGCGGAGCGGCTGCACCGGGCGCTGATGGACGCCCGTGACGAATCCCTGGCCACACTGTTGGTGGACGTGACACACCCCAGGGTGCAGGTGCTGTACGAGTCCTGGGGGTACCGGAAGGTCGGGGAGGACCAGCCCTTTCCCGACTCCCCCGTGTTCGCCGTGATGCTGGTGGACCTGCCACTCTCCTGAGCCGTTCCGGCACGGATCGCCGCAGCCTGACGAACCGAGCGATCAGGCAGCGGAGTTGTCACCCTTCCTCCTTCTCATGAAAGAACGGCGTGCGCGCCCTCCGCCCATGGCCGGAGGGCGCGCACGCCGATCCCGAGGCGGCGCGGGAGCGGTCATCGCCGGGGCGTTCGCCGGGCTGTTCGTCGTGGCGCTGGCCGTGGCGTTCGCGGTGGGCCGGCGGGGGTGGCGGGCGGTGCGTTCCGCGTACAAGTTCGCCTTCGGGTGGGCGAATTGGATCACGCCCTGAACGGACGGGCCGCGCTCGAACCGGTGTCGGGCGATTGCGGCGCAAGCGGACGTTTCCATGCGGTACGGTGATCGCGTCATCACGCTCTGTGCGCTCATGTGTGCGTAGAGCGGCCCCCGGTGGTGTTCACAGCACCGATCCGAGGGCCTTCACCTACGAGTGGAAACAAGGTCCACCAAGATGCTTTGGCATGCTATCGCGCCGTCCCGTCGCTACACGAAGGCCTCGCACGATGTCGTGCGGCACCCGCGCCTGAACAGTGACGCGAAGATCCTCCTCCTGTACGTACAGGGCCTTCCCGAACAGGAGGTCGAAAAGGCGCTCAGCGATCACGCCAAGTCGCTCGGGATCTCCGGCCGGGCCTATCAGCGCGCCAAGAAGCAACTGATCGCGTCCGGGTTCGTCCACGAGTGGAAGCGGCAGGGCCGCCGGGGCTACTGGGTGACCGATCAACTTTTCGCGAACATCTCCCTGACCGACGAGCAGGCCAAGGCGGTACGGAACGACCGGGTGGGGGACGTGGTCCGCTCCGCCGTCGCTCCGGGTGCGCAGGAACCGACGGTCGGTCGGCCGAGGGGCCGGGAGACCGGCGACTATGAACCGGTAGAAGAAGAACCGGGGAAGAACTACTCCCACCCTCCCTCCGAACTCGCCGAACTCGCCGAACTCGCCGAAGTCGCGGAGAGCGAGCGGGTGCTGCTCTCCCTGCGGCACGCGCATCCGCAGCTGCACCTCGGGGTGCGGGAGGCCCGTGGGCTGGCCGAGGCGGCGGCCGAGTGGATCCGGCGCGGGGTGAGCGCCGCCGATCTGCGGCGGGCGCTGACCAGCGAGCTGCCCCGCGAGGGCGTACGGTCCGCCGTCGGCTTCCTGCGCCACCGCCTCGTCCAGAAGCTCCCGGCACCGCCCGCCGCCCCGGCTGTCGCGCCCGTATCGCCGCCTGTGGCGCGGGAGTTGATCGCCTGCGAGGCGGAAGGGGCCGTGGAGGAGCACGTGTTCCGGCCGGTCGGCGACGAGACGGTGTGCGGGCCGTGCTACCGGGAGGAGCAGGCGGCCGTCTGGGCGCGACGGGCCGAGGAAGCGAGGAACGAACCCCCCGCGCCGACCTGGCGCGAGCGCGTCGCGGCGCTCGGCGGCGCCACCGCGTAGGGCGACCGCGTAGGGCGGCTCGGACGGTCGGGGTACGGGTGCCCCCGGGTACGGCCCCGGGGACACCGTACGAAGGAGACCGGCCCTGGCCGAGTACCTGACCCTCACGCTGATGCGCGGTGAGGGACGGGAACTGCCTTGACGACGTCGGTGATGCGGTTGGTGCCGCGGCGGAACTTCGCAGGAGGCGGCGGCCCCGGATCTTCACCATGATGGTCGCCCTGGGCTACGGTCGTGCCCCGTGTTTGCAAGGGAGTTGTGCTGATGCCCCGTCATGTACTGGCCGCGACGCGCATGGACGGCAGGGAGATCGCCCGCGAGGAACGCCCCGCCGCGCCATCGCTCGCCATGATCGCCGCGTACGGAGATCTCCATGCCTGCGACTACGTGACCGTCTCCCAGGGGGAGTCCGTCGGGCTCTACGCCCGCGACCCCGGAGGCACATGGGACGCCGTGAGCCCCGGAACCGACGCGGTGACCACCGACGAGATGCGCCTGTGGTTCGAGCTCACCCACCACTACCCGGGCCCGGACGGGGCGGACCCGAACCATCCGCTGGGCAGGGCCCCGCAGCCGGGTGCCGTCGGACGCATCGACGAACAGCGCGCCATCGCCCTGGTCCAGGAGCACATCGCCACCGGAGGCCTGGACTACCCGCTCCAGGGCCTGGCCGCGGATCGGTTCGCCGCGGGCTGGAGCGTCTACGCGCCCGTCGACGTCGACGACAGCGATCCCATGGCCTTCCTCGACATGCCCGTCGGCCGTTCGGTGTTCATGGTCGGCGACACGGGGCGCATCAAGGAGGTCACCTCCGCGATCCCGCCCGGACAGGCCGACGCCCTGTTCACCGCGGAGGAGGCCTTCGTACGGCGTGCGCCCGCCGAGGAGGCGTTCATGAACGACCTCAAGGCGGAGTTCGAGCGCCTCGATGCCCGGTCCGGGCAGCCGGGCGCGACCACCGACTTCACCGTCGTCGGCACCCCGCCCGAGGACATGACGGCGGCCCGCGTGACCGCGCTGACCGACGAGATCGCCCGCCAGCTGGCGCTGTGCGGACCACAGCGGTGGGAACGCATGGTGGCGGCATTCTCCTGCGCCGTCTCCGCCGAGACGGCCGATCTGTGCTTCTGGCAGCACGAACAGCCCATAGAGGCACGGGTGCCGGAGCAGATAGCCCTCCTCGTACGCCGCCAGCGCCACCTCGCGGCCGCCATGCCGGCCGGACCGTGGCTGCGTCTGCTGGTCGCCGTCACCCAGGGGCCCGGCGGCCAGGCCCAGGTCTCCACCCAGTACGACTACGGTGACGAGCGGCTCCCCGACGGGCAGTTGCTCGCCCCCAGGCACTACCGCAACGACCTCGCCGCCTACCCGCGGGCCGAGGTACCGGCGTGGCTGCGGGCCTATGCCGGGGCGAACGGCCGACGCACGGCATCCCCGCGCACGGCATCCCCGCGCACGGCATCCCAGCGCACGGCATCCCTGCGCACGGCGACTCCGCGATCCGCACCCCCGCGCCAGGAGGCCCCCGGGCGCCCCTTCGTGGACAGTCCGGTCGGCTGGACGACGCGCGTGGTCGCCGACCAGCAGCGGATCACGTACGGCGGTGACTCGCTGACCTGGGAGGAGATCGAGTGGGTCCGGTATCCCGTCTCACGGACCAAGCACCAGGGCTTCCTGTTCCCCTCCATGTACACCAATATCTACACGTTCGGCGTGGGCAGATACGGGAGCTCACCGAAGGGCCTGGAGAATCTGACCTGGAGCAAGGGCGGAAAGCGGCCCGAGGCCCCCGAAGCGTGGCTGGCCCTGGTCGAGTTCGCCCAGCGCGTCCTTGAGCCCCGGCTGCTCGCGCAGCATCTCGACCTGATCCGGCGCGGCGGGTCGTTCAGCATCGGCGAGATGCGCGTGCACCGCGGCGGGCTCACGCTGCGCGGAGTCATGGAGGCCGATTGGGGTTCGCTCACGGACGTCAAGGTCGCGGACGGCCTGGTGTGGATCCATGAGCGGGGCAGGCAGCAGGCGGTGAGGGTGTCCCTCGGCAGCGCCAACGCCGTTCTCCTGCCACGCATCGTGGCGGCCATGGCCGTCTGAGCCGCGGCTATCCGTGCAGGCGCCCCGAGACCTGCGTGATCTCCTCGGCGCCCAGCGGGTACGGGCTGCCGTACAGCAGCGGACCGGCGACGACCGCGGGACCGGTGACGGGCGCCGCGCCGTGCTCGGCCGCGAGCCGGCTGGCCACAGGGTTGGGAGGGCCGGAGCTCGCACGACCCGGGCCCTCCTCGGCGTACCAGAGGGTGAGCTCCTCGCCGAGCTTGGTGGAGCGTATGTGCTCCGAACCGAGAAGACGGGCGACCTCCTGCACGAGATCCATCCCGTACGACGCGGTCTTCACCTGCTGGATGCCCCTGTCGGACACGAGCAGCAGGCCGGACGTCGCCTTGTTCCGCTTGAAGAGTCCCATCCCGTCACTCTATTGACGCGGCCACATCACCTGCCACCCTCTTCCCTGACTCCGTCACGCGCCGGCGCTTCGCCGCGCGCGGTGCTCCTGGCAATCCGCACATGCGGGGCCATGGATTTCGCGCGGCGGGAGTGAGCCTTCTCGAAGCGGGTGGTGGGACCGTCCGGTCCGCGACCTGTCGCGGCCGGGAGCCAGTGAGCGGGGCGCCACGCCCGGTTTCGGCTGGGGGGTGGGGGCGGGGGCCGGGTCGTAGGCTCGCGGGGACGGAGGCGTGGAGCCACGGAAGGGGTACGCGATGGCGGACTTTCGGGAGCTGAAGTTCAAGGCGGTCACCGCGCTTCAGCGGAACGTCGTCAACCCGCTGGCCAGACGGTCGAAGGCGCAGATCCTGCTGGAGACCACGGGGCGCAGCTCCGGCCGGCCGCGCCGGACGCCGGTCGGGGGGCGGAAGGTGGGGCAGGAGTTCTGGCTGGTCTCGGAGTACGGGACGAAGTCGCAGTACGTCCGGAACATCCAGGCCGATCCCCGGGTGCGGGTGCGGATCGGCGGGCGCTGGCACAGAGGCACGGCGCACCCGCTGCCGGAGGACGACGCGCGGGCCCGGCTCCGTACCCTGCCGCGTTACAACAGTGCCGTCGTCCGGGCGGTCGGTACGCAGTTGCTGACGGTGCGGGTCGATCTGGCGGACTGAGCCGGGGGCGCCGTGCGCACATGGGTGTGCCCGGACGGTCGACTCCCGTCCGGGCACACGGTGTTGGCAGTGCGGTGGCCGCCTCGTCAGTCGGTGATCTCGATGGGGGTCTCGGCGGCCGGGGCCGGGGCCTGGGCCGGGGTCCCGGGCTTCTTGCCGGACTTGGACTGGAGGTTCTGGAGCAGGGCGCCGAGGTCGACTCCCGTGGTGGAGCTGAGGAGTTCCATGCCCTGGGCGACGTTGTCGGTGACCGTGCGGGACAGTTGGCTCGCGCCGTCCGTGGAGATCACGGTCATCTTGTCGACCGCGCTGAGCGGCTCGGACGCCTTGGCGACGACCTGCGGCAGCACCTCGACGAGCATCTGGAGCACGGCCGCGTCGCCGTACCGCTCGAAGGCGTCGGCCTTCTTGTGCATGGCCTCGGCCTCGGCGGAACCCCTCGCCGCGATGGCCGCGGCCTCCGCCTCGCCCTCGATGCGGACGGCGTCGGCCAGCGCAGAACGGTGCAGCTTCTCACCCTGACCGGTCAGCCGGGCGCGCTCCGCGTCGGCCTCGGCCTCCTTGACCTGGGCGATCCGGCGGGCCTCGGCCTCCTGCTCGGCCTGGTAGCGGGCGGCGTCGGCGGGCTTGCGGATCTTGGTGTCGAGTTCGCGGTCGGTCAGGGCGGCCTGGCGCTCGGCGACCTTCTCCTGCTCCGCGAGGATGTCCTGCTGGCGGGCGGCCTCGGCGAGCGGGCCCGCCGCGTTGGCCTGGGCGGCGGCGGCTTCCGTCTCGGCCTTGATCTCGGCCTGCTTGAGGTAGAAGGTCCGCTCGGCGATGGCGATCTCCTCGGCCGCCTTCAGCCGGGCCTGCTCGGAGGCGCGCTTGGCGATCGCCTCGGCGATGTCCGCCTCCTGCTTGGCGCGGGCGGCCTCGGGGCGGCCGAGGTCCTCCAGGTAGGAGCCCTCGGTGGTGATGTCCTGGATCTGGAAAGCGTCCAGGATCAGGCCCTGGCCGGAGAGGCTGGCCTCGGCCTCCTCCGCGACCTGTCCGGCGAAGGCGGCGCGGTCCCGGATGATGTCCTCGACCGACATCCGGCCGACGATGGCGCGCAGCGCGCCGGAGAGCACTTCCTGGGTGAAGCCGACGATGCCGTCCTGCTGCTGGAGGAAGCGCTGGGCGGCGGCCCGGATCGCTTCCTCGCTGCCGCCGACCTTGACGATCGCGACGCCTTCCAGGTTGGACTTGACCCCGCGCAGGGTGACGGCGCCGCGCACCGCGATCGGGATGTGCCGGCTGGAGAGGTCCAGGGTGAACTTCTGCTGGACGAACGGGACGACGAAGACGCCGCCGCCGACCACGACCTTCTGGCCGCTGTTGTCGATGCTGGTCCGGCCGGTCACCGGGTCGGTCGACTTCTTGCCCCGGCGGCCGGTGATGATGAACGCCTCGCTGGGCCCGGCGACCTTGTAGCGGGTGATGACGACGAGTGCGAGCAGCACCAGGAGTACGACGACTCCGGCGACCGCGGTCACGACTGGGCTCATGAGGTGTCCCCCCTGTCGCCTCTCGGGGCGGCAGCTAGGTTCGGGCAGTGCGCCGCGCTCGGGCGAGGGTGCGTGTCCGGGCGCGGTGGGTGGTCGGTGCGGTGGCGGTCAGTGTTCGACGGGGCGGACGGCGACCGAGGTGGTCGACAGCGCGGCCTCCACCCAGATCTCGGTGCCCCGGGCGATCGGCGTCGGGCTCTTCGCCGCGAGCTTCACGGGCTGGCCGGCGAGGCTCAGCAGGACCTCTCCGTACCCCTCGGCCGGGATGGCCGTGACGACCGAGCCCGAGGTGCCGACGAGGTCGTCGCCGCGCGGGGTGACGCTGGTCTGGTCGCGCATCAGGGCCCGGCTCAGCTTCCAGGTCAGCCAGGCCGCCACCAGCCCGGCCAGCGCTCCGGCGGCGGTCGCCACGACCGTACCGGCGCCGGTGGTACCGAGCACGATCGCGCCCCCGAAGCCGAGCATCGAGAGGAACCCGGCGATGACCGGGAGCGAGAGGAGCCCGTCGAACAGGCCGTCCAGAACGCCCCCGAGGAGACCTTCGAGTATCCCGTCGAAGATCAGGGACAGGACGAGCAACACGATCCCGGCAATGCCGAGACCCAGGAACACGTTCATGCGACCATCACCCTCCCCGATCCCCCGGTACCCCGGCCCCCCGGTCCAGGAATCCATCGAGCGCCGAACGCCGGACATCGAAACAATTCCGTCGAACTGGCTGGATGGTCCCATACGTACACCCGGCCGTCACTGCCGGGTTCCGGCAATCTTTTACGCGCCCTTTATGCCGGGGTTGCGCGGCCGGAGCACGGCCGGAGCGCCATCGGAACCCGTTGTCCACAGGCTGTGGACAACGCTCGGCCGTGGTGCGCGGGCGGGGGAACGGGCGCACGCTGGTAACGAGGTGATCGTCATGGTGATGACAACCGTCGGATGGCATGTGGAGCTGGAGTTCGAGGAGGACACCCACCGCACCCGCGCGGCCGCCCTTGTACGGCTTCCGGACGGGTCCGAGGTGCGGGCCCATGGTTACGCCAGCCGCCACCCCTCCGACCAGTCCCAGCCACGGGTGGGCGAGGAGATCGCGGGGGCCAGGGCCCTCAACGAGCTGGCGATGAAGATGCTGACGAAGGCACACGACGAGATCGACGAGGCGTCCGGCCGGACCTCGCACCCGCTGACCTGAACCGGGCCGGCGACCCGCACCGGGCCGACGCCGACGACGACCGCCCCGCACTGCTCGATCCTCAGACGCTGGCGGCGCTGCTCGACGGCACCACGGCCGGGGTGGCCGTCCTCGACGACCAGTTGCGCTACCGCTACATCAACCCGGCACTCGAACGGATCAACGGCATCCCCGCCTCCGAGCACCTGGGCCACACCATCGACGAGGTGCTGCCCCGGCTCGACGCGCGCGAGGACCTGATCCGGGCGGTGCTGGCGGACGGGAAGCCCCGGGAGATCACCGTCAGCGGGTTCACCGCCCGCGACACGACCGTACGGCGGTACTGGCAGGGGGCCTTCCACCGCCTGGAGTCCGGCGGCCGGGTTCTCGGCGTGGCCGCGATCGTGCTGGAGGTGATGGCCGCCGACCGCCGCCAGCGCGAGCTGGAGCAGGCCCGCCGCCATCTGAACCTGCTGGACACCGCGTCCACCCGGATCGGGACCACCCTCGACATGGACACCACCTGCGCCGAGCTGGCCGGACTGGTCGTGCCGGGGCTGGCGGACGTCGCGATCGTCGAGGTCTTCCCGCCGGACGTCGCCGCGCCCGTGCGGCCCGCGCCCCCGGGGGTGCTGCGGCTGCGGCGGGCGGCGCTGCGGGCGAAGCCGGGGCTGGCGGAGGACCTGGAGAGCTTCGGCTTCGGGCGGGCCGGTGAGTACATCGACTACCAGGAGGGCGCGGCCGTCCAGCGCTGCCTGGCGGCCAACCAGCCGGTGGTGGAGAACCACACCACCGACGAGCAGCTGCTGCGCTCCGCGCCCGGCCCCGCGCGGCTCGCCTCCTACCGGGCCCTGCAACTGCACTCGGCGGTCATCGTGCCCGTCGCGGTGCGGGCCGGTCCGCTCGGCGTCCTCGGGCTGATCCGGTCGGGCGACTCGCCGGTCTTCACCGACGAGGACGTGGTGATAGCCCGGGAGCTGGCCGCGCGGGCCGCCGTCGACCTCGACCACGCCCGCCGGTACGCGCACGAGCACACCATCGCCCTGGAGCTCCAGCGCTCCCTGCTCTCCGAGCCCCGCCCCCCGCACCCGCACATCGAGATCGCCACCCGCTACCTGCCGGCCGACCGGAGCGTGATGGTGGGCGGCGACTGGTTCGACGTCATCCCGCTGCGGGACGGGCGCCATCTGAAGGCGATGGGCGATGTGATGGGGCACGGGGTGGAGGCGGCGGTCGCCATGAGCCACTACCGCTCCCTGCTGCGGATGTTCGCCGACGACGAGCTGGAGCCGCACCTGATCCTGGAGCAGCTGGACCGGATGGTCGAACGGTCCGGGCTGGACCGGGCCGCGACCTGCTTGCTGGCCGTCGTCGACCGGTACGGCGCGGCCTGCGAGGTGTCGAGCGCCGGGCATCTGCCGCCGGTGCTGATCGATCCGCTCGCGGGGACCCGGGTGTGCGAGGAGATCGCGGTGGGGCCGCCGCTCGGAACCGGGTTCGGGGGCTACCGGACGACCCGGCTGGAATTCGATCCCCGTACGGTGCTCTTCCTGTACACGGACGGACTGGTGGAGCGGCGGGGCGAGGACATCGACACCTCGGTCCGCCGGCTGCGGGAGCTGGCCATGCCGTCCGGCGGCAGCCTCGACGCCCTGCTGGACGGGGTCCTGGACCGGTTCGGTCCGGGCGCCGAGGACGACATAGCCGTACTCGCCTCCCGGACCCGGCCCCGGGAGCCGGACCCGGCCCGGCCGGAGACGTACGACGCCACCTGACCCGGGCCGGCCCGTGGAGTCCCGGTGTCAGCCCAGCTCCAGGCTGGTGACGCCGAAGAGGCCCGGACGGTCGAACTCCGGCACCGGCCCGGTGTACATCCGGGCGGTCTCGAACGACGGGCTCAGGCCCAGCTCCTCCGCGAGCCGCACCGCCGCCGGGTTGACGTCGGGCACGTCGACCGCGACCGGCACCCCGGGATCGGCCGCCGCCAGCGCGCCGACCAGCGCCCCGGCCACCTCGGGCGACTCCGCGTACACCGGGCCGATGCGGGAGGCGGCCCGGCAGGGGCGCGTCACGGCCAGCCCGCACAGCTCGCCGTCGCGGACGGCGGCGAGCGAGACCCGGGTGGGGTGGGCGATCCACGGGGCCAGGAAGCTGTCGCGCTCGGCCGGGAAGAAGCGGCGGTCGTACGCGGCGAGCCGGTCGAAGGCGACCGACCGCCCGTCGACGAGCACAACCCCGTCCGGGACCGGCCGGGCGGGCGGCAGCCCCTCGTAACGCATCGTCGTCCAGGCCGAACGGAAGCCGGACTTGCGGTAGTTGTCCTGCTGGGCCACCACGCCGTCCAGGCCCACGTTGCGGCCCGCCATCCGCTCCATCCCGGCCCGCCAGGTCCGGATCCCGTACCCCTGGCCGCGCAGGTGCGGCCGGACCAGGTAGAAGCCGAGGAACCCGAAGCCGGATCCGTAGCGGACGACGGAGACGCAGGAGACGGGCTCGCCGTCCAGCCGTCCCATCAGGAAGCCGTGGGGGTCGGCGGCGTGGAAGGCGTGACGGTCGGTCAGCCCGGGGTTCCAGCCCTCCTCGTGGGCCCACTCGGTGAGCAGGGCGAGGTCGTCGGCGCTGGCGATGGTGATCTCGAAGTTCGGCACGGGGCAAGCCGTACCCCACGGGCGGACCGTTCAGCGGCGGGTTTCGGCCGAGCGGGAGATCCGGGCGGGGCGGAGCCCCGGTCCCGGCCTCCTCGGACTCAGCCGCCTCCCGGCCTCAGCCGAAGAGGAGCGCGGTGGCGGTGGTGGCCCCCAGCGACGCACCGGCGATCACCTGCGCGACCGTGTGGTACCGGAGCGCCACGCGCGACCAGCACACCGCGACCGTCATCGTGTAGCCGAGCAGCCACCACGGCGAATGGACCGCGGCGAGCAGCGCGACGACGGCCGAGGCCACCGCCGCGTCCACCGAGATCTTCCACACCGTGTTGACGGCCAGCAGGACCACGGTCATCGCCCACAGGGCCAGCATCGCCAGCAGGATGCCGGTCGGCGCGTGGCCGAGGACCATCACCACCGAACCGGCGCCGATGGAGCCGAGGATGACGAAGAAGATCGGGGCCCGTTTCGTCCGGTCGACGACATGGCGGTCGCCCCAGGTGCCGCGGCCGCGCTCCCACTCGATGTACCCGGCGGGCACCAGGCCCGCGCAGAGGGCCCCGAGGAAGCCCCAGAGCAGTCCGGTCCAGTGGCCGGCGGCGGCCAGCCCGATGCCGAGCATGCCCACGAGCAGGACGTTGCGGGGCTGGAAGACGTCGGTGACGGTGCGGGCGGTGCCGGTGGTGCCGGAAGCCTCCGCGATGTCCGTGGGCTCCGTGGGTTCCGTGGTGGCGTCGGTGGTGGTCACGCGGTCTCCTCGATGGCGGAAGGGGTGGTGGCGTCCGCCAGCACCCGCGCCGCACGGTCCTGGTCGACGGTCCGGTAGGCGGTGGCCACCCGGACCAGCCAGGCCACCTCGCCCTCCTGGTCGGTGGCGTGCTGGGTCTCCACGGCCGCCGCGGTGGTGGCGGGGGCGCCGTCGTTGCGGGCGGTGAGCGCCGCCTTGATCCAGTACGCCTCGGTGAGCGGGCCCGCCCGGTCCGGGGCGGTGGCGCCGTCCGCCGCGGCGGCGGCCTTCGCGGCGGGCAGCAGGGTGTCGGGCACGTAGTGGCGCAGCTTCTCCACCGCGTCCGCGATGTCGGCCGCCCAGCGGTCCACGCGCAGGTCGGCGGGGGTGCCGAAGCGGGTGATGTCGCGGACCAGCGAGGCCGGCGGGTCGAAGGGCTGCTCGGGGAAGGCGGTCATCAACTCGCGCCAGAGGCCGTGCAGTCGGACCTGGGCCCGCCAGAGTCTCGCGCGCCGCCGCACCTTGCTGAGGGCCGGGATCGAGGCGCCCACGGCGAAGAAGGCGAACAGCACCAGCTGGGCGGCCTCGGTGATCTCGTCGAAGCGGAGCGCGAAGGACTCGCTCGGGGTGTCGACGACACTGACCCAGAGGAACAGGGTCCGGCTGACGGTGTAGCCGACGCCGATGAGCATCGCGAACGTCATCATCCCCAGGCCGACGCGCAGATGGCGCGTCCCGGCCCCGGCGGTGGCCAGCGCCCACTGGTACGCGCAGACGGCCGACGCGGCGCCGAGGTAGAGGTAGAAGACGCTCATGTAGAGCGTGGCGCCCCACTGCCCGGCGTGGTCGGAGACGAAGCGGTCCGAGGGCACGGAGCGGTCGACGACGGTGAAGAACAGCACCGTGAGCAGGATCAGCGTGGCGATCGACGCCTTGGCCGCCACCTGCTGGATGGCGCGGGCGAAGCGGACATGGCGCGGCACGGCCCCGGCGTCCGGGTAGCGGCCGTAGATCGCCACGATGTAGCTGAGGATCGCCAGGATCGCGATCGTCGCCGTGTAGTGCTTGATCAGTACGGCGAGGTCGGTGACGGCGCTGTCGTTGAGCGCGATGCGCACGGCCCGGGTCTTGGTCCACAGGGCGGCGGCGAAGCCCGCGTAACAGCCCCACAGGGCCCGGCGGCGCTTGTCCTCCTCGTCGCCCCACAGGGCCGAGGGCATGCGCCACAGGGCGACGGCCGTCATCAGGGCGGCTATGAGGTAGCCGGCGAGGTCGAGCGGGGTCACGGCGGGGTCCTTGGGGGTGGGGGACGGGACGGCGGGTCAGTCTCGGCGGAACAGGCCGCGGCGGCGGTTGGCGACCGGGCGGGAGAGCGAGTTGGCCAGCCGCCCCACCATGTCGTCGCTCGTCACGTCCAGGGCCATGCGGGGAATGAGCGAGGCGCCGAGCTCGGCCATCCGCTCGTCGTGGGTGTCGTACTGCGCGCGGGCCTGCACGGTGCCGTCCCCCGACCGGATCGCGTCGGCGAGGTCGGTCACCGCGGGCGGGGGCGGGGCGGACGGCGCGGGGGCGGTCGCGGGGCCGGTGCCCAGCACCCGGTTGATCAGCGAGGTGTCGAAGACCGGAAGCAGGCGGCGGAGCTGCTCCGGGTCGAGCGAGGTGCCGTGGTCGAACCACTCGTGGCACAGCTCGTGCAGGATCACGTGCTGGGTCTGGTACGCGGTCGGCCTGCGGCGGTAGAGCACGAAGCTCGTCCCGCCGGTCTTCAGGCGCAGCCCGCAGGCGGCATTGACCCGGGCCAGCCGGTCGGGCATCTCGTGCAGCACGATGGTGCGGCCGCGGGCCGCCTCCATGTTCGCCACCAGCGCGTCGATGGAGAAGGGCGCGGGTATCGGCAGGTCGGCCAGCCCGGCCTCGCACTCCTTCCGCAGTTGACGCAAGGACATGGAGGGCTACTTCCCCGACCCGCCGGGGGTGGCCGTACCCGGCGCCCCCGGCAGGTCCTTGGTCTGGCCGGTGGACTCCCGCAGCAGGGAGAGCGCGAACTGCAGCAGCTCCGGCGGGAGTCCGTCCTCGTCCAGGCCGCGCCCCGCCACCCCGCTGATCTCCCCGGTGCGGCGCATCGCGAGGAACTGGAGCCCGGCCACGACGTCGTCGACGACCTCCGACTCCTCCTTGAAGAACCGCCAGTCCACGCCGAAGCCCAGGCCGAGCGCCTTGAGGATGTCCTCGGAGGGCTGAGTGACCTTGCCCGCGAGGATGTTGGAGAAATAGCTGTGCGAGAGCGAGCCGCCGCGCTCCTTGACGAGGTCGGCGAAGAAGCGGCCCGAGATCTTCTGCCCCGGGAAAGTCTTCTCCACCATGTACTCGACCTTCTGCTGCAAGGTCCGCAGTTCCGGTGCGCGTTCCTCGGCGCTGTCCATCGGGCCCCCCACGTATCCGCCGCTTCCGTTCGATCGGTGCTCACGGTCATCGATTCGGTCAACGGGCTCGTACTGTAACGAACGCTGACGCGGCGTACCCGAAGTGGTGGCTGGCACGGGAACGGACTTGCGTAAACACGCTACGTCACTGTTAACTCGAAAAAACACGGGCAGGGGACCACGAGGGGAGTCCCCTGCCCGTGAAAGAACGCGGTTCGTGCGAATTCACCACGGACAAAAAGTGCATTATGCATGCATCTGGGGCGACCGGCCCCCGGAGCATGGGTGTAGCCCTTCACGACGGGGGATGCATGAAGGGCTACACCCGCATTATGGCCGCCGACCAGGCCGATCATCAACCACCCTCCGGCGTGGCGTACCCGGGCGGTCGCACCGGCGCGCGCCGGGGCGGGACGATTCGAGCCGCACGCCGGGCAGGGAATTGATTCACCGAACCCGGCCGGAAAGCCTTTCCCCCTCCCCCGTGGACCCCGAAAGCGCATTTGCACGCCTTCCCCCTTCATGCGCAATTCGATAGGCAAATGCCTTTAATGGCGAAATTTCGCCATGCTATTATTCGGGGTCGAGCAGCGGTTTGCCGTGAGATACGAGGCCGGTCGGCCGGGACCGGAGGGCTCCGGACGGTCCGCCCGAGCCGCCCCGACAATGTGAGGAAGGGTTCCTCGTCATGGACCGCGACCACGATCACGACCGCATGCCGCATTCGGACCGCGCCGACGGTGCCGATTCCGCCGGTGCCGATTCCGCGAGCACCGGTTCCGGGACCGGATTCGCCGAAATGGCGTTGCCCGCCGCGCTGTTGCCGGTGCTCGCCGCCGAGGGCGTCACCACCCCGTTCCCGATCCAGGCGGCCACCCTGCCGAGCGCCCTGGCGGGGCGCGACGTGCTGGGGCGGGGCCGGACGGGCTCGGGCAAGACGCTCGCCTTCGGGCTCGCCGTGCTGGCGCGTACCGCGGGCAGCCGGGCCGAGTCCCGCCGGCCGCTGGCCCTGGTCCTGGTGCCCACCCGGGAGCTGGCCCAGCAGGTCACGGAGGCGCTCGCCCCGTACGCGCGGGCGCTGCGGCTGCGGCTGGCCACGGTGTACGGCGGGGTGCCGGTGGCGCCGCAGGCCGCCGTGCTGCGCGAGGGCGCCGAGGTGGTCGTCGCCACGCCGGGCCGGCTCCGGGATCTCGTCGAGCGCCGGAGCTGCCGGCTGGACCGGGTGGCCGTCACCGTCCTGGACGAGGCCGACCGGATGGCCGACATGGGCTTTCTGCCGCAGGTCACCGAAGTGCTCGACCTGGTACGGCCGCAGGGCCAGCGGCTGCTGTTCTCCGCGACCCTGGACGGCGACGTCGACCAGCTCGTCGACCGCTACCTCCACGACCCGGTGGTCCACGCGGCCGACCCGGTGGCCGGTGCGGTGGCGACGATGGAGCACCATCTGCTCCTGGTCCGGCCCGCCGACAAGTTCGCCGTCGCGACCCGGATCGCGGCCCGTGACGGCCGGGTGATCATGTTCCTGCACACCAAGCACGCCGCGGACCGGTTCACCGCCCATCTGCTCGGCAGCGGCGTACGGGCCGCCGCGCTGCACGGCGGCAAGTCCCAGCAGGAGCGCACCCGCACGCTGGACCGGTTCCGGGCCGGGCAGGTCACGGTGCTGGTCGCCACGGACGTCGCGGCGCGCGGCATCCACGTCGACGAGCTGGACCTGGTCGTCAACGTCGATCCGCCGGGCGACCACAAGGACTACCTGCACCGGGGCGGCCGCACCGCCCGCGCCGGGGCCTTCGGCACCGTCGTCACGCTGGCGCTCCCGGCCGAGCGCCGGGAGACGGTACGGCTGATGGCCGAGGCGGGGATCACCCCGCAGACCGCCAAGGTCCGCCCCGGGGACGACGAGCTGGGCCGGATCACCGGGGCGCGCGAGCCCTCGGGCGTGCCGGTCGACGGCGCGGCCCCCACCCGCGAACGGACCGGCGGCGGCAACAGTGGTGGTGCCGGCGGGGGCGGTGCGCACTTCCGGGGGCTGGGCAGCCGTCCCGCGAAGCCGGGCCGCTCGCGCCGCCCGGACCTGCCCACGGCCCAGGCGCGCGCCGCCGCCAAGCAGCGGCGCGCCAACAAGGGCGGCTGAACGGGCCGGGCGTTCGCGGGGCCGCCGCCGCTACCGCCCGCCCGCGACCCGCAGCACCGCGCCGGTCACGTACGACGCCTCGGCGGACAGCAGCCAGCCGATCGCGGCGGCGATCTCCGGGGCGGCGCCGATCCGGCCGAGCGGGATGCCGGGGACGGCCGCCACCGCCCGGTCCGGGTCGCCGGCCATGGCGTGCATCTCGGTGTCGATCATCCCCGGGGCGACGGCGTTGACCCGGATGCCGTCGGGGCCCAGCTCCTTGGCGAGGCCGACCGTCAGCGCGTCCGTCGCCGCCTTCGTGGCCGCGTAGTGGACGAAGTCCCCCGGACTGCCCAGGGTGGCGGCGGCCGACGACAGGTTGACGATGGCGCCGCCCCCGTTCGCGGCCAGGTCCTTGGCGGCCCGGCGGCAGCAGAGCAGGTAGCCGAGGAGGTTCACGTCGACGACCCGGCGCAGGGTCTCGGCGGAGGTGTCGGCGAGCCGCCCGAGCGGGCCGGTCACCCCCGCGTTGTTGACCAGGCCGGTGAGCGGGCCGAGTTGTTCGGCGGCGGTGTCGAAGAGCCGTTCCACGTCGGCCTCCTCGGCGGTGTCCGCGCGTACGGTGACGCAGCGCGCCCCGGCGGCCCGCACCGCCGCCGCCGTCCGCTCGGCGGCCTCCTCGTCGCGCACGTAGCCCAGCACGAGGTCGTGGCCGTCCGAGGCGAGGCGGACGCAGGTCGCGGCGCCGATGCCCCGGCTGCCGCCGGTGACGAGGGTGACGGGGCGCGGGGTCTCGGGGGCGGGGCGGTCCGGCACGGAAGGTCCTTTCGGTCGACGGACGGAATGTGCCTGACGCATCGTCAGGATGCGTTCAGGTAGGCGAGTACGGCGCGGACCCGGCGGTGGGTGTCGTCGTCGTCGACGATGCCGAGCTTGCCGAACAGTGAGGTGGTGTACTTGCCGATCGTGCTCTCGCTGAGGAAGAGCTGACGGCCGATCGCCTGGTTGGACAGCCCCTCGGCCATCAGGGCCAGTACGGAGCGCTCCCGGTCGGTGAGCCGCTCCAGCCGCCCGCCCGGCGCGGTGGAGGCCAGCAGCTTCGCGATGACGGCCGGGTCCATGGCGGTCCCGCCGCCCGCGACCCGCTCCAGGGCGTCGATGAACTGGTCCGCCTCGAAGACGCTCTCCTTGAGGAGGTAGCCGACGCCCCCGGAGCCGTCGGCCAGCAACTCCCGGGCGTAGAGCTGCTCGACGTGCTGGGAGAGGATCAGGACCGGGAGCCCGGGTGTCTCGGCGCGGGCCGCGAGAGCCGCCCGCAGCCCCTCGTCCGACTGGGTCGGCGGCATGCGGACGTCGACGACGGACACGTCCGGGCGCCAGGTCCGCAGCGCGTCGAGCGTCTCGGGCCCGGTCGCCGCGGTCGCCACCACCTCGTGGCCGTATGCCTCGATCAGCCGGACCAGGCCGTCGCGCAGCAGGTAGAGGTCCTCGGCTACGACGATTCGCACGGCACCGCCATCCTCACTCGGGTCGGGCCACCCGGCGGGCCGTCGGCCTCCAGTGTGCCGTCGAAGACCGCCAGGCGTCGGCGCAGCCCGTCGAGTCCGCCGCCGGGCCGTTCGTCGAGGCCGCCCCGGCCGTCGTCCGCCACCTCGACGACGACACCCGGGCGGTCCTCCCCGGCCGGGAGGAAGCGGACCCGGGCCCGGGTCGCGCGGGCGTGCTTGACGGTGTTGGCCAGCAGTTCGGCGACGCCGAAGTAGAGGGCCGACTCGATCGGCGGGTCCAGGCGCAGCGGTGCGTCGGCGGTCACGGTCACATCGAGGGGGATGTCCAGGGCGAGGGCGCGGACGGCGTCGACCAGGCCCCGCTCGGTCAGGACCGGCGGGCTGATCCCCCGGACCAGTTCGCGCAGCTCCGCCAGCGAGGCGGCGGCCCCGCCCCTGGCCTCCCGCAGCAGCGCCCTGGCCTGCTCGGGGCGGGTCTCCAGCAGCTTCTCCGCGGTCGCCAGGGAGAGCCCGAGCGAGACCAGCCGGGCCTGCGCCCCGTCGTGCAGGTCCCGTTCGATCCGGCGGATCTCGGCGGCCTGGGCGAGCGTGGTGTCGGCGCGCTGGGCGGTCAGCTCCGCCACCCGCTCCGCCAGCGCCATCGCGGCCGAGGGCCGCAGGAGGCGCACGGCCACCGGCGCGAGGGGCCGCCAGGCGTACGGGGCCGAGGCCACGGCCACCGCCACCCCGAGCACCCCGGCGAGCCACCCGGCGCCCCCGGACCGGCCGAGCCCGTACAGCGCCGCCGCCACCCCGGCCGCCGGAACGGCCGCGACGGCGCCCGCGGTGAACGGGAGCACCAGGACGAACCGCAGATCGCGCGGGACGGCGGGGTCGCCCCACCGGACCCGCCACCGCTGGTCCATCAGCGCGTCGCGGCGGGTGCGCTCGTAGCCGAAGCCGTTCCACCAGTGACCGGTGGACAGTTGCGTCACCGGACCGGCCCGCCGGTACCCGGCCGGGATCGCCGTCCCCGTCCAGCGCGCGACGAGCAGACGGACGGCCCGGCACACCGGCCGGGACAGCCCGAGCGTGCCCACGCACACCAGCACCAGGGGCGCGAGCCAGGACCACGGGTTCCCCGCCCCCCACCGGATGCCCAGCGCCACCGCCGCCGCCCACACGGCCGGCACCGCCAGCGCGACGGCCGCCACGGCGCACGCCCGCACGAACCCCACGCCGACCCGCACCGGCCATGCGTCCGGGTTCCGCCTCATGTCCCCTCCTCCGTCCGCCGCCAGGGCCTCCGTCCGGATCATGCCGGGCCCGCGCGCCGCCGGGGAGTGGGGCCGGCCCCACTCTTCCGTGGGGCCGGCCCCGTACCGCGGCCGCCGGGCGCTCCCTAGCGTCAGAGGCATGGAAACCGACACGCACTCCACGCCCCGCACCACCCCCGGACTCCGGCGCGCCGCCGACCGGGTGACCGGCTGTGCCACCGCGTACGGCGTGCTCGGCGCCGTCGCGCTGGCGGCCGTCGCGGTGGTGGCGGCCGGCGGTCACCCGGTCAACACGTTCATGTGGGTCCGGGCGGTGCTGCTGCCGCTGGTCGCCGTGGTGATGCACCGGCTGGCCGTCGCCGCGTTCCGGGACGGCCCGGACCAGCGGGGCTCCCGGCGGGCCTTCGAACGGCTGGGCACCCTGTCCGCGGTCATGCCGATCGCGATCGTCGGCGTCGATCTCGTTCCGGGCGTCTGCCCGCTCTGGTACGCGGCGGTGCAGACCGTCTGCGTCCTGCCCGTCGTCGGGATCGCGTTCCTGACCCGGGGCGCCGCGCTGCGCACCGCCTTCCCCCGGGGCCGCTGACCGCCGTTGGGGTGGCGCGGGGCCGGGGCGCGGCGTGGTGACGGGGCCGGGGCGCGCGCCGTTGCCTAGCGTCGGCGCCTGACGGACCGCTCCGGCGCGCACCACGGGTTGAATCGCCCGGCGCCCGGTGACGGCTCCTCCCCAACGGCGTTCCCCTGCCACCGCCTCGCATCGCGGTGGCAGGGGACGCCGGCCGCTCTCAGGCCCAGAGGGCGTGCGCCAGCTCCACCCCGGCGAACGCCGCGCCCAGCCCGGCCACCACGCTCCCCGCGACATTGGCCACCGCGTACGACCGGGCCCCGTCCTCCGCCAGCCGCAGCGTCTCGTAGCTGAACGTCGAGTACGTGGTGAGCGCCCCGCACAGTCCCGTGCCGATCAGCAGCTGTACGTGCGAGGAGGCGGCGCCGGCCGCCACCGCGCCGGTCAGCAGACCCAGGATCAGCGACCCCACCACATTGACCGTGAACGTGCCCCACGGGAAGACGCTGTCGTGACGGGACTGCACCGCCCGGTCGGTCAGATAGCGCAGCGGGGCCCCGACCGAGGCCCCGACGATCACCAGCAGCCAGTTCACCGGCCCTGCTCCCCCTCACCACTACCGCCGTCGCCGTCGAAGCGGACGATCTCGCACTCGTCCAGGACGACCAGCCCGCCGGCCTCCACCAGTTCCTCGATCCGCGGCAGGAAGGCCCGGATCCGGTCCTCCCGGTCGACGATCACGACCGCCACCGGCAGGTCCTCGCTCAGCGAGAGCAGCCGCTGGGTGTGGATCATCGAGGAGGTGCCGAACCCCTCGATCCCCCGGAACACACTGGCGCCCGGAAGCCCCGCCCGGTGGGCCCGGTGCACGATCTCGGTGAAGACCGGCCGGTGGTGCCATCCGTCGGACTCGCCGACGAGGACCGTCAGGCGCAGGGCCCGTTCCGTCCGTGGTGTGGTCGTCATGGCCGCCTCCAGGCCAGTACGCGTCGGGTCGCCCACACCGCGCCCCACACCGCGGTGAGCGCCGCGAGCAGGGTCAGTCCCAGATACCCCAGTGCGGCACGGACCCGGCCGCCGTCGACGAGACGCTGGATGTCCACCGCGTAGGTGGAGAAGGTGGTGAAACCGCCGAGCACCCCCGTGCCGAAGAACGGCCTGACCAGCCGGTGCGCCGACCACGCCTCGCTGATCACCACCATGAACGCGCCGATCACCGCGCATCCGATCACGTTCACGACCAGCGTCGTCCACGGGAATCCGGTGGCGGCGGTGGGCCAGAGCAGCGACGCCCCGTACCGGGCGCAGGCGCCGGTCGCGCCGCCGAGCGCGACCACCGCGACAACAGGACCCTGCCGGTTCGGGGCTGTTCCCATGGACACGAGATCTCCTGCCTGCTCCTCCCACCAGGCTATCGCCGCCGTACGGGGCCGTGCGCCGGGGACGGCCGGTTCCGTACCGTCCCGTCCCCGGCGCCCGCCCTACGCCGCCGGGGCCGGCGGCCGGAAGTTGACGCGTTCCCGGACGACGGGGAAGCCGGCCCGGGCGAAGTTCGCGGCCATCGGGAAGTTGCCCTGGTCCGTCGCCCCGCTGATGAACTCCGCGCCCCGCTCCACGAGGAAGTGGGTGCACTCGGCGAGGAGGTCGTAGGCGTAGCCGCGGCCGCGCTGCCCCGGCACGACCCCGATGTAGCCGATGATCGGGCCGGACGGGTTGTGCGCGGGGATGTGGATGCCGGCCAGCTCGCCCTCCGGCGTGTACGCGGTCTGCCACCACTCCCTCGGCGAGGGGCACCAGTGGAAGAAGTCGAGCTCCTCCCGGGCCGCCTGGTCGAGGCCGCCCTCCGCGACGGCCTGGAGCGCGTGGGCGTCCAGGGTGGCGGAGTGGATGTCGCGCAGCGCGTCGAAGAACACGGCGTCGTCGGGTTCGGCCCGGAAGCGGAGCCGTCCGGGCCGCTCGGGCAGGCCGTGGTCCGGGGTCCAGCGGTACAGGAAGCGCTCCGCCAGGAGCTCGTACCCGGCGGCCCGGGCGGCGGCGAAGCGGGTGTCGGCGGCGGCGCGCAGGCCGGGATCGTCCTGCCAGCCGCCCGGCAGGTTGAACTCCAGCTCGACCTGCCGGGGAGCGGAACGCAGGAGCTCGGCCCCCGCCGCCTCCTCGCCCTCGGCCACGTCGAACCAGTTGATGTTGACGGGCTCCGGGTCGTCGGGGCCGCCCCACCACGCACCGCGTGCGACGACCTCGCCGCCGCGCAGGGCGACGCGCATCCACTCGGTACGGAACCGGGTGAGCCGATGGCTCTCACGGGTGCCGAGCGGGTCGGGGAGTGCGTCGAAAAGATGGGCATCGCTCGTGGAGAGCGTGCGAATGACCGTGTCGGTCATGGATTCCTCCGGGATAAGGGCTGCTCGGAGCGCTCCCGGCCGGAATTCTTCGGAACTCGTCAGAATTCGCGGACCACGCGGGGACAACGGAAAAGGGAGCGCGGGAAAGACGTGAACTGCACGGCACTCGCCTCCTTCCGTCCGTCTCAGGGCGTGGAGCCACAGAGTAGATGATCAACCGGGGGCCCGTCCAAGGTTTTTCGCGCCCCGCCCCACGACGTGACGTACGTGAGCACGCCCCCCTGTGCTCCGGGGGACAGCCCCACCGGTCTCCGTCCGGGCTGCCGGATGGGCCGGAGGGCCCCGCCCCACCACGCTGTGGGACATGAGGAGTTACCGAAAATCCGCCGCGCTCGTCGCCCTGTCCGCCACCGCCGCCGTCACCCTGCTCACCGGGGCCGCGCCTCCGGAGGCCGCCGCCTCCGCCGACTCCGTACCCGCGCTCTCCTGGCGGCCCTGCGCCCGGGCGGACGGACCGGCCGGGCAGGAGTGCGCCGAACTGCCCGTCCCCCTGGACTACCGGGATCCGGACGGGCCGCGGCTCTCCCTCGCCGTGACCCGGGTCCGCAGCGACCGGCCCGCCGAGCGGCGCGGGACGCTGCTGGTGATCCCGGGCGGGCCGGGCGGCTCCGGGGTGCGGGAGGTGACGGAGACGGGGACGGCGTTACAGCGGGAGACGGGCGGGCGGTACGACGTCGTGAGCCTCGACCCGCGCGGGGCAGGCGGCAGTACGAAGGCGGGCTGCGGCCTCGGGCCGGAGGACCGGGAGCTGATCAACATCCGGTCCTGGCCCGGCCCCGACGGTTCGATCGACGAGAACGTGGTCCGGGCCCGGCGCACCGCCGGGACCTGCGCCCGCAACGGCGGCGCCCTGTTGCGGAGCCTCACCACGGCCAACGAGGTGCGGGACATCGACCGCTTCCGGCAGGCGCTCGGCGAGGAGAGGCTCTCGGCCTGGGGCGTGTCGTACGGCACGTACGTGGGGGCGGTGTACGCGCAGAAGTACCCGCAGCACACGGACCGTTGGGTCCTGGACAGCAACGACGACCCGGACCCGGCGCGGGTCGAGCAGGGCTGGATGGCCAGTGCGGCGGTGGGGGTCGACGACCGCTTCCCCGACTTCGCGCGCTGGGCCGCCGATCCGGCCCGGGACGCGGAGGGGCTGCGGCTCGCGCAGCGGGCCGAGGACGTGCGGCCACTGGTGCTGGCGCTGGCGGCGCGGCTGGACCGGGAGCCGGCGGAGACCACCACTCCGGGTGTTCCGCTGACCGGCAACCGGCTGCGCCAGGCACTCCAACTGGCGCTGGCCTCCGACGACTCCTTCACCGGGTTCGCGGAACTGGTCCGGGCGGCCGGGGACGGCAAGGGCGGGGACGGCACGGCGAAGCCGGTGCTGCCCGCCGCGCTGAGCGGGCCGCTGCCGGACGCGGACGCGACGGTCGCGATGGGCGTGGTCTGCAACGACGTGCGCTGGCGGGGCACCGTCGCCCAGTACCGGCGGGCCGTCGCCGCCGACCGGGTGGCCCATCCGCTGACCGCCGGGGCACCGGCGAACATCAACGCGTGCGCCTTCTGGAAGGACGCCCCCGTCGAGAAGCCGGTCGCGATCACCGACCGGGGACCGTCCAACATCCTGATGATCCAGGGCCTGCGCGACCCGTACTCCCCCTACTCCGGCGCCCTGCGGCTGCGCGCCGCCCTCGGCGGACGGGCCCGTATGGTCGCCGTCGACCGGGGCGGCCACGGCATGTACCTGGCCAACGGGAACGCCTGCGGAGACCGCGCCGTCACCACCTTCCTGACCACGGGGAAGCGGCCCGGGCAGGACGTCCTCTGCACGGGCTGACCGTGCCCCGCGACCGGCCGCCCCGGCCGTCGGGCGGTCAGTCGCAGCCCGGTGTGGGGTGGCCGCCGTTGCGGGCCCGGGTCAGGAGGGAGATCACCTCGTCGTCGGGGGTCTGCGAGAAGTCCCGGTACCACTCGCCGACCGCGTGGAACAGCCGGGGCGCCGACAGGCACACCACCCGGTCCGCGACCCGGCGCAGCCGTACGAGCGCCTCCGGGGGCGCCACCGGTACGGCCGCCACCAGCAGGGCCGGGTGCTGGGCGCGCACCACCCGGCAGGCGGCCTCGGCGGTGGCGCCGGTCGCGATGCCGTCGTCCACGACGACGACCGTCCGGCCGGCGAGCGGTACCCGGGCCCGGCCCGCCCGGTAGACCCGGGCCCGGCGGGCCAGCTCGGCCTGCTCGACGCGTTCGACCGCCGCGAGGTCCTGCCGGCCGGCCCGCAGCGGACCGGCGACATCCTCGTTGACGACCCGTACCCCGTCCTCGCCGATGGCGCCGAACGCCACCTCCTCGTGGTGCGGCACCCCGAGCTTGCGGACGACGATCACGTCCAGCTCGGCGCCGAGGGTCTGCGCCACCTCGAAGGCCACCGGGACGCCGCCGCGCGGGAGGCCCAGCACGACCGGGTCCTCCCGCTCCAGACCGCGCAGCTCCTCGGCCAGCTGCTGTCCCGCGTCGGCGCGGTCGACGAACAGCACGGCGGTCAGGAGACCGGGGCGGTCTCGGGCGGGGCGCCCTCGGTCGTATCCACGTCGATCAGGGAGAACGCGGCGCCCTGCGGGTCGGTCAGCGCGGCGAACCGGCCGAACGGCATGGACTGCGGGCCGTAGCGGAGGACGGCGCCGCGCTCGGTGGCCTTCGCGACGGCCGCGTCGCAGTCGGCGACGGTGAAGTAGACGTTCACGTACGACGGGACCTCGGGCGGGAACTCGTCGCCCATCGCCATCCGGCCCATGACGGTCTCGTCGCCGAGGTTGAAGAGCCGGAAGTCGACGTGCTCGTCCCGCATCTCGCGCAGGGTGTACGGGAAGACGGCGGGGAAGAAGGCGTCGGCCTTCGCGGGCTCCCGGGTGAAGACCTCGGCCCAGCAGTACGCGCCGGGCACCCCGCGCGCCCCGAAGCCCTCGTGGCTGCCCGCCTGCCACACGCCGAAGGCGACGCCGCCGGGGTCGCGGGCCATCACCATCGTGCCGAAGTCGCCGACCGGCATCGGGTCCATCAGGGTCTCGCCGCCGTTCGCGCGGATCTTCTCGGCGGTGGCGGCGGCGTCGGGCGAGGCCAGATAGAGGCACCAGGCCGACGGGGCCTCCTGGCCGGGCATCGGCGGCATCAGGGCGGCGACGGCCTTCCCGTCGGCGTACGCCTGGGTGTAGTGGCCGAACTCCGCCGACGACTCACCGAACGTCCAGCCCAGCACGTCCCCGTAGAAGCGCTTCGCGGCCTCCAGGTCGGCGAACATCGCGTCGGCCCAGCAGGGGGTGCCCTCCGGCAGTGCGGCCATGGCCTGACTCCTTCCCGATCGGGTGGATGGTCCGGCTCCTCGCGCCAGGGACTGCCCCGCGATCCCTGGCGGGCGCGCGGCGACGGCTCTGGCACCTCGCCGCAGCGCTACGGCACCTTGCCGCGTTGTCGGAACATCCGCATACATCCACTATGCGAATATTCCTCCGCCTTGCGACGCAGCGCATCCGACGCCGCGCGCCGATCCGCCGCGGATCGCGGGACAGCCCTTCGCCGGCACACCGCCGTCCCGCGCGTCGGGCGCCGGGGCGCTACCCCCGGTCCTGCGGCGGGTCGACCCGGACCAGGCCCGACTGGTAGGCCATGGCGACGAGCTGGGCCCGGTGCCGGGCGCCCAGCTTCGACATCGCACGGCCGATGTGCGTCCGTACGGTCAACGGGCTGACGTGCATCAGCGCGGCGATCTCGTCGTTCGACAGCCCCTCGGCGGCCTGCGCCATCATCTCGCGCTCCCGGGCCGTCAGGACGTCCAGCGACGCCGGGGCGGCGGTCCGGCCCTCCGGGCGGGCGAGGTAGCGGGTGATCAGGGACCGGGTCGCGGTGGGCGACAGCAGCATGTCGCCCGCGGCCACCGTCCGGATGGCGTCCAGCAGCTCCTCGGGGCCGACGTCCTTGCCGAGGAAGCCGCTGGCACCCGCCCGCAGGGCCCGGGTCACGTACTCGTCGATCTCGAAGGTGGTGAGGATGAGGATGCGGGTGCTCCGCAGCGTCTCGTCGCGGCAGATCGCCTCGGTGGCGGCGAGACCGTCCATGCCCGGCATGCGGATGTCCATGACGACCACGTCCGGGACGGCGGTCCGGGCCAGCTCCACCGCCTCGCGGCCGTCCGCCGCGACGCCGACGACCTCCATGTCGTCGTTCGACTCGATCAGCAGCCGGAACGTTCCGGCCAGCAGCGCCTGGTCGTCGGCCAGCAGCACCCGGATGGTCACGGCGCCGTCCTCCCGTCGTCGTCCCCTTCCCCGGACTCCCCGGGAAAGGCCCCGCCCGGCTCCTCCAGCGGAAGCTCGGTGGACACCTCGAAACCACCGCCCGGCCGGTGTCCGGCGGCCAGCCGGCCGCCCGCCGAGCGGGCCCGTTCGCGCATGCCGATGAGACCGTAACCCGGGGTTCCGGTGGCCGGTCGCGCCTGACCGTCGTCGATGACGGTCAGGGTGAGCACCCGGTGCCCGTAGACGAGCCGGACCGAGGCGTTCGCACCGCCCGCGTGCTTGGTGACGTTGGTCAGCGCCTCCTGCACGACCCGGTACGCGGTCAGATCGGCGCCCGGCGGCAGCGGGCGGACCTCGCCCTCCACCCGGACCGACACCGCCAGGCCCGCCTGCTCGAACGAGGCGATCAGCTCCGGCAGCCGGGCCAGCCCGGGCGCGGGCTCCAGCGGGGCCTCCGGATCGCCCTCGCTGCGCAGCAGCCCCACGGCCGCCTTCAGCTCGCGCAGCGCGGAGGAGGTGGTGCCCGCCAGCTGGTCGAGGGTCCGCTGCGCCTGGTCGGGCTTGCTGCGCAGCAGGTACGCGGCGGTCGCGGCCTGGGCGTGGGCGAGGGTGATGTGGTGGGCGACGATGTCGTGGAGTTCGCGGGCGATCCGGGTCCGCTCCTCGCCGACCCGGCGCCGGGCCTCCTCCTCGCGGGTGCGTTCGGCCAGTTCGGCGCGGGCCTCCACGGCCGCCAGATGGTCGCGCCGGCTCCGTACCAGCTCGCCGAGGGCCCCCGCCAGCAGGACGGACGAGACGAGGCCGAGCTGGTCGCCCCTGAGCAGCGCCGGGTGGTTCCAGCCGGTGGAGAAGACCAGCAGGGCGACGGCCGAGCCGACGGTGTAGACCGCGGCCGTACGCGGGGTCGTGCGCTGGGCCAGCAGGTAGAGGGCGACCAGGGCGGCGCCCACCACGCTCGTGTTGGGGTCGAAGGAGGTACCGGAGCCGGGGTTGCCCATGAGCCCCAGGGCGCCACCGGTCACGGTGGTCGCCACCACCGTGAGGCGCGGGTAGCGGCGGTGGCCCAGCACCAGGACGGCGGAGGGCACCAGGGCGGCCAGCACGAACCCGGGCTCCGGGGCCCGGACGATCCGGCCCTGGGCCAGGGTGCCGGCGAAGACGGCGACGCCCCACAGCACCACCGCCACCAGCAGGTCCGTGGTGCGCGGGTGGTGGCGGAGCCACCGGCGCCCTTCGGTGAACACGTTCTCCCTCTCCCTCCTGCGGACCGTGCCGTTTCCTTTGAATTCTCCCGGTTCGTCCGGCCGGGGCGCGTACCGGCCCCGGCCGGACGACGGGCTCATACGCCCACGGGCTCGGCCGCGGGCTTCCCGGGGGCGGTGCGGTTCAGCGCCTCGCCCTCAACATCCACCTCGGGCAGGACCCTCGCCAGCCACCCGGGCAGCGACCACGCCCGGTCGCCCAGCAGGGCGAGCACGGCCGGGACGATCGTCATCCGGACCACGAAGGCGTCGAAGAGGACGGCCGCGGCGAGGCCCACCCCGACCATCTTGATCATCGGGTCGGTCATCCCGACGAACCCGGCGAACACCGCGATCATGATGACCGCCGCCGCGCCGACCACCCGGGCGCTGTGCCGGAAGCCGGTGACGACCGCCGCGCGGGGGCGTTCCCCGTGCACGTACGCCTCCCGTATCCGGGTCACGAGGAAGACCTCGTAGTCCATGGCCAGGCCGAAGACCACCCCGATCAGGAAGATCGGCATCAGGCTCACCACGGGGCCGGTCTGCTCGATGCCGAGGAGGTCGGCGAACCAGCCCCACTGGAAGACCGCGACGATCGTGCCGAAGGCCGCCGCGACCGACAGCAGGAAGCCGAGCGCGGCCTTGAGCGGGACCAGCAGCGAGCGGAAGACGATCATCAGGAGCAGGAAGGCCAGGCCGACGACGAGCGCCAGGTAGGTCGGCAGGGCGTCGTTCACCTTCTGCGCCAGGTCGATGTTGACGGCGGTGGTGCCGGTGACGAGCATCGTCGCGCCGGTGTCGGCGGCCAGGCCGCGCGCCGTGCGGCGGAGGTCGTGGACCAGGTCGGCGGTGGCCGCGGAGCTGGGCCCGGTGGTGGGCACGACGGTGAGGACCGCGGTGTCACCGGCCTTGTTGAAGGCGGCGGGGGTCACGGCGGTGACGCCCCCGGTGGCGGCGATCCGCTTCCCGGCCCGGTCCGCGGCGCTCTTCGGGTCCGCGGCGTCCTTCGCGTCGACGACGACGGTGAGCGGCCCGTTGAAGCCGGGGCCGAAGCCGTCCGCCAGGGCGTCGTAGGCGCGGCGCTGGGTGGTGGAGACGGGCTGCGCCTCGTCGCCGGGCATGCCGAGCCGCAGGTCGAGCGCCGGTACGGAGATCAGTCCGAGGCCGAGCACGGCCAGGACCAGGACGGCGAGCGGGCGCCGGACCACCGCACGGGCCCAGCGGACGCCCAGCGCGGGGCGGACGCCGCGCGCCCGCCGCCGGCCCGGCCGTTCCCCGTCCGGCCGCTCGCCGCGTCCGGCGCGCGCCAGCACGGCCCGCGGGAAGAAGCCGAGCAGCGCGGGCAGCAGGGTCAGCGCGACCAGGACGGCGACCACGACGGTGCTCGCGGCGGCGACCCCCATCTTCGTGAGGATCGGGATGCCGACCACGGACAGGCCGGCCAGGGCGATGACGACGGTGAGCCCGGCGAAGACGACGGCGGAGCCCGCCGTGCCGGTGGCGCGGGCGGCGGCCTCCTCGGCTCCGTGGCCCTCGGCGCGCTCGGTCCGGTAGCGGGAGACGATGAACAGGGCGTAGTCGATGCCGACCGCGATCCCCAGCATCAGGGCGAGGGTGGTGGTCGTGGCGGACATCCCGACGGCCACGATCGAGGCGGCGCCGATGCCGACGCCGACGACCGCGGTGAGCAGCGGGAGGCCCGCCGCGACGAGCGAGCCGAAGGTGACGAGCAGGACGACCGCGGCGGCGGCCAGCCCGATGGCCTCGGTGGCGCCGCCCAGCTCGCTCTCCGGGGCCAGGGCGGTGCCGCCCATCTCCACGGTCAGGCCTGCCCGCTGCCCGGCCTCGGCGGCGTCGCGCAGGGCGTCGGTGGCGGCGTCGGTGAGTTCGGCGGGCGCCGCGGTGAAGGCGACGGTGGCGTACGCGGTCGTGCCGTTCCCGCTGACCGCCCCGGCCAGCGAGAACGGGTCGAGGACGGTCCGGACCTGCGGGCCGTCCGCCACGTCGGCGACGACGCTTTCGACGGCGGCCCGGTTCGGGCCCGCGGTGATCTTCTGGCCCTCGGGGGCGACGAAGACGATCCGGGCGTCGGCGGCGTCCGCGTTGCCGCCCGGGAAGCGCCGGTCCAGCAGGTCGAACGCCTTCTGCGACTCGGTCCCGGGCATCGAGAACGCGTCGTCGGGCGCGGTCGGCGCCTTGGCCGCGGCCAGGGCGCAGGCGGCCAGGAGCACGGCCCAGAGCAGGGCGACGAGCCGGCGCCGTCGGAAGGACAGCCGGCCCAGCCGGTGGAGGAAGGTGGCCACGAAGGGGCGCTCCGGTTTCTCTGGATCGGACGGAGGGGCTGCGGCGTGGTGCCGCCCTCCGGCCGTGCCGGGACCGCGCCGGGGCGCGGCGGGGCCGGAGGGATGCCTCGATCCTTCGTGAGAACGGATGCCGTGTCGTCGTGCGCCCGCAGGCAGTACGGGCTACGGCCGGTGCAGGTCGCCTCTACGGCCGGTGCAGTACGACCGGACCGGCCCGTACGCGATCCGGCCCGCCCGTGCGCGGTGCGCGATCCGGCCGGAACGGGCCGGTCCTTACGTACCCGGCGGCGCGGCTCCCGGACGGCGGCGGTGTGCCGCGTCCGGGAGCCGCGCGGGCGGCCGGGCGTGGGCTACCGGCGCCGGGTCGCCGCCGCGACGGTGGCCATGAGCTCCGCGTCCAGCACCGCCGGATCGGCCAGCCGGGTCGGGGCCGCGTACGAGTTGAGCAGGGCCTTCGTGACCCGCAGGGCGGCCTCGGGGCGGCGCACGATGGGCTTGGTCCAGGCGGCGACCGCCGCGTCCAGCCCGTCCTCGGGCACGATCCGCTGGAGGACGGAGAGCTCGTGCGCCTCGGCGGCGTCGAAGGCGCGCCCGGTGAGGATCAGCTCGCGGGCGCGGGCGGCGCCGACCTCGTGGATGAGCCGGGGCAGTACGCCGCCCCAGGCGGTGGGCAGCCCGAGCGCCAGCTCCGGGAGCCGGAAGCCGGCGGTGTCGGCGCCCACCCGCAGGTCGCAGGCGAGGGCCAGGGCGAGCCCGGCGCCGATCGCCCGGCCCTGGATCCGGGCGATGGTGACGGCGTGGCTGGTGGAGATCGCCTCGCAGACCCGGCGGGCCTTCTCACCGGCGATCCGGATGCCCCGGCCGGTCGGGTCCGCGTCCAGCCAGTCGGCGAACTCGCCCCGGTCCCCGCCCAGGCAGAAGTCGTCCCCGGCACCGCTGAGCACCAGCACCCGGACGTCCGGGTCGGGCACGGCCAGCACCGTCAGCAGGTCGTCCAGCATCGCCCCGGTCACCGCGTTGCCGGTCTCCGGGGAGTCCAGCTCCACCCGGAGCACGGCGCCGTCCCGCTCGGCCCGCAGGGTGCTCGGCCGCGGCGGCGCGGGGGCGTACGCCGGGGGCGGGGGCACGTACGGCGGGGGCGGGAGCGTCATGCCGCCACGCCCAGCGAGACGATCCGGCGGAAGACCAGCCGGGAGGCGTAGTCGGCGGGGGCGACGGTCCGCAGGGTGGGGAATCGTTTCAGCAGCTGGGTCAGGAGGGTGCGGGCCTCCAGTCGGGCGAGGGCGGCGCCCAGGCAGTAGTGCACCCCGCCGCCGAAGGTCAGATGCGTGCCGCGACGCCGGATGTCGAAGGCGTCCGGGTCCTCGTTGCGCCGGGGGTCGTGGTTGGCGGCCCCGTACATCACGTGGACCATGCTGTCCTTGGCGATCGGCACGCCCGCCAGCACGGTGTCCTCGGCCGCCACCCGGGTGTTGATGTGGATCGGCGGGTCGTAGCGGAGCACCTCGTCGACGGCGGCGTCGATGTGCCCCGGGTTGCGGGCCAGCCACTCCCAGCGGCCCGGCTCCCTCAGCAGCAGTTCCACCATGGCCGACAGCAGGGTCGCGGTGGTCTCCAGCGAGGCGATGGTGACGAACATGGTGAGCCGGTAGAGGATCTCGTCGGCCGTCCCGCGGTCCGGCTCGCGGGCGTCCCAGTGGTGGATCCAGCCGGTCAGGATGTCGTTGCCGGGGTGGGCGCGGCGCCGCTCGACGAGTTCGGTGAAGTAGGCGCGCAGCTGGAGGGTGGCCTCGGCGGAGACGGCGAGCTGGCTCTTGGTGGGCAGCAGTTCCTGGGCGTGCACCTGGTTGTGGGTGATCTCCAGGATGTGCGCGTGGTCCTCGGGCGGGATGCCCAGCCAGGAGCCGATGGTGCTGATCGGGAGCTGTTCGCTGACGATGCTGACGAAGTCGGCCTCCCCCCAGCGGAGCTTGTCGGCCAGGTCGTCCAGGAGGCGGGTGGCGTGCTCCTCGACCAGCGGGGTCAGCCGCTCGATCGTCGACCGGTCGAAGAGGTTGCCGAGGCTGCGGCGCTGGCAGGTGTGTTCGGGGGCGTTGAGCCGGGAGAGCGTCTTGGTCATCTCCTGCGTGGCGGCGGCCTGCCAGCGCTCGGGGTCCGGTTGTCGCTCCTGCCAGGCGAAGTCGGGGGCCAGCCAGTTCCGGCCCCGCAGCACTTCGCTGCAGGTGTCGTAACCCGTCACGAAGTACGCGTCCCAGGGAGCGCGTACGACATCGCCCATGGCCCGCAGCCGGGCCAGTAGAGGGTAGGGATCAGCCTGCCCCTCGGGCGATTTGAGACGTCTGAGGAGGGAGATGAGGGCACGCCGGTCTTCGGGGTGACTGTCGGTGCCACGTATAGCGCTCACGCAGAGTTCCTTGACCTGGGCTCATGGTTACCGGCAGAACCTACCCCTCCGCATATGCCGCCCAAGCGCGCTTCGCTGTTGGCCGTATCACAACGAAAGTGCCATCCGGCCCCTTGTCAATCACTCACACGAGTACCAACTGCCTCGTGAGTCACTCCAGTTACATAAATAATGGGCCGTCATGTACAGACAAGGCCGGTTTACGACTAATTGCGCGTAGCGCGGAATCAGCCAGCCTCAAGGTGACCGATTCCGCGCTCTCCATGACCGGTTACCGGCCGCTCGCGTCCCTCTCCGTGTCATCGACGGCCGGTCGCACCGACCGTCGATGACAGACCGTCACACCCGGAAGACGTCCAGGAAGGAGCTCCACCAGCCCTTGGTCTTCTTCGGCTGCTCGGCCGACCGGTCGTACGGGGCCGACGCGGCCGGGTCCGGCGCGGACTCCCGGACCGGGGCGGCGGCCGACGGCGCGGCCGGCACCGCGGCCGAGCGGCGGGCGGCCGGGGTGAAGCGGACCGGGAGCGAGACCAGGGCCCGGTGGAAGGGGCCCGGCCGCCACTCGACCGCGTGCGGATCCACGGCGAGAGCCAGGTCGGGCACCGAGTTGAGGACCTTCTCGATCGCGGTGAGCGCGATGAGCTGCGCCGGGGACTTCGCCGGGCAGACGTGCGGCCCCGCGCCCCAGGCCAGGTGGGCGCCCTTGCTCAGGGTCTGGCGGGCGTCGGTGAGCGCCGGGTCGCTGTTGGCCGCGGCGAAGCTGATCAGGACCGGGGAGTCGGCCCGCAGCGTCACCCCGCCCAGGTCGATGTCCTGGACCGGGTAGTGCGCCGCGTAGTTGGCGATCGGCGGGTTGTTCCACAGCACGTCGTCGAGGGCGTCCTCGACCAGCATGCCGGTGCCGCGCCGCTGCGGGGCGCCGGTCTCGCGGGACAGCATCAGCAGCAGCGCGTTGGCGATCAGGTTGCGCTCCGGCTCGACGCCCGCGCCCATCAGCATCACGAGCTGGTCCTTCAGCTCCTCGTCCCGCAGCCCGGCCGGGTGCTGGATCAGCCAGGAGGTGATGTCCTCGCCCGGCTGGCGCCGCTTGAGGGCGACCAGCTCCATCAGGCACTCGGTCAGCTCGGTGTTGGCCCGGAGCACGTCCACACCGTCGAAGATCGCGGACATGGAGCGGGTGAGCCGGTCGCCGATGTCGCCGGGGCAGCCGAAGAGCTGGTTGAAGAGCAGGAGCGGCAGCAGCTTGGCGTAGTCGCCGAGCAGGTCCGCGCTGCCGCGCTCGACGAACTGGTCGATGAGGTAGTCGGCGATCCGCTCCACGTCCCGGCTGAGCCGGGTGGTGTTGAGCCGGGCGAGGCTCTCGGTGACCGCCTTGCGCAGCCGCAGGTGCTCCGTGCCGTCCGTGAACAGGCAGTTGGGCCGGTACATCATCATCGGCAGCACCGGGCTGTCCATCGGCACCCGGCCCTCCCGCAGCGCGGCCCAGCGCCGGGAGTCGCGGGCGAAGTACGACGGGTTCTGCAGCACCCGCAGCGCGGCCTCGTGCTGCACCACGAGGGTGGCCTCCACGCCGGGGGCCAGCTCGATCGGGGCGGCGAGCCCGTGCGCCCGGAACGTGTCGTACACGCGCTGCGGATCGGCGGCGAACTCCGGCCCGTAGAGCGAGGTCTGCCGCCCACCGCCCATCGGGCACCCGCTGGGGGCGCTGTCGGCGGCGCGGTACGGGGTGGATCCCGGCGACGAGTCCATGTGTGATTCCTCGGTGTGAACGCGGGCCGGGGGCGGCCCGTACGGTGGAAGGAGAACGGGCCGGCGGCCCCGGGGCCCGGTCGGCCGGGGCGGTCCGGGCCCCGGTGGCTCAGGCCACGCGGGTCAGGAGGTGCTGGACCAGGGTGATCAGGGCCTGCGCGGACGACTTCTCGTCCCGGGCGTCGCAGTACACCACCGGAGTGTCCGGCAGCAGGTCGAGCGCCTCGCGCAGCTCCGCCTCGCCGTGCCGGCTGCCCGGGTCGAAGCTGTTGACCGCGACCGCGTACTCCAGCCCGTACGTCTCGACCAGGTCGATCACCGGGAAGGTGTCGGCGAGCCGGGCCGGGTCGACCAGGAGGAGGGCGCCCAGCGAACCACGCGCCATGTCCTCCCACAGCTCGACGAACCGCTGCTGGCCCGGCGTACCGAACAGGTACAGCACCAGTTCGTCGCTGAGGGTCAGCCGGCCGAAGTCCAGCGCCACGGTCGTGGTCACCTTGTCCGGCGCGCCCCGAAGGTCGTCGATGTGCGCCCCGGCCTGGGTCATCCGCTCCTCGGTACGGAGCGGAGTGATCTCGGAGAGGGTGCCGATGAGCGTGGTCTTGCCCACCGCGAAGTGCCCGACGACCAGGATCTTCGCCGCCCGGCGCACCGCGTCCGACACATAGATGCTGTCAGCCGAACCGGACGTGGAGTCCATGCAACACCTCTTCGAGGATCTTCCTGTCAACGAGCTGGGCCGGCGGGGGCGCCTGGCGGCGCATCAGGTGACCTTGTTCCGCTAAATCGTTCAGCAGCAGCCGCGCCACCCCGACCGGCTGGCCGAGATGGCCCGCCACCTCGGCCACCGACAGGTAGCCGCCCGAGCACAGCTCCCAGATCGCCCGGACCTCCGGGCTCGGGTTCGGCGGCGGCTGCCGGTCGGGCGCGATGGTCACCAGGGTGACCAGCGACAGCACCTCCGCGTCGGGCAGGCTGCGCCCGCCGGTGACGACGTACGAGCGGACGAAGCCGCTGCTGACCGCCTGCTCGTCGCCCGGCGTCGTCATATGCCGGATCCCGGTACGCCGACCCCCGCGTCCTGCCGGGGCGGCGTCGTCATCGCCTTCCCCAACGCGGTGACCTGCTGCTGCATCCGGAAGGACATGGCCTCCATGTCCACGTCGGCGGCGGCCGCCGCGGCGAGATAGGCACCGGTGCCGGCCGCGATCAGGAAGATCCAGCCGTGGTCGTACTCCAGCAGCGTCTGCCGCCAGCGGCCCGGGGCGGCCTGGGCCCCGATGAAGGGCGCCACGGCCCGGCTCAGCGACTGCATGGAGCTCATCGCCGCCGCCACCGTCTCCGCGTCGTCCCGGCCGATCTCACTGGAGTTGGCCAGCAGCAGACCGTCGGCGGAGACCAGGATCGCGTGGCGCGCGCCGGGTACCTGGAGCAGGTCGTTGAGTACCCAGGACAGATCGGGGTTCACTGGAACTCGGGTCCTTCCGTCGTCGTCGTGTCTCGCCCGGACCGCGTTCCGCGCTGGAACGCGCCCAGACGGGAAGCGGTCTCCTCATTGCTGCGCACCGGACCGGCCTCGGCCGGCGGTACCACCGACACCGGGCTCTTGCGACGACGCTTGGGCAGGCCGCCGGCGGTGGTGGCGGACCCGAAAGGCTGCGGTGCGGACCCGAAGGGCTGCGGGGCGGCGCCGGTGTGCGCGGCCGGGGGGAACAGCGGGGTCGGGGACGGCGGCAGCGGCGCGGGCGCCGGGGCCGGTACGGGGGCGGGTGCCTGGCGCCGGGGCAGCGCCGCGATCTCCGCGTCGTGCCGCTCGACGGCGACCGGGACCGGGGCGGGCACGGCGGCCGGGGCCGGCAGGTCGTTGGTCAGCAGCTCGTCGGGGAGCAGTACCACCGCGCGCACACCTCCGTACGGGGACACCGAGTCCACCGAGACCTTGAAGCCGTACCGGGCGGCCAGCACCCCGGAGACGGCGAAACCGAACTGCGGGGGGATGCCCAGGCTGGAGACGCTGATCGCGGCCTGCGGGGCGAGCAGGGCCGCCGCGCGGTCCTTCTCCTCCTGGCCCATGCCGAGGCCGGCGTCGTCGACGATCAGGCAGACCCCCGTCGGCACCGCCTGGATGTTGACCTCCACCGGCGTGCCGGGGGCCGAGTAGTTGGTGGCGTTGGCCAGCAGCTCGGCGAGGACCACCGCGACGGGCTCCACGGCCCGGCTGACGACCGAGAAGTTCACCTGGCCGTTGACCCGGACCCGGTCGAAGTGGCGGATGCGCCCCTGGGCGCTGCGGGCCACGTCGTACACGGACGCGACGGTCTCGCGCCGCCCGAGCCAGCCGCCGCAGAGCACCGCGATGCCCTGCGCCCGGCGCCCGAACTGGCTGTTGGCGTGGTCGACGGCCATCAGGTCGGCGAGGATCGCCGGGTCGTCGCCGTACTTGCGCTGGGCGTTCTCGATGACGAGCTGCTGCTCGTCCGCGAGGCTCTGCAGCGTACGGACGGCGGCCTTGAGGACCGCCTTGGTCTCCTCCTCGGCGTCCCGGCGGACCTCGGTCAGCTCGGCGGAGTGCTGATGCGTCAGGCCGGTGTGCGCGACGTGGATTTCGTCCCGCTGCCTCTGCAGCAGGTCGCGCTGCTGGTGCAGTTCGGCGTTCTGTCTACGCAAGCGGATGTTGGTCGTACGAGCCCGCAGAACGGCACCCACGGCGGCCAACGCGACGACAACCAGCGCCCAGAAGAGCAGGCCCTGTGCAAATGTCATGAGACTCACTTCAAGTGCCATGGCTAGGGATACGGCTTGACGATCCTTCGGGTACCACACCTGCCGGGCCGGTCCGGCCACGACCTGCGCCACCCGGGGAAGGCCCCTCCGGATGTGGAGCCGAGGAATTCATCCCTCCCGGAATGCCCCCATATGCCATCAGCCCACTGGAAGTAAGATGATCTTAACATCGGCCGCTCTGGCAATTGTCAAGACCGACACGCCAGTTGCGATCCGATGCCGAATGTTCACAAGCGCCTCACGAGGCCCGTGCGACACGGCCCCTCGGGGTTCACGACGGGCGCCGGAAGCTCAGTCCTGGTCCCGGACGCCGGAGTCCGGCGGGACGGGCCGCTCGAAGAAGGTCTCCAGGACGACCGTGGCCCTGGTCCCGTTGACCCCCTCGATCGCGTGGATGCGCCGCAGCACGTCCTGCAACCGCTCGGTGGTCGCGGTCCTGACCTTCACCAGCACCGAGGCGTTCCCAGCGATGACGTGCGCCTCCTGGATCTCCGGAACGGCCGCGAAGCACTCGGCCGAATCCCCCATCCACGAGGTGGAGTCGACCGTCACGTAGGCCAGCACGCCGTACCCCACGGCCGCCGGATCGACCTCGACCGCCGTCCGCCGGATCACCCCGCGCTCCCGCAGCTTCCGCACCCGCTCGTGCGTGGCGCCGGCCGAGAGCCCCACGGCCCGGCCCAGCACCGCGTACGACTGGGTGGCGTCCCGCTGAAGTTCCGTCAGCAGTACGCGATCGATGTGATCCACGGCTCTCCGTTCGACAGATTCTTGTCACAGCCATACGGCATCTTGCATTCTCCCTTCTGCACAGGAAACCATTCGGTCCTGCCGAGAGGGACGAGCGTCATGACTCAGGAACGCCCCGCACTCTACGAATCCTTCGACGACCGGTTCCGCACCGGGCGGTGCATGAACGGTGACGCGGCCCTCGAAGTCCTGTACACCGGCTGCCGGTGGGCCGAGGGCCCGCTCTACGTGCCCGCCTGGCGGCAGGTGGTCTGGAGCGACATCCCCAACGACCGGATGCTGCGCTGGGACGAGGAGACCGGCGCCGTGGGCGTCTTCCGCCGCGCGGCGGGCCACACCAACGGCAACACCCTCGACCGCGAGGGCCGCCTGGTCACCTGCGAGCAGGGAAACCGCCGGGTGACCCGCACCGAGCACGACGGCACAGTGACCGTGCTGGCCTCCCACTGGCAGGGCAGGCGGCTGAACAGCCCGAACGACGTGACGGTGAAGTCCGACGGCTCGGTCTGGTTCTCCGACCCGGACTTCGGCATCACCAGCGACTACGAGGGCCACCGCGCGGAGAGTGAGATCGGCGCCAACCACGTCTACCGCGTCGACCCCGTCACCGGCGAGGTGCGCCTGGTCGCCGACGGCTTCCGGGCCCCCAACGGGCTGGTCTTCTCGGCGGACGAGCGGCGGCTGTTCGTCTCCGACACCGGGGCGGGCCTCATCCGCGTCCTCGGCGTGCGGGAGGACGGGACGCTGACGGACGGGGAGGTCTTCGCCGAGGCCGGTGCCCGCGCGGCGGCCCGCTTCGACAACATCCGCTTCGACGCCGACGGCCGGCTCTGGGCCGCCGCGATGGGCGACGGCGTGCACTGCTACGACCCGGACGGCACCCTGATCGGACGGCTGGACGTCCCCGAGGCGGTGGCCAACATCTCCTGGGGCGGCCCCAAGCGCAACCGCCTCTTCCTCACCGCCGAGACCAGCCTCTACTCGGTGGTCATGGGCGTCACGGGCACCCACCCGACGGGCCCGGGCCACCGACCCTGGGCCACCGCTTAGCGGGGAACGGCGGGCGGGGGCGGCGCCACGGCCACGGACGGGGAGGGCACACCCCCGCCGTACGCCGTCACCCGGCCGCCGGGGGCGTGAAGACGCGGTCCAGGTGGTGGCGGAGGACCGCGGCGGCCGACTCCGGGGTGCGCTGGCCGACCAGGACGGCGGTCCCCATCCCCGCCGCCATCGCGAGCAGGCCGACCGCCTCCGTACGCGCGTCCGCGCCCGGGTCGGCCGCGCCGGAGTCCTGCGCCTGCCGGATCAGCCCGGCCAGGACGTCCTCGGCGGCGTCCGGCCGGTCGGTGAACGGCTGGGCGGCCAGCGCCTCGTCGGTCACCGACAGCACCGCGTACGAGGTGTAGAGCAGATGGAAGGTGCGGCTCTCCGGATCGGTCGGGAGCGAGGTCAGCAGCAGCGCCTCGGCCGTCGCGCGCGGACCCGGGCCGAGGCCCTGGGCCCGCAGCCGCTCGCCGACCCGGGCGGAGAACCGGTCGGTGAGGTGCCGCAGCCCGTAGAGCAGCAGCTTCTCCTTGGTGCCGAAGTAGTACTGCACCAGCCGCAGCGACACCCCCGCCTCGGCCGCGACGTCGCGCATGCCGACCGCGTGCAGCCCGCGCCGCCCGGCGACCCGGACGAGCGCCTCGGCGATCAGGGCCCGCCGCTCCTCGTGGTCCACGCGCTTCGGCATACTTCCCGGCCTCCACCTCATCGCTCGCACGCGCGCCCCGGCCGCCTGCCCGGACATCTTCATGGTACCGCCGTACCAACATAATGGTACGGTCGTATCAATACCGGGTGGGGCCGATTCCCCTTCCCGGTGACGTCCCGACCAGCCTCACCGGAGGTGCGCTGTGCCCGAGACAACCGCCCGAGCCCGCCGCGACATCGGCCGCTACGTCAACGAGAAGCTGCGCGACCGCTACTTCGCCGCCTGCGACGCCCTGTACGCGCTGGGCGCCCCGGCCGGCGCCGAGACCGATGTCGAGACCAGCTTCGGCACCACGCACGTGTACCGGTACGGCCCCGACGACCCGGCCGCCGCCGCCCGCACCCCGGTCGTCCTGATCCACGGCTCCGGCGGCTGCTCCGCGCAGTGGTACCCCAACACCCGGGCGCTCGCCGCCGAACGGCCCGTCTACGCCCTCGACACCCCCGGCGACCCCGGCCGCAGCGTGCACCGCGAGCCCATGTGGCAGCCCGAGCGCGCCGCCCGGTGGATGGACGAGGCCCTGGAGGCGCTGGGGCTGGACCGGGTCCACCTCGTCGGCTCCTCCTACGGCGGCTGGCTCGTCATCAACCAGGCCCACCTCCGCCCCGGCCGGCTCGCCTCGGTGACCGCGCTGGACCCGGGCGGGCTGGAGAAGGTGGGGCTGCGCTTCTTCGTCTGGATCTTCGCCAGCCTGTTCGCGACCTTCGCCCCGAAGGCGCTGCGTCCCCGGCTGGCCGCCTGGCTGGAACAGCCGGTGCTCGTGGTGCCGGAGCTGCGCGCGATGATCCAGGCCGGTGTACGGGCCTTCCGGATCCGGCGGCCCTCGCCCCTCCCGCTGACCGACGATCAGCTCAGCACCATCCGTATGCCGTTCTACCTGGTCATGGGCCGTCGCAGCCTGCTGGTCCACCCCAAGCGCCAGCTGGAGCGGGTGCCCCGGCTGATCCCCGGGGCCCGCGCCGAGATCATCGCCGGGACCGGCCACGGCCCGCAGATCGACCACCCCGACCTGGTCAACGCCGCCATGCTCGCCTTCTTCCGCGGCGCGGAAGAGACGGAGCGGACGGAGAAGACCACCATTCAATAAGCGCAGGGCAAAGTCTTGGCCAACGACGTAGGCTCCTGGTGGTTGATCAAGAACTTCACAGGGGGGTTCCATGCATCACACGAACAGGACCGGGAACATCGGCGGAGCCGGACGGGTCGCCCTGATCGGCGCCGGCCTCGCGCTGGCCGCCACCGGTATCGGCACCACCGCCGCCCAGGCCGCGGACGGCGGCTCGGGCGACATCAGGATCGACAAGGTCGTCGTCAACGGCGGCAAGCCGGTCGTGGTCGGCACCACCAACAAGGTGTCCTTCAAGGTCTCGGTGACCGCGTCCGACAACTCGGGCATCGCGGAGACCACGTACATCAGCGCCTTCGGCCCCAACCCCAACTACGCGCAGATCTGGGACGACGAGATCACCTGCGTCAAGGCGAACGCCACCACGTCGACGTGCTCCGGCACGCTGACGTTCGACCCGACGGCGTCGACCGGCTTCGTCAACAACAAGGCGGCGGCCACCTGGGACCTCGGCGTCCTGGTCTCCGCCAACGATCTCAACTACATCCACCGGGACGCCGCCGCCCGGTTCAAGGTGCAGCGCTACTCGAAGCTGACGGTCAACGCCGCGCCCGAGCCGGTGAAGAAGGGCAAGACCCTCACCATCACCGGCAAGCTCTCCCGGGCCAACTGGGAGGACAACAAGTACCACGGTTACGCGGGCCAGTCGGTGAAGCTCCAGTTCCGCAAGAAGAACAGCAGCACCTACACCACCGTCAAGACCATCAGGACCAGCAGCACCGGCACGCTGAAGACGACGGCCAAGGCGTCGGTCGACGGCTACTGGCGCTACAGCTTCGCCGGCACGTCCACCACCCCGGCCGTCAGCGCCGCCGGTGACTTCGTCGACGTGAAGTAACTCGCAAAAGAGCTGGTGAGGTAGCGGACGCTCCGGTTCCGAGGTCCGGTACGGGCTCCGACTGTCGCCGATCCCCTGCGGAATCGTCCGCGATCGGTAACAGCGGGGCCCGTACGGGCGTTCGTATGGCTTCATTGACGCAGGGCACGGCGGAGACGAAATCAAAAGGGGCGGGCGGCATGGCGAAGCACAAGGGACGGGGATGGCACGGCCGACTTTTCGGGGCCGCCCTCGGAGTGACGGCGCTGGCCGCCGGCGCCTCGGTGTGGACCGCGCAGGCCGACCCCGCCGGTGCGAGCAAGCCGGAGGCGAGCGTCTCGTCGCCGGCCCATGACGAGGGCAAGGCCGCCAAGGTCGCGGTGGACATCGCGCACGCCTCGGACAAGGGTGCCAAGGGCGTCAACATCACCATCGACGACGGCCCGGACCCCAACTGGACCCCGCAGGTTCTCCAGTTGCTCAAGGAGAACAAGGTGAAGGCCACGTTCTGCATGGTCGGCACGCAGGCCCAGGCCTACCCGGACCTGGTCAAGCGGGTCGTGGCGGAAGGCCACCGGCTCTGCAACCACACGGTCTCGCACGACACCTCGATGGACCGCAAGTCCGAGGCGTACCAGTCCAAGGAGATCCTGGACGCCGAGCGCATGATCACCAAGGCGTCCGGCGGTGTCCGCCCGCAGTACTACCGCGCCCCGGGCGGTGCCTTCACCCCGTTCAGCCGCCAGCTCGCCGCCTCGCACGGCATGCGTCCGCTCGGCTGGAACGTCGACACCAAGGACTTCGAGCGCCCCGGCGCGGACGTCATGGTCGCCACCGTCAAGCGCGAGATAGCCAACGGCCCGACGGTCCTCTTCCACGACGCCGGCGGCGACCGCTCCCAGACCCTCACCGCCCTCCGCGAGGTCCTCCCCTGGCTCCGGGAGCAGGGCTACCTCTACGGCTTCCCGGTCCGCTGACCCGGGGCGGCCCCGGGCCGGACGTTCCCCCGCGCCCCCGCCTCACCGCCGGGTGATCGAATCGACGGCACCGAGGTCCTGGCGCATCACGGCCCGGAGCTCCGCCAGCGCCCGGTCGAGCCGGTCCTCCAGCTCACGGTAGGCGGGGCCGCCGGCGACGGGACCGTCCGCGTCCGCCGCCCCCGCCACCAGCAGGTCCCGGGTGTCCCGCAGGACCAGGAACGCGGAACGGGCCGCGTCCACGATCTCCCGGGGCGCGACGATGGCCAGCTGGTGGCGGATCTCGTAGGCCCCGGGTGCCAGGAACACCTCGCGCACCCGCTGCCGGCGCTCCTCCCCGTGGCCCTCCTCCCGCGCGCACTCGTCGAGCGCCGTGCGCGTCCGGGAGAGCGCGGCGGTGTACTCGGCGTAGAGCTGCCGCCGGACGTCGAGGCTCTGCCCGGCCCGCTCCCTGCGCCATCTGAGCCGGTCGGTGAGCAGCGTGGAACCGATTCCGATCACCGCACCGAGCGCCGTGCTGACTGGCGATATCCACTCCATACCGCCCGAGGGTAGGGGTCGTGCCGCCCGGGGTCAGTGGTGCCAGGGCAGCCGGACCGGGGCTTCCGGGACCCGCCCTGCCACGAGTCCGGCCACCAGTCGGGCCAGGCCGAAGGGGTAGACCGTCTCCTCGGTGGCCGCCAGCTCCGCGAGCGTCCACCAGCGGTACCCGGCGTGGTACCTGCGTTCGTCGTCCGCCAGCCCGGACTCGTCGATGCGGCCGCCCGTGGCCCGGGCGTGGAAGAACACGTCCCGGAAGACACCCTCGGCCCATCCGAGATCCGCGTACCCGGAGGTCTCCGCGACCATCGCGCCAAGCTCCTCCGGCCCGATCGACAGCCCGGTCTCCTCCCGGAGTTCGCGGGACGCCGCCTCAGCCGGGCTCTCCCCGTCCTCGACGCCGCCGCCCGGGGTGCACCATCCGTGACCGCTCCCGGGGTCGTCCGGGTCGACCCGGAACCTCAGCAGGAGCAGGCGTTCCCGCTCGTCGAGGAGGAGAACGCGGGCGGACTCTCGGCGAAGGCCTTCCGGGGCGGACATCCCGGCAGCGTATCCAGCGGGGTGACGGCCCGGAAGGGAGCAGAGGCCCGCTCCGGCTCGTCCGGCACCCCCGCGCAACCCCCCGTACACCCACCCGTGCGGCCCACGCCCCGTGGCCGGTGGGACCCTCCGGATAAGGTAATGGGCGGATAAAGAGATCACCAAGTGCGTCGGAGTCGGCGCGCACCCTCGGGAGGAAGCCATGGGAACCCACCGCACCACGCTGCCCGGAGTCGGTGTGCAGTACGACTACACGACCGAGTCGGGCCAGCACATCTCCGTCGTCGTCCACCACGACGGGCGCCGGTTCATCGGCTTCTACGACCAGGACGACCCTGATTCGTGCCGGCTCTCGGTACCGCTGACGCCCCAGGAGGCCACCGGCCTCGCGCACCTCATCGACGCGGCGCCCATCGACGCCGTCCGGACCGAGGGCATCGACCTGGTCACCGAGCACATCCCGCTCGGCACCCGCTCCCCGTACGGCGGGCGGCTGCTCGGGGACACCAAGGCGCGCACCAGGACGGGGGCGTCGATCGTCGCCGTGCTGAGGACCCACAGCGCGCACCCGTCCCCCGGGCCGGACTTCCGGCTGGCCATCGGGGACACGCTTGTCGTCGTAGGAACACGTGAGGGCGTGGACACGCTCTCCGAGATCATCGCGGAGGGCTGACCGTGCACGACACGACCGCACTGCTGGTGGAGCTGGGCTCCGTCATTCTGGGGCTCGGACTGATCGGGAGGTTCGCCGGCCGCATCGGCCTCTCCCCGATCCCGCTCTACCTGCTGGCCGGACTCGCCTTCGGACAGGGCGGGCTCCTGCCGCTGGGGGCCAGTGAGGAATTCACCGCCGTCGGCGCCGAGATCGGCGTCATCCTGCTGCTCCTCCTGCTCGGACTGGAGTACAGCGCGTCGGAACTGGTCACCAGCCTCAAGACCCAGTACCCCTCCGGGGCCGTGGACTTCGTACTCAACGCGACCCCGGGAGCCGTGGCGGCGCTGCTGCTCGGCTGGGGTCCGGTGGGGGCGGTCGCCCTGGCCGGGGTCACCTGGATCTCGTCGTCCGGGGTCATCGCCAAGGTGCTCACCGACCTCGGACGGCTCGGCAACCGGGAGACGCCGGTCATCCTCGGCGTCCTCGTCATCGAGGACCTCTCGATGGCCGTCTACCTGCCGCTGCTCACCGCGATGGTGGCCGGTGTCGGCCTCGCCGGCGGCAGCGTCGCACTGCTCATCGCGCTCGGCACGGTCGGGCTGGTGCTCTACCTGGCGCTGCGGCACGGCCGGCTGATCAGCCGGGCGGTCTCCTCCGACAACCCGGAGATGCTGCTGCTGGTGGTCCTCGGGCTGACCGTGCTGGTCGCCGGGGTCGCGCAGGAGCTGAAGGTGTCCGCCGCCGTCGGCGCCTTCCTGGTCGGCATCGCGCTCTCCGGGGAGGTCGCCGAGGGGGCCCGCAAGCTGCTGACGCCGCTCCGGGACCTGTTCGCCGCCGTCTTCTTCGTCTTCTTCGGGCTCTCCACCAACCCGGCCGAGATCCCGCCGGTGCTGATCCCCGCCGCGCTGCTCGCGATCACCACCGTCTTCACCAAGATAGCCACCGGCTGGTACGCCGCCCGGCGGGCCGGGATCGGCTCGCGCGGCCGCTGGCGGGCCGGCGGCACGCTCGTCGCGCGCGGTGAGTTCTCCATCGTGATCGCCGGTCTCGCGGTGGCCACCGAGCCCCGGATCGGGCCCATCGCCACCGCCTACGTCCTCATCCTGGTCATCGTCGGCCCGCTCACCGCCCGCTGGACCCAGCCGGTCGCGGCCCGGATCGGCGCCTGGCGCGCCGGGAAGGGGACGGACGCCGGGGTCTCCGGCGGCGCCGGCACCCCGGCCGGAGCCGGAGCCGGTACGAAGCCCGGGGACGTACGGGCCGAGCCCGTCGCCGCGCAGCAGGACTTCGCGCCCGCCGCCGACCAGTCCTGACGCACCCGCAGCACCCGCACCACCCCCGCGACCCCGCCGCGAACCGTCCGCTCCCGAACGGTTCAGAGCGGGGTCGCCGCGTGCAGGATGCCCACCAGCGTCACCGCCGCGTTCAGCGAGGAGAGCGCCGAGGCCACCGTGCCCACCGTCGCGACCAGCGCGGCGAGGGCGGCATGGGCGGAGGACGGCGGCCACAGCCGCACCGGCTCCACCGGGGTGAGCAGCGCCTCGACCCGCCGCGGCACCGGGCCCGCCGGGGCCGCGAAGGCGGCGAACCCGGCGGAGGCGTCCGGCCCCCGGTGCGAGTACAGCGCCGCCTTGCCCACCGCGATCGCCACCACCCGCCGGTCGCCGACCGCGCGGGCGGCCTCCTCGTCCGCCCACCGCTCGGTGCTGTACGACACCGCGGTGCGCAGCGGCCGCAGGAACGGGTTGGCGCGGGCCGCGAGATGGACGGCCAGCAGATAGCGGTGGTGCCGGGCCGCGAGGTGGGCCCGCTCGTGGGCGATCAGGGCGCGCCGCTCGTCGGCGTCCAGGCAGTCGGCCATCGCGGTCGAGACGACGACCCGGCCCGGGGTGCCCGGCAGCGCGTAGGCGTACGGCTCCGGGTCCGGGAGCACCGCGACCCCGTCCTCGACGACCGAGGGCGCGGCGGCCAGTGCCCGGCCCGCGCGCACCCGCAGCCGCACATGGCGCAGCACCGTCCGGCCGCAGGCCGCCAGTACCACGGCCAGTACCCCGATCGCGACGACGCCCGCCTTCTCGTCGTACGGCACCGCCTCGCGCACCTCCGGGTCCGCCCAGCTGTCCGGGAGCGGGTTGCCCGGCAGTTGGGCGGTGCCCACGACCATCAGCAGGCCCAGGCAGAGCGTGCTGCACAGGGCGAGCAGCACGCCGACGACGGCGAGCAGCCGGGTCGCGATACGCGGGTGCAGATGCTGTTGGGCCAGACGCGCGATCGGCAGCGCGGTCAACGGCAGGATCAGCGGCAGCCAGACGAAGACACCCATCGGCGGGCTACTGGCCTTCCGTCTCGCGGGAACCGGGTTCCCGGGGGCCGTGCTGCGGCGGGTCGTCCGGGGCGGCGGCCCCGGCGAGCAGGGCGCGCAGGCGTTCCTCGTCGCCGGGCGAGAGGGCCGAGACGAAACGGGCGAGGACGGCCCCCCGGTCCCGCTCGCCGTCCAGCACCCGGCGCATCCGCAGGGCCGCGAGTCCGGCCTCGTCGGCGGCGGACGTCCAGACGTAGGAGCGGCCCTCGCGGGTGCGGGTCACGGCCTTCTTCACAAGGAGGCGGGAGAGGATCGTGATGACGGTGGTGTAGGCGAGGTCGCCGTCCAGGCGTTCCTGGACCCAGCCGGCCGTCGCGGGGCCTTTCGCGGACCGCAGTACGGCGAGGACCTGGGACTCCAGTTCGCCCTGGCCGCGCCGGGGCGGCCTGGCCTCCGCGGGGGGCGGACACACCCCGCCGGGAAGCCGGTGCGGGGTGTCGGGCACTCGGCCGGATCGTGGTTCGTTGTCCTGGGGGTGGCCGGGCCTGGCCGAGTCCATCGGGGGTCCGCCCTTCTGCGCCGCCGCGTCCGCCGCGGTGTCGCAGCATCCTACTGACCTCCGGTCAGGGAGCGCGGCGGGTACTCCTGCTGCTAACTTCTACACGTCTGTAGAGTTGAACTCCCGTCCGGCACCGCGCCGCAAGGCGAGCCGCAACGCAACGTATGGAGACGACATGGCACTGTGGGACCGGATCAAGGAATCCGCTTCGTCGATGCAGTCGCAGCTGGAAGCGAAGAAGAACGACCTGAAGAGCGGGGCGTTCCGTGACGCGAGCATGGCCATGTGCGCCCTTGTCGCCGCGGCCGACGGTTCCGTCGACCCCTCCGAGCGCCAGCGCGTCGCCTCCCTGATCGCGAGCAACGAGGTCCTGCAGAACTTCCCGGCCGACGACCTCCAGCGCCGCTTCAACGAGTACGTCAACAAGCTCACCGCCGACTTCGCCTTCGGCAAGGTCAGCATCCTCCAGGAGATCGGCAAGGCGAAGAAGAAGCCGGCCGAGGCCCGCGCCGTCATCCAGATCGGCATCGTCATCGGCGGCGCCGACGGCGACTTCGACAAGACGGAGCAGGCCGTCGTGCGCGAGGCGTGCTTCGCGCTGGACCTCCCGCCGCACGAGTTCGACCTGTAGTCCCTCGGACTGCTCCCTCATCCTCCGTCCGCCGGAGCGGCCCGTCGCCGCTCCGGCCCCGGATCGCCGGACACAGCACGGCCGACTGACCATCGGCGGTGCCCGGCAGGCCGGGGACGTGCGACTCCCCCCTGCGCGTCCCCGGCCATTTCTCGTTCCGCCTCCCGTTCCGCCTCCCGTTCCGCCGGGGTGCGGTCAGAGCTCGTTGGCCGGCCAGTCCAGCAGCCGGGCGCCGATGACCGCCGTCTGCAGGGTGTAGCGGTGCATCGGGTCGGCCGGGTCGGAGCCGGTCAACTGGTGGATGCGCTCCAGCCGGTACGTCAGCGCCCGCACGCTCAGCGAGAGCCGGCGGGCCGTCTCGGCGGCCACGCAGCCCGCCTCGAAGTAGACGTTGAGCGTCCTCAGCAGCGGTTCGGCACCGCCCCGGGCCTGCTGGAGCGGGCCCAGCTCGCTGCGGACCAGGTCCGCCATCGCCTGCCGGTCACGGGTCAGCACGGGGTAGACCAGCAGGTCCGCCGCGTAGAGCACCGGGTCTTCCAGGTCCATCCGCTCCGCGAGGTCCAGCGCCTCCAGCGCCTCGTCGTAGGAGTGGACCACCCCGCCGGGGCCGTGGTGCGGGCGGCCCACCGCGACCCGGCCGCCGTCGGTCGCCGCGTGGGACTGCTTGGCGAAGAACCGCAGCACGTCGGGCTGGCTGCCCGGCGCGATGCAGACCAGCCGCCCGTCCTTCGTCGTCAGCAGGATCTTGCGGCCGCTGAAGCGCGTGAGCATCGCCGTCTCGACCGTGCGCGGCACCGAGTCGGTCTCCGTGTACGCCTCCGGGCCGGTCGCCACCGCGACGGCATGGGCGCGCGAGAGCCGCAGCCCGAACCGGGTGGCCCGCTCGGCGAGCCGCCCCAGGTCGCTCCGCCCGTACAGCAGGTCGTCGATGAACTCGCGGCGGGCCGCCTCCTCGCGGCGCACCGTCATCCGCTGGGCCCGCTCGAACCCCTCCGCGAAGGCGTCCACCGCCTGCTCGACCGCCGCCAGCACCGACTCCGTGGACGCGGCGTCCGCCCCGGGACCGAGCGGCCAGACGGTGCGCGTCTCCGCCAGATGACGGGAGACCAGGGCGCGGAGCTGGAAGCCGTCCTCGGCCGCGCCTTTGCCCAGCAGCCGGCGGTCCTCCAGCTCGTCCCGCGTCAGCCGGCGGCCGGTGACCGCCACCTCGGCCAGGATGCGGGCATAGTCACCCAGAACTCCATCAGGGATCTCCGGCTCCGGCACGCACTCTCCTCCAACCCTGACGGGGTATTGACACACTTGTGACGTGGTGATGACACACCTGTCCAACGCATATTCGCCGGTGCCGGTGCCCGGCATCAAGACGGGGTGAAGATTGCCGGGTTCCGGCAGTGTTTCTCTTCTGCCGCCATGACACGATGCCGTCAGCACCAACCGGGGGAAACACGGGGGAAACGGGGGGAGACCCGGCTGCTGCGGCGTCGATTCAGGCCGCGCCGCAGCATCCGGGCCTCATACCGCCCCCAGCCAGTCAAGGGGGTGGAGAGATGCGAGAGTTCCTGAACGCGGCAACTTCCTTTCCTGCCGTACTGTTCGGCGCCGCACTCGCCGTCGTCGTCTTCTTCTGGCTCCTGGTCCTGATCGGCGCGGCCGACCACCATTCCTTCGACGGCGACCTCGACACCGACCTGGCCGGGGCCGGCGGGGTGCCGGTCACCGTCTCGGTCTCCGTGATCACGGTCGTCGGCTGGTTCGCCGCGCTCAGCGGCACCGTCCTGCTGCACCGCTCCACCGTCTCGGGCCTCACCCGGGCCGGACTGGCCGGCGGGGTGCTCGTCGGGGCGCTGCTGATCGGGCTGATCGTCCTGCGGGTGCTGGTGCGCCTCTTCCGCCGCCGCTTCCCGGACGAGCCCCCGCCGTCGCGCCAGGACTTCCTGGGCCGGGTCTGCACCGTACGCACCGGCACGGTCAGTGCCGACTTCGGGCAGGCCGAGGTCACCGCGGACGACGGCTCCACCGCGATCGTCCAGGTCAGGCTGCTCGCTCCGGCGGACCCCGCCGCCCTCGCCTCGGGCAGCGCCGGACTGCTGTACGCGTACGACGAGGCCGGCGAGTTCTTCTGGATCTCGCCCTACGACAAGGCCCTGGACCCGGGCCCGCCGTCACCGGCCCGACCACGCGGGGCGAAGCGCCGCACCGGCTGACCGTCCGCGCCACCGCGCGCACCGGACCGGGCCGGGCCGACGACGCTCGCCGCACCGTCACCGCCGTCACCGCCGCACGGGCAGCAGGCCGCTGCCGTCGCCGCCGGGGGCCGTCGCGCCCCTCACCACTTTCTTCTTCACCAGCCGTCAAGGACTGTCATGGATGCCATCACCCTGGGCTTCGGTGTGCTCGTCGCCGTCGTCCTCCTCATCGCCGTAGCGCTGCTGCTCGTCATCACCCGGCTCTTCCGCAAGGTCGAACAGGGCAAGGCGCTGATCATCTCCAAGACCAAGAAGGTCGACGTCACCTTCACCGGTGCCATCGTCCTGCCGGTGCTGCACAAGGCCGAGACCATGGACATCTCGGTGAAGACCATCGAGATCCGGCGCACCGGGCGCGAGGGGCTGATCTGCCAGGACAACATCCGCGCCGACATCCACATCACGTTCTTCGTCCGGGTCAACAAGACCGTCGAGGACGTCATCAAGGTCGCCCAGTCCATCGGTACGGGCCGGGCCAGCAACGAGGCGGCGATCCAGGAGTTCTTCGGCGCGAAGTTCGCCGAGGCGCTCAAGACGGTCGGCAAGCAGCTCGACTTCGTCGACCTCTACACCAAGCGCGAGGAGTTCCGGGACCGGATCATCCGGGTCATCGGCACCGACCTGAACGGCTACCACCTCGACGACGCGGCGATCGACTTCCTGGAGCAGACGCCGCTGACGCAGCTCGACGGCGCCAACATCCTGGACGCCCAGGGCATCCGCAAGATCACCGAGCTGACCGCGATCGAGCACGTCCGCACCAACGAGTTCCAGCGCACCGAGCAGAAGGAGATCACCCGGCAGGACGTCGACGCCCGGGAGACCATCCTGGAGCTGGAGCGCCGGCAGGCCGAGGCCGAGATCAAGCAGCGCCGCGAGGTCGAGACGCTGCGGGCCCGTGAGGAGGCCGCCACCGCCAAGGTCCAGGAGGAGGAGCGGCTCGGCGCCCAGGCCGCGTTCATCCGCACCGAGGAGCAGCTCGGCATCCAGCGGGAGAACCAGGCCCGGGAGATCGCCGTCGCGCAGAAGAACCGCGAGCGGGTCATCGCCGTGGAGAACGAGCGGATCGAGAAGGACCGGCTGATCGAGGTCATCGGGCGCGAGCGCCAGACCGAGCTGGACCGGATCGCCGCGACCAAGGAGGTCGAGGCCGAGCGCCGCGAGGTCGCCGACGTGATCCGGGAGCGGATCGCGGTCGACCGCACGGTCGCCGAGCAGGAGGAGTCCATCAAGACGCTGCGGGCCGTCGAGGAGTCCGAGCGCACCCGCCGCTCGGTCATCATCGCCGCCGAGGCGGAGGCCCAGGAGAAGCTGGTCAAGGACATCAAGGCGGCCGAGGCCGCCGAGGCCGCCGCCACCCACCTGGCCGCCGAGCAGCTGACGCTCGCCGAGGCCCGGCTGAAGACCGCGGACCTGGACGCGCAGGCCAAGCTGCGCCTCGCCGAGGGCATCCAGGCCGAGTCCGCCGCCCCCGGTCTCGCCGAGGTGCAGGTGCGCGACGCGCAGGCCGACGTCATCGAGAAGCAGGGTCTCGCCGAGGCCGAGGCCACGTCCGCGCGGCTCAAGGCCGAGGCGGAGGGCGCCCGGCTCAAGGCGCTCGCCACGGCCGAGGGCACCCAGGCGCAGGCCACCGCCGACGCGGCGATGATCGGCGAGAAGCTGAAGGCCGAGGCGGCCGGGCTCACCGAGAAGGCGGCCGCGATGGCGGCGCTGGACGACGCCTCGCGCGGTCACGAGGAGTACCGGCTGCGGCTCGCCGCGGAGAAGGAGATCCGGCTGGCCGGGCTCGACGTGCAGCGGCAGGTCGCCGAGGCGCAGGCGACGGTGCTGGCCACCGGCCTGGAGAACGCCGACATCGACATCGTCGGCGGGGAGTCGGTCTTCTTCGACCGGCTGGTCTCCGCGGTCTCGATGGGCAAGAGCTTCGACGGGTTCGTGGCGAACTCGGACACCGCGAAGGCCCTCGCCGGGCCGTGGCTGGACGGCTCCTCGTCGTTCACCGAGGACCTGACCCGGATGCTCGGTTCGGTCTCCACCGGCGACGTGCGCAACCTGACGGTCTCCGCGCTGCTGATGCGGATGATGAAGGCGCCGGGAGCCGGGGTCAGCGCCGGGCAGGTCGAGCAGCTGCTGACCGCCGCCCGGGAAGCCGGCCTCGCCGACCTGCCGGTCTCCGCTCTCACCGGCGCCCCGGCCGCCGCCCCGGTCCCCGTCCCCGCGGCGCGGAACGGATCGGCCCCGGCCGTCTGATCCGCGGGTGCCGGGCCCGTCCACCGCCGGACGGGCCCGGTACCGGGACGCGACACACCGCCCCCCATGTGCCGGTCGGTCTCACCGCACACCTCGCAGAAAGAGCCGTACGTATGGACACCGACACCACGACCGCAGCGCCCACCGGCGGCCCCGTGGACGCGGGCACGTACGACGTACTGCGCCGCCGGCTCGGCGACCGGGCCGCCGAACTGGCCCGCCGTGCCGAGAAGCTGAACGCCCGCCGCACCGAGGAGTTCGGCTCCACCGAGCTGCGCCTCACCGGCACCGAGCAGCTCCGCACCGCCCACCCCGCCGTCGCCCGCGACCTGGTGGCGGCCGGCGGGCGGCTGCTGTTCGGCTTCGAACGCGGACCGGGGGCGGCCGACCCGGCCGAGGTGGCCGAGGTCTTCGCCCGGTACGGGGCGGAGCTGGACGCGCCCGACACCGAAGGACTCCTCGCCGACGGCGACTTCGTCCGCGAGTTCGCCTCCCTGCACCGCTACTACCGCGACGCGCGGCTGCTGCGGCTGCGCCGGGTCGAGGGCAGGCTGCTCGCCGTCTTCCGCACCGGGGAGAACGCGGACGGCGTGCGGGTGCTGCGCTGGGCGCTCGGCCCGGACGGCGCGCCGGGGGCCTTCCTCGACGCGCGCGGCGACCGCGACCACGTCTTCCCGCCCTCGCACGACTTCACCTGGACCGCCGCCGGCCGCGAGGCCCACGTCCTGGGCCGCCACCCGCACATCGCGGTCGGCGGCGACACCCCAGACGACGCCCCGCTCTTCGTCGACACCCTCGGCGGCCACCTCACCGTCAAGACGGTCAACGACACCGACACCGCCGAGGGCATCTACCGCGAGCCGGTCGCCGAACCCCTCCAGTCGCTCGCCGACGCCGAGGTCGAGCACGCCACGATCGGCCCGCTGGTCCTGCTCCGGGTCCGCCCGTACAACGAGGACGCCTGGCGGTACCTGGTCTTCAACTCGCTGCTCTCCACCGTGCGGCGGCTGGACGGCATCGGACCGGCCTGCCACCGCCTCCCCGAGGACCAGGGGATCATCTTCCCCGGCGGCTACTACCTCACCACCGGCACCGCCAAGACCTTCGACATCGCCGAGCCGCTCACCGACCCGGTCTTCGAGGGCGCCGTGCGCTCCCCGAACGGCGAGGACGTCCTCTACGTCTTCCGCTCCCCCGACGACGGCCGCGCCCTGCTCCTGCCGTACAACCTGATCCGGCAGGAGGTCGCCACCCCGCTCCAGGGCCGGGGCCACGCCCTGCTCGACGACGGCACCCTCGTCCTGCTGCGCACCGGCGACGAACCGGCCCGGGTCCACCCCGTGCAGCGCTGGCGCACCCCGTACGTCTCCGACACGTACGCGGCCTCCCGCCCCGCCGGGACCGGCCCGCTCGCCCGGGTCGGCAACGCCGATCTGGTGCGCGGCATCTCCGACTGCCTGGCGCTGGCCCACAGCGCCGCCGAGACGACGCCGACCGCCGCCGTGTACGCGCGACTGGTCGCCGACTGCACCCGCGCCACCGACCGCTACCACTGGCTCACCGACCCCGAACTCGACTCCCTGGCAGAGCCGTTGGCCGAACTGAAGGCCACCGCCGAGCAGGTCGTCGTCGAGTTCGAGACGGTACGGGAGCTGACCCGGCAGGCCGCCGAGGCGCTCGACACCGCCGCCGACGACCTCACCGCCCTGGTCCGCCGCGTCCGCGGCGAGGCCCCCCGCTCGGCCGCCGCCTGGGTGGAGCAGCTCACCGCGCTGCGCCGCGCCCACGGCCGTCTCTCCACCCTCGCCGAGATGCGGTACGCCGACACCGACCGCATCGCCGAACTGTCCGCCCAGGCCGCCGCCGACCTCGAATCGGCCGCCCAGCGCGCCGTCGCCTTCCTCGGCCGGGACGACGCCTTCGCCTCCTACCACCAGGACGTCGAGCGGCTCACCGCCGAGGCGTCCGACCTGGCCACCGTCGCCGACGCGGCGGAGCTCGGCGAGCGGCTGGGCTCGATGACGGACGGGCTGAGCACCGTCACGGACGTCGTCGCCGGGCTCGACATCGGCGACACCACCGTCCGCACCGGCATCCTGGAGCGGATCGCGGAGGTCCTCGGCGGGGTCAACCGGGCCCGCGCCACCCTCGACGCGCGCCGCCGCGAACTCCTCGACCACGAGGGCCGGGCCGAGTTCGCCGCCGAGTTCGCGCTGCTCGGGCAGGCCGTCACCGGGGCGATCGCCGCCGCCGACACCCCGGACGCCTGCGACGAGCAGCTGTCCCGGCTGCTGCTCCAGCTGGAGAACCTGGAGTCGCGGTTCGCCGAGTTCGACGACTTCCTCGCCGAGTTGGCCGGGCGCCGCACCGAGGTGTACGAGGCGTTCTCGGCGCGCAAGCAGACCCTCCAGGACGCCCGCGCCCGGCGCGCCGAGCGGCTGGCCCAGTCGGCGGCCCGGGTCCTGGAGACCGTCTCCCGGCGGCTGGCCGCGCTGGACGACACCGACGCGATCCACACCTACTTCGCCTCCGACCCGATGGTCGCCAAGGTCCGCCGCACCGCCGACGAGCTGCGCGGACTGGGCGACCCGGTGCGGGCCGAGGAGCTGGACGGCCGGCTGGTCGCCGCCCGCCAGGAGGCGGGCCGGGCGCTGCGCGACCGGGGCGAGCTGTACGCGGACGGCGGGGCCACGATCCGGCTGGGCCGGCACCGGTTCGCGGTGAACACCCAGCCCTTCGACCTGACGCTCGTCCCGCACGGGGACCGGCTCGCCTTCGCGCTCACCGGCACCGACTACCGGTCCCCGGTCACCGACCCGGAGTTCGAGGCGACCCGCCCGTACTGGGAGCAGACCCTGCCCTCGGAGTCCCCCCGGGTCTACCGGGGCGAGCACCTGGCGGCCCGGCTGCTCGACGAGCACGGCGCGCACACCCTGGCCGCCCTGGACCCGGCCGGGCTCGCCGCCCTCGTCCGGGAGGCGGCGGCCGCCGCGTACGACGAGGGGTACCAGCGGGGCGTCCACGACGAGGACGCCACCGCGATCCTCACCGCCCTGCTGCGGCTGCACTCCGGGGCCGGGCTGCTGCGCTGCCCGCCCACCGTGCGGGCGGCGGCCCAGCTCTTCTGGGCGTACGGGACCGACGAGGCGCGCCGCGTCTCGTGGACCCGGCGGGCCCGCTCGCTGGCCCGCGCCCGGGAGACCTTCGGGCTCGACACGGCGGTGGACGCGCTGCGGGAGGAGTGGGCGGCGGAGATCGGCGCCGCGGACGCGACCGTGCCGGACGCGGATCCGGCGGCCGTCGCCGGGTACCTCTTCGAGGAGCTGACCGGCGGCCCGGAGGGCTTCGTCACCAGCGCCCCCGTCCGCACCTTCCTCGACAAGTTCCGCCGTACCACCGGCACACCGGCCTACGACGACGACCTCGCCGCGCTCGGCGACGACCTGCCGGCCCGCCGCCAGCTCGTGGAGGGCTGGCTCGGCGCGTACGCCGCCGCGAGCGGTGCCGGGCTCGACGCGGGCGACCTCGCGGAGGCCGTCGCCGTGGAGCTGTGCCCGGCCGGGGTCCTCGACCGCTACGACCACGACGCCCCGCTGACCGCCCGGGTCGACGGCCTGCTCGGCACCCACCCCCGGATCGAACGCTCCGCCCTGACCGTCCGGATCGACGAACTCCTCGCCCGTACCGCCGAGTTCCGCGCCGTGACCGTCCCCGGCTTCCGCGCCTACCAGCGCCGCCGCACCGCCCTGGTCGACGCCGAGCGGGCCCGGCTGCGGCTGGACGACCACCGGCCGCGCGTCATGTCGGCGTTCGTCCGCAACCGGCTGCTCGACGAGGTGTACCTGCCACTGATCGGCGACAGCCTGGCCAAGCAGCTCGGCACCGCCGACGCCGACCGGCGCACCGACTCCCAGGGCCTGCTCCTGCTGGTGTCGCCGCCCGGCTACGGCAAGACGACGCTGATGGAGTACGTCGCCGACCGGCTCGGCCTGGTCCTCGTCAAGGTCAGCGGCCCCAACCTGGGCCACGACGTGACCTCGCTCGACCCGGCCCAGGCCCGCACCGCGACCGCCCGCCAGGAGATCGAGAAGATCAACTTCGCGCTGGAGTCCGGCAACAACACGCTCCTCTACCTCGACGACATCCAGCACACCTCGCCGGAGCTGCTCCAGAAGTTCATCCCGCTCTGCGACGCCACCCGCCGCATCGAGGGCGTCCGGGACGGCGAACCGCGCAGCCACGACCTGCGGGGCAAGCGGTTCGCGGTGTGCATGGCGGGCAACCCGTACACCGAGTCGGGCGAGCGGTTCCGCATCCCCGACATGCTCGCCAACCGGGCCGACGTCTGGAACCTGGGCGAGGTGCTGACCGGCCGGGAGGACGTCTTCGCGCTGAGCTTCGTGGAGAACGCCCTGACCGCCAACCCGGCACTGGCCCCGCTCGCCGGGCGCTCCCGCGAGGACCTCGCCCTGTTCGTACGGATCGCCTCCGGCGACCCCTCGGCGCGCCCGGACCGGCTGGAGCACCCGTACACACCCGCCGAGACGGACCGGATCACGGCGGTGCTGCGCCATCTGCTGACCGCCCGGGAGACGGTGCTGGCCGTGAACTCCGCGTACATCGCCTCGGCGGCGCAGACCGACCAGACCCGCACCGAGCCGCCGTTCCGGCTCCAGGGCTCGTACCGCGACATGAACAAGATCGCGGAGCGGATAGTGCCGGTGATGAACGAGGAGGAGCTGTCCGCCGTGGTCGGCGACCACTACGCGGGCGAGGCCCAGACGCTGACCAGCGGCGCCGAGTCGAACCTGCTCAAGCTGGCCGCGCTGCGCGGCCTGCTCACCCCGGAACAGTCCGAGCGCTGGTCCGCGATCACCGCCTCCTACGTGCGCACCCAGGCCCTGGGCGGCCCGGACGGCGACCCGATGGCCCGCGCCGTCGCCGCGCTCGGGCTGCTCGCGGACCGGATCGCGGCGGTCGAGACGGCGATCGTCCGGGTCGCCGACCCCCGCCACGCCCTGGCCAACCCGGCGGCCCGCCACGCGGCCCCGCCCCTGGAGTAGCTCCTTTCCACCGGTCAACTCCCCACGGAGCGAAGGAGAAAGGCATGCTGGGACTCGTGCCCTCACTTCCCCCACAGCCCCAACGCTCCCCGTTCAGCGGCCACATGGTCGTCTGCGGCGACGACACGCTGGCCCGGCGGCTCGCCGTAGAGCTGCGTTACGTGTACGGCGAGCGGGTCACCCTCGTCCTGCCGCCCGGCCGCGACGCCCGCCGCCCCGAACTGCCCCTGGCCGGGCGGGGCCTGAGCTCGCTGCTGGGGCGCGTCTCCTCGGCGATGAACCGCAACGGCAACGGCGGCAACGGCGCCCGCCGGGGCGGCGCCGACCCGGACGACACGGACTCGCAGAGCGGCGCGTCCCGGCTCGGCGACGACACCAACGCCGGCGTCGACGCGGTCCGCATCCTGGAGGCCGCCGAGCCGTCCGACGAGGCGTTCGAGGAGGCGGGCGTGGAGACGGCCACCGCGCTGGCCCTGGTCTACGACGACGACGAGCGCAACATCCGGGCCGCGCTGACCGCCCGCCGCATGAACCCGCGGATCCGCCTGGTCATCCGGCTCTACAACCGCAAGCTGGGCCAGCATCTGGAGACCCTGCTCGACCAGGCCGCCGCCGTCACCGCGCCCGGCCTGGACCGGGCCGCCCTGGACGCCTCCACCACCGTGCTCTCCGACGCCGACACCGCCGCCCCCGCCCTCACGGCGACCGTCCTCACCGGCTCCAGCAAGGTCATCCAGGCGGAGGGCCTGCTGCTGCGCGCCGCCGAACGCACCCCGCCCGGCGGCGGCCAGATCGCCGACCCCGGCCTGTGCACCCTCGCCCTCCTCTCCTCCACCACCCACGACCCGGCCGGGGCCGAGGGCTCCGACAGCAGCGGCGACGAAGGGCCCCGGCTGCTGCCCGACGAGCGCCAGGTGGCGGCGGCCACCGGGCGCGGCACGGTCGTCCTGGAGGCGATCAGCCAGGCCGGGGAGAGCGGACCGACGCCCCGGATGGGCGGCCGGGGCGCGCCGCTCAGCCAGGTCTTCTCGCGGCGGCTGCGCTGGTCGGCGCTGGGCGTCGGGCTGGCCGTGCTGGGCCTGGCCGTCGCGTCCATGGTGACCACCCACACCCCGCCGGTGCGCGCGGCGTACTTCACCCTGCTCGACCTGTTCGCGATGGGCGACCCGGCGGACGACGGGAAGGCCCGTCAGATCATCCAGCTGCTGTCCGGTGTGGCCGGGCTGATGCTGCTGCCGCTGCTGGTGGCGGGGGTCCTGGAGGCGTTCGGCTCGCTGCGCACCGCGTCCTCGCTGCGCCGCCCGCCGCGCGGGCTCTCCGGCCATGTGGTGCTGCTCGGGCTCGGCAAGATCGGCACCCGGGTGCTGGTCCGGCTGCGCGAACTGGGCGTCCCGGTGGTGTGCGTGGAGAACGACCCGGACGCGCGCGGCATCCCGGTGGCCCGGCGGCTGCACGTACCGGTGGTCGTCGGGGACGTCACGCAGGAGGGCGTCCTGGAAGCGGCGAAGATCCAGCGCGCCCGGGCCCTGCTCGCGCTGACCAGCGTCGACATCACCAATCTGGAGGCGACGCTCTACGCCCGCTCGGTCAAGCAGGACCTGCGGGTGGCGCTGCGGCTGTACGACGACGAGTTCGCCACCGCCGTCTACCGCACCCTGCGCACCGCCCACCCGCACGCCGTGACCCGGTCCCGTTCCGTCTCGCACCTGGCCGCGCCGTCCTTCGCGGTCGCCATGATGGGGCGCCAGATCCTGGGCGCGATCCCGGTCGAGCGGAAGGTGATGCTGTTCGCGGCGATCACCGTGGCGGGCCATCCGCAGCTGGAGGGCCGCACGGTGGAGGAGGCGTTCCAGGCGGGTGCCTGGCGGGTCCTCGCCCTGGACGCCAACCCGCCCGGCGACCGCCGCCCGGACCTGTCCTTCCCCACCCCGGCCTCCCCGGGCCAGCCGTCCGGCCTGCTCTGGGACCTGCACCCCGGGTACGTCCTGCGCGCCGAGGACCGGGTGGTGATCGCCGCGACCCGCCGGGGCCTGGCCGAACTCCTGCGCCGCAGCCGGAGCGCGGCCCCGAGGCGGTGACCAAGGGCGCGTCCGGCCCCCGGAATCCCGGATGCCGGACGCACCGCCCGCCGCCTACCCTGCGGCCATGGACACGACCCCCGAACTCCTCAACGTGATCGACATCGAGGCGACCTGCTGGGACGGCCAGCCGCCGCCCGGCGCGGTCAGCGAGATCATCGAGATCGGGCTCACCGTCGTCGACCTGAGCGCGGCCGCGGAGGCGGAGACCGACCCCGACGACGAGGAACCGCGCACCCGGGGACGGGCCGCCCGGGGCAGGACCGCCCGGGGAAAGGCCCTCCAGGACGGGATCGCCCGGGGAAGGGTCGCCCGCCACCGCATCCTGGTCCGGCCCGCCCGCTCCTCGGTCAGCGCCTTCTGCACCGGGCTGACCGGCCTCACCCAGGCCGAGGTGGACACCGGGGTCTCCTTCGCCGAGGCCTGCCGGCTGCTGGCGGCCGAGCACCGGGCGGGGATCCGCCCCTGGGCCAGCTGGGGCGACTACGACCGCAACCAGTTCGTCCGCCAGTGCCGGGCGACCGGCACCCCGTACCCCTTTGGCCGCCACCACACCAACGCCAAGATCCCGTTCACCGCCGCCCACGGCCTGCGCAAGCGCCCCGGGATGGCCCAGGCCCTGGAGGTGGCGGGCCTCCCGCTGGAGGGCCGCCACCACAGCGGCGCGGACGACGCGTGGAACATCGCGGCGCTCGTCCTGGACACCGCCGCCCGGGGTGCCTGGCCGGCGCCGGACGCCCGCTGACCCGGCCCTCAGACCACCCCGCCCATCGCCCCGCGCACCTCGGCCAGGGTCTCCGAGGCGATCTCCCGGGCCCGCTCGTTCCCGGCCCGGAGCACCGACCGTACGTACCCGAGGTCGCGGGCGTACGCGGCCCGCCGGGCCCGGATCGGCGCCATCCGGGCGTTGACGGCCTCGGTCACGGTCCGCTTGAGCACCGCCGCCCCGCCCCCGCCGATCTCCTCGGCCACCGCGTGCGGGTCCCGGTCCAGGCAGAGGGCGGCCAGCAGGACGAGGGAGGCCACCCCGGGCCGGTTCTCGGGGTCGTAGGTGATGTGCCGCTCGGCGTCGGTCCGGGCACCCTTGATCAGCCGGGCGGTCTCGTCGGCGTCGGCGCGCAGCGCGATGGAGTTGCCGCGGCTCTTGCTCATCTTGGTGCCGTCGGTGCCCAGGAGCAGCGGCGCGGCGGAGAGCAGCGCGTCCGGCTCCGGGAAGACCCGCCCGTACCGCTCGTTGAAGCGGCGGGCGATGGTCCGGGTGACTTCGAGGTGCGGCAGCTGGTCCTGGCCGACCGGCACCAGGTTGCCCTTGCAGAACAGGATGTCGGCGGCCTGGTGCACGGGGTAGGTGAACATCAGCCCGCTGACGGAGGACTGCCGGGAGTGCGCGATCTCGTCCTTGACGGTGGGGTTGCGGTTCAGCTCGGCGACGGAGACCAGGCTCAGGAACGGCAGCATCAGCTGGTTGAGCGTGGGTACGGCGCTGTGGTTGAAGACCGTCGCCCGAGCGGGGTCGATCCCGGCGGCGAGGTAGTCCAGCAGCAGCCCCTCCATGTTCTCGGTGAGCCGGTCGGCGACGTCCCGGTCGGTGAGCACCTGGTAGTCCGCGACGATCACGAAGACGTCCACCCCGGCGTCCTGGAGCCGGACCCGGTTGTGGAGGGTGCCGAAGTAGTGCCCCAGGTGGAGCGGCCCGGTCGGCCGGTCCCCGGTCATCACCCGGAACTCCCCCGGGGCCTGCCGGATGCGTTCCTCCAGCTCGGCGGTGCGCTGCTGCTCGGACGGTACGGTCGCGGTGCTCATGGCGGGGTCTCTCCCTGTGGTCCCGGCCGCGGTCGCGGCGGTGCGGAGGACGGCCCCCATGAGGGCAGCGAAAAGGGCCGTCCGTGGACGAACGGCCCTGTTTCCGTGCGAAGGCGGGGCGGCCGCTCCTAGAAGGAGCGCCACCAGTTCCGGCACGGCGTGAAGGTCATGGCCCGAGCTTAACGCGCCCGAGTTCCGCCGACACGACCTTTCCCGGCCCGCGTCCCGCCCCGTGTTCCCTCACCAGGAAGGACCCGCTCCAGCTCTGGGCCATCGTGGACGGAGCCGCAGTGAGACGTCTCGTGGGTGGACGCCACGTCATGAGGGAGCAGGCTCGGCATCTGCTCCGGTTGATGGGGCTCTGCCGATCTTCGGCACCGCCAGTTGGCCGGCGTTCCTCGCCGCGGTCAGGACCGACAGCCCACCCCGCCCGCACGTCCACTCCGGGGCAGGTTCCCGGAGTGGACGGCCCCGGGACACCACCGATCGAGGAGAATTCGGGGGCGAGCACGCCTCCGCGGGCGATGAGGAGGGTCTGCAACGAGCGGGACATCCGGCCGTTGCCGTCGGACCAGGGGTGGATCTTCACCAGGTTCAGGTGGGCCATGGCGGCGCGGAGCAGGACGTGGCTGTCCAGGTCGCCGCCGTCGAGCCAGTCGACGAACTCGCTCATGAGCCCGGGGACGCGCTCCTGGTCCGGGCCCTCGTAGTCGGTGGCGAGTTCGTCGCCCGGCGCGGTGATGCGGATCGAGGTCCTGCGCCACTGCCCGGCGAGCTTGCGGGGGTGGTGCCCCTGGAGCATCCAGTGCAGAGCGTTGAGAAGTTCCCCTCGATCGTTTTCGACGCCGCGATGGCGCCGGCCGTCAGCGCCTTGCGCAGATCGAGGGTCCACTTCACCGGAACCTGCTGCACCGCGTGGTGCAGCTGCTCCCGCAGGTCGTCGATCTCCTCCAGGATCCGAGGATCGACAGCATCCAGCCGTGGCATCGCGGGGATCGCGCCCCCGCGGAGCTTCAGGAATGGGACCAGCCGCGGCGGCAGAGGACGAGGCGGTAGCCGTCGGGGTCCTCGATGGTGACGCCCCACTCGTTCCAGTACGGGTTCGGGGAGGTGACGCGGGTGCCGCCGTGGGCCAGGAGGCGGCGCACGGTCTCCTCGGGGACCGGGCCGTCGTAGTAGAGGACGAGCAGGTCCTCCTCGGTGGGGCGGGGGTCGACGGGGTGGTCGCCGCCGTGGACGAGTTCGAGGTGCCAGGACGCGTCCGGGTGGCCGACCATGAGCAGGTCGTGCGTGCCCGGCTCCCGGCCCGCCCCGGCCCGGAACAGGACCGTGAGCCCGAGGCCGTCGGACCAGAACCGCTCGGCGGCGGCGAGGTCCCTCGACGGGCGGGCGAGACGGACGTGGGTGGCGGCGGGGAACGGCACGGGGACTCCTCCGGGGGCGCGGTGGTACGCCCTGCCGCGTACCGTCGCCGCAGCGTAGGCGGGCGGCGGGGCGGGCCGTATCGGTCCGGGGGCCGGTCCCGGCGCGGCCCCGGGGCCTACGCCTCCGGGAGGACCGGGAGGGCCGGAGGACCAGGGCTTCCGGAGGGTCCGGGGGGTGTCGTTCCGGGAGGCGTGTCGAGCACGCCCCGGGTGTCACGTTCCGGAGCGGGACCGCCCCGGAGGGTCTCCCCGTGCCGCGCGCGCCGTTACTTCTTGGCGTGCTCGCCGACGTAGAAGAGGATCCAGACGAAGCCCGCGAAGAGGTGCGTGGCGAAGACGTAGACGAAGACGCGCAGCATGACGCCGCGCTCCTTCCAGCGTTCACTCCCGCCCGTCCCGCTCATGGCCCTGCCCTTCGTCACGGCGGCGGTGCCGGGCGGCCCGCTCGCGTCCCGTCCAGGGTACGGCCGCCCCGTCGGCCCCCGTGGAATAGGTCAGGGGGGGCTCTCCGTTGTAGGGTGTGTTCAGATAGTTCAACGTTCAACGAAACTAGGTTTCTGGAGGCGGGCCATGGAGTTCGGCATCTTCACCGTCGGAGACGTCACCACCGACCCGACGACCGGCAGGACCCCGAGCGAGAACGAGCGGATCAAGGCCACGCTCGCCATCGCGCAGAAGGCGGAGGAGGTCGGTCTGGACGTCTTCGCGACCGGCGAGCACCACAACCCGCCGTTCGTCCCGTCCTCGCCGACGACCACGCTCGGCTACATCGCGGCCCGCACCGAGAACCTGATCCTGTCCACGTCCACCACGCTGATCACCACCAACGACCCGGTGAAGATCGCCGAGGACTACGCGACGCTCCAGCACCTCGCGGACGGCCGCGTCGACCTGATGATGGGCCGCGGCAACACCGGACCGGTCTACCCCTGGTTCGGCAAGGACATCCGCCAGGGCATCCCGCTCGCCATCGAGAACTACGCCCTGCTGCACAAGCTGTGGCGGGAGGACGTCGTCGACTGGGAGGGCAAGTTCCGCACGCCGCTCCAGTCCTTCACCGCGACCCCGCGCCCGCTGGACGGCGTCCCGCCGTTCGTCTGGCACGGCTCGATCCGCTCCCCGGAGATCGCCGAGCAGGCCGCGTACTACGGCGACGGCTTCTTCCACAACAACATCTTCTGGCCCATGGAGCACACGGCAAAAATCCCTAGAGAACAGTCTCTAGGAGGGGCACCATGGCGAATGTGGAAACTCCCGCGACAACGCCCTATGACGGTTGTGGTCGCTGCCTAGTAGCGGTACGCCGACTCAGCCGGAAAAACGAAGCCAGCCACAGCCCAGAGAAACAGCGCGATCTAGTAATCAAGGAAGTCACAGAAGCTGGCGCGCATATCATTGCGTGGGCCGATGACTGGGAGGTAAGCGGGGCAACAGACCCTCTGAAACGCCCTCAGCTAGGCCCATGGCTTACTGGCCGCAGGGGGCCGTACGACGGGATCGCAGGCGCGGCCGTCGACCGCATCGGACGCAACGTGCGCGATGTTCTCAATACCGCGTACACCATCCACGAAAAAGGCCAGCTACTCATTACTGCTGACCACGACGGCGTATGGAATCTCGACGACCCGAACGACGAGACCGAACTACTCGTGAAGGCTTTGGGTGCCCAGCTCGAACACCGAGCTAGCCGCAAGAGGTCCGCCGAGTCGAGGGAAAGTTCACGCAACTTGGGCCGAGTGTTCGGCAAACCCTCTTACGGGTACGAGTATTACCGAGCCATACCCAATGGCAAGGTAACCGAGGTCCGCCTACGCGAATTCCCGACTAAGGAAATTCGCAAAGTCGCCCAACGCATACTCCTTGATTCATCGGGCGACATCACCGTTCATTACGAGATGAAGCGGCTTAATCGTGAGGGGATACTCTCCCCTCAGGACGAGCTAGCAGTGATGTACGGAAGAGAGCCGAAAGGCATCCTTTGGAGCGACCACAGCTTGCGGAGAATCCTCACTAGTAAAGCCGCGCTCGGATATCTCCTTTCTCAGGGCGAGCCGATATGCGACGAACATGGAGAACCGATCAAGATTGCACCAGAACTTTGGGATTACTCGACTCATCTTGCGCTAGTCGAGAAGTGCGCACCCGAACCACGTGATACGACCAAGGGCCGCCCGTTCGGTCGAGCCGGGCAAGGAAAGGAACTCTACTCTTCGCGCGGAATCTGCGGACTTTGCTCGCACAGTCTGCGCGCTAGCCACAAGGGCGGGTATCACTGCAATGCTCGACACCGAGGCGTGGCCGACCACTGCAAGCCATCACCCAATATGCGCGCGCATCTATTCGACCAGGAAGCGACAAAGGTATTCCTGGACGAATTCGGAGACTGTCAAGTAATGGAGAGAGTCTACATAGCAGGGACCAATTACGCTGCACGAATAGCAGAAATTCAAGCCTCCCGCGCACGCTTGCGTGAGGATCGAAAGGCGGGAATGTACGAGGACGAGGACGATTACGAGTGGTACAAGGAGGAGTATCGACGGATGGGCGATAAAATCGCTCAGCTTAAAAAGTTGCCCGAGACGCCCTCGGGAATCAAATCAGTCCCCACCGGTAAAACCATAAGGGAGCAATGGGAATCCGGAACTCTCCAGTCACGCCAGGAAATCCTCTCGGAGTTCGGCGTAAAGGTCACCTTGCTCCCCCGAGGCTCAAAACCAAGACTAATCGTAAGTGCGATCAATCCGTATGATTCATTTTCCGCACCAGAAAAGAAATAGGGAAAGAGATAGGGCCCCAAGCGGATCATTCGCTTGGGGCCCTATCTTTTTTCTCACTAAAAGGTCTCAGCCTCAGGAACCACGAGGGAAATAATTCTTCCGTGAAGACTGGAGAACTCACGCCGGACAAGCCTCAGACGAATAAGGCCGTCCGAAGCAACGACATCCGCCTCTTTCCTCAGAACCCCCAGGGTGTAGCTGAATAGGTTTCGCGAACCGGAAATGAACCGCACTGCCCCTAGGCCGCCCCCCAGCGTGAACGTGTCTCCCTGCACCGATCCAGCTAGCACCGAAATCACTGGACCTAGCATCATGGTCGAATTCTCTTCGAAAGAATCAGTCCGCGCATTTTCAGGCACACCAGCGAGAATCCAGCTCTCCTCACCAAGGGTGTGAACTATCGAAAGTTCCGCCCTACTGATCATTCGAGCCCCCAACGCTTGATGCGCCGGTTCTCCTCTAGATCCTCCCGGATTCCACGGGCTATTTCTCCCTCTGCCGGGGTGTATCCGCGTCCAACGTAACGCCACGCGGATACCATCAGAGATCCGAGCACAGTTTTATTCTCACTGGCTCTCGCTTTCACATATTCCACCCTGATAGCCCGGAGTCGGCCGAAGGTAGTTGAGTACGCAGGAGACTTGGTGAGAACGTGTCCGCGATATCCGAGGGTGTGGGCCCATGCTCGGAGGCGTAGAGATGAGAACTCAGCCAGCGCACCAAGTCGCCAACATGCCCCCATAAGCGCGCGGATGTGAGTAGAGGCCGATGCGCAGCGTATTTCTTCGTAGGACCGTATTCGGCTATCCACGCCTCCGGCATCACCGACACTCTTACTTACATACTTGGCCAGATAGGCCGCCACGGTCTCAGCCGACATCGAACCCTCAGCAGCGCCATCCAGGGCACGAACATCGATCTGACGCCCCCAGGTCAGCACCCGGGGCCCCACGGCCAGCGTGTGATTCAGAGGGACGCTAGTAGAGGCCCCTGCCGCCCGTACCGCGCTCTCCAGCAGATCGGGAGTCGCCCAGTCCGGAGGTAGCGACGCGGCGCCGTCAGGCCCGTCAAGGCGCATGATGGCGTGAAAGTGGACAGCGCCACGCCGTTGGTATTCAGCGACCTTCGCGAAGACGAGCTGGACGTGATCGTTAAGCCGGGAACGATTCACACCGATCGCGTCAGCGAGGAACCTACGGATATTGCGAACCGTGCGGTTCCAAAGTTCGCCGGCGTGCGCGTGCCAAAGAACATGTCCGCTGTAGTCGTAGCACTCTTCACACAATGCGCTGCCGACTCTCCTATCATCCTCCGCGTGCCGAACAGGGCACGTCAGGGGGCGCCCGTGCTGGCACTTAATATCCGATGCTCGAACACGGCAAGGAGTAGAACCAGCGCGGTGCACCGCTCCGAATGAAGGGGCGGTCAGAGTGAGGAATACCTGCGGATGGCTACCAACTGATTCAGGAGTCCCCTTTCCTCCCACCATCCCGGCCCGAACGATTTGGTAGGAGTCACCCGAATGAATACGTGAACATGGCTCACATTGAGACCGTCTACGATTTCCGCACCGGACTGCTATTCGACCGCCAGGCTCCAGACTGGTTTCATAATGAGCGACGGAAAATCCCTCAGAATCATAATGCGTTACACGACCCGCCAAATAGATCGGATTCTCACATCCACCCGCCCTTTCGACCTGATTCCGCCATCTTGCAAATTGCGGCTCATTAGCTAGCCGAATAAAGTCGCGATCAATGTCAGAGAGAACACGACGGCACTCCGCCCCGTATTTCAGAGAGGAGTGCCGATCGCGGATGAGTGAAACAATTCCAGGAGTCACGGCGGTGCCCTTTCGTTCGCAAGAATTGAAGAGGGGATACTTTCGACGTCACAATCGATTGCCAACACTTTCGCTCCAGAAGGTCGGTTCGGATTTCTGCTACTTAACTCGGCTGCTCTTCCGGCAACAGACGCAGCGCCGGAATCTCCCGCTCTTCGTGCGGAGTCGAGAGCGGAAACAGAACGGGCAGCGGACGTAACGATGGGGCACGCGAAATCACCTCACGCGGTCAATCGCTCCAATATCCAGTTCACGAATCCAGAGATCATGAACACAGCCGGGGTCTGCCCGACATAGAGGCCGAACAGGAAGATCAACGAGGCAACCCACCAATTGACCTCACGCGATCTCACCAGAAGGACCGTCACGATTCCGAAGACGATCACCAAGGGAAGCGCCGCTACCTCAGACATCCTCGACACCCCCCTCCGGCATCCGGTCGAGGAATGGCGCACTGACCTGATTAGCCGTCAGGTCTGCGTGTGTCCGAAGAGACTCAGGAGTGACCAGACGTGAGCGGACCCGCATCCAATGCCCCTCCAGGGCAGTCACGGCAACGCCTTTCTCGTTCTCTGTGATCGATTGGGCTACCGCCACCGCATCCGGCGCGAGGTCACCCAGAGTCATCACCGCCGTCTGTTCGTCGTGCACCCTGTGGCAGATGCGGCCCCCGAGTTGTGCCCGGATGGCAGTCGCCCCCGGACCGAGATCAGACCCGAAGCGTTGGCCAGCGAGGATCATGTGAACGCCCAGAGCGGCCCCGAGTTGCGCTATCCGAAGTAGCAGCGTCGCGCACTCAACGACTTCTTTCCGAGCGCTCAGTGAGGCGACGAGGAACAGTTCCGCCACCTCATCCACCACCAGGACCACGGGGGCCGGACGGCTCTCCTCTGGCAGCTCCCAAATGGAGCGCACGCCAGCAGCCCGACACGCCGCCATGCGCCCCATGAGTTCCGCGACCAACGCCGTCAGGAGCCGCGTAGCCTCCTCCCGGTCGGTCGCCAGCGCGGACAACCGCCGTTCGTACAGACCGAGTTCCATCCCGCCCTTGAGGTCCACCCCGACCAAGATCACCGGCTGTGAGCCCAGTTCCGTGAGCCAGGCCGCCAACAGAGTGGACTTCCCCGACTGCGTGGCACCGGTCACCAGCCAGTGAGGGGACTTGCGTAGATCAACAGTCCAGTACGAACCGTCATCTGCCTTCCCGAGCGTGGCCGCCAACAGTCGAGGAGTCGGCATGGTCGGCCAGGACTCGACACGCGACAGTGGGTCATAGCCCGTGGCGACCGCTTCGACCAAGCCACGGCGTGGGGAGGTCACGCGCACCTGATGCACTCGCCAGGCGTGAACCAGCGCATCAGATGCGGCGATGAACGGGGCCGGTGTCTGGCCAGGATGCAGCCTCACGGAGACCGTGAATCCCATCCTCGTCACGCGGGGGAACCCGAGCCGAGGCGGAAGCCCTCGCAGCGCGGTTCCCTTGACCATCGTGTCCCGATTGACCATCGAGTATCGATGGCGCTTCGGTATGTCGAGGTCCAGCACGCGGCACACTTTCCGCCATGTGAGAGGCACCCGGACCAGAGCCATCGGATAGCCGAGCAGGTACCACCGCCAGGGCCCACCGTTCAACCGAGCGAGATGCTTCGCCGCCCACTCCTCCCACCATCGTTGGGTGAGGAGGACCAGGCAGAGCAGCACCGACAAGATCCAGATGACCAACTCCCAGGGCATATCAGCCACCCTCTCCGTGATCCGTGGCGTGGCTCGTTCGTATCTGATGTTCCATCAGAATCGCGCGTGCGTGGTCCGACGCCGAGGCCGCCCGAACCTCCACCAGAGAGAGGAGCTGAGCAACGATCGGGCCATCGTCCAAGGCCGTCAGCAGAGCATCACAGCCCGCCAACACTCGGAGATCCCGCATCAGCAAACGCACAACTTCTTTGCTTGCTACCACCACTTGTCACCCTTCTTTGCTCGTGATACCAGAAGCTCCGCGAGGCGGACCGACTCTTGAGAGTCCAACGCGAGACGCTCTAGACATACGACTCTCGTACTGTCCGGCATCTGATTTGCGTCCAGGAGTTTCGCGATTGCTGCGACGCCCGTTACGGAATCGAGAAAGGCCACCCAGTCCCATTCCCTTTCGGGTATCCCGGTCACGACTCAACGCCCTTCACGCGAGCCGGCGGAGTCGCGGGAGCACCCCCGGGGAGCACCGAGGAGGCCCGGAAGCTGGTCCCCCTTCGACCGTCGATCTCCCAGGCCACGGCCATGAGTCCATCGATGGTGACCCGCATCCCCTCTGTGATGCCCTTCGGCTCACCACTGACGGCCACCTCGATTACGTCGGCCCGGCGCCGGTCCAACTGCCGGACGGAAATTCCCACGACCCAGGTTTCCTTGCCGTCTGCATCTGTGCGGATCTGCCCGGTTTCCTGATTCACCCGAGGCTCAGGCGGAACCACACACATGAGCGATCCGAGCCGGGCTACATCAACAGGTATTCGCTGCATTTCATCCCCTCACCCATAGTTTTGTGATGGGGCATCAGATTGCGTCGGCGTCACTCCGAGGCCCCGGGCAACAAAGCTTGCGCCGACCCATAGGTCTTTGCAAGAGCAATTCACTGCCGCATGACAGAGGGGGGCCGTTTCAGGCCAGCGCCCGAATCGGGAATGCGCCATTTGCGCACCGGCATGCCGGGCCGGGCATATGCGTCCGGTGATCAGAAGTGCGGGGCAGCCTGCCAGAAGTGACTCAGCGTGGCTCGGTATCGCCGCCACGTCGAGTCCGGCACGAAGCCGCCGTTCGGCCCGTTTGGCTTGAAAGAAGCTCTCCGCGTCATGCCGCCACTCGGCGGGTCGAGCGGTCCAACTTTTCTCTACTCATTCAAGACCGCACAGGCGTGCGGGCGGCCGGGCGCCCGCCGAGCTGCGGCTGACGCCGGTCTCGACTGACGCCCACCGCCCGCACGCAACTGCGTTCTCATGCGGTGAGATTGAACTGATCTGACGTAGCGTCAGGCCGCGCAGCTCCTTGCGTGCTGCCGCGCCGCTGCCTGTGCCGGTGCTACGCCGGGGGCATATCGATCAAGCTTGCATCCCGTGCACTGGACCCACCGATGCCCGTCCGCGTCGCCCAGGACGTAGACCTTTCCGCGTCCCTTCGTTCGGATGCCGGAACCAACCTTCGTGCGTCGCACAGTTGATCTTCCTTCCGCCTAGTGGTCCCTCCAGAGTGGCCGGGGGTGGAGGCTGGAGACAGGCTTTAGGCAGCCACGATTGGGCGAGCCTCTAAGATCACGGGCCAATCGGACGCAAACACGGGCAGGTGCACCACCCGCCCGATTCGCCAACGAGCGTAAGGCCCGTGATCACTCGCCCAATCGCAGCTCCCGCCCAAAGCCTGTCTCCAGCCTCCACTTGCCCACGCGCGGGACTCACCCGAGCCAGGTCTCGTGAACAGCAAGAGGCGCGGCCTCCTCGAACCATGAGGAGGCCGCGCCGGAGGGGATCAGCAGTGATCACCACCGCTTGAGGTACGCGCGGTGCACCCAACCGCGCGTCTTGTGCGGGAAACCGCTCTTGCTCTTCCCGACCAAGACGACCTTGACCCAGGGGGAGCCGACGTACGACTCCCGGATGAAGACCCTGTCACCCCTGAACAGCAGGCCCTTGACCCGACCGTTCGGGGACGCCCGGAAGCGGAGCGCCGAGGCCGTGACCTTGTGCGTCTTGAGCCCCTTCGGTATCCAGTACTCGCTTGCCGACGATGCCGGAGCGGCCGACGCCGAACCCGCCGCCGCCACGCCACCGACCATCATCATCAGCCCGGCCAGTGCCGCAGCCACAGCAAGGCCGAGGCGCGAACGTAGGAAGTTCATTTGCAAAGCCTCTCGTTGACCCGTGGTTCACCATGCAGGTAGAACCCGAACGAGGGAGACTCTGCCGGTTCGCGAATGCAAATGTCAACGAGATTCCGCGGAGGAGTTTCAAGATCATCTGCGGATGGATCGGGTCAGCCGGCCAAAAGCAGGCAGGCCGACCCTGGTGGCCGACGTCCAACCGACCCCAGGCAGCAAGAAGCCCCACCACCCGCATGGGCAATGGGGCTTGGGATGGGTCTGCTAGCCGAGCTTGGCGAACCGCACGAAGGCGGAGAACGCGGCCGGGCCGACCATCAGCACCGGGCCGCCGTCCAGCTTGCTATCCCGGATCGGAACGACGTCATGCGCCGTTGCGTAGTCCATGTGCCACTCGATGCACTCACCGCCGTTCGCCTGACTGTAGGAGCTGCTACGCCACCCATCCGCAGGGACCGGGCGCGGTCGGGGAGTCTTCATGTGTAGCCCTTCAGGATGGAAGAGATGAGGTCAGCGGACGCATCGGGTGAGGCCGCCATAGCCATCAGCAGATCATAGGCATCCGTGGCCTTCTGAACGTCGTCCGGTTCCGCGAGCACGTACCCCCGGGGGAAGCCGTCAACGTGAACAACGTCTTCGTCATCAGGGAACGACAGGATTCCGAACGGCGAGGCGTACCCGTGATGGTTTCCTTCGTCCTTGACGATCTGCACTCGATGGCGAGGCGTGTTCGCGAGCGCCAGCAAGTGTTCCAGTTGCTCACGCATGACGTCACGGCCCCCCACTTGGTTGGTCAGTGCCGCTTGGTTCAGCACCAGCCACAGGCGGGCAGGGTCGGACTCGCGTTCCAAGATCTGTTGCCGCTCTATGCGACCAGTCACCAGGCTTTCAAGGTTCGATGGTCGATCGGTCCGCAGAACCGCCCGCGCGTACCGCTCGGTTTGGACCAGCCCTGGCATGAGTTGGGGGTGAAACATGCGGAGACTGCTTGCCTTCCACTCCAGTTCCAAGTAGCGCCGGAACCAACCCGGGAAGGCGTAACGCAGTGCGAGCGGGTAGAGGCGTTCGAAGCGTCCCTCAGACCCGGGGAACAGTCGATCACAAGCGCGAGCGAAGCTCATCTGCGGTAGCCGTGCGCCCGCTTCAACTTTGGCCACCAACGAGTAGCCGCACGCCGCCTCAGACGCGAGGGCTTCCCGTTTGATCCCCCACCGCTCACGTTCGACTCGCACTTCGTTGCCGAAGAACGTCAGTGGAGTAGCGGCCGGGTCGGGGTTGGTTGGTTCCGCTTCAACAGCCATGACGCCCCTCCGACTTCGTTGGACAACAGCGCTTGTCCAACTGGACAGTTCACATTGTCCAGCCTAACGCTCTGTTGCTTCGTCATCACGGTGTCGAGTCTGGAAACAACAAACTCGCACGAGCCACTTTGAGGGACCAGTGGACCAGACAGCCGGACGAGTGGAGGGGCACCCGAGGCACGGTGGCGCACCGCCGTTCTCCCGGATCGATGCAGAAGAGGAAGACCCCCGCTTCGCCTCTCCGTTGGCATATCCACCTTGCATTTGCAGGGCGAATATTTGTCCCGACAGAGACAAGGGCACCGCAGAGGGAGCCGGGCGCTAAGAGCCACGTTCCGTGAACACTCACAGTCCCGGGCACATGAAAGCGCCCCGACAGGACCGCCTCACGATCCTGCCAGGGCATTCGGCCGACCAGCTATGAGGAGCTGACGACCTGTGATCGACCTTATCGTTCGAATGATCGGCGTGTTAGCCGCCCTGATCATTCCTGCCGGTAGTGGCCGCCACGCCGCACCGCCGCAGCACGTGAGTCCCACCCTCCGGAACCCCTGGACCACCCCGTGGCGGACTCCCACCAAAGCCGAAGTGCAGGCCCTTGTGGGTGCCTACTCGTTCAACGTGTCCGGGCCCCCGGCCCGAGCGATGTCAGCCGCGCTACGAGTCAGAGACCGTCTGGTCCTGGATCGGCAGCAGGACGCCAGCCCCCACAAGCCATCGGCCGAGACAGACCGCCGTCTCTCGCTCCAGATAGAGGCACTGGGGATCGAGTACCCCTACACCTACCCGAACGCCCCATTCCCCGAGTACGCAGCCGCAGCAAGGAACCACCATGGATGACCAGGACGTAGCCGAACTCCTTCGCACCCCTCGAACCGGGCCCGTCAACCCTGAAAACTGCGTGGTCTGCGGCGGTCTCATGATCGCCTTAAAAGACCTACTGGCGGAAGAGAACAATGACTTGTTGATGGGGTTGTACCTCCAGATGGCCGAGCACGCGGAGTATGGGCACCCCGAGGACCCGCGCACCGGGGGTGTGACCCAGCAGTTCTTGGCGATCACCCGGGACTATTAGGGGAGCCTGAGCCCCGCACACGTGGCCCCACCAGCCGAACACCGCTGGTGGGGCCACGTGTTGCCCAGGTCACAGGGCCCGAACCCTCGATCTGTGTTTAAGGGATGTTCCCCACCCGGAAGATGGTCGACCTCTACCGCCGCCGCTACGCCCACTACGGGCACGGCACCGCGGAGCAGGCGATCGTGGGCCTCGGCGGCCAGGTGTTCATGAGGAAGAACTCGCAGGACGCGGTACGGGAGTTCCGCCCGTACTTCGACAACGCGCCGGTCTACGGACACGGGCCGTCCCTGGAGGACTTCACGCGCGAGACGCCGCTGACCGTCGGCTCGCCGCAGGAGGTCATCGAGCGGACCCTGTCGTTCCGTGACGCCGTGGGCGACTACCAGCGCCAGCTGTTCCTGATGGACCACGCGGGGCTGCCGCTGAAGACGGTCCTGGAGCAGCTCGACCTCCTCGGCGAGGAGGTCGTGCCGGTGCTGCGCAAGGAGTTCGCCGCACTGCGCCCGGCCGGGGTCCCGGACTCCGCGCCCGTCCACCCCGCCGTCGCCGCCGCCCGCGCCGCCGCACCGACCACGAAGGAGAGCTGACCACCGTGACCACCGTGTTCGCCACCGAGCCCGTGCGCCTCGTCGCCGTGTCGGCCGGGCTGAGCAGCCCGTCCTCGACCCGGCTGCTGGCCGAGCGGCTGGCCGGGGCCGCCCGTGATCGGCTGCTCGCCGAGCAGGACCGCCCCGTCGAGATCCGGGTGATCGACCTCCGCGACCTGGCCGTGGACATCGCCAACCACCTGGTCACCGGCTTCCCGCCGGCCGCCCTGGACGCGGCGATCAAGGAGGTCGTGGAGGCGGACGGGCTGATCGCCGTCTCGCCGGTCTTCACCGCCTCGTACAGCGGGCTGTTCAAGTCGTTCTTCGACCTGGTCGACAACACCGCGCTGACCGGCAAGCCCGTCGTCGTCGCGGCGACCGGCGGCACCGCCCGCCACTCGCTGGTGCTGGAGCACGCGATGCGTCCGCTCTTCGCCTACCTGCGGGCCACCGTCCTGCCGACGTCCGTGTACGCGGCCTCGGAGGACTGGGGCTCGGGCGGCGACGAGTACACCGACGGGCTGCCCTCCCGCATCCGCCGGGCCGGGGGCGAACTGGCGGCCGCGCTCACCGGCGGACGGGCGGTCTCCGGCGCCTCCCGGACCTCCGGGCTCGACGACGAGGTGGTGCCGTTCGAGCAGCAGCTCGCCGACCTCCGCCTGGACTGACCCCCGGCCCAGCACAACCGCCCGGTTTGATTAGAGTTGCACCGAAAGATGCGCACTGAGCCGAACCGAGCTGGAGGCAGTGATGGGCAGGATCGTGGTGGGCGTTGACGGCTCCGAGTCGTCGGTCAAGGCTCTGCACTGGGCCGTACGCCAGGCGGAGCTGACCGGCGACACGGTGGAGGCCGTCAACAGCTGGGAGTACCCCGCGACGAGCTGGGCGTCGATGATGCCCGGCATGCCGGAGGACTTCGACCCCCAGGCCCTGGCGACCGTGGCCCTCACCGAGACGCTGGAGGAGGCGCTGGGCGCCGAGGGCGCGGCGAAGGTCAGCAAGATCGTGGTGATCGGCAACCCGGCCCAGTCCCTGCTGGACCGGGCCAAGGGCGCCAACCTGCTGGTCGTCGGGGCGCGCGGCTACAGCGGCTTCAAGGCGACCCTGCTCGGCTCGGTCAGCCTCCACGTCACCCAGCACGCGCCGTGCCCGGTGACGGTGGTGCGCGACTGACACCGTGGCCGTGGAACACGGAGCGGGCCCGTACGCCGTGGCGTACGGGCCCGCTCCGTCGTCCCGGGGGGGCTACGTCTGCTGCTCGTGGGTGTAGAAGAGGTAGAAGGCCGTGATGAACATGCCGAGGCCGACCGAGAGCCCCAGCATCGAGGAGCGCAGGACGCTCGACCCGGTCAGCCCGACCAGCAGGCCGATCGCCGCCGAGGTCAGCAGACCGTAGGCCAGCCCGCGCACCAGCGGAATCATCCGGTGCTGGACCCGGCCGAGCGCGAAGCAGAGTACGGCCAGCACCACCGCGGTGATCAGGCCGTACCAGAACTGGCGGTAGCCGGTCGCGCCGTTGTTGCGGAGGATGAACGAGGCGTACAGCCCGTACGCCCCGCCCAGGATGACGGGGATCGCCCAGGAGAGCGCGCTGTGCCCGTGTGTCCGGACCCGCGATCCCGGCCGGCCGCGCGTCGGCATTGCTGCGTGTGTGGACATGCGGAGTTCTCCTTCCGTGACTCCTGTCCCCTCCAGGGCACACCCGGCCGGGTCACCCGGCAACTCGGATGGCGTACGGCCCGGGGCGCGTCGGGCGGCCGCGGGATTCCCTGGGAGGGTGCGGACGTATCTCTCGGCGGCCTGTTCGGCGGTACTGGTGGTGCTGCTCGCCGTCCTCGTCCCGGTCGGCGCGCTCTCCGCCTGGGTCGACCTGGAGATCGACAACACCGACCGCTACGTCGACGCGGTCGCCCCGCTCGCCGACGACCCCGACGTCCGGAACACCGTCGCCGACCTCATCACCGACGGGGCGATGCGCCAGCTCGACGCCGGCCCCCTCCAGGGCGCCGCACGGAGCTTCCTCCACCGGGCCGTGCTCTCCTTCACCACCACCGACGCCTTCCGGGACGCCTGGACCACCGCCAACCGCACCGCCCACGAGGCCGTCACCGCCGCCCTGGACGGCAGCACCGGCGAAGCCGTCACCATCGACCTGGCACCCGTGACCGAGCAGGTCAAACGGAACCTGGAGGAGAACGGGGTGCCGTTCGCCGACCGCGTCCCCGTCCAGCACACCGACATCACCCTGATCTCCGCCGACCGGGCCGACCAGCTGCGCCAGACCTTCCGGCTGCTGCGCGACGGCAGCGTGTGGCCGGCCGTGGCCACCGTGCTGCTGGCCGCCCTGGCGGTGGCCGGGGCCTGGGCGCGGGGCGGCGGTCCGGGGCACCGGCGCTCCACGACCGCCGCGCTGGCCGCCCTCGCGTGGACCGGGCTGGGCTTCGCGCTGGGGGCGCTGGTGCTGCGCGCGGTGGTGGCGGTCGCCCGGGGCCGGGTGCTGTCCGAGGTGCCGGGCGACGAGACGGCGGGAGCGGCGGCGGTGTACGACGCGCTGACCGGCTCACTGCGCACGACCGCGTGGATCGTGTGCGCGGTGGGGCTGGTGGTGGCGGTGGTCTGCGCGGTGCTGGTGCGGCGGCGGAGCGGCGGCGGAGCGGCTCCGGCGGCGGGAAATCCAGGGGCCCCGGCGCCGACGTGCGATGACGGGCGGGCCGGGGAAGAGTGGTTCCCGTGACTGCCGGACCGGGGGCGAGCGAGAGGTCTTCCGCATGCGAGCCATAGCCGTCGGCGCGTTCCGGGCCGACCCCGAACTGGTGCAGCTGCCCAAGCCCGAGCCGCAGGCCGGTGAGGTGCGGGTCAGGGTCGAGTACGCCGCGCTCAACCCGTCCGACTGGCAGACGCCGGAGGGCGCCCCGGGCGACGGGCCGGTGCCGCAGGTGTTCCCGATGGTGTTGGGCGTGGACTTCGCGGGCCGGGTCGACATGATCGGCAGCGGCCGCAACCGCTTCCGGGTCGGCGACCAGGTCTTCGGCCGGGTCCCCCGCCCGAACCCCACCGGCGGCGGCAGCTACTGCGAGTACGTGTCCGTCCCGCAGGACTCCGCCGTCACCGCCGTCCCGCCCGGCCTCCCGCTGCGGGCCGCCGCCGCGCTGCCGTCCGCCGGGATGGCCGCGGCGCAGCTGCTGGAGACGGCGGCGCTGCGGGGCCACGAGACGCTGCTGCTGATCGGGGCGGCGGGCGGTGTCGGCAGCTATCTGACCCAGCTCGCCTCGGCCCGTGGCATCCGGGTGATCGCCGTGGTGCGGGGCGACGAGCGGCGGCGGATGGCGGAGCTGGGCGCCGCCGCCACGGTCGACACCACCGCGGGCCCGCTCGACGCGGCGCTGCGGGAGAGCTGCCGGGACGGCGTCGACGCCATGATCGACCTGGTCTCCGACGGCCCGGACGCCTTCGCGGAACGGGCCGCTCCGGTGCGGCGCGGCGGGGTCGCCGTCACGACCCGGGGCGTCGCCGCCGGGGCCGTGCTGCCCGCCGGGGTGACCGGGATCGACTTCCGGCTGGAGCCCAGCCCGGTCCTGCTCGACGTGCTGGCGGCGGGCGCCGCCGACGGGGTGCTGCGGGTGCCCGTCGACGCCGAACTCCCGCTGGAGAACGCCCCGCAGGCCCTGGACCGGAACCGGACGGGCGGGGCTCGCGGCAAGACCGTGATCGTGCTCTGAGCCCCGTACGTCCTACTGCCCGGGGCCGGCGCCCCGCAGGCGGTCCATCTCGCGCCGGTCCCGTTTGGTCGGGCGGCCCGCGCCCCGGTCCCGTACCGGGATCTGGGCGGCCGCCTCGCGCGGCGGTGGCGGCGGACTGTTGTCGACGTAGCACTCCGCCGCCACCGGCGGGCCGACCCGCTTCTTCACGATCTTCGACACGACCACGATCCGGTCGCGGCCCTCGTGCCGGAGCCGTACCTCGTCGCCGACACGCACCGACTGGGCGGGCTTGGCGCGCTCGCCGGCGACCTTCACATGTCCCGCGCGGCAGGCGGCGGCCGCCTGCGACCGGGTCTTCGTCAGCCGGACCGACCAGATCCAGGCATCGACCCGGACACTGCCCTCCGCCTGCGGCGCCTCACCGGAAACCATGGGTCCGACTCTAGAACGTCGGGCCGGTGGAACGTACGGGTCAGCCGAAGTCGCTGATCACCTCGGACATGTTGTAGCTGTACACCTCGCGCTTGCACGCCCCGCACGTGCTGCTCGGCGCGTGCTCGCTCAGCGACCACAGCTGCGGTGCGAAGCCGTCGCCGCGCCCGTGCGCCAGATAGAGGTCCTCGGGGCCGAACGCCGACGCCAGGGTCTTCGCGTTGCCGACGAGCTGGGACGTTCCGTCGACGGTGCCGGGCGTGGCCTGGAGCAGCCGGCCGTTGCTGTAGCCGTTGCTGCGGTGGAAGTACCACTTGCCCTCGTACCGGGTGACTCCCTGGATCTTGTGCCACAGGGCCTCGCCGTTGAAGGTGGCCCCGGTGGGCAGCCCGTACGCCAGGTCCGCCTCGGCGACGGTGCCGGGCGCGCCCTCGACCGCGGCGGTCAGCGCCGTCATCGGGTACGTGCCGACCCGGCCGGGGCTGGTGCCGCCGTTGTTGGTGTTGCAGTACTCGCCGAGGATCAGGTGGTCGGTGCCGGTGCGGTCCAGCGAGACGTACGAGGCCTTGGGGCGGCCGGTGGCGTAGCACTGGTTGCCGCTGGTGGTCCCGCCGTTCTTGGCGGTGCTGAACTTCAGCGTGGCGATCTGCGGCATGACGTAGCGGTAGCCGTAGCCGTACCAGACGTTGCTCTGCCGGCCGATGCGCCGCTTGTCGACGACGTTGCTGGTGAGGCCGTCCGGCGTCTTGTCGTCGACGTCGGCGTTGTTGTCCGGGTTGAGGTCCATGATCTTGCGCAGGTCGAAGACGCGCATGCCGTTGGCGGTGTCGGCGACGTACAGGTAGTTCCCGTACCAGACCATGCCGCCGGCGTGGATGCCGTTCTGGGCGGCGCAGGACGCCGTCACCGTGCCGACGCACGTGCCCTCGCGGGCGTGCAGCGCGTCGAAGGAGATGTGGTCCTTGGAATTCATGTACGGCCAGACCAGCAGGACATGGCGGTACATCCGGGTCGCCTGGTTGAAGAAGCTGACCCGGATGCCCTTCTCGTTGCAGGCGTCCGTCGTCGGGCTCGCCAGGCAGTTGCCGGCGCCCGAGGCGTAGTCGCTGCGGCCCGGGTTCTCCGCGTCGTAGCCGGCCACGGCGATCGGGTCGGAGTTGGACGTGCCCCAGTCCTCGTCCTCCTGCGCGTCCGAGACGCCGGTGATGGCCTGCGGCACCCACTCCGACGAGGTGGCGTCGTCGCTCTTCCAGCAGACCCGGTGGTTGACCGCCAGGTCGGGGCCGTAGATTCCGGCGGTTCCGCAGGCGCCCTCCCAGCCGGCGGGGCGGTTGGCCTGCTCCATCAGCTCGGTGAGGCCCTGCTTGGGCAGGGCGGCGTCGAGCTTGGTGACGAGTCCGGAGATGTCGCTCCCCGTGACCAGTTTGAAGTCCCCGGCCCGGCCGGGAACGGGGGCGGCGGCGAAGGCGGAGGCGCTCGGGGCGGGGGTGGCGGTCGCGGCCCCGGCTCCCGTTCCCGCGAAGTCGTCCTGTTCGGACTCGGGTTCGTTCTCGAAGCCGTCGTCCGGCATGCCCTCGGTGGGCGTCGCGGGGTCCTCGGCGGCCCGGATCGAGGACGGCGTCCCGGAGACCGGGGAGGCCATCGCACCGGCTGCGGGGACAAGACCGGAAAGCATCGCTCCGGCCGCTGCGGCACAGACGACAAAACGTGTTCTACGGGTTGGTTTTCCCACGTGGAGGCCCTTCTTGGGAACGGTCTCGAACAACGGACAACGGTGTGCCCGCATTTGGATCGGACACACCGCGCGGTCACGTTAACAACGCATCTCACGACCGGATGAGCAGATTTGACCGACGCACATCAGGCCCGCACGCCATACGCACAGGACTTGTCCAGAGAGCCGCACCGCCGAAGGGCCGGATCCGGCCGCTAACCTTACGTATCCGCCCTGGCCAGGGATCAATTCCAGCAGGTCGGACATTTCCCTCACCCAACTGACGCGAAAGGCCTCGCCCATGGGCATTCGGAGCTTGCTGCGCAAGGTGTTCGGCCGTGACCGCGCGGAGCAGGACGCACCGACGGCCACGGTCCCGCCCCAGACCGAACGCACCGCGCCCACGGACTCGGAGCCGAAGTCGGAAGCGAAGGCGGCGGAGGCCGGGCCCGCCGAGGACACGACTGCCGGTACGACCGCCGACGCGGTTACGGCTACGGCTGACGAGTCGGTCGCGGAGCCCGCCCCGGAGCCGGCCGCCAAGGTCTCGGTACCGGCCCCGGCCGCACCGCGCTCCGCCGGTGACGACAGCGGCGCCGGCGCCGGTGACGTGGCCTCGGACCTGGTGGCGGCCGCCTTCGACCGTCCGTCCCTCGCCACCGTCCCGGCCCAGGGCTCGGCCCCGGAGCCGGAGTCGACGGAGCCGAAGGCGGAGAAGCCGAAGGCCGAAGAGCCGAAGGCCGAGGAACCGAAGGCCGAGGAACCGAAGGCCGAGAAGCCGAAGGCCGAGAAGCCGAAGGCCGAAGAGCCCGAGGCCGAGAAGCCCAAGGCCGAAGAGCCCGAGGCCGAGAAGCCCAAGGCCGAAGAGCCCGAGGCCGAGAAGCCCGTCGTCGCGCCGGAACCGGCGGCCGAGCCGGCGGCCGAGCCGGCGGCCGAGGCCGAGCCCACGCCCGAGCCCGCGCCTGCCAAGGCCGAGGCCGCCCCGGAACCGACCCCCGAGCCGGAGGCCGCCCCGGCCCCCGAGCCCGTCGCGGCCGAAGTCGAAACCGTGAAGGAGCCGGCCCCCGAGCCCGCCCCCGAAACCCCGGCCCCGGCGACCACCGCCCCTGCGGCCACCGCCAAGCCCGCCCTCAGCCTCGCCAAGGTGAAGTCGCGCGCTCCCGGGCTGGCCGACGCGTACAAGGCCGCCCAGTCCGGGCTGAAGGCGCACGGGCTGACCGGGCTGCGCGCCACCGTCTACCTGGTCCTCGACCGCTCCGGCTCCATGCGGCCGTTCTACAAGGACGGCAGCGCCCAGCACCTGGGCGACCGGACGGTGGCGCTCGCCGCGCACCTGGACGAGGAGGCGACCGTCCCCGTCGTCTTCTTCTCCACCGACATCGACGGCACCGCCACCGTCGGCCTCGCCGACCACGAGGGCCGGATCGACGAGCTGAACGCGGGCCTCGGCCGCCTCGGCCGTACGAACTACCAGGCGGCCGTCGAGGCGGTCGTCGCGCACTACGAGGGCTCCGGGTCCACCGGTCCCGCCCTGGTGGTCTTCCAGACGGACGGGCCGCCGGACGCCAAGCAGGCCGCCCGGCAGGCACTGGCCGACGCGGCGCGGCTGCCGCTGTTCTTCCAGTTCGTCGCGTTCGGCGAGGAGGACGGCAAGGGCTTCGACTTCCTTCGGAAGCTGGACGCCCCGAACGCCGGGTTCTTCCACGCGGGCCCCGCCCCCCGCGAGGTCCCGGACGCCAGGTTCTACCGCGAGGTACTGGCCGCGTTCCCCGCCTGGCTCACGGCCCGCGACGCCGACACCGAGAGCGACGCCGGGACCGGCTCCGCCGCCGGGTCGGCCGAGACCGGCGCCTGATCCACCGGCAGCCGTACGGTCACGGCGAGCCCGCCCTCCGGGCCCGGCACCGCCGTGACCGTACCGCCGTGCGCGACCGCGATGGAGCGCACGATCGAGAGGCCCAGCCCCGAACCGCGCCCCATCCGGTCCTTGCCCTCGCCCCGCCGGAACGGCTCGAACAGCCCCGGGATGTCCGCCGCGCCGACCACCGGCCCGGTGTTGCGCACCTCCAGCAGCGCCCCGCCCCCGGCCGTCACCAGGGACACGTCCACCGTCCCGCCCGGCACGTTGTACGTGACGGCGTTGGCCAGCAGGTTCCCCACCAGCTGGGCGAGCAGCATCCGGTTGCCGCGCACCACGCAGAAGTGCGCGTCGGCCCGCACGTCCGGGCGCCCCGGACGGCCCGGATGCCGGGCGGCCTCCTCCTCCACCACACCCGCCAGGTCCACCACCTCGCGCTCACCGTCCGCGAGCCCGCGCTCGCTGCGCGCCAGCACCAGCAGCCCCTCGATCAGCCGCTCGCTGCGCCGGTTGTTGTCCAGGAGCGTCTGCCGGGTCCGTACGAGGTCCTCCGGGGTCGGGTCGTCCAGTCCGATCTGGATCGCGGCGCGCTGGGTGGCGAGCGGGGTCCGCAGCTCGTGGGAGGCGTTGGCGATGAACCGCCGCTGGCTGTCGAACGCCTTCTCCAGCCGGGCCAGCAGCGCGTCCAGCGTGTCGCCCAGCTCCTTCAGCTCGTCGTCCGGGCCGCTGGACGCGATCCGCTCGTGCAGATTGTGCTCGGAGAGCCGGCGCGCCTTGGCGGTCATGGCGTGGACGGGCCGCAGCACCCGCCCCGCCGTCCACCAGCCCACGCAGACCGCGCAGGCCGTCATCACCAGCAGCGCCGCCACGGACCAGATCATCAGCTGGTGGCCGGCCGCGTCGCTGACGTTGTCGGTGAGGTCGTAGACGGTGGGCGGGCCGAGGCTGCGCCGGGTGATCAGCGGACCGTTCACCGCGTAGCCGGGCTGGACCACGGCCGCGGTGCGGGCGATGTCCCGCGCCTGGGAGTCCGTACCGGCGCGGGAGGCGAGGTTGACGGTGGTCAGCAGGGCCGTGCCGAGGATCAGGAAGACCCCGCCGTACACCAGGGCGATCCGGGCCCGGATCCGGGAGTGCTCCACCCCGGCCAGCCGGTGGGCCAGCCGTTCGGTCAGCCGCTTCACAGGGCGTACCCCACGCCCTGCACGGTACGGATCAGGGCCGGCTCCCCGAGCTTCCCGCGCAGCTTGCTCATGCAGACCCGGACCGCGCCGGTGAAGGGGTCGGCGTTGGCGTCCCAGGCCCGTTCCAGCAGCTCCTCGGCGCTGACGGTGGCGCCGTCCGCCTCCAGCAGCAGCTGGAGCACCGAGAACTCCTTCGGCGACAGGTCCAGCTCCCGCCCGTCCCGCGAGGCGGTGCGGCGCACGGTGTCGAGCTGGATGCCGTGCCGCTCCAGCTGCGGCGGGACCGGGCGGGCGCTGCGGCGGCGCAGCGCCCGGACCCGCGACACCAGCTCGGGGAACTCGAACGGCTTGCCCAGGTAGTCGTCGGCGCCGAGGTCGAGCCCGGCGACCCGGTCCTCCATGGAGACGGCGGCGGTCAGCATCAGGATCCTGGTCCGGGAGCCGGAGGCGACCAGTCCGCGCGCCACGTCGTCGCCGTGCACCCGAGGCAGGTCGCGGTCGAGGACGACCACGTCGTAGTCGTGCAGCCCCAGGTAGGCGACGGCGGCGTCACCGCTGTACACCGTGTCGACGGCGAAGCCGGCCCGGCGGAGCCCGGTGGCGACCAGCTCCGCCAGTATCTCCTCGTCCTCGGCGACCAGTACCCGCATCGTGATGTCCCCTGCCTCGTGCATGCGTGTCCACTCCCTCCCAGGATGCGTCTTTGCTACGGGAAGGGTTGTTTCGCAAAGGTCTCCGCGCCCCCGGGAGGGTTTATCGGTGTGATCCGGTCTCCCGCGGGCCGTTAGGATTTCGACCATGGCGGCCACTGGATCCGAGAAGCAAGGGGGCGACGGCGTGAAGAGTTTCTACGTCTCGACCCCCATCTACTACGTCAACGACGCTCCTCACCTGGGCCACGCCTACACGACCGTCGCAGGCGACGTGCTCACCCGCTGGCACCGCCAGCGCGGCGAGAAGGTGTGGTACCTCACCGGCACGGACGAGCACGGTCAGAAGATCATGCGCACGGCCGAGGCGAACGGCGTCACTCCGCAGGAGTGGTGCGACAAGCTCGTCGAGGAGGCGTGGAAGCCCCTCTGGGAGCACCTGAACGTCGCGAACGACGACTTCATCCGTACGACGGAGAAGCGCCACACCGACCGGGTGCAGGAGTTCGTGCAGGACCTGTACGACAAGGGCGACATCTACAAGGGCGGGTACGAGGGCCCGTACTGCGTGGGCTGCGAGGAGTACAAGCTCCCCGGCGACCTCATCGAGGACGAGAACGGCGTCAAGCTGTGCCCGGTGCACAAGAAGCCGGTGGAGATCCTCAAGGAGGAGAACTACTTCTTCAAGCTGAGCGCCTACGGCCCGAAGCTGATGGAGTTCTACGCCGAGAACCCGGGCTTCATCCAGCCCGAGTCCGCCCGCAACGAGGTCGTGAACTTCGTCAAGCAGGGCCTCCAGGACCTCTCGATCTCCCGCTCGACCTTCGACTGGGGCGTCCCGGTGCCGTGGGACGACAAGCACGTGATCTACGTGTGGGTCGACGCCCTCCTGAACTACGCCACGGCGGTCGGCTACGGCGCCAACCAGGAGAAGTTCGACGCGACGTTCCCCGCCGACGTGCACCTGATCGGCAAGGACATCCTCCGCTTCCACTCGGTGATCTGGCCCGCCATGCTGATGGCGCAGGGGCTGCCGCTGCCCGGCAAGGTCGTCGCCAACGGCTGGCTGATGGTCGGCGGCGAGAAGATGTCGAAGTCGAACCTGACCGGCATCAAGCCGCAGGACCTGACCTCGCACTTCGGCGTGGACGCGTACCGCTGGTACTTCCTGCGCGCCATCGCGTACGGCAACGACGGCTCGTTCTCCTGGGAGGACTTCGCCGCCCGCTACACCTCCGAGCTGGCCAACGACTACGGCAACCTCGCCTCGCGCGTCGCCGCCATGGTCGGCAAGTACTTCGGCGGGGAGCTGCCGGAGGCCACCGCCCCGGGCGACGCCGAGAAGGCCGTCCAGGAGGGTCTGGCGAAGGCCGTCGCCACCGCCGACGCGAAGATCGGCGAGGAGCTGGACTTCCAGGCGGGCATCCTGGCGATCTTCGACTTCGTGAAGCAGGTCAACGGCTACATCACGGAGCAGGAGCCCTGGAAGGTCGCCAAGGACGACTCGGCCGAGGGCCGGGCCCGCCTCGCGACGATCCTCTACACGGCCGCCGAGTCGCTGCGCGGTGTCGCGGTGCTGCTGAACGCGGTGATGCCGGAGACCTCGCAGAAGCTGTGGGACTCGCTGGGCGCCGAGGCGTCCCTGGGCGCCCTGGCCGACCAGCGCGTGCAGGACGCCGGCACCTGGGGCCGCCTCCCGGTGGGCGCCACGGTGACGAAGGGCGCGGTGCTGTTCCCGCGCCTGGAGGAGAAGCCCGCGTAGGGCCGCTCCTCTCCGTACGTACGTCGAAGGGCCGGACCCGGCAGAGGGTCCGGCCCTTCGGCGTGCGTCAGCGGACCCAGTTCTTCAGCGGCTCGGTGTCCAGCTCGATGCCCACCGGGTCGGGCAGTTCGACGGTCTTCCCGTACGGCACCGTCACCACGCACTCGTACCGCACCCCGTCGGGCTGCGAGTGCACCTTGACCTCGCAGGTGTCGCGGTCGATGAGCAGGTAGACGGGGATGCCGGTCTCGGCGTACGCGCGCGGCTTCTCGACCCGGTCCCGGCGGTCGGTGTCCTCGTCGTACGAGGTGACCTCGACGACCATCAGGACACCGGCGGGGTCGGCCCATTCTCCCTGGCCGACGAAGGTGCCGCTAGTGGCGAGCGCCCCATCGGGCCGGGCGTTCCCCCTGCGGTACGTCTCGATGCGCAGCCCCTGCTCGGCATAGAGCCAACGGCTGGGGTCAGCCTGCATGCACTGCCGGGTGAGCCATTCGATGATCCGCCCGTGGTCCCCGTCCGGCACTGCCTTGACCCCCATTTTCCCGTTCACGAACTCCAGACGCAGCGCTTCTTCCGCGCGTATGGCGTGGCGGGCGAGGTCCTCGAAGACCTCCTGGGTCAGCACATTCTCCTCAACCACGGTCATCACAGCCTCCTGGTACGGAAACGGGCTGCCATCAGCGTACGGGCCCGTTCCGTGCCCCGTTGTCGGTTCAGCGTTCCAGGCCCTCGGCGTCGCCCATGACGACGACGGGTTTCTTCGCCGGGTCCAGATCGGTCAGGAGTTCCCGCATGCGGTCGGCGGGGAGGGAGACGCAGCCCTGGGTGGGGCCGCCGTGGTCGACGTGGAGCCAGATGCCGCCGCCGCGTTCCTCGCCGAGGGGGCGGGTGCGGTCGAGGGGGGAGGTGTGCGGGGCGCGGTTGTAGTCGATGGCCACGACGTAGTCGAAGGCGCCTTCGAGGGGTTCGCCGTCGAAACCCTCGCCGTCGACCGTGAACAGCGGGTTGTGGTCGTAGGGGAAGGCCGTGCGGGGCGGGGTGAGGAGGCCGCCCGCGTAGGTGAGGCCGTAGACGCCGACCGGGGAGCGGAGGTCGCCCTGCTCGTGGCGGTCGGTCCAGCCGTCCAGGGCGTTGTGGGCGGGCCAGGGGCCGGTGGCGGGGCGCCAGCCCCGGGCCGGGTCGTCGCGGGTGTAGAGCACCGCGGTGGAGAGGCTGGAGTCGTAGTCGTCGCCGGTGACGACGAGGGCCTGGCGGGAGTCCGCCGGTATCCCGGCCCGGGTCCTGGGGCCCAGGCCGGGTATCTCGCGCGGGTGGACGCGCGGTGCGTGCGGTACGGGGGCGGCCCGTACGCGGGCCCGGCCGGGTGGGCCGCCGACGCCCGGGGAGGCCGCGGTGCCGGGCCGTACGGCGGGTCGGGTGGCGGCGGGGCCGGCGGCCGGGGTGGTGCCGCAGCCGGTGAGCAGGAGCAGGGCGGTGGCACAGGTGCCGATGCCTATGCCCAGGCCTATCCGGGCGGGGGGCGGGGTGCGCCGGTGGACCGGCGGACGGGACGGGGACACGGGGGCTCCTCGGCGTTCGCGGGTGGCGGCGGGTCCGGGCGGGCGATCACCGTCGCCGCCCTCGGCCGCCGCCCTCAGTCAACGCCGCGCCCCGCCGGGGCGAACCCGCACGAGGGCCATCCGGCGGTATCGCCCCGCCCTCCCCGGTGACGGCCCCTCACGCCGCCCCGCTCCCCGCCGCCGTCACCGCCCCAGGAACTCCGCGCAGCCCAGCGGCCCCAGCGGCTCGCCCTCGGACGGACGGAAGGTGACCCGGACGTCGTCGGCCCTGACCCTCGGGTCGAGCACCGACTGGGTACGGGCCAGGGTGCACACCAGCTGCCCGGTCGCCTGGTCGCGCCCCGACCCTCCGTACGGCCCCTCCGTCCGCACGGTGACCCGCTCGCCCGAGCCGGTCGCCGAGTAGCCGCCGAGGCGGACGAGGGAGACCAGCCCCTGGCCGGCGGGCGGCTCCGTCGCACCGAGCAGCTTCAGCACCCCGTTCAGGTCGTCGACCCGCTGGTCGATCAGCGGCACCGCGGTCAGCCCGCTCGGCGAGGCGAAGTACAGCCGCACTCCCCGGGTCAGCCCGGAGGCGGGCTCGCCCGCCTCCACCACCCCGGTCGGCTGGACCCCGCAGCCGGTCAGCGCGGCCACGCCCAGCACGGCGGCCGCCGCCGCTCGTCGCATCCTCATTCCGTCCCCTCCTCCGGTTCATCCGGTCCGGTGCGCCGCAGCGGCAGCCGGAGCGTGAACACCGCGCCGCGCGGCGGTTCCCCGGCCGCGTCCGCCACCTCGATCGTGCCGCCGTGCAGCCGGGCGTTCTCCAGCGCTATCGCCGTGCCGAGGCCGCTGCCCTGCCCGCCGTCATCGCCACCGTCGGCGGAACGGGTACGGGCCTCGTCCGCCTTGTAGAACCGGTCGAAGACCCGTCGTTCCGCGCCCGGCGGCAGCCCTGGGCCCCGGTCGGCGACCGACAGCACCGCCCACGGCGCACCGTCCGCGGCGCGGCACGTCCGCAGGGTGACCGTGACCGGCGGGGCGCCGTGCCGCAGCGCGTTGCCGACCAGGTTGGCGACGATCACGTCGACGCGGCGCCGGTCGACGACCGCCCGTACGCCCGTGTCCAGCTCCGTGCGGACCCGGTCGGTCCAGCCGCGCAGCGCCAGCGACGCCCGGACGGTGTCGGCGAGGTCGGTCTCCGCCGCGTTCAGCCGGGCCGCTCCGGCGTCGAAGCGGGAGATCTCCATCAGCTCCTCGACCAGCCGGGCCAGCCGGGCCGTCTCGGCGCCGACGGTCCGGGCGGCGCGGGCCGCGTCCGGGGGCAGCTGGTCGGCGTCCTCCTCCAGGACGGTCGCCACCATCGTCATCGCGGCGAGCGGGGTGCGCAGTTCGTGGGAGACGTCCGCCACGAAGCGGCGCGCCTTCGCCTCCTGTTCGCGCAGGTCGGCGTCGGACGCCTGGAGCGCGTCGGCGGTCTCGTTGAACGTCCGGGCCAGGTCGGCGAGTTCGTCGTGCCCGGTGACGGCGACCCGGCTGCCGAGGTCCCCGGCGGCCAGCTCACGGGTGGCCCGGCCCAGTCTGCGTACCGGCCGCAGCACCGTTCCCGCGGCCAGCAGCGCCAGGACGGCGGCCAGCACCACCACCGGCACGATCCCCGCCCGCACCGAGTCCAGCAGGGCGGCGGTGTCGTCGCGCTCGGCGCGCAGATCGGTGATCGCGTAGACCTCCAGGCCGGAGGCGGAGCGGTCCCCGTCCGCGTACGCCACCGGCATGCCGACCACCAGGTACGGCTCGTCCTGCCACCGCACCCGCTGGAACACCGCGTCGTCGCCGGTGCGGACGGCGGCGCGCAGCCCGGCGCCGATCCGGGACGCGGTGTCGGCGTACGGGTCGGAGGTGGCGGACAGGTCCCGGTAGCGGACGGCCACGATCCGGCCGCCGATGCCCTCGGAGACCCGGGCCGCGAACCGGTCCAGCGAGCGCTGGTCGGGCGGCAGGTCGAAGTCGGCGGCCACCGCCCCGACCCGCGCCCGGACGTCGTTGACGGCCGCGTTCTGGGTGCGCTGGAGGACGGCGGTGCGGGCCTCCCGGTAGGCGAGCGCGGTCGCGGTGACCGCGCTGATCAGCGCGACGGCGACGAAGGTGGCGACCAACCGGGTGCGCAGCCCGCCGACCGGATGCCGGGCGCGTGTCCGGGTTCGTTGCCGGTTCACAGCGGACCGAAGCGGTAGCCGAAGCCGCGTACGGTCTGGACGTAGCGGGGCCTGGCCGGTACGTCCTCCAGCTTGGCGCGGAGCCGGCCGACCGCCGCGTCCACCAGCCGGGAATCGCCCAGGAAGGTGTGGTCCCAGACGGATTCGAGGAGCTGCTCCCGGCTGAGGACCTGGCCCGGGGAGGCCGACAGCTCCAGCAGCAGCCGCAGTTCGGTGGGCGGCAGCGGGACCGGTACGCCGTGTTTGGTGACGGTCAGCCCGAGCCGGTCGATCACCAGCCCGGCGAGGTCACCGGGCCGGTGCGCCGGTGCCGAGGGTTCGGCGCGGCGCAGCGCGGCCCGGATGCGGGCCTCCAGGACGGGGGCGGTGACGGGTTTGACGACGTAGTCGTCGGCGCCCGCCTCCAGCCCCGTCACGATGTCGTGGTCGTCGCCGCGCGCGGTCAGCATGATGACCGGCAGGGTCGCCGAGCGGGCGCGGATGCGGCGGCACACCTCGAAGCCGTCCATGCCGGGCAGCATCAGGTCGAGCACGGCCAGTTCGATCCGGGCGCCTTCCTCGCCGGTGAGGGCGGCCAGGGCCTGTTCGCCGGTGGCGGCGGTCGACACCCCGTACCCGTGCCGGCGCAGCACCAGCTCCATCCCGTCCCGTACGGACGCGTCGTCCTCGATGAGCAACACATGCGGCATGGGGCCGATTATGTGCATGCCCGGGGCCGTTCCGTCCGGGGTCCGAGGGGACGAACGCGCAGGCCGGGGGCATTGTTACGTTCCCATCATGTGGCCATGGACGGGCCGTCATCCGCGACGGCCAACGTGCCGTGCATGAACCTTTCCCACCGGAAGACCACCCGGACCGTCCGGACCACCCGGAGCCCCCGGACCACCGCCCGGCTCCGGGTCGCCGCGCTCGTGGCGCTGCCCGTGCTCGCCCTCTCCGTCGGCTGCGGTGGCGGGGACGACGGAGCGGAGGGCACGCGGAGCGAGGCGGTCGCCGACGTGCCGGACGGCCCGAAGACCTCCTCCCCGCAGGAGACCGACAAGGCGAGCGCGCCGCCCGCCGGCAAGAGCGCGTTCTACGACGCCCAGGTCAAGTACGTCCAGTGCATGCGCGCCAAGGGCGGTTACCCGGACTTCCCCGACCCCAGGCTCAGCGGGCACCTCGACTGGGACAAGGTCAACGAGATCGGTTCCCAGCCCGGCCGCAACGAGGGCATCAAGGGCGGCAAGGACGGTGCCTGCGTGCCCGAGCTCAGGGCCGCACTGGACGCCGAACCCAAGCGCGACCAGCAGAAGTCCTACGAATCGATGCTGGCGCACGCCACGTGCATGCGGGACCACGGCGTCTCCCGGTTCACCAATCCGACGATGAGCGGCGGCATCGCCCAGCCCGGCGGCGACCCCAACCCGGCGTCCCCGAGCATCGACTCGGATTCGCCGACGTACAAGAAGGCCCGCGAGGCGTGCCGGACGAAGCTGCTCGACGGTCTGGACGGCATGCAGTGAGGCGCTCGACCCTGCTGCTCGCGCTCGGCGCGGTGGCGGTGGCCGCCGCCGTCACCGGGGGGTGGCTGTTCCTCGGCGGCGGCGACGCCGGTGCCACCCGCCGGGGCGGCGACCTGCCGCCCGCCACCACGGCCGTGGCCCGCGCCGACCTCGTACGGTCCACCACCGTCGACGGCACCCTCGGCTTCGCCCGGCGCCGTGCGGTCAAGTCCGCCGTCGAGGGCACCGTGACCGTGGCCGCCGCCGAGGGCCGCACCCTGAACAGGGGACAGGCGCTGTACGAGCTGAACGACAAGCCCGTCACCCTGCTCTACGGACCGGTCCCGATGTTCCGCGAGATGAAGCTCGGCGACCGGGGCAGCGACGTGCTCCAGCTGGAGCGCAACCTGCGCGACCTGGGGTACGGGGCCGGGCTGTACATCGACGTCCGGTACGACGCGGCCACCGAGGCCGCCGTGAAGCAGTGGCAGAAGTCGCTGAACCGGGAGCCCACCGGCCGGGTCGGCCAGGGGGACGTGGTCTTCCAGCCCGGCCCGGTCAAGGTGGTCTCCGCCGACGCGGCGCTCGCCGACCGGGTCGGCCCGGACGGGGCGGTCCTGACGATCGCCTCCACCGACCCGGTCGTCCGGGCCGAGCTGGACCGGAGCGAGGCCGCGCTCGCCGCACGCGGCGCCCGGGTCGAGGTCACCCTGCCCAGCGGGAAGACCGAGGGCGGCCGGGTCACCGGGACGGCACGCCCCGGGGAGTCCGGGGAGGCGGAGGACCAGGGGGCCGGGGACGGTGTCGTCGTCGAGATCTCCCTCGACGGCGGGGCGCGCGCGGTCAAGGGCGAGGACCCCAAGGCCCCTGCGAGCGTGAAGTTCGTCAGCGAGGAGCGCAAGGGGGTGCTCGCGGTCCCGGTCGAGGCGGTCGTGGCGCTGCGCGGCGAGAACGGCGGCTACGGGCTCCAGGTCGTCGAGGGCGCCACGTCACGGATGGTGCGGGTGGAGACGGGCATGACCGCCGACGGGCTGATCGAGGTCAGCGGGCCGGACGTGCGCGCCGGCCTGAAGGTCGGTGTGGCCGCCTCATGAGCCCCGTACCGACAAGCGGACCGGTCCCCGGGCCGGCAGACGGTCCGGTCCCCGCGTCCCCGCCCGTCGACGCGTCCTCCGCCCCGGTCGTCGAACTGCGCGGCGCCACCAGGACGTACCCCGGCGGCGTCCACGCCCTGCGCGGGGTGGACCTCACCGTCGAGCGGGGCGAGCTGCTCGCCGTCGTCGGCCCGTCCGGCTCCGGCAAGTCCACCGTGCTCAACCTCATGGGCACCCTCGACCGGCCCACCACGGGCACGGTCCGGATCACCGGCCACGACGTGTCCCGGCTCCCCGACTCCCGGCTCTCCGCCCTGCGCTCCCGCCACATCGGCTTCGTCTTCCAGCACTTCCACCTGGCGGCGGGGCGCGACGCGGTGGAGAACGTCGCGGACGGGCTGCTCTACGCGGGCGTCCCGCCCAGGGAACGCCGGGCCCGGGCCCGGGAGGCGCTGGCCCGGGTACGGCTGGACCACCGTCGCTCGCACACCCCCGACCAGCTCTCCGGCGGCGAGAAGCAGCGGGTGGCCATCGCCCGCGCCGTGGTGGGGGCGCCCACCCTGCTGCTGGCGGACGAGCCGACCGGGGCCCTGGACACCGCGTCCGGCGCCATCGTCATGGAGCTGCTGCACGAGCTGAACGCGGCGGGCACCACGGTCTGCGTGATCACCCACGACAACGAGATCGCGGACGCGCTGCCGCGCCGGGTCCGCTTCAGGGACGGCCGGATCGTCTCGGACCAGCGCTCGGCGGCCGCGCCCGCACCGCCCTCGCGCCCGGAGGAGGCTGTTTCATGAGGCAGGATCTCCGGCCCGCCCGCCTCGCCCCGGGCGATGTGCTCCGGGTCGGCGCGGTCGGGCTGCGCGCCCGACGGGCCCGGGTGGTGCTCTCGGCGCTCGGTATCGCCATCGGGATCGCCACGATGGTCGCGGTGGTCGGGCTCTCCGAGTCGAGCCGCGCGGACCTGATGGCCCGGCTCGACCGGCTCGGCACCAACCTCCTCACCGCCGAGGCCGGCAAGGACGCGGAGGGCGGCAGGCTCAAGCTGCCCAAGAACGCGGTCGCGATGGTCGAGCGGATCGGCCCGGTGCGCCAGGCCACGGCCTCCGCCGACGTGGACGCCCGTATCCGCCGCAGCGACGTGGTCCCCGAGGAGCGCACTGCGGGCGTCACCGCCCAGGCGGTGCGGACCGATCTGCTGGCCGCGCTCGGCGGCGAGGTGCGCACGGGCCGCTGGCTCGACCGGGCCGGGGAGCGGCTCCCGGTGACGGTGCTCGGCGCGGTGGCCGCGGAACGTCTCGGGGTCACCCGGCCCGGCGAGACGATCATGATGAACGACGTCCGGGTGGTCGTCGTCGGCGTCCTCCAACCGCTGGACCTCGTCCCCAACCTGGACCGGGTGGCCATGGTCGGGTTCCCCGCCGCCGAGCGCTGGTTCGGCTTCGACGGCCACCCCACCACCGTCTTCGAGCGCTCCACCGACGAATCCGTGGCGGACGTACGAGCGGTCCTGGGCCGCACCCTCAACCCCGGCGACGGGGCGGGCGTCCAGGTCTCCCGGCCCTCGGACGCGCTGGCCGCCAAGGCCGCCACCGACGCGGGGCTGACCCGGCTGATGCTCGCCCTGGGGGCGGTGGCGCTGCTGGTCGGCGGGGTCGGCGTGGCCAACACCATGGTCGTCTCCGTGCTGGAGCGCCGCCGGGAGATCGGCCTGCGCCGGGCGCTGGGCGCGACCCGGGGCGCGATCCGGCTCCAGTTCGTCACGGAGTCGCTGCTGCTGTCGGCGCTGGGCGGGACGGCGGGCGCGCTGCTGGGCTCGGCGGCCACCTTCGGTTTCGCCCGGGTCCAGGGGTGGACGGCGGTGGTCCCGCCCTGGGCCCTGGCGGGCGGGCTGGCCGCCACCCTGGTGATCGGCGTGATCGCCGGTCTGTACCCGGCGGTCCGGGCCGCCCGGCTCGACCCGACGACCGCGCTGAACGCGGCGTAACGGCACAGCGGCACAGCGGCACCGGGTGCGTGCCCGGCGCCCGATACGCGAACATCCCCCGGCCGACCCCGGCCGGGGGATGTTTCACGTGGAACAGTGGGGCGGCAGAGGCCGGACTACTTCTCCGTCTTGGCCTCGTCCTTGCCCTTCGCCGCCGCCACCGGCTTGCGGAGCTGGATGTTCAGCTCGCGCAGCCGCGACTCGTCCAGCTCGGTCGGCGCGCCCATCATCAGGTCCTGGGCGTTGCCGTTGAGCGGGAAGGCGATCGTCTCGCGGATGTTGGGCTCGTCGGCGAGCAGCATCACGATGCGGTCGACGCCCGGGGCGATGCCGCCGTGCGGCGGGGCGCCGAGCCGGAAGGCGCGGAGCATGCCCGCGAACTCGTGCTCGACGGTCTCGCGGTCGTAACCGGCGATCTCGAACGCCTTGAGCATGACGTCGGGCTCGTGGTTCCGGATGGCGCCGGAGGACAGCTCGATGCCGTTGCAGACGATGTCGTACTGCCAGGCGAGGATGTCCAGCGGGTCCTTCTCCTCCAGGTCCTTCATGCCGCCCTGGGGCATCGAGAAGGGGTTGTGGGAGAAGTCGATCTTGCCGGTCTCCTCGTCCTTCTCGTACATCGGGAAGTCGACGATCCAGCAGAACCGGAAGACGTCCTCCTCGAAGTGGCCGGCCCGCTTGGCGGCCTCGACGCGGACGGCGGACATGATCTTGGAGACCTCGTCGAACTCGCCCGCGCCGAAGAAGACGGCGTGGCCCGGCACCAGCGAGAGGCGCTCGGTGAGGGTCTTGACGTCCGTCTCGGTGAGGAACTTGGCGATCGGTCCGGCCAGCGCGCCGTCCTCGCCGACGCGGACCCAGGCCAGGCCCTTGGCGCCGTGCTGGACGGCGTAGTCGCCGAGGCCGTCGAAGAACTTCCGGGACTGGCCCGCGGTGTCCGGGACCGGGAGGGCGCGGACGTGCTTGCCGGCGAAGGCCTTGAACTCCGAGTCGGCGAAGACGTCGGAGATGTCGACCAGCTCCAGCTTGGCGCGCAGGTCGGGCTTGTCGTTGCCGTACTTCAGCATCGACTCGCGGAACGGGATGCGCGGGAACGGCGAGGTGACGTGGCGGCCGTTGCCGAACTCCTCGAAGAGCTCGGTCATCAGCTTCTCGATCGGCTGGAAGACGTCCTCCTGCTCGACGAACGACATCTCGACGTCGAGCTGGTAGAACTCGCCGGGCGAACGGTCGGCGCGGGCGTCCTCGTCGCGGAAGCAGGGCGCGATCTGGAAGTAGCGGTCGAAGCCGGAGATCATCAGCAGCTGCTTGAACTGCTGCGGCGCCTGGGGCAGGGCGTAGAACTTGCCCGGGTTGAGGCGGGACGGCACGACGAAGTCACGGGCGCCCTCGGGGGAGGTCGCGGTGAGGATCGGCGTCGCCATCTCGTTGAAGCCGAGGGCCACCATCTTGGCGCGGATCGCGGCGATGACCGCCGAGCGCAGCATGATGTTGCGGTGCATGCGCTCGCGGCGCAGGTCGAGGAAGCGGTACTCCAGGCGCCGCTCCTCGTTGACCCCGTCCTCGGTGTTGATCGTGAAGGGCAGCGGGGCGGCCTCGCCCAGCACCTCGACCTCGGTGACCTCGATCTCGATCTCGCCGGTCGGGAGCTCCGGGTTGACGTTGTCGGCGCCGCGCGCGGAGACCTTGCCGTCGATCCGGACGACGGTCTCCTTGGTGAGCTTCGCCAGCGCCTCGTTGCCGGGGGTGCCCGGGCGGGCGACGAGCTGCACCAGACCGTAGTGGTCGCGCAGATCGATGAAGAGGATGCCGCCCAGGTCTCGGCGATTGTGCAGCCAGCCGCTGAGTCGGACGTCGGTGCCGACGTCAGAGGCGCGGAGCTCGCCGCAGGTGTGGGACCTGTACCGATGCATCGTCGTTCATCCAGTCTTCGCGGTTCGGGGTGGCTTACAGCCATCCCAGGCTACCGCCCGCGCCGGAACCGAATCATTGACATTGACGCTTCACGGTCCCCCGGCGGCCCCCGCCCGGGCACCCACGGTGGCATCCGAAGCATAAATATTCTTAAAGTAGGGCAATGCGCACCGAGGATGTCCTGGCCACGACCGGTACCGGCCTGTGGAGCTGGGACAACGGCGCCGGGACCGTCACGCTCGACGCGGAGGCCGCCCGGCTGCTGGCGCTGCCCGCCGCGGCCGGCGTCTTCCGCGAGTCCGCGGTGCGCTCCCGTTTCCACCCCGTCGACTGGAACGAGATCTACGGCGTGGTCAGCCTCGCCCGCGCCGAGGGCACCCTCGCCGAGGCCCGGCTGCGGATCGTGGACGCCGAGGGCCGGGTGCTGCGTACGGTGCGCAGCCGCTCCCGGCCGCTGCCCGCGGCCGACCGGGACTACGTGCTGGTCGGCACGCTCCAGGAGGTGCCCGAGCCGCAGTCCGGCACCACCGGCGCGCCCGTCACCGTCACCGGCGACTGGCGCCGTTCCCGCGAGGCGTTCCTGCTGGACGCCGGGCGGGCGCTGGCCGAGGCCAGGTCGACCGAGGAGGTGCTGCGGGTCGCCTCCTCGCTCTCCATGCCGGGCTTCTCGCCGGACGGGCTCGCGGTCTTCGGCGTCGCGGGCGACCGGCTGACGATCGTCGGGCACCACGGACACGGCATCGGCGACGAGGGACCGTTCACCGACATGCCGCTGGAGACCGACTATCCGGCCGCCGAGGTCGCACGGACCGGGCGGGCGATCTATCTGCCCTCGCCCGAGGAGTACAGCCGCCGCTACCCCGCCACCTGGCCGCTCGCCAGCCGGTTCGGCCGCCGCTCCTGGGCCTTTCTGCCGCTGATCGTCGCGGGGCGCACGATGGGTGCCTGGATGGCCGGGTTCAAGCACCCGGTGTCGTTCTCGCCGGACGAGCGCTCGGTGCTGACGACCGTGGCCCGGATGCTCGCGCAGGCGCTGGCCCGGGCCGGGGTCGCCGAGACGGAGCGGGAGCTGTCGCTGGGGCTCCAGCGCTCGATGATGCCGAGGCTCATCCCGGAGATCCCCGGGATGACGGTCGCCGCCCGCTACATCCCGACCGGCGGCGGGCTCCAGGTCGGCGGCGACTGGTACGACATGATCCCGCTCCCCAACGGCCGCGTCGCCCTCGTCATCGGCGATGTCCAGGGCCACGACGTACGGGCCGCCGGGCTGATGGGCCAGCTGCGGATCGCCCTGCGCGCGTACGCCTCCGAGGGGCACCGCCCGGACGCGGTGCTCGCCCGCGCCTCGCGCTTCCTCTCCGGGCTCACGGACGCGTACGAGGACGGCACGGCGCCCGGCCCCCGCTTCGCCACCTGCCTGTACGCCGAGGTCGACCCGGCGACCGGCACCCTCGACATCGCCCGCGCCGGCCACCCCGACCCGGTGGTGACCACCGCCGACGGGACCGCGATGATCCGGCAGACCGAGGGCGGGCTGCCGCTCGGCGTCGAGGAGGACGCCGACTACCCGACGAGCCGGATCACCCTGGGGACCGGCGAGACGATCATGCTCTGCACCGACGGGCTGATCGAGACCGGCGGCCACGACATGTTCTCCGGCTGGGACCGGCTGCGCCCGGTCCTGGAGGAGCACCCGGCCGATCTGGAGAAGCTGGCGGACGCCCTGGTCCAGACGGTGCACGGACCCGCCTCGCACTACACCACGGGCCCGCTCTCGGACCGCCGGGAGGACGACGTCGCGCTGCTCCTGCTGCGGCGGGACGGCGGCGGCACCGGGCGCCCGGCGACGGCCCGGCGCACCGCGCTGACCATCGCGCAGGCCCAGCCGGAGCGGATCGCCGCGGCCCGGCGGCAGCTGCGGGACCTGCTGCACGACTGGGCTGATCCGGAGCAGGTCGACTCGGCGGTGCTGATGATCTCCGAGATGGCCACCAACGTCCTGGTCCACACGGACGGCGACGCGCTGATGCTCGCCCAGGCGACGGGGGAGCACGGCGGGCGGCTGCTGCGCGTGGAGGTGTCCGACGGCAGCGACGAGCTGCCGCACAAGCGGCGCCCGGGGGAGATGGCCTCCAGCGGCCGGGGGCTGGTGCTGATGGAGATGCTCGCCGACGCGTGGGGAGTGGACCCGCGGGGGGCGGGCAAGTCGATCTGGTTCGAGCTGCACGAGTCGCCCCCGGGCACCGGACCGGCCGAACCGGGGACCCCGGAGGCCCTGGAGACCCCGGGGGCCTGACCCCTCACTCCTCCTCCGGCGCGGCCGCCCCCCGGAACCCGTCGCGCAGCTCCCCGAGGATGCCGAAGGCCGCCGCGCAGAGCGGCACCGCGAGCAGCATGCCCAGCAGCCCGGCCACGCTGGCCCCCGCGGTGAGCGCGATCATGATCATGGCGGGGTGCATCTGCACCGTACGGCTCTGGATCACCGGCTGGAGCACGTGCCCCTCCAGCACCTGCACCGCGAGCACCACCCCCAGCGCCCAGAGCGCGATCACGAACCCCCGGTCGGCGAGCGCGACCAGCACCGCGACGGTGCCCGAGACGAAGGCCCCGAGGTACGGGATGTAGGCCCCGACGAAGACCAGCGCCCCGAGCCCCACCGCACCGGGCACCCGCAGGACCAGCAGGCCCACGGTGATGCAGACGGCGTCGATCAGCGCGATGAACGTGGTGCCCCGCATGAAGCCCTCGACGGCCTCGAAGGCCCGCCGCCCCATCGCCTCCACCAGTTCGCCGGTGCCGCGCGGGGCGATGGAGTGGGCGAGGTCGCGGGCCCGGTCGGAGTCGCGCAGGAAGAAGAAGGTCAGCAGCAGGGCGAGGACGCTGGTGGCGGCGAGGGTGCCGATCAGGCTGATCCCGGAGAGCAGTCCGCCCGCGGCGCTCGCGCCGAACTTCTCGAAGAGCTTCTGCCCGCCCCTCGCGAGGTCGTCCACGTCGGTGTTCTTCCCGATCCCGAAGTGGTCGACGACCCAGTGGGCGGCGTCCTTCAGCGAACGGACGATCTGGTCACCGCTGTCGATGAGCGCGGTGACGACGATGTACCCGGCACCGCCGACCACCGCGACGAGCAGGACGCAGGTGAGCCCGGCGGCGAGCGAGCGCCGCACCCCCCGGTCGGTCAGCCAGCGGTGCACCGGGCCGAGCAGCGCCGTCCCGAGCAGCGCGAGCAGCACCGGGGTGACCGCCGTCTTCAGCGTCACGCACAGCCAGACGGCCACCGCGGCGACCCCGGCGACCAGGAGCACCACACCGCACCAGGCGGCCGTGCGGCGCGCGGCATCGGGCAGGAGGGGCTTGTCGTTCCGCACCCTCCCACCCGATCACGGCGCGGGCGGCCTGTCCCGCCCGCGCCGCCGGACGGGTGACGAACCGTCACCCGCCCTCCGGCTCACATTCCGTGGACCGCGGGCACGGTGCCGAGGCGGCCGGCCTGGAAGTCCTCGAAGGCCTGCTTCAGCTCGGCCTGGCTGTTCATCACGAACGGCCCGTAGTGCGCCATCGGCTCCCGGATCGGACGGCCGCCGAGGAGCACGACCTCCAGGTCCGGGGTGTGGCCGTCCTGCTTCTCGTCCGCCCGGACGGTCAGCGCGGAACCGGCGCCGAAGACGGCGGTCTGCCCGAGGTGGACCGGGCGGCGCTCCGCGCCGACGGTGCCGCGTCCGGCCAGCACGTAGGCGAGGCCGTTGAAGTCCTCGCGCCACGGCAGGGTCACCTCGGCGCCGGGGCGCACGGTGGCGTGGATCATCGTGATCGGCGTGTGGGTGATGCCGGGGCCCTCGTGCCCGTCGAGCTCACCGGCGATGACGCGGAGCAGCGCGCCGCCGTCCGGGGAGGCGAGCAGCTGGACCTGGCCGCCGCGGATGTCCTGGTAGCGCGGGTTCATCATCTTGTCGGCCTTGGGCAGGTTCACCCAGAGCTGGAGGCCGTGGAAGAGGCCGCCCGACATGACCAGCGACTCCGGCGGGGCCTCGATGTGCAGCAGACCCGAGCCGGCGGTCATCCACTGGGTGTCACCGTTCTGGATGGTGCCGCCGCCTCCGTTGGAGTCCTGGTGGATGAAGCTGCCGTCGATCAGGTACGTCACGGTCTCGAAGCCGCGGTGCGGGTGCCAGGGCGTGCCCTTCGGCTCGCCCGCCGCGTACTCCACCTCACCCATCTGGTCCATCATGATGAACGGGTCGAGGTACTTGTAGTTGATGCCGGCGAACGCCCGGCGCACCGGGAAGCCCTCGCCCTCGAATCCGCTCGGCGCCGTGGTGACGGCGAGCACGGGACGGTCCGTCGCGTCGCCCGGGGCGGCGACCTTGGGCAGGGTCAGCGGGTTTTCGACAGTCACTGCGGGCATGGGGGCCACCTCCGGGGGATTGTTCTGCCTTCAATTTAGTTGAATGGTGAACATCTTGCAAGGCTCAATCCATTTCCGGCCCCGCCGGGCCCGCTCCCGGCAGCCGCCCCTCACCCGCCCGGAGCAACGCGAAGGGGCCCGCACCGTCGGGTGCGGGCCCCTTCCGAAGCCGGGAAGACCGGGAGCTCAGCCGTACATGCGGCGCATCGCGAAGTCGACCATCTGCTCCACGGCCTTCGCGTCGAAGACCATGCGGTGCTCGCCCTCCATGTCGAGGACGAAGCCGTAGCCGGTCGGCAGCAGGTCGATCACCTCGGCCCCGGTGATCACGAAGTACTTGGACTCCTTGCCCGCGTACCGCCGCAGCTCCTTGAGCGTGGTGAACATCGGGATCACCGGCTGCTGCGTGTTGTGCAGCGCCAGGAAGCCCGGATTGTCGCCACGCGGGCAGTAGACCTTCGACGTCGCGAAGATCTGCTGGAAGTCCTCGGCGGAGAGCGAGCCGGTGGTGAAGGCCCGGACCGCGTCGCCCAGGGACGGCGGCGAGGGCTCGGGATACAGCGGCTGCTCGCCGTAGCCGCCACCCATCTGCTGCTGTGCACCCGGGTTCTGGTCGTAGCCGTACATGCCGCAAAGAGTAATCGGACACATCGGGGGCTTGAGGGGTTGCGCCTTATTACTGGCGGGTAGCATCATCGTAGAGGTCAGCTGATATGCGCCTCGCCAGCTTGTCGCCAGCTCGTCGCCCGCCCGGCCCGCACCCCCTTCCCCGGGGGCGCCGTGCGCCACTGCTATTGATTACGGAGCCTTCCATGGGGCACTACAAGTCGAATCTCCGCGACATCGAGTTCAACCTCTTCGAGGTCCTCGGTCGCGACAAGACGTACGGCACCGGCCCGTTCGCCGAGATGGACGTCGAGACGGCGAAGAGCATCCTCGACGAGGTCGCCCGTCTCGCGGAGAACGAGCTGGCCGAGTCCTTCGCGGACGCCGACCGCAACCCGCCGGTCTTCGACCCCGAGACCAACACGGCCCCGGTCCCGGAGACCTTCAAGAAGTCGTACCAGGCGTTCATGGACTCCGAGTACTGGCGCCTGGGCCTGCCCGAGGAGATCGGCGGCACCACCTCGCCGCGCTCCCTGATCTGGGGCTACGCGGAGCTGCTGCTCGGCGCGAACCCGGCCATCTGGATGTACTGCTCCGGCCCGGCGTTCGCCGGCATCCTCTTCGAGGAGGGCAACGAGGCGCAGAAGAAGATCGCCGAGATCGCCGTCGAGCGCCAGTGGGGCTCGACGATGGTGCTGACCGAGCCGGACGCCGGTTCTGACGTCGGCGCGGGCCGCACGAAGGCCGTCGAGCAGGAGGACGGCTCCTGGCACATCGAGGGCGTGAAGCGCTTCATCACCTCGGGCGAGCACGACATGTCCGAGAACATCATCCACTACGTGCTGGCCCGCCCCGAGGGCGCCGGACCCGGCACGAAGGGCCTCTCGCTCTTCATGGTCCCGAAGTTCCACTTCGACTGGACCACCGGCGAGCTGGGCGAGCGCAACGGCGTGTACGCGACCAACGTCGAGCACAAGATGGGCCTCAAGGCGTCCAACACGTGCGAGATGACCTTCGGCGACAAGCACCCCGCCAAGGGCTGGCTGATCGGCGACAAGCACGACGGCATCCGCCAGATGTTCCGCATCATCGAGTTCGCCCGCATGATGGTCGGCACGAAGGCCATCGCGACCCTGTCGACCGGCTACCTGAACGCGCTGGAGTACGCCAAGGAGCGCGTCCAGGGCTCGGACCTGTCGCAGTTCATGGACAAGACCGCCCCCAAGGTCACCATCACGCACCACCCCGACGTGCGCCGCTCCCTCATGACGCAGAAGGCGTACGCGGAGGGCATGCGCTCCCTGGTGCTGTACACCGCCTCCGTCCAGGACGCGATCCAGGAGAAGGAGGCCGCGGGCGAGGACGCCAAGGCGCTGCACGGCCTCAACGACCTGCTGCTCCCGATCGTGAAGGGCTACGGCTCCGAGAAGTCCTACGAGCAGCTGGCGCAGTCGCTCCAGACCTTCGGCGGCTCCGGGTACCTCCAGGAGTACCCGATCGAGCAGTACATCCGCGACGCCAAGATCGACACCCTCTACGAGGGCACCACGGCGATCCAGGGCCAGGACTTCTTCTTCCGGAAGATCGTCCGCGACCAGGGCGCCTCGCTGAACACCCTCTCCGAGGAGATCAAGAAGTTCCTCGCCGGCGCCCAGGGCAACGAGGAGCTGGCCGGTGCGCTGGACTCGCTCGCCAAGGCCGCCGTCGACCTGGAGGCGATCGTCGGCACGATGATCACCGACCTCACCGCGACCGGCGAGGACGTCAAGAACATCTACAAGGTGGGCCTCAACACCACCCGCCTGCTGATGGCCTCCGGCGACGTCGTCGTCGGCTACCTGCTCCTCAAGGGCGCGGCCGTCGCCACCGAGAAGCTGCGCGACGCCTCCCCGAAGGACGTGGCCTTCTACCAGGGCAAGATCGCCGCCGCGAAGTTCTTCGCCGCGAACGTCCTGCCGGGCCTCGCGACCGAGCGCGCGCTCGCCGAGTCCGTCGACAACTCCGTGATGGAACTGGACGAGGCCGCGTTCTGATTCCGCTTCCGCGGGGTTTTCCGCTCCCGCGGGGCTTCTGTACCACCGCGCACCGCCGCCCGGGCACGTTCCCGGGCGGCGGTGCCGTCGTACCGGTGCCGGGGGCGCCCCGGACGGCCGGGCCCAGGATCGGGCGGCGATGATCGAGCTGAGGGGGAAATCGCTCGTGGACGGCAGGGATTTCGGCACCGGTACGCGCTTCGGCGGTACGGGGTTCGGCGGTACGGGCTTCATGGGTGGGCGGCGGGGGCCGGGAATCCTGGCTGCCGGGACGGCCGTGCTGCTGCTCGCGGGCTGCGGGGGCGGGGGCGGGGACGCCAAGGCCACGGCGCTCGACCGGAAGCAGGTCGCCTCGGTGCTGCCCGACGCGAAGGCCGTACCGGGCTGGCGGAACTACATGAAGCCGGATGCCCAGGAGCCGGTCCCGGACTACCCGCCGTCGGTCTGCCGGGTCGGCCCGAAGGACAAGCGGGAGGCCGCCTGCAAGGAGGTCGCCTTCTGGGGCACCTCGTCCTTCGCGCACGAGCCGGACGGCACCACGCTGAACTTCTGGGCCCTCGCCTACAAGGACGAGAAGGCCGCGGACACCGCGTACGACCTCCTGGCCGGATGGTACGGCGGGGACCGGGTCGGGGTGGGCGCGAAGGAGGTGGACCTCGGCGGCACCGGCGCCGAGCGCGAGGCCAACCGCGCCGAGGTCGGCGCCATGGGCGGACCGGGCACGATCGCGCAGGTGCGGGTCGGAACCACGGTCCTCGGCATCAGCACCGGCACCCAGGGGAAGACCGTGATCCCGGACGAGCGGGTCAGGGCCTTCGCGGCCACGTTCGCCGAGCGCGCACAGCAGGCCCAGGACGGCGACAGGCCGACGGCGGCCGTTCCGAAGGGCTGAAGGGACGCCCGGCGGGCAGCGGCACCGGTGACGGCCCGGTACCGACCGCGTCCTCAGCCAGTGACAGCGGTGCGGGCGGCCCGGCCGGTCTCGTTACAGTGAGGAACATGAGTTCCTCCCTCCGCTTCGACCGCGGGCACACCGACGACCTGATGGCCTTCCTGATGGCCTCTCCCTCCCCGTACCACGCCGTGGCCACCGCTGCCGCCCGGCTGGAGGCGGCCGGGTTCCGGCAGGTCGAGGAGACCGCGGCCTGGGACGGGAGCAGCGGCGGCAAGTACGTGCTGCGCGGCGGCGCGATCGTGGCCTGGTACGTGCCGGAGGGCGCGGCGGCGCACACCCCGTTCCGGATCGTCGGGGCGCACACCGACTCGCCGAACCTGCGGGTCAAGCCGCTCCCCGACATCGGGGCGCACGGCTGGCGGCAGGTCGCCGTGGAGGTCTACGGCGGAACGCTCCTCAACACCTGGCTCGACCGCGACCTCGGCCTCGCCGGCCGGATCTCGCTGCGCGACGGCACGCACCGGCTGGTCAACGTCGACCGCCCGCTGCTGCGCGTACCGCAGCTGGCCGTGCACCTGGACCGGTCGGCCAACGCGGACGGGCTCAAGCTCGACCGGCAGAAGCACATGCAGCCGATCTGGGGGCTCGGGGACGTCGAGGAGGGCGACCTCATCCGCTTCGTCGCCGCCGAGGCCGGTGTCGACGCCGCGGACGTGACCGGCTGGGACCTCATGCCGCACGCCGTCGAGGCCCCCGCCTACCTGGGCCGGGACCGCGAGCTGCTGGCCGGGCCCCGGATGGACAACCTGCTCTCCGTGCACGCCGCGACCGCCGCGCTCGGCGCCGTCGCCGGACAGCCGGACGAGTCGCTGCCGTACATCCCGGTGATGGCCGCCTTCGACCACGAGGAGACCGGCTCGCAGTCCGACACCGGCGCGGACGGCCCGCTGCTCGGCACGGTGCTGGAACGCTCCGTCCTGGCCCGCGGCGGTACGTACGAGGACCGGGCCCGCGCCTTCGCCGGGACCGTCTGCCTCTCCTCCGACACCGGCCACGCGATCCACCCCAACTACGCCGAGCGCCACGACCCGACCCACCACCCGGTGGTCAACGGCGGGCCGATCCTCAAGGTCAACGTCAACCAGCGGTACGCGACCGACGGCAGCGGCCGGGCCGTGTTCGCCGAGGCGTGCCGGAAGGCGGGCGTGCCGTGGCAGAACTTCGTCTCCAACAACTCGATGCCCTGCGGCACCACGATCGGTCCGATCACCGCCGCCCGGCACGGGATCCAGACCGTGGACATCGGCGTCGCGATCCTGTCGATGCACAGCGCCCGTGAGCTGTGCGGGGTGGACGACCCGTATCTGCTGGCCAACGCGGTGGCGGCGTTCATGGCGGGCTGATCCGCCCGCCCCCGGGCCGTCCGGTGGGGCGCCGTCCGCCGTGGCGGCCGGGCGCCCCACCGATCGGGTTCGACCCGTCGCCGACCCCCTGGCACCCCCGATATCCTGGGACTTTCGCCGTGCCCGGCCCCGGGCGCATCCCGCCCGGAAGGGAATCCGCCCGTGGAGTTCCGGCTGCTCGGCACCGTCTCGGTCGACACGTTCACCGGACCGCTGCCGCTCGGCCCCGCCAAGCGCCGCAGCCTGCTCGCCGCGCTGCTGCTGTCGGCGAACACCCCCGTCTCCATCGCCCGGCTGATGGACTCGCTCTGGGACGACACCCCGCCCCTGCACGCCCGCAGCGTCATCCAGGGCCATGTGTCCCGGCTGCGTGCCCTGCTGGTCGGCGCGGACGCGGAGGCGTACGGGGTGGAGCTGGTCACACTCGGCGACGCGTACGTGCTGCGGCTCCCGGAGACCCTGCTGGACGCGCAGCGCTTCGAGGAACTGCTGACCCTGGCCCGGGAGCAGCGCAGCCCGGCCGACGCGGTGCTGATGCTGAAGGAGGCGCTGTCCCTGTGGCAGGGTCCGGCGCTCAGCGGCGCGTTCACCGGCCGCCCGCTCCAGGCCGCCGCGCACTCCCTGGAGGAGTCCCGGCTCGCGACGGTCGAGCAGCTGGCGAGCGCCTACGGCGAGCTGGGGGAGAACAACCGGGCGGCGGCGGTGCTGCGGGCGGAGGCCGTCGCGCACCCGATGCGGGAGTCGCTGGCCGCGGCCCTGATGACGGCGCTCTACCGGGCGGGGCGCCAGTCGGAGGCGCTGGACTGGTTCCACCGTACGCGGCGGCTGCTCGCCGATGAGCTGGGCATCGACCCCGGGCACGAGCTGGCCGACGCGTACGCGCTGATCCTGCGCGGCGACCCCGGTCCGGACACCGGCACGGGGCGCGGCCGGAACACCCCCGCCGGGCAGGGCGCTCCGGCGCACGGCCCGGCCCGGGGCGGCACCGCGAACGGCTCCGCCGGGAACGGGGCCCGGGGCACCGGCGGGCCCGCGAACGGGAGTGCCCGGAACGGGGCCGTGCCCGCTGCCCCCTCCCGCCCGGACGCGGGGCGCCCGGTGCCCGACCGTTCGGCGGCCGACCGGCCGTTCGCGACGGGACCGGCTCCCGCCTCCGGACCGGCACCCGCGTCCGTCGCGGCGTCCCCGCCCCCGCCCGCCGCCGGGTCGGCGTTCCGGCCGCTCCCCGTGCCGGGCCTGGTCGGTGATCCGCACCCCACGGACCTGATGCCCCGCTCCCCCCGCGGCTTCCAGGGGCGGACCGCCGAGCTGGCCGCGCTCACCCGGGCCGCGGCGGGCGAGGCCCCGGTCTGTCTGGTCACCGGCCCGGCCGGGGTCGGCAAGACCGCGCTGGCCCTCCAGTGGGCGCACCGCAACGCGGCCGCCTTCCCGGACGGGCGGCTCTTCGCCGATCTGCGCGGCTTCGGCGACACCGGCGAACCCGCGCTCGTCGAGGTGCTCCGCGAGTTCCTGCTGGCGCTCGGGGTCCCGCCGCGCCGCGTCCCGGAGTCCGCGGCGGCCGCCGCGGCGCTCTTCCGTTCGCTGACCGACCGGCGCCGACTGCTCGTCGTGCTCGACAACGCCCGCCACTCCGCCATCGTCCGGCCGCTGCTGCCGGGCGGCACCGACTGCGTCACGCTGGTGACCAGCCGGAACCGGCTGGAGGGCCTCATCGCCTCGGACGCGGCCCGCCCCGTACCGCTCGACGTGCTCGAACCCGCCGACAGCACGGCCCTGCTGGCCGGTGTCCTCGGCGAGGACCGGGTGCTCGCCGAACCGGTCGCGGCCCGGCGGCTCGCCGAGCTCTGCGGCGGGCTGCCGCTCGCCCTGCGGGTCACCGCGGCCCGGCTGGCCGGGCGCCCGAACCGGACGCTGGCCGGGATCGCCGACGAACTGGCCGACGAGCGCAGCCGGCTGGCCTATCTCGACGTGGACGACACCGGTGTCTCCGCCGCGCTCCGGCTGACCGTGCAGCAGCTGCCGCAGGATGCCGTCCACCAGCTCGCCCGGCTCGGCCACCACCCCGGCGGCCACTTCGACCCGTACACGGCCGCCGCGCTCGCCGGTACCGACCCGGTCGTCGCGGCGGCGACGCTGGAGCGGCTCGCCGCCGCCCATCTCGTCGCCGAGGTGGCGCCCGGACGCTGGGTGCTGCACGACCTGATACGGCTCTACGCCCGCGCCATGGACCCGGAGGGCGGGGCCGCCTCGCTCGTCGGCGTGCTCGACCACTACATCGCCACCGCGCTCGCCGCCGCCGACACCGCCGAGCCGGGCGGCGAGCCCTGCTTCGTCCTGCCGGAGGACTTCCTCCGTCCGCGCGCCGTGCGGGACTTCGTCGACCGGGCGGAGGCCATGGGCTGGCTGGCGGCCGAGCGCGACGACCTGGCGCTGGCCGCCGTCGCCGCCCGGACCGCCGGGTTCCACGACCGGGCGTGGCGGATCATCCTGCTCCAGTGGCCGCAGGTGGTGTGGCGGGTGCGGGACAGCTGGTCCCCACTGCTGGAGCTGGCGCTGGACTCCGCCCGCACCGAGCGGGACACGTACGCCGAGTCGCGGGTGCTGAACCTGCTGGGCTGGGTGCTGACCGAGGAGGGCCGGACCTCCGAGGCCGTCGCCCTGCTGGAGCGTTCGCCCGGTCTGGCCCGGCAGGCCGGTGACCGGCTCGGCGAGGCGACCGCGCTGATCAACCTGGCCGTCGTCCAGGCGGAGCTGGGGGAGCTGGGACCGGCCCTGGAGGGGTGCGAGCAGGCCGTCGGGCTGGCCCGTGCGGAGCGGGACGCGCACACCGAGATGCTGGCCCTCCAGCACCTCGCCCGGATGCAGCTGACCGCGAACCTGCCGCGCGAGGCCCTCGCGTCCACCCGGACCGCGCTCGACCTGGGGCCGGAGCAGGAAGAGGTCGCCCGCAGGGTGCTGCTGCTGACCACCAGCGGCGAGGCCCGGCTGGCGCTCGGCGAGGAGGACGAGGGCATCCGGCTGCTGGACGCGGCGGCGGCGGAGGCGGAGCGGACCGGTTACGACGAGGGCGCGGTCCAGGCCCTCCAGGCGCTGCTGCGGGTCACGGCGGAGCCGGGGTACCGCAAGCGGCACGAGGAAGCGGTGCAGCGCCTCACCGAAAGCGGCTGACCACGCCCCGTCGGCCGGGGCGTGGTTCCGGGCCGGACCGGCCTCAGCCCTGCTCGTCCATGCCCGCCAGCACGAGCGGCAGCCGGGAGACCCCCGCCGCCTCCACCGTCACCGGGACGCCCCAGTCCTGCTGGTGGACGTGGCAGGCCGGGTACTCGTTCGCCGGGTCGTCGTCGCAGGAGGCGGCCATCGCCGACACGTGCAGGACGCCCTCGGTGACGCCGTCGGCGAGGACCAGGTCGCGGAAGAGGTCGCTGCCCGCGCCCGCGCCCTCGGCGAGCAGCTCCGGCGGGGTCGACGAGACCAGGAGCCGGGTCGAGGGCCCGTACCGGGTGTCGAGCTTCTGCCCGGCGGGCGCCTGGAAGACCACGTCGAGCCGGAGCGTGCCCGGGGCGATCCCGGTGGCCGCGCGCCGGGTGCGGTGGGCCCGGTCGGCGACGCGCACCGCCTCCTCGGGCAGCCGCAGCCGGGTCAGCCGGTGCCGGGCGGACTCGACGACGACGAGCTCTCCGTCGACCAGCACGGCGCCGCTGGGCTCGCGCAGATCCGTGGCGAGGGTGGTGACCTCGTCGCTCACCGGGTCGTAGCGGCGCAGCGCGTGGTTGTACGTGTCGCAGACGGCGACCGATCCGTCCGGCAGCGCGGTGACGCCCAGCGGGTGCTGGAGCAGGGCCTGGCCCGCGGCGCCGTCGCGGTGCCCGAAGTCGAAGAGGCCGGTGCCGACGGCGGTGCGGACGGCGAAGCCGTCCCCGTCCCGTTCGACGTACCGCAGTGCGGAGGTCTCCGAGTCGGCGATCCAGAGCCGCTCACCGTCGGCGGAGACGGCGAGCCCGGACGGCTGGGCGAACCACGCCTCGGCGGCCGGTCCGTCGACCAGGCCCTCGTTGGTCGTGCCCGCCGCCACCTCGACGCGCCCGGTCCCCGGGTCGTACGTCCACAGCTGGTGGACGCCCGCCATGGCGATCCACAGCCGGTCCGCGAACCAGGCCAGGTCCCAGGGCGAGGAGAGGTCCACCTCGCGGGCGGGCCCGGAGGTCGGCGAGCCCTGCCACCACTGGCGGCCGGTGCCGGCGAGCGTCGTGGTCTCCCCGGTGGCGGGGTCGAGGGCGCGGACGGCGTGGTTGACCGTGTCGGCGACCGCGATCCGGCCGTCCGGCAGCACGGCCAGCCCCTGCGGCTCGGAGAAGCGGGCCTCGCCGGGGCCTCCGTCGGTGAACCCCCGGTCCCCCGTCCCGATGTGACGGCGGACCGTCTCACCGTCCCGTTCGATCTCGACCAGGCGGTGGCGGGTGGTGTCGGAGACCAGGAAACCGCCGTCCGGCAGGGACAGCGCCTTGCCGGGGAAGCGCAGATGCGTGGCGACCGGCTCGGGCGGCACGTAGGGGCCGTCGCCGCGCCGCAGCGTGCCCTTCGCCCCGTGCTCCGCCTCCAGCTCCTCGACCAGCTTCTCGATGGCGTGCGCATGGCCCTCGCCTGCGTGCTGGGCGACGACATAGCCCTCGGGGTCGATGACGACCAGCGTCGGCCAGGCCCGTACGGCGTACTGCTTCCAGGTGGCCAGCTCCGGGTCGTCGAGGACCGGGTGGTGGACCCCGTACCGCTCGACTGCGTCGACGACCGCCTGGTGGTCGGCCTCGTGGACGAACTTCGGCGAGTGCACCCCGATGATCACCAGGGTGTCGCGGTGTTTCTCCTCCAGCTCGCGGAGCTCGTCGAGGACATGCAGACAGTTCACACAGCAGAAGGTCCAGAAATCCAGGACCACAATGCGTCCTCGCAGGTCGGCGAGGGTGTACTGCTGGTCGCCTGTGTTGAGCCAGCCGCCCTTGCCGACCAGCTCGGGGGCCCTGACGCGCGCACGTGTTGCCATGTGAACAGTCAACATCACCGTGGCATCCACGCATTCCGCGACCGGCTCGGGGAACCTGTGAGCCATGAGATTCCTGGTGCGTGAACGGCTCTTCGCCGTGGGTGACGACTACTGGATCGAGGACACGGACGGCCGCAAGGTGTTCCTCGTCGACGGCAAGGCCCTGCGGGTGCGGGACACCTTCGAGCTGAAGGACGCGCAGGGCCGCATCCTCGTCGAGATCAAGCAGAAGCTGCTCAGTCTGCGCGACACCATGCTCATCGAGCGGGACGGCGAACGGCTCGCCACGATCCGGCGCAAGCGGCTCTCCCTGCTGCGCAACCACTACCGGGTCGACCTGGTCGACGGCACCGAACTCGACGTCAGCGGCAAGATCCTGGACCGCGAGTTCGCCGTCGAGTACGACGGCGAACTGCTGGCCCAGATCTCCCGGCGCTGGCTGACCGTCCGGGAGACCTACGGCATCGACGTCGTACGGGACGACGCGGACGCGGCGCTGCTGATCGCCGTGGCGGTCTGTGTCATCGTCCTGGCCGACAAGGAACGCGAACACGGCTGACCGCCGCCCGACGCGCGAACGGCCCGCCCTGTTTCACGTGAAACGGCCGCGGCCCGGGGACCGGCGCGGGCCCGGAGCCTCGGCGCGGGCTCAGCGCCCCGGCGCGGCCAGGCCCAGTCGGCGGTCCTTGAGGGCCGGGAACTGCTCCCGGGTCTCGGCCACCTTCGCCGGGTCGAACTCCACGTCGAGCACCTCCTCGCCCGCGCCCGCCTCCGCCAGGACCTCGCCCCAGGGGTCGATGACGATGCTGTGCCCGGCCTGCTCGACCCCGGCGTGGGTGCCCGCGCAGCCGACGGCCAGGACGTACGACTGGTTCTCCACCGCGCGGGCGCGGGCCAGCAGCGTCCAGTGGGCGCGGCGCCGCTCGGGCCAGCCCGCCGCGACGACCAGCGTCCCGGCGCCCTCGTCGACCAGGCCCCGGAACAGCTCCGGGAAGCGCAGGTCGTAGCAGGTGGCGAGGCCCAGCGTGGTCTCCGGGAGGGCGACCGTGACCAGCTCCTCACCGGCGCCCATCATGACCGCCTCGCCCTGGTCGAAGCCGAAGCGGTGGATCTTGCGGTACGAGGCGGCCAGCTCCCCGTTCGGGGTGAAGACCAGCGAGGTGTTGTAGAGGGTGCCGTCGTCGGCGCGCTCCACGAAGGAACCGGCGTGGAGCCACACCCCGGCGTCCGCCGCCGCCTTCGCCATGGCGTCATGGGTGGGCCCCCGGAACGGCTCGGCCTCGGCCTCGAACGCGGTGTAGGCGAAGGCCCCGACCGGCCAGAGCTCGGGGAGCACCACCAGATCCGCGCCGCGCCGGTCCATGACCAGCGAGACCGCCCGCTCCCTGCGCGCTCCGGCGGATTCGTCCGGGTCTACTGCGATCTGGATGAGAGAGGCGCGCACACTACCACCGTCCTGGCATTCGGGCCCGTCGACACAGGCCTACGATCGTCACACGAAAGCACTGCCAGGGTGCCTGATCGCAGCGTAACTTAGCGATCGAACCTCCCACGCAGCCCGCCGCCCGCGCCCAGCTCTCCAGCCCATGCACCGCAGAACCGCACGAGGGGTCCAGTGACCGTCCATCCCAGCCTTCAGACCTACGCCGATGCCTGGACCCACTCCATCGAGTCGATAGCCGAGCTGGTGAAGCCGCTCCCCGAGGCGGAGTGGAACCGCCGGACGCCCTGCCCCGCCTGGTCGGTGCGCGACATCGTCTCGCACATCATCGGCATGGAGTCCGAGCAGCTCGGGGACCCTCGCCCGATCCACTCGCTGCCGCGCGACCTCTACCACGTGCAGAACGACTTCGCCCGGTACATGGAGATGCAGGTCGATGTGCGGCGCCACCACACCGCACCGGAGATGACCTCCGAGCTGGAGTACACGATCATCCGGCGCGCCCGTCAGCTGCGCAATGAGTCGCGCGCCCCCGAGACCATGGTCAGGGCGCCGCTGGGAGCCGAGCAGACCCTCGAACTGGCGCTGCGAATGCGGGCCTTCGACGTCTGGGTGCACGAGCAGGATCTGCGCGCGACGCTGGGACAGCCCGGCAATCTGGACTCCCCCGGCGCCACGATCGTCCGGGACACCCTGCTGGAGGCGCTGCCGAAGGTGGTGGCCGAGGACGCGGGGGCACCGGCCGGTTCGGCGGTGGTCCTCGACGTGCACGGGCCGCTGGAGTTCCTGCGCACCGTCAGGGTCGACGCGGAGGGGCGCGGTTCGGTGGACGGCTCGCCCTCGCTCGGGCCCGTGGTGACGCTGGCGATGGACTGGGAGACGTACTTCCTGCTCGCCTGCGGCCGGGTGCGCGCGGCCTCGGTCGCCGAGCGGATCAAGATCGAGGGCGACGAGGACCTGGCCGGGGCGATCCTGCGCAACTTCGCCGTGACGCCCTGACCCCCTGCCCCTGACGCCGCGGCACCCAGGACCTCGACGCCCGGGACCGGCGGCGCCCGTCGCAGGTACGAGGGACGGGCGCGCCGCCGGTCCGGCGCGGCGGAGGACCCACGGACGGGTCACGCACGGCTCACACCGGTACGTGCACGGCCTCCACCCGGCTGACCACATGGTGGTCCCGTTCGCGGTGCGCCGCCCTGGAGCGCAGCCGCAGGATCTGGACGATCCCGAGCGCCTCCAGCACGAAGACCGACGAGAACGCGATCCGGTAGTTGTCGCCGGTCGCGTCCAGCAGCACCCCGACGGCGAACAGCGTGGTCATCGAGGCGATGAAGCCGCCCATGTTGACGATGCCCGACGCGGTGCCCTGGCGCTCCGGCGGGTTGGCCGGCCGGGCGAAGTCGAAGCCGATCATCGAGGCCGGGCCGCAGGCGCCGAGCACCACGCACAACACGATCAGCAGCCACATCGGGGCGTGGCCGGGGTGGAAGACGGCCGAGGCCCAGAGGATCGCCGTCGCCGCGACGGTGCCGAGGGCCAGCGGGGCGCGGGCCGTGTGGCGGCGGGCGATGACCTGCCCGTAGACCAGCCCGACGGCCATGTTGGAGAGCACCACCAGGGTGAGCAGCTCACCGGCGGTGGACCGGCTGAGCCCCTGCGCCTCCACCAGGAACGGCAGCCCCCACAGCAGCAGGAACACCATGGCGGGGAACTGGGTGGTGAAGTGGACCCACATGCCGAGCCGGGTGCCCGGTTCGGCCCAGGACGCGGCGATCTGCCGGCGTACGTAGGCGGCGCCCGCGTGCTCCACGGGAGGCGGTTCGTGGCCCTCGGGGTGGTCCTTCAGGAAGAGCAGCAGCAGGACGAGGACGACGACCCCGGCCAGGGAGCTGCCGACGAAGGTGGTGGTCCAGCCGAAGCCGTGCAGGGCCCGCGCGATGAACAGCGTCGAGACGAGGTTGCCCGCCATCCCGAAGAGCGCCGCGATCTGGCCGATCAGCGGGCCGCGGCGGGCCGGGAACCACCGGGCGCCGAGCCGCAGCACGCTGATGAACGTCATCGCGTCACCGCAGCCGAGCAGCGCCCTGGACGCCAGCGCCATGCCGTACGAGGGCGAGAGCGCGAAGCCGAGCTGGCCCAGGGTGAACAGGACGGCCCCGAGGGTGAGGACCTTCTTGGTGCCGAGCCGGTCGACCATCAGGCCGACGGGTATCTGCATGCCCGCGTAGACGAGCAGCTGGAGTATGGAGAACGTGGAGAGCGCGGAGGCGTTGACGTGGAAGCGGTCGGCGGCGTCCAGCCCGGCAACGCCCAGGCTGGTGCGGAAGATGATCGCGACGAAGTAGACGGCGACCCCGGTGCCCCAGACCCACGCGGCACGTCGGCCGCCGGGCGGATCACCGGGCAGGGAGAGGGTGGGGGCGGCGGCGGAACTCACCGGTCCTCACCCCTGACCAGCACCTTGACCCGGCCGACATGGCGCCGCACGACCTGCGCGGCCCCCTCCGCGTCGCCGGCTCTGATGGCCTCCAGCAGCTCGGCGTGCTCGGTGATGTTGGCGGCGATCCGGCCGGGGTGCGCCTCCATCACGGCGACGCCCATCCGCAACTGCCGGTCGCGCAGCTGGTCGTAGAGGCGGGAGAGGATCTCGTTGCCCGCGTTGCGCACGATCTCGGCGTGGAAGCAGCGGTCCTTCACGGAGACGGCGGCCAGATCCCCGGCCTCGGCCAGCTCCCTCTGCTCGGCGAGGAGTTCTTCGAGCCGGCCGATCAGCCGATCGGAGGCGGGCACCGCCTTGCGGGCCGCGAACTCCTCGACCAGCAGCCGGGTCTCCACCACGTCCGCGATCTCCTGCGCGGAGACGGCGAGGACCAGGGCGCCCTTCTTCGGGTAGAGCTTGATCAGCCCCTCGACCTCCAGCCGCAGCAGCGCCTCGCGCACCGGCGTCCGGGACACCCCGACGGCCTCGGCGAGATCGCCCTCGGTGAGGAGCGTGCCGCCCTCGTAGCTGCGGTCCAGGACCGCTTCCTTGATGTGCGTGTACACCCGCTCGGCGGCGGGGGGCCGCTTGACGGCCGACTTCGACGGCTTCACGGCCGAGGGCTTCACTACGGGGGGAGCGGCAGGCATGCACACAGCATAGATACAAGATGCGTGCATGACGAACCCGTTTCGCCATCCGGACGGGCCGGACCGGCGCCGCCACCGCCATTCCCGCCCCACCCGTGGCGGGAATCACCCGCATACCTGAAATCACCCCGGAATTCGGCGCATCCATTCGCCGCTCCCATGAGTCTCATCACCGAGCGGCACCTTCATGTGGCCGCATTCCAGGGGCATTTGGAGCATTCAAGTTGAAAATCGGCATTAAGGGCATAAGCCGCGCCACCGCCACGGCCACCGTGGCCCTCACGGCCGGTGCCGTCATCGCGGGCAGCGTTTTCGCCTCCACCGCGCAGGCCGCCACGCCCGCCACCCCCAAGATCACCGCCGCCGGCGGCTTCACGATGAACAACGGCACCGCGAAGACCCTGTTCTCCAAGGCCGCGGACACCCGTCGTTCCACCGGTTCCACCACCAAGATCATGACGGCCAAGGTGGTGCTGGCCCAGAAGAACCTGAACCTGGATTCGAAGGTCACGATCCAGAAGGCGTACAGCGACTACATCGTCTCCAAGGGCGCCTCCTCGGCCCGCCTGATCGTCGGCGACAAGGTCACCGTCCGCCAGCTGCTGTACGGCCTGATGCTGCCGTCCGGCTGCGACGCCGCCTACGCACTGGCCGACAAGTTCGGCTCCGGTACCACCCGCGCGGCCCGCGTGAAGTCGTTCGTCGGCAAGATGAACGCCCAGGCCAAGTCCCTCGGGCTGAAGAACACCCACTTCGACTCGTTCGACGGCATCGGGAACGGCTCGAACTACTCGACGCCGCGCGACCTCACCAAGCTCGCCAGCAGCGCCATGAAGAGCTCCACCTTCCGCTCGGTCGTCAAGACCAAGTCGACCAAGCAGAAGGTCACCACGAAGTCCGGCGGCTACCGCTACATGTCGTGGACGAACACCAACACCATGCTCAGCAGCTACAGCGGCGCCATCGGCATCAAGACCGGTTCCGGCCCGACCGCCAAGTACTGCCTGGTCTTCGCCGCGACCCGCGGCAGCAAGACCATCGTCGGCACGGTGCTCGCCTCCACGAACGCGACGAACCGCACCGCCGACATGAAGAAGATCATGGACTACTCCTTCAAGAAGTAGCCCACCCGGCCACGGCGACGCCCGATCACGGCGACGCCCTGACCGGCGCAGCGCACCGAGGGCCCCGCAGCCGTGCGGGGCCCTCCCGCGTTCCCGCCTCCCTCACCCCCGTTGACCGACCAGCTCCAGCCAGGTGAGGAACCGGCTGCCGAAGGGCTCCGCCCCCTCCCGCAGCGCCCCGGCGAGCCACTCCGCCGCCCCGGCGGCCCGCGCCACGACCTCCGGCGGGTACCCGTACCGCACCTGGTGCGCGGCGAACTCGTCCTCGTCGTCGATGAACACGGCCCCCGTCCCCCGCAGCCGGCACACGTCGAGATCCAGATCGACCATGGTGACCTCCGCCGGGCTCGGCCACTCGGACGGCGTGGTCACGTCGCAGTAGAACTCCAGCCGCGCGGGGGCCGCCAGGAAGAGCGCGGTCCACCAGGCGTCGCGCGGGAGGAGCATGACCCGCGCCTCCTCGGTCGTATAGACCGCCTCTACCCCACCCACACCGCAGGCCGTCCCGGCCGGCGCCCCCAGCCACACCCCGTGCTCGTCCTCCCCGAGCCGGACCAACGACTGCTTCTTGTGCGGTCTTCCGTCGAACTTCCTTACGTTCATGAGTACTTCGGAGCCTGTCATGCATAGAAAGCTACCCACCGCATCCTCCCGGGCCTCGGGCCCCCGGGCGCCGGGTCCGGTTCCGTCGCGTCGTACGGTGATGACCACGGCCGCGAACGGGGGGACCGACGAGACATGACCGCACTCCGCCTGATCGCCGTGGTGCTGGCCACCTGGGCCGCGATGCTCGTGCTGCTGATCGCCCCGGCCGCTCTGCCGGAGAGCTGGCAGTACGCCGTCTACTCCCCGGCGAGCGTGGGTCTGTGGCTGCTGGCCGCGCTGGCCGCCCCCGTGGTGACCTGCTTCGTCACCTGGCCGTGGATCCGGCCGGGCGCCCGGTAGCGGCGTCACCGGTTCGACGGTGCCGGAGAGGCGTCAGCCCATGTGCCGCCACCAGAAGGAGGCCGGGCGGAAGTGTTCGGTCACGCCGAGCCGCCGCCAGAGCGGGGCGAGAATCCGCCGCAGTTCCGGATCGGCGTGCACGAAGGCGTTCGGCAGCCGGACGTCGAAGCGCTCGGGCGCGGCGGTGAACAGCGCGGCCAGGAGGTACTGCTCCGAGTACATGCGCCAGCGCCAGGACTCCGGGTAGTCCGCCGGGAGCATGATGTCGTGGACCTGGACGAGCACCCCCGGCTTGAGCCGGGGCAGCAACTCGAAGAAGAACACCATGACGTCGGAGCCCATCTGGAGCCGGTGCGAGCCGTCGACGAAGAGGATGTCGCCCGGCTCCAACTCGGCGAAGACGCCGAGGTCGGCGTCCTGGAGCGGTAAGCGGACCACCTCGTCGCAGAGGTGGTCGATACGGGCCCGGGGCTCCGGGTCGATGGACGTGATGCGGGTGCTCAGGCCGAGGTCCTGGATGGCCCGGCGGGCGAACTTGGTGGAGTTCCCGGAGCCGATTTCGAGGTAGCGGGCCGGTTTCCCGGTAGCGAGGAAACCATAGAGCGAGGCGGCGTCCAACGGGGGCAGCCAGGTGTTGCCCCAGTAGGCGGTGGCCCCCTTCTCCACCCCGTCGAGGGGGATCCCGGCCAGTTGGTCCGCGTATTCCAGGAGGTCGGTGAGGTGTACGGCGTACCGCTCCCGGTTCTCCTCCAGGAGTTCGCGTACGGCGCCGAGTTCGCCGCGCGGCTCGGGCCTCACCACATGGTCCAGGAACACCGGCTTGGCCAGCCCGAAGGCCCACATGACCAGGCCGAACGCGGTGGGCCTGCGCTCCAGGCGGTCGAGCCCGCGGCGCAGCACGGGAAGCCGCTCCAGCAGGGTGGGAGTGGGTTCGGGCAGGGTGCTCGGGGGCTGCGTGTGCACGGCGGGAGGGCCTTTCGATCGGTGGGACGGCCGAGAAGGGTGAGCCATGGGTTCAGCAGGCGCTGTTCGGTCGGAACCGGTGGATCGCTGGACGCGGGGACGCTCCGGACGCCGGTGATCCTTTCCCGGATTCGGCCTCCGGTATCCAGGGCGACCGTCGGACAGGGCCGGAAGGCCGGTACTCGCCGCGGGCCGCCGTGGGGGCTTCGGGATCCTGCCGTGTGCCTGGTCGGCCTTGCTCCGTCCGGGGCAGCCCTCAAGGAACTCCTCGCTGGCGAAGCCGCCTCTGCCGTGTTGAGATCTCAATATTCGAGGCTTTTCCGGCATTTTGCCTGCCTGTCGTTCATGTCTGATACGCGGGAGTGAGCCCGGAAGCCGAGCAACCCGAGGAGGACGGATTGAGACGGAAACACACGGCCCTGCTGCGGCGCGCCGCCCTGCCGGTGCTGATGGCCGCACTGTTGACGGGAGTGATGTCGTCCCAGGCCGCGGCCAGCGGTGAGGGCGGCGACGGAGGGGGCGGCGGCTGCCCGAAGACCTGCCCGCCCGGAAAACCCGGGCCTCCCGGACCTCCGGGGCCTCAGGGACCTGCGGGGCCTCCGGGACCGACCCTGCCGACCCAGATCGTCCAGACGACCCACACGCTGGTATCGGGACTCAACACCGGGACCGCGACCTGCCCACCGGGAACCGTCATCACGGGCGGCGGGATGAGAACACCTCTCGGAGGCAACAACCTCACGGTCCAGACGTACGAGTCGTACCCGTCCGCCGAGGACACCTGGACGCTGTCCTTCAACAACTCATCCGGCACGACGGGTTCCTACGTGGTCTACGCCGTCTGTCTACCCGTGACCCCGACGGGCTGACCGCCGGTCGGGTGGCGCCCCCTGCGCACTCCCCGCGCTCCGGCTGCCGCGCCCGCGCCCGGCAGCCGGAGCCGTCTGCCGTCTGCCGTCACGGAGGAATCCCGGCCCGGAGGGCGCGTGTGTCGGCATGAGCACTCACGTGCGCGCCCCGGAGCGCCCCGCGTCCCGGGGCCGGCTCCCTCCGTTCTCGCCCTCACCGCGGCCTTCGCCCTGGAGGGGGCGTCCGGGTTCGGCCTCCGCGGCGCACGCGGCGTCCTCGAAGTCCTCGGAACGCGCGGAGCCCTCGGGTTCCACGGTGACTTCGGTGACTTCGGTGGCTTCGGTGACGGCAGGCGTACGGGTGGCGAACCGGGCCGTCCCGGGGACGGCGAGCACACCGTACGTCGACACCAGCAGCACCACGGCCGCCAGCACCGCGAAGAACGGCACGCCCACGAACCGGACGAGCACCGGCGTCACGGCGAGCGCGATGGGCTGGAGGCCGAAGCTGGCCAGTCCCTCCAGAGCGAAGACCCGGCCCTGCACCCGCTCCGGGAACTCCTTCTGGAGCGAGCTGTACCAGAGGACCATGAAGCAGCCGACCCCGGCCGAACCGGCCGCACCGGCCAGGCAGAACATCCACAGCGGCACGTCGACGGCGAGGCACACCGGTGTCAGCACGCACGGAGCCAGCGCGTTCATCGCCCACAGCCCCGGCCGGGACGAGGAGACCCGGCCGCCGAGCAGCGAACCGACCACCGAGCCCGCGAGCGTCGCGGCACTGACCCAGCCGAAGGCGTTGAGTCCGTAGCGGGTCTGACTGACCATCGGAACCAGGATGTAGTTCGGGGCGAAGAGGAAGAACACCTGCACCGTGCCCTGGAGCATCAGCACCGACACCCAGGGCCTGCGCCGGACCTCGACCAGCCCTTCCCGCGCCTCGGTCAGCATTCCGCGCAGCCCGCCCGGCTCGTCGTCCTGCGTGCCCCCGGTGTCCCCTGCCTCTCCCTCGTCGACGGCGGCGCGGACCGGGGGAAGCAGCAGCCAGACCAGCGTGATCAGGCTGACCACGAACGTGGCGACGTCCACCAGCAGCGTCTTCGGCGGCGAGATCCCGGCGAGCATGAGGCCCGCCAGCAGGGCCCCGGCCATCGAGCCGATCCGCTTCGTGGACACGTCCAGCGCGTACGCCTGCTGCCGCAGCTCCTCCGGCACCACCTGCGTGAGGGCCGCCCGGTGAGCCGGCTCGTACAGCGCCGCGCCCGCCCCGGTGACCGCCGCGGCCACCAGCAGCGGCGCGAGCGGCCCCTGCGAGGCGAAGAGGAGGAAGCCGACGATCCCGGCCAGCCGGAGCACGTCCGCGACGGCCATCACCGTGCTGCGGGAGTACCGGTCGGCGACCACACCGCCGGCCAGCAGCAGCACCCCCATGAAGGCGGACTCCACGGCCAGCACCAGGCCGAAGACGCCGGGGCCACGGTCCGGGACGACCAGGGCGGCCAGCACCACGACGGTGAGCTGGTTGCCCACCGTGCTGGTCACCTGCCCCAGCCAGAAGGCCAGATAGCGCCGGCTGCGTAACAGGGCACGCATTTCAGGTCGCACGAAGGCCCCTCCCACCGGTCCCAGAGGAGAGCAGGACGTCCGCCACCGCTCCGCTCCACTCAACTCGCCCATGAATAGGCACACTTCAACGACGCGGGAGTCTTCCGTACCGTCAGAGAGAGGCACAACGCCTTTACGTCGCACCGGCGTTGCCCTTGGTGCGGGGTTGACGGCTTCTCTACGATTGCGGGGAACGCATCAACGCCCGTCCCCGGACATGAGCCGGACGGGCCGAGCGGGGGAAGAAAGGTGCGTGCCCGGTGTCCATCGGGCTCCTGTCCACGATCGCCTCCACGGCTGTCGCCGTGTTCTACGGAGGCACGGTCTCCGTACTCGCCCTGACCGCGACCTTCGCCCGCCGCCGCACCCTGCGCCGCGAGGCCCGCAGCACCCTCGCCCTGCTCGTACCGGGAAGGCCGGAGGAACCCCGGTAATCGTGGTGCACCCGGGGGAGGCTCACCGGAGTGAGCCCCACGGAATGATCCCGTCATGACTGAGATCGTGTTGATGTCGGACCCGAAGGTCACCGCCATACCCGTGGCCGAATGCGGTGAACGCCTTGTGGACGTCCGCCGGGCCGGTTCCCTCCTGATCGACACCCGCGAGCAGCGGCCGGCAGATGCCTTCGCGTACCTGCGGGAGGGCGTGCTGGAACGGCTGGTCGAGGCCCAGACCTCGCTGCCCCGGGAGGTGCGACTGCTGTTCGTCGAGGGGTACCGGCCGCCCTCTCTTCAGCGGGAGTACTTCGACGAGTACGCCGATCAGCTGCGCGCCGCCCACCCCGGATGGTCCCCGGAGGAGATCCACTCGGCCGCGAGCCGGTATGTGTCGCCTCCCGACATCGCCCCACACAGCGCTGGGGCGGCTGTCGACCTCACCCTGGCCGACGCCGAGGGGCGCGAACTGGACCTGGGCACCCGTATGAACGCGGACCCCGAGGAGAGCGAGGGCGCCTGCTACACCCACGCGACCAACATCGGTGAGAAAGCCCGCGCCAACCGGAGGCTGCTGGGCACCGTGCTCGCGGCCGCGGGCCTGGTGAACTACCCCACGGAGTGGTGGCACTGGTCGTTCGGGGACCGCTACTGGGCCCTGACCACAGGAGAGGCCGCTGTCCTGTACGGTCCGCGGGAGGCCGCCCCGTACCGCTGACCGCCTCCACCGCGCGTCTAACCTCGCACCATGCACAGCCCCGCGAAACCATCCGGCCTCGCGCCTTCCCTGCTGCGCGCCTTCCCGTCCGGGCTCGCGGACGACGTCCGCGCGGTGCTGGCGGTCGTGCCGCGCGGGGAGAGCGGCCTGGACCCTTTCCTGGTCGAGGTGTCCGGCGAGACCGTCGCCATACCGGGTCGGCTCCACCACGACGAACCGGACCCCGCCGCGGTGCGTTCGCTGACCGGTACCCAGCGGGAGATCCTGCACTGCCTGTACACCCGGAACACCGACGGCATGGTCCGCCAGCGCCATCTGGAGCGGATCGCGGGGCTGCCCAGGCCGTGGGTGGCTCCGTTCGTCCTGCTGCTGACCGGCGAATACGTCGTCCAGATCCTTGAGGCGATCCGCCGGGGCCTGCCCGGGCTCGACGTCCCGGGCTCCGCCGAGCGCGCGCTCTACGGGGATCTCGTCGTACGCAACGGCGCGCTCTTCGCCCTGACGGAACAGCGCGCGGTGAGCTACTGGGCGGAGTACCACCGCTGGAAATACCCGGTGTTCGGTACCTACCCGGGCGGCCTTCTGACGGAGGCGTTCCGGGACGCGGCTTCGGAGCGGGCCGGGAAGCCGTGGCCGTCCACCCACCGGATGCGCCCGTGAACCCCCGACAGGATCCACGGGCCCACGGGCCCGCGAGCGCCGGTCGGGGGCTCAGTCGAGGCAGAACTCGTTGCCCTCGATGTCCTGCATCGTGATGCAGGACTCGTTCTCCTCGTCGGCGTGCTGCACCAGCAGGCACACCGCGCCGAGCTCCATCAGCCGGTCCCGCTCGGACTCCAGCACCGCCAGGCGCTCCGCGCCGACGAGCCCGGCACCGGCCCGCACGTCGAGGTGCACCCTGTTCTTGACGACCTTGCCCTCGGGAATGCGCTGGAAGTACAGGCGCGGGCCCACCCCCGTGGGATCGGAGCACGCGAACCACGCCCCCCGCTCCTCGGCCGGCAGCGAGGCGTTGTAGGCGTCCCAGGTGTCGAACCCGTCCGGCGGCGACGGCGGTACGTACCCCAGTACCTCGCACCAGAAACGGCCGACGCGCTCGGGGTCCGCGCAGTCGAAGGTGACCTGGATCTTCCTCAGCGTTGCCATCCGGCCAGCCTAACAACGCCTTCCGGCGCGCCCGTTCCTATTTTTCCGGCCCGTTGGTCCCGGAACTCCCCCGCGTACGAAGGGAGGTCGCGCATCAGCTCTCCCAGTCGACGGAGTCCACCGCCCCGTCCCGGGTCACCTTGACGGCGAGGATCTCGTCGGCGAGGTCCGGGTCGAGCACGTAGTCCAGCACGACCGGAGCCCCGCCGGAAAGCCCGCCCGGCCACAGCCCGACGCCGTTCAGCCGCATCGCCGCCACGAAGGCGTCCGCGCCGACCTCTTCACCGCCCGCCTCCCGGACCAGGCGGACGACCTCCTCGCTGTCGTCGAGCTCCTCGACGTGGAAGTCGATGTAGTAGCGGTCCTCGCCCAGATACGTCCGCAGCGCCGCGCGCGCCGCCGTGTCGAGGGCCGGCAGCTCCTCCAGCCGGGCGGCGAGCCCGTCCAGCTCCCCGGCGTCCAGCTCGGCGGACGGCGCCGCCCACAGCAGGACCTCGACCTCGTCGTCCCCCAGCCGTTCGGTGCTCCGCCAGAGAGCATCCGTGTCACGGAGCGCGCCGGTGTCCAGGCGCCCGAAGCGGGCGTGCTCGATGATCTTCATGCGGGGTCATCCGTCCTTCTGCCGTGCCGAACCTGCTCCTTCGTCATCGTACGGAGGCGGCGCGGCCCGCCGCGGGGGTCACGTCCCCGACGCCTCCCGGGCCTCGGGCCGTCGCACCTCGTAGAAGAAGCACCCGTACTCCAGCGCCCGTACGTGCACGAGCACCACGTCCGGGTCGCCGAACGCGTCGTCGAAGGCCGCGTCGAAGCCGGCCGTGGCGTCGGCCGGAATCTCCAGGAACCGGCCACCGGCGATACGGCCCCGGGCGTCGTAGCGGCGCACGGTGCGCAGCGCGCCCGCCCGGTCGAAGGGATACCCGGCGCCCGGGGCGAACCCGGGGCACTCCTCGGCGTGGACGAAGACCGGGCCCTGCTCGTCGTACGCCCCCGGCCGCGCCCCGGTCGCGGCGGCCCAGCGGCGCAGCGGGGCGTACGAGACGAGGGCGATCCGCTCACCGGCCGCGACGGGACGCAGACAGCAGCGCAGCGGGGAGCCCGCGTCGTCGTCGGTCGCGGTGTACGGGGCGCAGGGGCGGCCCGCGTCGTCGACGGCCTGGAGTTCCTTGAGGACGGCGGGGTCGAGGGGGAGCACGGTGTACTTGGTCATCCGGCCATGCTGGTCCGGCACACCTGCCCGTACTGGCGGAAATCGGACGTCGCGTTGGCGCGTACCGACGTGGGGGCCGCGACACCGGTCCGCCCTGCCCGCGCGGTACCCCTCAAGAAGGCCCGTACCGCGCCCTTTTGGACCTTGTCCGGGCGCCGCGCGTGCCGTACCCAGGAAGCAGCAGCTGCTACGACACCGACGTGAGGGCCCCATGCGCGCACACGAACCGACGCGGACACCCGATGCGGCCAGGGCGCGCGCCGACTCCGCGAGCCGGAGCGCCAGGCCGGCCAGGCAGGCGGACGAACCCGCACCGCTCGCGGGGGACCTCTCCCCGTCGGCACTGCACACGCTCCAGCGCAGCATGGGCAACACCTACGTCACCGGGCTGATCCAGCGCGAGCAGCGCCGCAACGGCCCGGACGGCGACGAGGAACGCGAAGGCGTCCGGCGGACCGGCTCCACGGGCGGCCCGGTGGCCGAGCCGGCCGTACAGCGTTCGACCACCGTGCACGAGGTCCTGCGCGGCAGCGGCCGGGCCATGGACGCGCCCCTGCGCCAGGAGATGGAGTCCCGTCTCGGCGCCGACTTCTCCGACGTACGGCTGCACACCGGCGCCGTCGCCCAGCGGTCCGCCGCCGAGGTCGGCGCCCACGCCTACACCTCCGGGAACCACATCGTCCTCGGCCGGGGCGGGGACTCCAAGCACACGCTGGCGCACGAGCTCACCCACGTCATCCAGCAGCGCCACGGGCCCGTCGCGGGCACCGACAACGGCTCGGGGCTCTCCATCAGCGACCCGTCCGACCGCTTCGAGCGCGCCGCCGAGGCCAACGCCACCCGCGTCATGGCGAAGGCCCCGGGCGAAATCGCGGACCCGGCCCCGGACGCGCCCCGCTCCGCCCGGGGGCCGGGCGGTCCGGCGGCCGTCCAGCGCGTCATCCACCAGGAGCCCAGCTACCAGGCGAAGGTCGGCGACAGCACGTCGCTCACCAACCGGGGCGACATCGACGTCGAGGAGCACGACGGGGAGCAGTTCGTCCGCGTCTACCAGACCGTCTACGCGCCGGTGACCGGCGGCGGCAGCTTCAAGGACACCCAGCAGCGCGACGACGGCTCGATCAACCTCATGCACCAGAAGGAGTCCGCCTGGCTGAACATGGGGCGGCCCTGGCGGTCCATGCACTACATGCGCACCTACCAGGACCAGAAGAACCGCAAGGCCCCCGACGGCAACGCCTCCCCGGCCGCGGCGGACTCCTCGATGGTGCGCTCGTTCCTGGTCCCGCTCTACACGTACCAGCGGGTCACGAGCAACGCGGTCAGCGAGAAGCAGATCGGCTCGGTCCTGGACCCGGAGAACACCAGCCAGAGCACCGACAAGGCGAAGGACACCGACCAGTACGAGATCCGGGGCGTCTGGCGGGACGAGGTCGCGGACACGGCCGTCCCGAACTCCCTGATCACCTACGTACGGGACGACCTGGTCGCGCAGCTCAGTGGCGAGACGGCCTACGGCGAGGTGCGCCCCATCAGCGACATGCTCGGCAAGCTGAGCATGCCGGACCTGAAGGACTTCCCGGAGTACCGCCCCGCCGACCAGCGGGACGACGGGCTCGTACTGCCCCTGAACAAGGGCAAGATGCCCGGTGCCCGCGAGCAGGACGCGCACATCGACCGCCTCGCGGAGCTGGTCGCCAAGGCGTACCCGAAGAACGGGGAGACCCACCTGAAGGACGCGAAGAACGCCCGCAAGGAGCTGAAGAAGCTCGCCGGTCTCGACGCGAGCAAGGACCGGGACATCGACTGGGAGGCGCTCAAGGAGCGCATCCACCGCGCGATGAACTACGCGGGCGTCCCCGCCGTGCTGGCCGAGATCTACAACGCGGCGAAGGGCGCGACCGGGGACGAGTTCAAGACGAAGCCCTTCGGCAGCAACAAGTAGCCGGGCGGCCTCACTCCCGCGACAGCTCCGGATTCCCCACCTGCGGCCCGTGCCCGGCGAGGTACAGCCGCATGGCGCACTGGTCCTCGGCCTCGATGAACACCCGCTGCCCCCAGTAGTCACCGAGGCGGTGCGCGACGTCGACCAGCCGCCGGCGCTCCTCCGGCGAGTACGCGGGGAACCGCACCCAGCCCCGTTCGGAGACGGCACGGCCCAGATCGTTGAACAGCACGGCCCGCGCCCGCTGTTCCTCCTCCTCGGTCAGCGGCGTGGGCCCGCCCTCCACGGGCCGCGACCGGACGTTGTACAGGTCTCGGACCACTGGCCGCTCACCTCTCGTCGGGTCTGTTCCGGGTTCCCGGAGAGACTCCGGAGAGGCTATCGGCGCTGCCCCGGGGCCGGTACCCGGCTCGAAGGCCCCTCAGGCCCCCGGGGCGGACGTACGGCGCGGGCGTCAGCGCAGGCCCATGGATGAGACGATCCACCCCATGCCCGGATGGATGCGCCACGCGCCGCGCTGGGTGGTCGTACTCGTCTGCGTCATCGCCGCCCTCCTGCTCCTCGTCGGCTCTGCCTCGCACACCGTCGACCTCGTCCGCCACGGCCTGCGCCCCTACGACTGGGCCCCCGGCTGGCTGAACCTCTACTGGTCGTCGCTGGCACTGTTCGACACGCTCGCCGCTGTCCTCCTGCTCCTGGGCAGACGCCGTGGAGTCGACCTCGCCTGTGCCGTCGTGGCGACCGACACCGCCGCCAACTGGTACGCGGTCCACGCCCTCCAGCACAGCCACCTCGCCGCCGAACCCGGCCTCCAGCGCCTGACCGCCTTCGCCGCACTCGTCCTGGGAACGGCCCCGTTCGTCCGGGCGCGTCTCGCCGGGTGAACAGGAGGCCGTACGCCTCCGGCCACCGCGTCCGCCGCCCGATCCCTGGATTGGTCCTTTCGTGGGCGTGTCGCGGCACAGGGATCGGCACGCCCACGGCGGAGTGAATACAGCGGGGGCCGCACACATCACCACTTCACTGGTCGGCGCCACAACTCCCTACTCAGGCAAGGATGTTGAAGAATGCCCGCACTTCCGCCGATCGGCGCCGAGATCCCCTGCTCCCGCCTCGCCATCAACACTCCGCTGCGGATCGAGGACACCCTCGTCAGCGTCGACTTCCGGGGCGGCATCAAGCACCGTATCGACGTCAACCCCGACGACCCGATCAACTCCGTGCGCATGCGGACCGTCGGCCACCGGATGACCGCCGAACTGCCGGGAGACGACGGGGAGGGCGGCGGAACGATCACTATTGAGCAGAACGACATCGACATCGACTCTCCGTCCACCCTGCGCCTGACCCAGCAGTTCCCGCCCAGGTACGAGTTCCGCGAGGTCACGACCTTCACCATGACCATCGATCGGCCCGGAGACGAGGACGGGCCGCTGATTCTCACCACCAGGGAGCCGATGGTCCTCATCGGACAGCTGACCCAGTTCCCGCCCCGGGGCGACCTCTACCAGCTGGAGAAGCCGGTCGAGCTGGTCGACCCCGAGGACCCGACCAAGGTGCGCGCCGTCATCGAGAAGTTCCCCGTCAAGGTCGGCGGCCTCTAGACAGCGACGGAACCGGCCCTTCCCGTTCCCGGGTCCCTGAAGGCCCCGGGAACGGGAAGGGCTTCCTCCACGACGGACACGAAGGACCCGCCTTGCCCGCGCACCACGACATCGCCGCCGAGACCGAGCTCTGGAACACCTACGCCGCCTCCGCCTTCAAGGACGGCATGGAGCCGGTCTTCCGCTGGACCCAGTACGCCGACCACGGCCCCGGGCCCGAGCTGCTCGGCGATCCGCGCTCGGTGCTGGAGATCGGCTGCGGCACCGGCCGCGCGCTCGCCCACCTGGCCCGGCAGGGCGTCGCCGCCCGGGGCGTCGACCTGTCCCCGGTCATGGTCGAGAAGGCCACCGCGCGGTGGACCGGCAACGGTGCCGAGTTCGTCTGCGCGGAGGTCCTGGACCACCTGAACACGGACCCGGACACGTACGACGCCGTCTACTCCGTCTTCGGAGCCGCCTGGTTCACCGACCCCGGCCGCCTCTTCCCGCTCGTACGGCGACGACTCAACCCCGGCGGCGTCTTCGTCTTCTCCCAGCCACCGGCGATCCCGGGCGCGTACGGCCCCCAGGGCATGTACAAGGGCGGCTTCGCGGGCCGGGCGCTCTACACGTACCGCTACAGCTACCGACCCGCCGTGTGGGAGCGGCTGCTCACCCGCGCCGGGTTCGCCACGGCCCAGGCCCGGGTCCTGGACGCCCCGCACCCGGGGCACATCGGCACGTTGCTGGTACGCGCGGTCGCGGGCACGACCACGAGCACCTGACGTTCACGCTCACCGGAAGGCGGCGGCGTTCTCCGTCGCCCACTGCCGGTACGTCCTGGCCTCGGCGCCCGTGACCCGGGAAACGGTGTCACGGACCTCCAGCAGTTCGTCATTGGTGTCCCCGCCCATGAGGTCCAGGACCGCGCTCGCGCCCCCGTCGCCCATGAATGAGGCCATCTGCCGGTGGGCCTCCTCGCGGCTGATCTCGTCGAAGGACAGCTCCCGCCCCAGCGCCTCGGCCAGGGCCGCGAGCTGCTGCCGGGGCGTGACACGTTCCGGCCCGGTCAGCGCGTACGTCTGCCCCTGGTGCCCCGGTTCCGTCAGCGCCACGCGGGCCACGGCGGCGATGTCCGCAGGGTGGATGGCCGGCAGGCCGACGTCCCCGTACGGCGCCCGGACGACGCCCTGTTCACGGATCGATTGCACCCACCACAGGGTGTTCGAGGCGAACTGCGTGGGCCTCAGAATCGTCCAGGCCATGCCGCTGTCCTGGAGCACCCGCTCGACGGCCAGGTTCGCACCGGCCTGGGGGAGATGCGGATGGGTCCGCACGGTGATCGACGACACGAGCACCACATGCTCCACGCCCGCCTCCCGGGCCGCCGCCAGCACCTCCGCGTCCGCGCCCCTGCCCACCGGAAGAAACAGCGAGCGAACCCCGCCGTCCAAGGCGCCCTTCAACGACTCCACTCGTGCGAGATCTCCCTCGACCGCTTCGACGCCCTCCGGGAACGAAGCCCGGCCCACGTCCCGGGTCAGCCCCCGCACAGGCGCGCCTCCCGTCAGGTGCAGCTCGTTCAGCAGAGCCCTTCCGATGTTCCCGGTCGCGCCGGTCACGAGGATCATCGCCGTACCTTCCTGTCGCCTGCCGTCGACTACGTGCACGGCACGCTACGACCCCAACTCCGCTTGAGGTCAAGGCCGTACGCGGCTCCGCCGATCAGCCCGACCGCCCCGGATCGACCGGGTGCAGGTACCGCGTCCAGGGCGGCATCCACCCACCCGTCTCCGCCAGAACCTCCAGGCGGGTGCGGTACGCGCCGACGTCCGGGCCGATGCTGTCGAACCAGTGGGTCACCGAGCGCCAGGCCGGGCGGGCCGGCTCGCCCTCCGTGATCAGCCACACCGGCGGGTCCGGCATGCCGAGGTCGGCCCCGTCGACGACGTGGAACGCGTACGCCTGGTGCGCGACCAGCACCAGCAGCCCGGCCGGGTCCCGGAGAGCGTCTGCCTCGCCGGGTGCCAGGACGGCCTGTGCGTACCGCTTCGCGTCCCCGGCGACCGCGTCCACCCCGAGCGCGCTGCCGAGCCCCCACAATCCATGACGCACCCCGACCAGCCGCAGCACCTCACGAACGGCGTCGGGCACCGCCGTGACGCCTTGGGCCACGGCGTACGCCTCCACCTGCTCGTCCGTGGCACCCGCCACCGAATCCGGCGCCAGCCCCTCAGCCATGCACCGGTCGAAGGCCGCCCGGACCGCCGCCCGGGCCTGGCCCGCACTCTCCACGGCAGAATTCCTCGCCTTCACGCCTTGGTCGGTGCACTCAGCCCGACGATTGCCCCAGCCCGGCCCGGAACGCCTCCCAAGCTGCGGGGCCAACAACCAGGACGGGCCCATCGAGCCACTTGGAGTCGCGGACAGCGACGATACGCGGGATGGTGCGAGCCACCTCGACGCACTCCTGGCCAGCGTTCCCTCCGCTGTAGCTGGACTTGACGAACTTGTACCCGGGCACGAGATTTACACCTCTCTGAGGGGGCCTTGATGAGCCTGACCAAGGTGTGTTGCGCAAGCCCCCCAGGCGCGAAAATGCGGTCGATAAGGCTGACGTGACGCTGGGCATCAGCATCGCTTCTCAACCAGAGGGTGGCCGACACCAAACATGAAGGCTCACACGGCGGCGAGGCTTAGCCGCTCCGCATCATTCCGAAGCGTGCTGCGCCAGCCCGGCCCGGAACGCCTCCCAAGCTGCGGGGCCAACAACCAGGACGGGCCCATCGAGCCGTTTGGAGTCACGGACAGCGACGACACTAAGAACGTTGCGGGCTACTTCGACACACTCGCTGGATGTCGCGCTGTAGGACGACTTAACGAACCGAAACACAACCACTCCCTCGTTCCGTGTGAGGCGTCCCTCTGAGCTCAGCCCCGGGACCGCACCAGCCCTTCCGTAAAGGCGTTCCAGGCTGCGGAGCCAACAAGCAGGATGGGCCCCGCAAGGTCCTTGGAGTCGCGAACGGCCACGGTGCGGGGGACGTTTCGGGCCACCTCGATGCACTCGCCGTTGCCGCTGCTGTAGCTGGACTTGACGAACTCGAAGTGGGACACGACTACAACTCCTTCCGAATACGCCCTATCAGAGCGATGGAATCGCGGGGAGCGAGTCCGCTTCGTGCGATTCGACCGAACGTGTCGTTGTGGCGCGCCGCATCCGGCTCGCTCTCAAGCCACAGCGTAGACGACGTGGTGTCCATGTAGACCACGTCCATCGCGCCGGGATCGGCGAACGACACGATGCTAAAAGCACTGGTCATGCCCGGGTGAGAGCCGGCGAGGAACGGGACAACCTGCACGGTGACATTTGGCGCTTCGGCAACCTCCGCCAGACGTCCCAGTTGGGCACGCATCACATCGCGTCCGCCGACCAGTTGTCGCAGCGCCGCCTCCGCCACGATGGCCCACAGCGCGAGAGGGCTGCCGTCCGTGAGGCGTGCCTGGCGGGCGATCTTCGCCTCGACAAAGCGCTCGATCTCGTCCGGGTCGTCCCAGTCCGCATTGCCGACAGCGAGCGCTCTGGCGTAGTCCGGAGTCTGGAGCAATCCAGGCACGAACGCCCCTTGCCAGGTCCGGACTCCCTTGGCGATGTCTTCCAACGCGACGTACTCGACCAGTGAACGCAGCTCCGGGTACTGATTCCACCAGCCCTTCGCCTTGCGCCGTTCCCGATCCACCCGAGCAACTTCCAGCAGCCGATCGACGAGCGCATCACTGGCCCCGTAGAACTCACAAAGGGCCTTGATGTCCGGGTCCCTCATCGGCACCCATCCCTGCTCCATCTTCACGATCTTCGAGTTGGTCGCGCTGATGACCTGGGCGGCCTGCTGCTGCGTCTTCCCCGACGCGTCCCTCAGGCGCAGAAGCTCACTACCGAGCCTGCGCCCCAGGACGGTTGACGACCTATTGCCTTGCCGATTCCCACGATTCACCGCACCAGTTTGGCCCTCCCCGACGCGGGTAGTCGACGCCTGTCACTCGGTGGAGACAATTGGCTCCGTTTCACTTGCCTCCATTCTCAGAGGGTGGCTACTTTCAGCGCATAGCCGCTCGCACAGCGGAACCAGTCGACGGAAGTGCACCGCCCTGCCCTGCGCCCCCATCGGCGCTTCGCAGGTACGGCATCGCCACCGCCCGCGTCCAAGGAGGCCCGCGCCATGACCGCAGCCGAACAGATCTCTGTCCCCGAGCCCGTCCTCCGCGAGGACCGGCTCGACTACGTACCGACGGCCGAGAGCGTGTCGTTCTCGCGGCGGCGGGCCGCGCGGCTCGTGCGGGAGTGGGGGTATCCGGGGCTGGCGGGCGACGCGGCCGTGCTGGTCAGCGAGTTGGCGACCAATGCGCTGGTGCACGGTGCCGTGGAGGGGCGGCTGTTCCGGGTGCGGCTCACGCTCACCGCCACCGCGCTCCGGGTCGCGGTGAGCGATCCGAGGGGTGAGCGGCTGCCGGACCTCCGTGAGGCGACGGACGAGGAGTGCTACGGGCGCGGGCTGCTGATCGTGAAGCGGATCGCGGACCGGTGGGGCGTCGAGCCGCGTGCCGTCGGCAAGACCGTGTTCGCCGAACTCGACCTGCTCCGGGGGCCGGACGCGCCGGTGGGCCCGCACAGGTGATGCGCGGGCCCACCGGCGTAAGAGGTGGAACGAGGAGTGCTACGCCCAGGTGATCAGGCGCTTCGGGTTCTCCAGGATGGCGGCCACGTCGGCCAGGACCTTCGAGCCGAGTTCGCCGTCGACCAGGCGGTGGTCGAACGACAGGGCCAGAGTGGTGACCTGACGGGGCTTCACCTTGCCCTTGTGGACCCACGGCTGGAGCTTGATCGCGCCGACCGCGAGGATCGCGGACTCGCCCGGGTTGAGGATCGGGGTGCCCGTGTCGACGCCGAAGACGCCGACGTTGGTGATGGTCACCGTGCCGCCCGCCATGGCGGCCGGGGACGTCTTGCCGTCCCGGGCCGTGGCGACCAGCTCGCCCAGTGCGGCGGCGAGCTGCGGGAGGGTCAGGTCGTGCGCGTCCTTGATGTTCGGCACGATCAGGCCGCGCGGGGTGGCGGCGGCGATGCCCAGGTTCACGTAGTGCTTCTGGACGATCTCCTGGTTGGGCTCGTCCCAGGCGGCGTTGATGCCCGGGTTCCGCTTGATCGCGACCAGGAGGGCCTTGGCGATGAGGAGGAGCGGGTTGACCCGCACCCCCGCCATGTCCTTGTCCTCCTTCAGCTCCGCGACCAGCTTCATCGTGCGCGTCACGTCGACGGTGACGAACTCGGTGACGTGCGGGGCCGTGAAGGCGCTGCCCACCATCGCCTGCGCGATGGCCTTGCGTACGCCCTTGACCGGGATACGGGTCTCGCGGGCGCCCGCCGGGACGACCGCCTCGGCCACGAAGGCGTCCACGGTCTCGGCGGCGGGGGCGGGGGCCTGGACCTGCGCCGGTACGGGGGTGGCCACCGGCGTGGCCGCCGCGTGGACGTCCTCGCGGGTGATGATCCCGTCCTTGCCGGTCGGGACGACGGTCGCCAGGTCGATGCCCAGGTCCTTGGCCAGCTTGCGGACCGGGGGCTTGGCCAGCGGGCGCTCCTTGGGAGCGGGGGCCTCCGGCGCTGCGGCCGCGGGCGCGGGCGCGGCGCCGTGGCCGTTCAGCTCGGCCTGGATCGCGGCCATGCCCTTGCGGGCCCGGCGCTTGGTCGAGCTCTCGGAGACGCCGTAGCCCACCAGGACGGGCTGGCGGCCCTTCGGGGCCTCCGGCTCCGGCTCCGGCTCGGCCGAAGGCGCGGGGGCCGACTCGGCGACGGGGGCCGGGTCCGCGACCGGGGCGGGCGCGTCGCCGCTGCCCGGGGCCACGTCCACCGCGATGATCACCTGGCCGACGTCGACGGTCGTGCCCTCGGGGAAGCGCAGCTCGTGCACCACCCCGTCGAATGGGATCGGCAGCTCCACGGCCGCCTTCGCCGTCTCGACCTCGCAGACGACCTGGCCGTCGGCGACGGTGTCGCCGGGCTGGACGTACCACTTGAGGATCTCGGCCTCGGTCAGTCCCTCGCCCACGTCGGGCATCTTGAACTCACGGAAGCGAGCGGCGTTGGAAGTGTCGGTCATCGTTGTCACGTCCCAGTCCTCAGTACGCCAGCGAGCGGTCGACGGCGTCGAGCACCCGGTCGAGCCCCGGCAGGTACTCGTCCTCCAGACGCGCCGGCGGGTACGGGGCGTGGTAGCCGCCGACCCGCAGCACCGGTGCTTCCAGATGGTAGAAGCAGCGCTCCGTGATCCGGGCGGCGATCTCGGCCCCGGAGCCGTAGAACACCGGCGCCTCGTGGACCACCACGAGCCGGCCGGTCCTCTCGACCGAGGTCTGGATGGTGTCGAAGTCGATCGGGGCCATCGAGCGCAGGTCCAGGACCTCGATCGACTTGCCCTCCTCCTCGGCCGCCGCGGCCGCCTCCAGGCAGACCTTCACCATCGGGCCGTACGCGGCGAGCGTGAGGTCCGTGCCGGTACGGGCCACCGAGGCCCGGTGCAGCGGGCCGGGAATGGCGTCGGTCTCGACCTCGCCCTTGTCCCAGTAGCGCCGCTTCGGCTCGAAGAAGATCACCGGGTCGTCGCTCTGGACGGCCTGCTGCATCATCCAGTAGGCGTCGCTCGCGTTCGACGGCGAGACCACCTTCAACCCCGCGACGTGCGCGAACAGCGCCTCGGGCGACTCGCTGTGGTGCTCCACCGCGCCGATGCCGCCGCCGTAGGGGATGCGGACGACGACGGGCAGCTTGATCTTGCCGAGCGCGCGGGCGTGCATCTTCGCGAGCTGCGTGACGATCTGGTCGTACGCCGGGAAGACGAAGCCGTCGAACTGGATCTCCACGACCGGGCGGTAGCCGCGCAGGGCCAGGCCGATCGCCGTGCCGACGATGCCGGACTCGGCGAGCGGGGTGTCGATGACCCGCTCCTCGCCGAAGTCCTTCTGGAGCCCGTCGGTGATCCGGAAGACGCCGCCGAGCTTGCCGACGTCCTCACCCATGATGAGGACCTTGGGGTCCGTGTCGAGGGCCCGGCGCAGCGACTCGTTGAGAGCCTTCGCGATGGACATCTTTTCCATGGCCATGGCTACTTGCTCTCCTCGGCGGTGTCTGCGAACGATGCCTGGTAGGCGGCGAACTGGGCGCGCTCCTCGTCGACGAGCGGGCTGCCGTCGGCGTAGACGTTGTCGAAGATCGCGATCGGGTCGGGGTCGGGCATGGCCCGTACCGCCTCGCGGACCCGCTTGCCGAGGGCCTCGCTCTCCTCCTCCAGCGCGGTGAAGAACGCCTCGTCGGCGGCGCCCGCCTTCTCCAGATACCTGCGCAGCCGCAGGATCGGGTCCTTGGCCTCCCAGGCCGCCCGCTCCTCGTCGGCCCGGTACTTGGTCGGGTCGTCGGAGGTGGTGTGCGCGCCCATCCGGTACGTGAACGCCTCGACGAGCATCGGGCCCTCGCCGCTGCGGGCGCGGTCCAGCGCCGCCCTGGTGACCGCCAGGCAGGCCAGGACGTCGTTGCCGTCGACCCGGACGCCGGGGAAGCCGTAGCCCTGGGCGCGCTGGTAGAGCGGGACGCGGGTCTGCTTCTCGGTGGGCTCGGAGATCGCCCACTGGTTGTTCTGGCAGAAGAAGACGACCGGGGCGTTGTAGACCGCGGAGAACGTGAACGACTCGGCCACGTCGCCCTGGCTGGAGGCGCCGTCGCCGAAGTACGCGATCACGGCGGAGTCCGCGCCGTCCTTGGCCACGCCCATGGCGTAACCGGTGGCGTGCAGGGTCTGCGAGCCGATGACGATCGTGTACAGGTGGAAGTTGTTGCTGTTCGGGTCCCACCCGCCGTGGTTCACCCCGCGGAACATCCCGAGCAGGTTGGTCGGGTCGACGCCGCGGCACCAGGCGACGCCGTGCTCCCGGTAGGTCGGGAAGACGTAGTCGTCGTCGCGCAGGGCCCGGCCGCTGCCGATCTGCGCGGCCTCCTGGCCGAGCAGCGAGGCCCACAGGCCCAGCTCGCCCTGGCGCTGGAGGGCGGTGGCCTCGGCGTCGAAGCGGCGGGTCAGGACCATGTCCCGGTACAGACCGCGCAGCTCCTCGGCGGTCAGGTCGATCGCGTAGTCCGGGTGCTCGACGCGCTCCCCCTCGGGCGTCAGCAGCTGGACGAGCTCGGGCTCGGTGCCCTGCGGCGGCCTGGCGGCCGTCTTCGCCGCCCTTTTCGCGGGCGTCTTCCTCGCGGTCTTCTTCGCGGGCGTCTCAGCGGGCTTCTTCGCGTTCGACGCGGTCTTCTTCGCGGTCGTCGCGGTCGTCGCGGACTTCTTCGCGGCGCTGGTCCCGCTGCTGCGGCGCGATGTGCGCGCGGCAGTGCTCTCCACGGTCACGTGCGTGCTCCTCCGTCGGTCCGGCCCCCGGGGTCTGCCGGGAAAGCCAGTGCGGCTCGCCTGGGTCCGTACCCGTGCACGGGGTGGGTGCCGCTCGGTCCGGGAACAGGCGTGACAGGTGCCCCGGCGAGCGCCCTGTGAAAAGCACGTTACCCAGTACGCCGCATATCTGCGAAACCCCATCTGACCTGCGATTTTGCTTGGATTTCCAAGTAAATCGAAAAAGTCGGGAACTCTCGCTGGTCACAGCGCCGGGAACGGCCTCTCGGGACCACCGGAACAAGCGCACGTTATCCCGCCGTTCGGCGGCAGGGAAGAGGCGAGTGTGTGAGACTGCGTTTTGTGCGCGAACAAGGAAAAATCACCGTATTCCTTCTGGACGATCATGAAGTGGTCCGGCGCGGGGTCCACGAATTGCTCTCGTCGGAGGACGACATCGAAGTCGTCGGCGAGGCCGGTACGGCGGCCGACGCCCTCGTCCGGATTCCGGCGACCCGGCCCGACGTGGCGGTGCTCGACGTCCGGCTGCCGGACGGCAGCGGGGTGGAGGTCTGCCGCGAGGTCCGCTCCCAGGACGATTCCATCAAATGCCTGATGCTCACCTCCTACGCCGACGACGAGGCCCTCTTCGACGCGATCATGGCGGGCGCCTCGGGCTATGTGCTGAAGGCGATCCGGGGGAATGAGCTGCTGAACGCGGTACGTGACGTGGCGGCCGGGAAGTCGCTGCTGGACCCGGTGGCGACCGCCCGGGTGCTGGAACGGCTGCGCGCCGGGAAGAAGGAGCGCGGCGAGGACCGACTCGCCAACCTCACCGAGCAGGAACGCAAGATCCTCGACCTGATCGGTGAGGGACTGACCAACCGGGCGATCGGCGAACGGCTCCATCTCGCCGAGAAAACGATCAAGAATTACGTCTCCAGCCTGCTCTCCAAACTGGGCATGGAACGGCGCTCGCAGGCCGCCGCGTACGTGGCCCGGCTCCAGGCGGAGAAGCGCTGAGACGGGACGGAACAGCGCTCGGCCGCAGCCGCGGCCATCACCGTACGTGTCCGTGTCGGGACTTTGGTCCCGCCCCAACCGGGGCCCCGGCCTCTGTCCGTGACCCGGTGGGACACGGAGAGTGGAGAGCATGTCCCCCGAGGAACTCCAGGCGATCGAACTGCTCGGCCGTGTCCGCTACGGACGGCTGGCGACGAGCATGCGCGCCCTCCCGTTTCTGTCGGTGGCCCGCCATGTCGTGGTCGACGGTCACGTGGTCCTGCGGATGCACAGCGGTTTCGGCTACCACAACGCCTGCGACGGCACGGTCGTGGCGTACGGCGCGGACAACTTCGACACCGCCGCCACCGGGGGCGACTGCGAGCTGTGGGCCGTGCAGTTCACCGGCACCGCCCAGATCGTGCACCCCTCGCCCGCCCAGTGCGCGTCGTTCGGCGAGGCTCCGGCACGGGTGAACGGGGAGCTGTTCGACGCCGCGTACCTCCGGCTCGAACCGCACTTCGCCTCTGTGCACACTCTTGACTTCAACGCAACTCAACCGATCGGGCACACAGCGTGATCTAACATCTGGCGAGTGCCGCGCTCATTTGTCACTCTTCCGTCCGTTCCTTCGGCGGACGAGATCCTGTTCCCGTTCCCCTTACCGTTCCCCTCCGCCCCCGCCCCGCCGGTGTCCCCGGTGGACCAGGTGCGGCTGCCCCCCGTGCCCCGGCCGGCCGCGCCGCCGATGAGCCCGGTGCGGGCCGAGCCCCCGATACGGCCGGCCGCCCCCGCGCCCCCCGTACCGCCGGTGGACGAGGTGCTGCGCCGCTACCCGGACGCCGGTGCACCGCTGAGCTGCACACCCATCACCCAGGGCCTGCTCAACCACGGCTACCGCGTCTCCACCACCCGCGGCCGCTACTTCCTCAAGCACCACCTCGACGACTCCACCGGCGACCGCGCCACGATCGTCCGCCAGCACCGCGCGACCCAGCGCCTCCAGTCACTGGGCCTGCCGGTCGCCCCGCCCGTACGGGACACCGAGGGCGGCACCGTCACCGAGATCGGCGGCCGCTGCTACGCCCTGCACCCCTGGGTCGACGGGCTGCACCGGGCCGGAGCGCAGCTGAGCACCGCCCAGTCCGGGCGGCTCGGGGGGCTCCTCGGGACCGTGCACACCGGGCTCGCCCAGGTCATGGGCGCGGGCCCCGGGCTCGCCCGCCGGGCCGGTGGCCTCCGGAGCGCCGACCCGGCCGAGACCTCCGCGCTGATCGACGAACTGCTGGCCGCCGCGCGCCGGCGCCGCCCCCGGGACGCCTTCGACGAACTGGCCGAGCACCGCCTCCTGGAACGGCGGGCCCTGCTGGAGCGGCACGCCGACCGCAGGCCGCCCGCCCCGGACGCCCCGGCCGTCGGCTGGGTGCACGGAGACTTCCACCCGCTCAACGTCCTCTACCGGGGTTCGGAGCCGGTCGCGATCCTCGACTGGGACCGGCTGGGCGTCCAGCCGAGGGCCGAGGAGGCGGTACGGGCGGCCGCGATCTTCTTCGTGCAGCCGGCCGGGAAGCTGGAGCTGGAGAAGGTCCGGGCGTACGCGCGCGCCTACCGCCGGGCGGCCGGTGCGGAGCCGGCGGAGCTGGCCGCGGCGGTGCACCGGGTGTGGTGGGAGCGGCTCAACGACTTCTGGATACTCAGCTGGCGTTACTGCCGGGACGACCGGAGGGCCGACCCGCAGTTCCCTGCGGTATCGGCCCTGGCGGTGTGGTGGACGCGCGAGTACGAAGCGGTGCGCGAGGCGTTCACGGCGTGATCCGGGCGGTTCCGGGCCGGTGCGGGGGCTGGGTCCGGAGGTCCGGGCGGCGGGCGGGTCGCCCCGTGGCCGCCCGGACCGGTGCCGCCGGTGTCACTGGCCTCCGCGTCCGGGAGCGCCCGCTCCCGATCCGGCCGCCGCGGACGAACCGGCGTTGGTGCTGCCGCCGTCCGTACCCGTGCCGCCGTTCTCCGTACCCGTGCTGCCGCCGTCCGTACCCGTGCCGCCGTTCTCCGTACCCGTGCTGCCGCCGTCCGTACCCGTGCCGCCGTTGTCGGTGCCCGTGCTGCCGCCGTCCGTACCGGTACCGCCGTTGTCGGTGCCGGGGGGCGGGCTGGTCGGCTGCTTCGTCGCCGGTTCGGTCGGCTCGGTCGGGGTGGTCGACGGCTCGTACGTCTGCTGCGGGGGCGGGTTCTGCTGGTTGCCGGTGGAGTTCTCCGGCTGCTGGGTGTCCTGGGTCGTCTCGTCGCTCGGCCCGGACGAACTGCGCTTCGGGGACGGCGAAATGGACGTCTCGCCGGGCTGCTTCCGGTGGTTCGCGTCGTCGTTCTGCGCGGCGTTGACCGCGATGGCCACCCCCGCCCCGATCGCGATCAGCGCGAGCACCACGAAGAGCCACAACTTGCCGCGCCCGCCACTGCCACCGGGCTGCCCGCCGCCGTCGTAACCGCCGTCGTCCGGGTTCATCGGCGGCAGGATCGGGCCCTGCGAGGTGTCGCCGTGCTGCGGGTGGCCCATCGCCATCGTGGAGCCGTTGATGCCCATGGCCGGGGTGTTCCCGCCCTCGTGCACCGCGACCGGGCCGGTGCTCCACGTACCGGTGTGGCCCCCCTGCATCTGGAGCATCTGGAGCCCGTACTGCACCAGGCCGCGCATCTCCTCGGCGCTCTGGAACCGGTCGTCCGGGTCCTTCGCGAGGGAGCGCATGACCAGCCCGTCCAGCTCCGGCGGCACCGAACCCAGCACGTTGGACGGCGGTACGGGCATGTCCTGGACATGCTGGTACACCACGGACAGCGGCGTCTCGCCGGTGAACGGGGGCCGCAGCGCCAGCAGTTCGTACAGCAGGCAGCCGGTGGCGTAGAGGTCGGAGCGGTGGTCGACCGCCTTGCCGAGGGCCTGTTCGGGGGAGAGGTACTGCGGCGTGCCCATGACCATGCCGGTCTGGGTCATCGTCGACTGCGCGCCGTGCAGCGCGCGGGCGATGCCGAAGTCCATCACCTTGACCGCACCGGAGTTGGTGATGATGACGTTGGCCGGCTTGATGTCGCGGTGCACGATGCCGTGCTGGTGCGAGTACGCCAGCGCTTCGAGCACCCCGGAGACGATGATCAGCGCCTGCTCGGGCGGCGGGGGTTCGGCGGTGAGCAGCAGATCGCGGATGGTGCGGCCCTCGACCAGCTCCATCACGATGTAGGGGACGGTCTGCCCGCCCACGGTGTCCTCGCCGGAGTCGTACACGGCGACGATCGCGTGGTGGTTGAGCCCGGCGACCGACTGCGCCTCGCGCGTGAACCGGGCCTTGGACACCGGGTCCTCGGCGAGATCGGAACGGAGCAGCTTCACCGCGACCGTACGGCCCAGCCGTACGTCCTCGGCCGCGAAGACCTCCGCCATTCCGCCCCGGCCGAGACGGTGCGTCATCCGGTAACGCCCGTCGCCCACGACACCGTCGATGCCCCAGGAGTCGGTGCCATCCGAAACTCCGCCGCCGTTTGCTTCGGATTCGGGTGCCATCAGTCCTCGCCGTCGTATCTGTCCGCGCGTCCGCGGGTTCTCACGGTGTCGGGGTCCTCCGCGCCTTCCGCCCGGCCCGGACGGGACCGGACCCTGCCGGGCCGATCTGCCACGCTGCACATCGGACGGTGCGGGCCGGACGACCCCACTGCATTGCCACGTCACGCTACAGGCTCCGGGGGACACCCCGTCGTCGAGACCGGACCGGCCACCCGCTCCCGCCGGGCGGCTCACCCGGTGGTGACGGACCGGCCATCGAACCGTCCTACCCGCCGTCCACGCAAATTCCATGCGGTTCCTGTAACGCTTCCGGGACTCTTCTTGTGCGTACGGTCACGGAACGGGCACCTGGCTTGACGTGTCGTACCCCTCGGGCAGACTTGGCGCGTAATAGCGGGATGATCGCGGCAGTCGCGCCGAGGGGGAAGCAACTCATGAGCCAGGACGGCGCACAGGGCGCTCAGGGGCGCTACGCGGGCGGTTCGGTCGCCGGCGGGCGGTACCAGCTGCGCGACCTGCTCGGCGAGGGCGGCATGGCCTCGGTGTACCTGGCGTACGACACCGCGCTGGACCGTCAAGTCGCGATCAAGACATTGCACACGGAGCTGGGGCGCGAGCAGTCCTTCCGCGAGCGGTTCCGGCGCGAGGCGCAGGCCGTCGCCAAGCTCCAGCACACCAACATCGTCTCGGTCTTCGACACCGGCGAGGACGAGCTCGGCGGCGCGCTGATGCCGTACATCGTCATGGAGTACGTGGAGGGGCAGCCGCTCGGCTCGGTGCTCCACGCGGACATCCAGGCGCACGGCGCGATGCCCGCCGACAAGGCGCTGAAGGTCACGAACGACGTGCTGGCCGCGCTGGACACCAGCCACGAGATGGGCCTGGTGCACCGCGACATCAAGCCGGGCAACGTCATGGTGACCAAGCGCGGCGTCGTGAAGGTCATGGACTTCGGCATCGCCCGCGCCATGCAGTCGGGCGTCACGTCGATGACCCAGACCGGCATGGTCGTCGGCACCCCGCAGTACCTCTCCCCCGAGCAGGCCCTGGGCCGCGGCGTGGACGCCCGCTCCGACCTGTACTCGGTCGGCATCATGCTGTTCCAGCTGCTGACCGGGCGCATCCCCTTCGACGCGGACTCCCCGCTGGCCATCGCGTACGCGCACGTCCAGGAGGAGCCGGTCGCGCCCTCCAGCATCAACCGCTCGGTCACCCCGGCGATCGACGCGCTGGTCGCCCGCGCGCTGAAGAAGAACCCGAACGACCGCTTCCCCAGCGCGGCCGCGATGCAGGACGAGATCGCCCGGGTGCTCGCCGCGGGCGGCGCCACGGGTGCGCCGGTGATCGTCGCGGGCGGCGGAGCCCCGGCGAACAGCGGCTCGGGCGTCGGCTCGGCGGTCTTCCCGCCGCTGGACCAGTCCGGTGCGATGCCGCAGGGTGTCCAGACGCCGTACCAGCCGGGGCCGTACCAGTCCGGCCCGTACCAGTCGGGCGGGTACGGCCCGGCCACCCCGGCACCGGCCCCGACCCCGGCGCCGTCGTACGGCTACCCGCAGGCGGCCCAGCAGTTCCAGGCCCAGGCCCCGGCCCCGGCCCCGGTCTCGCAGCAGACCCCGCCGCCCTACGGCATGTCGCCGCAGCCCCGGACCGGGCAGGCACCGGCCCGCTCAGGCGGGGGCGGTTCCAAGCGGATGCCGCTGGCCATGCGGCTGTCCATCGCCGTGATCGCGGTCGCGGTGGTCGGGACCGGCGGGTTCCTCGTGCTGCAGTCGCTGGGCGGCGACGAGACGGACAACGGCGGCGGGGACAAGACCCCGGCCGCGGGCGAGCACCGGCCGCCGGAGCGCAACCGGACCATGGACACCGAGGACTGCACGGACGCGTCCGAGAACATGGACGACCCGGAGAAGGTCGACGCCCCGAAGTTCATGTACAAGGACTTCCTCTCCGCCAAGGCGTGCGCCGACAAGGCCGGCTGGACGATCAAGAGGATCGAGGTGCCGGGGAACGCGTACGCGGAGGACCAGATCATCGACCAGTTCCCGTCGGCCGGCACCGCCGTGGACAAGGTCGGCGCCCACTTCGAGCTGCGCGTCGCCACGGGGGACCCGGCCTGAGTCCGGAGCGGGTCAGGAGCAAGGCGGGACCGGTGGGTTTCCGGTGGCCCGGAGGGCTGTCGGAGCCTCGCCGGGCCCGAGTGGCGTAGTCCGGGGGCACAGAGAGTGCCGGACGTGTCGCCACGTGTGACGCTGGCGCCATGTCTCCCGGACCTCTGCTCTCGCGGCCCACGCGGTGTGTGGCCTGCCTGGTGCTGACGGCGGGTGCGGCGCTGGGGGGCGGCGCGGGCCAGGCGGCGGCCGCGGTCGCGACCACCGCCCCGTCGACCGAGCCGGCCACCGCGCCCACGCCTTTTCCGTCAGCGCCTTCGGTTCCCTCAGCGCCTGCCGTGCCTGCCATGCCTTCAGTGCCCCTGGCGACTCTGGTCCCGTCAGGCTCTGCGGCTTCTGCGGCTCCTTCAGCGCCTTCGGCTTCTGCGGGCCCCTGGCTCCCCCCCGCCCCCGCGCTCTCCGGTTCGCCGGTCGCCGCCCCGGGATCGGCGTACCCCGGGGCCCCTTCCGAGGCTTCTCCCGCCGACCCCTCTCCCTGGGTCTCCCTCTCGGCCTCCCCCGCCGACGCGCAGACCCCGCTGGCGGGGCAGGAGGCCGGGGTGGGGCGGCCCCGGCCCGGGCGGCAGCTCTCGCCGGGGGAGATCGCGCGCTCGGACCGCCAGTACGACCAGACCACGGACCGGCCGACGGAGGACGCGCCGGGCACGCCGTCCGTCGCCGACGCGCTCCCCGGCACCGAACCCCACCCGGAACAGGCCCTGAACCCCGCGACCGTGCACCAGGTGAAACAGGTGTCGCTGGGCGGCGGAATCACCCTGATCGGGCTGGGCCTGGCCTTCCTGGCGTACCGGATGCGCCGCACCGGCTGACCGGCCACGTCCGCCGGGACCCAGTCCCGTTGCCGGACGGGGTGCTCGCCGCGGCGTTCACCCGTACGCGCCTCACGTCGGCCGGGCGGGCGGAATGGAGGGCCGGGAGGGTGGATCAGCCGTTTGCGGGGGCACCACGGTGTCGTACCGGAGGTGTGGGAGACAATGGCGCCATGGAGATGCCGAGGAATGAACGGTCGCAGGAGCACCCCCAAGTCCTCGTGGTGGGGCAGGACGGCATGGCGATCGGCGGCGGTGGCGGTGGCACTGACGACGAATCGCGCGAGGTCCCGGTGACGGAGATGGTCGAACAGCCCGCGAAGGTCATGCGCATCGGCAGCATGATCAAGCAGCTCCTCGAAGAGGTCAGGGCGGCCCCTCTCGACGAGGCGAGCCGGGTCCGGCTGAAGGAGATCCACGCCGGTTCCGTGAAGGAGCTGGAGGACGGTCTCGCGCCGGAGCTGGTGGAGGAGCTGGAACGTCTCTCCCTGCCTTTCACCGACGATTCGGTGCCTTCCGAAGCGGAGCTGCGGATCGCGCAGGCCCAGCTGGTGGGCTGGCTGGAGGGCCTCTTCCACGGCATCCAGACGACCCTGTTCGCCCAGCAGATGGCGGCCCGGGCCCAGCTGGAGCAGATGCGCCGCGCCCTTCCGCCGGGCAGCATGCACGAGGAGGAGGACGGCAGCCCCGACCCGCACGGACCGGTCCGGACGGGCCCGTACCTCTAGATCGTTTCTTTCGGCTCGGCCGCTGGCCTTACGGGTCGACTGTTGGCCTTCCGGGTCGGCTGCCGGTCTTCCGGGTCGGCTGCCGGTCTTCCGGGTCGGCTGCTGGCCTTCGGGTCGGCTGTCGGACGGCTGTGTTGTCGGACGGCTGAAGTGCCTCAAGGCCCGGCGCACCTGGTCCATGACCGGTGCGCCGGGCCTTGAGGGTCTCCGGGGACCCGTGCGGCCCCGTCCGGCGTCAGCTCGTCGGTGCCTGGAGCAGGACCTTCCCGATGTGCGCGCTGGACTCCAGCACCCGGTGCGCCTCGGCGGCGTCCGGCATCGGCACCGTACGGTCCACGACCGGCCGTACGACGCCGTCCGCGATCAGCGGCCAGACGTGCTCGCGCACCGCCGCGACGATGGCGGCCTTCTCGGCGAGCGGGCGCCCGCGCAGCGAGGTCGCGGTGACGGCGGCCCGCTTGTTCAGCAGAGCGCCCAGGTTCAGCTCGCCCTTGACGCCGCCCTGGAGGCCGATGACGGCCAGCCGGCCGTTGACCGCGAGCGCCTGCACGTTCCGGTCCAGGTACTTCGCGCCGACGATGTCGAGGATGACGTCCGCCCCGGCCCCGCCGGTCGCCTGGCGAATCTCCTCGACGAAGTCCTGCTCCCGGTAGTCGATCAGGATGTCGGCCCCCAGCTCGGCGCAGCGCGCCAGCTTCTCGGGCCCCCCGGCGGTGACCGCGACCCGCGCGCCCACCGCCTTGGCCAGCTGGATCGCCATCGTGCCGATACCGCTGGACCCGCCGTGCACCAGCAGCGTCTCGCCCGGGCGCAGATGGGCCACCATGAAGACGTTCGACCAGACCGTGGCCGTCACCTCGGGCAACGCCGCCGCCAGGGCCGTCCCGACCCCGTCCGGCACCGGCAGCAACTGCCCGGCGGGCACGGCGACCTTCTCCGCGTATCCGCCGCCCGCGAGCAGCGCGCACACCTCGTCCCCGACCGCCCAGCCGGTCACACCGGGCCCGACCGCCGAGATGCGCCCCGAGCATTCGAGGCCGGGATACGGGGACGCGCCGGGCGGCGGGTTGTAGAACCCCTGCCGCTGCAGCACATCCGCGCGGTTGACGGCGCTGGCGACGACATCGACGAGGACCTCGCCCTCACCAGCCACCGGATCGGGCACTTCGGCCCAGACGAGCGCCTCGGGGCCACCGGGTTCGGGGATCGTGATCGCATACATGGCGGCGAGGCTACTCCGTGGCCCCATGGAGTCGACGGAGCCGACCGGATCCGCCGGGTCGGCCGACCATGCGGGCCGACATCCGGCAGACCGGGCCGATGAGTTCGGCGGAAGGGCGTCAGTCGAGCGGGCGCTGCGCGGTCATGGGCGGATGCTCGGGCGGCGTCTCGTTCGAAGCACGGACGATGGTGATCAACCGGTCCGTCAACTGGAGCGGGCTGGCCGCCGGATCGTCGTAACCCAGCAGTCGGTGCCCGCGCAGAACGCTGACCACGAGGTCGTCGGTCTCCCGGACGCTCTTGCCCACCTCGGCCTTTATCACCGGCCGTTCGACGAGATCGAGCCCGCTGCCCTGCTGGATCAGGTCCTCCATCACCGTGCCCGCGCTCGGGCTGAGCACGGAGAGCCCCAGCAGCCGGCCGGCGGCGCTGGCGCTGGTGATCACCGCGTCGGCCCCCGACTGCCGCAGCAGCGGAGCATTCTCCTCCTCGCGCACCGCCGCGACGATCTTCGCGCCGCGGTTGAGCTGCCGGGCCGTCAACGCCACCAGCACCGCCGTGTCGTCGCGCTGCGTCGCGATGATGACCTGCCGCGCCTTCTGGAGCTCGGCACGCAGAAGCACCTCGCTGCGCGTCGCGTCACCGACCACGCCGACGAATCCCTCGGCGTTGGCGATCTCGATCACCTTGGTCGCCGGGTCGACGATGACGATCTGTTCCTTCTTCAGGCCGGTGGCACGCAGGGTCTGGATGGCCGAGCGGCCCTTCGTGCCGAAGCCGACGACGACGGTGTGATCGCGCAAGTTGCTTCTCCAACGCTTCAGCCGGAAGTCCTCGCGGGTCCGTTCCGTGAGGACCTCAAGGGTGGTGCCGACCAGGATGATCAGGAAGAGCACCCGCAGTGGTGTCACGAGCACCACATTGGTGAGCCGGGCGGTGTCCCCGTACGGGGTGATGTCGCCGTAGCCGGTGGTGGAGAGGGTGACGGTGGCGTAGTAGACCGCGTCCAGCAGGTCGACCTTGTCGTCTGCGGCGTCGTGGTAGCCGCCCCGGTCCAGCCAGACGATCAACACCGTGGCGGCAAGGACCAGGAGCGCCATCATCAGTCGCTTGGCGACCTGCCGTGCCGGTCCGTCGACCACTCTGCGCGGAAGCAGTACCCGTGTCGGTACGACGTGCTCGTCCGCGCGCCTGGCCATCGCATCGTGGCCGGGAAGTTTCACGTGAAACACCCTTCCGTCCACGGCATCGCCGAGGCCCATCGGAGATCGAGGATCTCCACTTCGGTGCCGGACCGTACCCCGCCCGGCGGGACGACGGCCAGTCCATCGGCCGCGGCGATACCTCGAAGCATCGCCGGACCGTTGTAGCGCAGTGGTACGACGCACTCGGCACCGCCCCCGGTGTCCGGGGCGTTTCCAGGGGGCCGAAGGGCCCCGGCGCCCCCAGCGCCCCCGGCACCCGCAGTCGCTCCGGGCCCCCGGGATGCGGCGGTGCCCACCCGGGTGACAACGGGCACCAGCCGGGTGTCGTGCGGGTGCCCCTGGACGTCCTCACCGGCGACGGTCCAGTACGACGGCTCCGGCGCCTGCCCGGCCAGCCCGCGGAGCAGTGGCTCGGCGAGGGTGAGGAGCCCGGAGACGGCGGCCAGGGGGTTGCCGGGCAGCCCGACGAGATACCCGCCCCCGGCCCGGTCGGCCGTGTCCTTGCCGCCGAGCCGGGCCAGCAGCATCGGATGGCCCGGCCGGACCTCGGCCCCGTCCACCAACAGCTCGGCACCGGCCTCGGCGAGGACGGAGTGGACGTGGTCGACGGGCCCCGCCGCCGTACCGCCCGTGGTGACCACCAGGTCCGCTTCGGACGTGGCGAGGGCGTGGCGCAGGGCGGCCGCATCGTCCCCGAGGCGCTGCGGGGCCGACACCTCGGCGCCCAGGGTGCGCAGCCAGGGGCCGATCATCGGGCCGAGCGCGTCGCGGATCAGCCCGTCGTGCGGCAGGCCGTCGGTCAGCAGTTCGTCGCCGAGCACCAGGACGTCGACGCGCGGGCGCGCCACCACGACGAGCGTGTCGTACCCGGCCGCGGCCGCCAGGCCGAGAACGGCGGGCGTCATCAGCGCCCCGGGAGGCATGAGCAGGTCGCCCGAGCGGCACTCCTGTCCCCGGGGTCTGATGTCCTGGCCGGGCAGTACCTGGCGCTCCGCGTGCAGCAGCCCGGTGGCCCCGTCGGCATGGGCGTGTTCGCTGCGGATCACGGCGTCGGCGCCGGGCGGAATGCGGGCGCCCGTGGCGATGCGTACGGCGGCCCCGTCGGGCAGCTCGGGAACGGTCCCCTGCCCGGCGAGGATCCCCGCGCCTCCGCCCGCTCCCTCGGCACCGTTCCCGTTCCCGTTCGCGTTCGCGTTCCTGGTTCCGTTTCGGGTTCTGTTCCCGGTTCCGGTTCCGGCGGGCCCGTCCTCGGCTCCGGTGGCCTCATCGAGCCGCCACGGCCCCGGTCCGGAGACGGCCCAGCCGTCCATGGCCGAGGTGTCGAAGGACGGCAGATCGGTCAGCGCGGTCAGCGGCTCGGCCAGTACGTGGCCGAGCGACCGGTCCAGCGGTACCCGGACGGTCCGGGCTCCGACGGCGCGTCCCGCCCGCACCGCGAGCGCACGTGCCTCCGGCCAGGAGACCGTTCCCCGGCCCCGCGAGGGGCGGGTGCCGACGGGCCGGTCCGCGGCGTGCGGGGCGCCGGACGACCGGCGGGCGACCAGCGCGAGGGCCTGCTCCACGGCCCGCTCCGCCTCGTCCGTCCCAGAACCGGCGCCCGGCCTCTCCTCGGCCACGGAGAACGGGCCTCCGCCCGGGGCCGGGTCGGCCGCACCGCCGGGGCGGGTCACCGCGTCTCGTTCTCGTCCGCCCAGCGAAGGGCGAGCGCGGCGGCCTTCCGGGCGGCCTCGGCCACCGCCGTGGCGCCGTCGCCGCCCTCACCGGCGGCCTTCGCCGCCGCGTACCCGACCAGGAAGGTGGTCAGCGGCGCGGCGGGCCGGGCGACACCGTGGGCGGCGTCCCTGGCCAGGTCGAGCAGCACGGCGTTGTCGACGTCGAGCTCGATGCCGAGCTCGTCCTTGACTGCGGTCATCCATTCATCCAGCACGGCCCCATGCTCTCTGATACGGGCACGGGCCGCCGCGATGTCCTCCCAGGTGTCGCAGTCGAAAGAGGCCAGGGGACCGGCCATCACCCGGGCAAGGTCGAGTCCCTCCGCCAGCAGCCGCAGGGGGAGCCCGGACAGGCCACCGTGCTCGGCGGCGATCAGCGCGAGTTCACGGCGGAGCGGCTCGGCGCGGTAGACGGCCACGAGCGGCTGCTCCCGCCCCTGCGGGTCCACGCACAGGGCGCCTTCCCCCGGCTCTCCGTCCTGCCCGTCGCGCGGCCCGTTCCGTATCCCCTCCCGGTGCCCTTCCGGTACCGCCGACAGAAGGGCCCCGACCGTGCCCGGCCCGAGGAACGGCAGGTCGGCGGAGAGCACCAGGAGACGGTCCGCCGTGGTCCGTCGGACCCCCGCGTCGAGCGCGGCCAGCGGACCACCGCCCCGGGGCTCCTCGCACGTCCAGACCACCGGCCGGACGGTGGGCCGGCGCCCGCCCACCACCACGGTCGTCGAGGCGTCGGAACAGGCTGTGAGCACCCGGTCGAGCAGTGCGCGGCCGCCGACCCGGATACCCGGCTTGTCGGCGCCGTCGAGCCGCTTGGCGGCCCCTCCGGCCAGGACGATGGCGTCGTACTCGGTCATGCGTCCGAGTATGCGTGCCACGGCCCACGGCCCACGGTCGCGGGCCCCTGGCTTTCCCCGGTCGCCCGGGCAGGGGCCCCGACCGTCCCGGCCGGCTACAACGTGCGCAGCAGCACCGCCGGTTGCTCCACGCAGTCGGCTACGTAGCGCAGGAAGCCGCCCGCCGTGCCGCCGTCACAGACCCGGTGGTCGAAGGTCAGCGAGAGCTGGACCACCTGGCGCACCGCCAGCTCGCCCTGGTGCACCCAGGGCTTGGGCACGATCCGGCCCACACCGAGCATCGCCGCCTCGGGGTGGTTGATGATCGGGGTCGACCCGTCGACGCCGAACACCCCGTAGTTGTTCAGCGTGAACGTGCCGCCGGTCAGCTCGGCCGGGGTCAGCCGCCCGGCCCGCGCCGCCTCGGTCAGCCGGGCGATCTCCTCCCCGATCGACTCGGCGTTCCTCGCCTGCGCGTCCCGCACGACGGGAACGACCAGGCCGCGCTCGGTCTGCGCCGCGAACCCGAGATGGACCTCCGGCAGGCGCACGATCTCCCGTGCCTCCAGGTCCACCGTGGAGTTGAGCTCGGGGAAGCGGGCCAGCGCCGCGGTGCAGATACGGGCCAGCAGCGCCAGCACCGACACCTTGGGCCCGGCGGACGGGCCCCCCGCGGCGTTCATCGCGGCCCGTGCCGCCATCAGCTCGGTGGCATCCGCGTCGACCCAGCAGGTGGCGTCCGGGATCTCCCGCCTGCTGCGCGCCAGCTTCTCGGCGACCGCCCCCCGCACACCGCGCAACGGGATCCGCCGCGCTCCCTCCTCGCCCGTCGGCCGCACCACCGGTGCCGCCTGCGCCGCCTGGACCGCCGGTGCCGGAGCGGAGTCGAGCCCCGGAAGCGCGGTCGCCGAAGAGACCGCCATCTCGTCCCGCGCCCTGATCGCGGCCTCGACGTCGGCCCTCAGGATCAGCCCGTCCGGACCGGAACCCGCCAGGCTCCGCAGATCCAGCTCGTGCTGCCGGGCCAGCTTCCTCACCAGCGGCGAGACGACCGCCACCGGCCCCACGGCCACGTCCGGCACGGAGACGGAAACCGGTTCCGGATCCGGATCCGGATCCGGGACAGGTTCAGCGACCGGGGCGGCCACGGCCCCCCGCGCGGAAGCTCCCGCCACCGCCACGGCGGCAGGACGTACCCGGCGACGCCGCGCCACCGGAGCGCCCGTCCCGTACCCGACCAGCACGTTCCCGGACGCCTCGCCCGCACCGGAGCCGCCCCCGGCACTCGGCTCCGCCTCCTCGTCCTCCCCCACCGCGACCGTCAGCAGCGGTGCCCCGACCGGAAGTTCCGAACCCTCCTCGCCGAACCGCGCGGTCACCACACCCCCGTACGGGCACGGCACCTCCACCATCGCCTTGGCCGTCTCGACCTCGACGACCGGCTGGTCGACGGCGACGACATCGCCGACCTCCACCAGCCAGCGCACGATCTCCGCCTCGGTGAGCCCCTCACCGAGGTCCGGCAGCTTGAACTCGCAGACCCGCGCCATCAGCTCTCCGCCTCCCACTGCAAACGGGCGACCGCGTCCAGCACCCGGTCCACGCCCGGCAGATGGTGCTTCTCCTGCATCGGCGGCGGATACGGGATGTCGAACCCGGCGACCCGCAGCACCGGCGCCTCCAGGTGGTGGAAGCAGCGCTCCGTCACCCGGGCCGCGATCTCACCGCCGGGACCGCCGAAGGCGGAGGACTCGTGCACGACGACCGCACGCCCCGTACGCCGTACGGACGCCACGACGGTCTCGTCGTCGAACGGCACCAGCGAGCGCAGGTCCACGACCTCCAGGTCCCAGCCCTCGTCGACGGCCGCCTGGGCCGCCTCCATGCAGACCGGCAGCGACGGGCCGTACGTGATCAGCGTGGCGCTGCGGCCCGGCCGGCGGACCACGGCCCGGCCTATCGGCTCCACGGAGACCGGCGCCTCGGGCGACCAGTCCGACTTCGACCAGTAGAGCCGCTTCGGCTCCAGGAACACCACCGGGTCGTCGGACGCGATCGACGCCCTCAGCAGCCCGTACGCGTCCTCGACCGTCGCCGGGGTCACGACATGGAGGCCGGGCGTCGCCATGTAGTACGCCTCCGAGGAGTCACTGTGGTGCTCGACCCCGCCGATCCCGCCGCCGTACGGCACCCGGACCGTGATCGGCAACGGCATGGCGCCGGCCGTCCGGTTCCGCATCTTCGCGACATGGCTCACCAACTGCTCGAACGACGGATAGGCGAAGGCGTCGAACTGCATCTCCACCACGGGACGCAGCCCGTACATCGCCATGCCCACGGCCGCCCCGAGAATGCCCGACTCGGCCAGCGGGGTGTCCGTGCAACGGTCCTCGCCGAACTCCTTCGCCAGCCCGTCGGTGACCCGGAAGACCCCGCCGAGCGCGCCGACGTCCTCACCGAGGACATGCACCGTCGGATCCTCGGCCATCGAGTCGCGCAGCGCCCGCCCGAGCGCCTGCGCCATCGTGGCGGGCCTGGCCTTCGCGGCCCGCTGCCCCGCCGTCACCGCCGCGGTGGTCATCGCCCCTCCTCCACTTCGTCCCGACCGGCTTCCAGCTCGGCCCGCAACAGGTCCGCCTGCTCACGGAGTTGGCTGGTGCGCTCCGCGTAGACATGGGCGAACAGATCCATCGGGTCCAGCACCGGATCGGCGTTCATCCGCTCGCGCAGCGCCGCCGCCATCCGCTCGGCGGCCGCCCGCGCCTCCTCGATCCCGTCGTCGTCGAGCAGCCCCCGCCCGGTCAGCTCCCGCTCCAGCAGCCGGATCGGGTCGTGCGCCCGCCAGACCTCCACCTCGCTGTCGGCGCGGTACCGGGTGGCGTCGTCGGCGTTCGTATGCGCGTCCATGCGGTACGTCACCGCCTCCACCAGCGTCGGCCCGCCACCCCTGCGAGCCCGCGCCACCGCCTCGGTGAGGACCTGGTGCACCGCCGCCGCGTCGTTCCCGTCGACCAGCCGACCCGGCATTCCGTACCCCACCGCCTTGTGCGCCAGGGACGGCGCGGCGGTCTGCTTCGCCAGCGGCACGGAGATCGCGAAGCCGTTGTTCTGTACGAAGAAGACGACCGGGGCACGCCAGACGGCCGCGAAGTTCAGCGCCTCGTGGAAATCGCCCTCGCTGGTCCCGCCGTCCCCGACCATGGCGAGCGCCACCACGTCGTCGCCCTTCAGCCGTGCCGCGTGGGCCAGCCCGACGGCATGCGGCATCTGAGTGGCGAGCGGGGTGCAGAGCGGCGCGACCCGGTGCTCGCGCGGGTCGTAGCCGGTGTGCCGGTCACCGCGCAGCAGCGTCAGCGCCTCGACCGGATCCAGTCCGCGCGCCACCGCCGCGAGGGTGTCCCGGTAGCTGGGAAAGAGCCAGTCCCGCTCCTCCAGCACCAGCGCGGCGGCTACCTCGCAGGCCTCCTGCCCGGTGCTCGACGGGTAGACGGCGAGCCGCCCCTGCTTCGTGAGGGCGGTGGCCTGCGCGTTGTACCTCCGGCCGCGGACCAGCTCCGCGTAGAGCCGCAGCAGCAGCTCCGGATCGGCGTCGGCCGCGGCGTCCGTACCGAGCACGCGGTACGGCTCGGGGTCCGGGAGCAGCGGCGCGGGATCGGTGAGCGGCTTCCAGGCCGGGGGCGGCGTGGGCCGGTACGCGGCCGCGCCGGGCAGCTCTTGGACCGTCATGACAAGCACCTCCTGGCATCGAGGGGTTTCGAGCGGCGTCCGGCGGCATCGGGGGATCACCCGATGCCGGGGGTATCGAAAAGCATCGAAATGTCGAGCACTGTCCGAGGCGCGGCTGCGGCCTGCCTCACCTACCGATTGTTCGGTCGTGAGCGCATTTTGGCTACAGGCACCTTCAGCCTGTGGACAAACGGTTCTCCACAGCCTGGGATGGGTGCAGGTCGTCCAGGGCGGGGAGGCGGGGGAACATGTCAGCTGAACAAATGGCCGACGGGAGCGAGGTCCCGGACCGGACACCCCCGCCGCGCCCGCTCGACGCCATCGACCGCGACATCCTCCGGCTGCTCCAGACGGATGGCCGCGCCTCGATACGTTCGGTGGCCGACCGCGTCCATGTCTCCCGGGCCAACGCCTACGCCCGGATCAACCGGCTCATCGACGACGGGGTGATCCGCGGCTTCGGCGCCCGCGTGGACCACGAGCGGGCGGGGCAGGGGGCGTCCGCGTACATCACGCTCAAGATCGTCCAGAATTCCTGGCGCACGGTGCGCGAGGAGCTTCAGGCGCTGCCGGGGGCCACGCACATCGCGCTGGTCAGCGGCGATTTCGATGTCCTGCTGCTGGTGCACACCCCGGACAACAGAACCCTGCGCGAGCTGGTCCTGACGAAGATCCAGGCCATCCCGGAGGTGCTCTCCACCCGAACACTCCTGGTGTTCGAGGAGACCGACCTGGCCCCGGGCTCGAACCGGCCCACCGAACTCGACTGAGACCGCCCGAGGTCCTCGCCCGCCGGCCCGGGGGCTCAGCGGCTGGCCCGCACCCCTTCGAAGGCCACCCGTACGAGCGTGTCCGCCACCAGCTCCCCGTCGACCCCGCCGTCCGGCAGCGGCCGGTACCACTCCACCAGCGAGTTGACCATGCCGAAGAGCAGCCTCGTCACCAGGCGTATGTCCACGTCGGAGCGGAGGTCGCCGTCCGCGACCGCGGCCTTCAGCAGATCGCTCACCCGCTGGTCGAACTCGCGCCGGCGCTCCATGGCCCAGCGTTCCGTCTTCGTGTTGCCCCGCACCCGCAGCAGCAGCGTGACGTAGGGCAGTTCGGCTATCAGCACGTCGACGGTGCGACGGGTGACGTACTCGACCCGCTCGATCGCCCGCCCCTGCGTGGCCCCGGGCTCGTCGAGAATCGCGAAGAGCCCGTCGAGCGCACGGCTGACCGCGCGGCGCAGGAGCTCCTCCTTGCCGGCGACATGGTGGTAGATGGACGACTTGGAGATCCCCGCCGCGCGGGACAGGTGCTCCATGGACGTGCCGTCGTAGCCGCGCTCGTTGAACACGCGGACGGCAACGGTGAGCAGGGTCTCCGGGGTGTACGTGTCCCGCTTGGCCGTGGTCATGTCCGCGATCCTCCCCTACCGGTTGTCCACAGGTTTGGCGGGCCCCCTTGTCCCGACCGATCGTTCGGTTACTCTAACTCTGTCCGCCCGTTCCTGCCCAGCTCGACGAGGAGTTGGTCCGTCATGGCCGCCGAGCTCTCCCCGCATCTGCTGTCCGAGAAGCACCGCCCCACGCTCGACCAGGCCCTCGACGCGATCCGTACGCGTGGCTACTGGTCCCCCCATCCCGAGCATCCGAAGGCGTACGGAGAGGGGGGCGCGCCCGGCAGTCTGAGCGCCGCCGACGGCAAGGCCGCGTTCGACGCCGTGCTGAACACCCGGATCGACCTCGGCCAGCCCGGCACCGACGGCTGGACGGGCGGCGAGGTCTCCCCGTACGGACCGGAGCTCGGCGTCGAGTACCCGCACGCCGACGCGGACGTGCTGCTTCCCGCGATGCGCGCCGGCATGTCCGCCTGGCGTGCGGCGGGCCCCGAGACCAGGGCACTGGTCTGCCTGGAGATCCTCGCCCGGATCAGCGCCCGGACCCACGAGTTCGCGCACGCCGTGATGCACACCAGCGGCCAGGCGTTCCTGATGGCGTTCCAGGCGGGTGGCCCGCACGCCCAGGACCGCGGCCTGGAGGCGGTGGCGTACGCGTACGAGGAGCAGACCCGCACGCCGCAGGGCGCCGACTGGTCCAAGCCGCAGGGCAAGCGCGACCCGCTCCAGCTGCGGAAGACGTTCACCGCGGCTCCGCGCGGAATCTCGCTCCTGATCGGCTGCAACACCTTCCCCACGTGGAACGGCTACCCCGGTCTCTTCGCCTCGCTGGCGACCGGCAACCCCGTCCTGGTCAAGCCGCACCCGCGCGCGGTGCTCCCGCTCGCGCTCACCGTGCGCGTGGCCCGCGAGGTGCTCGCCGAGGCGGGCTTCGACCCCAACCTGGTCGCCCTGGCCGCCGAGCGGCCCGGCGAGGGCATCGCGAAGACCCTGGCGCTGCGCCCGGAAGTCCGGATCATCGACTACACCGGTTCCACCGCCTTCGGCGACTGGCTGGAGGACCACGCCCGCCAGGCCCAGGTCTACACGGAGAAGGCCGGGGTCAACACGATCGTCGTCGACTCCACGGACGACTACCGGGGCATGCTGTCCAACCTGGCGTTCTCCCTCTCCCTGTACAGCGGCCAGATGTGCACGACCCCGCAGAACCTGCTGATTCCCCGCACCGGCATCACCACCGACACCGGCGACAAGACCTACGACGAGGTGGTCGGCGACATCGCCGCCGCGGTCACCGGCCTCCTGGGCGACGAAGCCCGGGCGAACGCGCTGCTCGGCGCCCTGGTCAACCCCGATGTGAAGGCCCGCCTGGAATCGGCTCCGGAGCTGGGCGAGGTGGCCCTGGCCTCCCGCGAGGTGACCAACCCGGAGTTCCCCGACGCCGTGGTCCGCACCCCCGCCGTCATCCGGCTGGACGCCGCCAAGCCCGACGACGAGAAGCACTACCTGTCGGAGTGCTTCGGTCCGGTCGCCTTCGCGGTCGCGGTCGACACGACGGCCGACGCGGTCGAGCTGCTGCGCCGCACGGTGCGCGACCGGGGCGCGATGACGGTCGGCGCGTACACCACCTCACCGGAGGTGGAGCGCGCGGTGGAGGACGTCTGCCTGGACGAGTCGGCCCAGCTGTCGCTGAACCTGACCGGCGGGGTGTACGTCAACCAGACCGCGGCCTTCTCGGACTTCCACGGCTCGGGCGGGAACCCGGCGGCGAACGCCGCTCTGTGCGACGGTGCCTTCGTCTCCAACCGCTTCCGCATGGTGGAGGTCCGCCGCCAGGCCTGACCGCGCCCGCCGACACCCCGGGGCGTGCCCGCCGGTCACGCCCCGGGACCACGTCGCGGCGCCACGCCCCGGACGGCACCACCGCCTCCGACGCCGGCGCGCGATCCATGGCCCGATGCCCGTGACCAGCCGGACCGGACCAGCGCTACGCGCCCGCCTCGGGGATCTCCGCGTACCGCTGCACCCACGCGTGCATGGCGATGGCGGCCGCGGCCCCCGCGTTGATCGACCGCGTCGATCCGAACTGCGCGATCGAGCACACCATCGCCGCGTGCTTCCGGGCCTCCTCGGTCAGCCCCGGCCCCTCCTGCCCGAAGAGCAGCACACAGCGGCGCGGCAACTCGGTCCGCTCCAGCGGGACCGCCCCCGGCAGGTTGTCGATGCCGATGATCGGCAGGCCCTCGGCCTCCGCCCACGCGGTCAGCGACCGGGTGTCGGGGTGGTGGCGCACATGCTGGTACCGGTCGGTGACCATCGCGCCGCGCCGGTTCCACCGCCGCCGCCCCACGATGTGGACCTCCTTGGCGAGAAAGGCGTTCGCCGTGCGCACCACGGAACCGATGTTGAAGTCGTGGCCCCAGTTCTCGACCGCCACGTGGAAGTCGTGCCGCCGCAGGTCCAGATCGGCGACGATCGCCTCCCGCGTCCAGTACCGGTAGGCGTCTCCTACGTTGCGCCGGTCGCCGTGGGCGAGCAGCTCGGGGTCGTACCGCTCGTCCTCGGGCCACGGCAGCGGGTGCGGCCCGACGCCGATCTCCGGCCCGAAGCCGTCGTCGTACTGCGCCGGCTCCGCGTCGCCGCTGCCGTCCGTGCTACCGCTCTCGTTCCTGCTCACCCGACGAGCGTATGACCCCCGCCGTCGCGTTGCGGAGCCTCCTCGCCCTCCCCGGCCCGCCGCTGGACGGGGACACCGCCCCTGCCGGTAAAGAGCCGCTGCCGGGCGAGGGTCGCCCGGGAGCCGACCCAGAGCAGGAAGGCGGTCGGCAGGAAGACGGCGTCCGCGGCGATCATCGCCATGGAGAAGAAGGGCAGTCCGAGCAGCAGGGCGATACCGGCGTGCTCGCACATCATGGCGACGAGCAGCACGTTCTTGACCCGCCGGTTGAACAGGGTGAACGGGAACGCGACCTGGACGGCGACCGTGCCGTACGTGATCAGCATCACCATGACGCCGTTGGCGGCGAGGATGTCCGACAGCCAGGGCCAGGGCGTGAAGGAGTCGAGCTGGAGCGGGTAGTACAGCGCCGTACCGTCCTGCCACCGCGAGCCCTGGATCTTGTACCACCCGGCGGTCGCGTAGATCAGACAGACCTCGGCCATGATCACGACGAGGGTCGCGTTGTGCGCGAGGTTGGCGATGACGTCGAGCAGGACGCGCGACTGACTCCGCGGCGCGTAGCGGTTCACGAACCACCAGGCGCCCTCGCCGATCCACAGGATCCACAGGAGGGTCGGCAGCCACCAGGTGCCGCCGAGCCCGTCCGTCGCCCCGGCGACCATCAGCATCACGCCGAGCACGACCCAGAGGACCGGACCGGCCACGTCCCCCCGGACCCGTGCCGGTCGCCGCGGGCCGTCCGCCGCCGCCTCGACGTCCTCGCTCGCACCGGCCGGCCAGGCCGGATCCCGCGCTTCGGCGGCCTTCCGCTCCTGCCGTGCCGCCCGCCGGGCGTCCAGCGACCAGACCCGTGCGCAGCGGGTGAGCACCAGGTAGATCGCCATGATGTGGATGACGTTGTCGCCGCCGTCGCCCATGAAGATGCTGCGGTTCTGGACGGAGAGCACCCCGACCATGAACAGGACCGACATCGCCCGGGTGTGCCAGCCGACCATCAGCAGCGCCGCGGAGATGAGCGTGACCGCGTAGACGATCTCGAACCAGACGGTGCTGTCCGACCACATGAGTACGGAGAACGCCTGGTTGCTGGAGATCAGCTGCTGCGCCATGTCCCAGCGCCACGGGGCGTCGGGGCCGTACAGCTCGTGGCGGTTCGGCAGTTCGCGCAGCAGGAAGAAGAGGTAGGTGGCCGAGAAGCCGATCCGGATGACGGCGCTCTGGTACGGCCCGAAGGGGGTGGACGTGACGCGCTGGACGGCGCGGGCGATCCGGTGCTCGGCACGGCGGCCGAGGGCGGGCGTACTCACTTGTCCGCCTCCCCGGCGTTGGCGGGCAGGTCCGCGTCGGTCACCGTCCACCACGGCAGCACCCGGTAGGACGGCTCGGTACTGATCTTCTCGTTGCTCCACGGGGGCGCCGGGACCGACCGGGTCTCGGAGCGGACCTGGATGCGCCGGACGGGGCCGCCGTAGTCGTGCTCACCGAGGCGGAGCATCACGATGCGGCGGATGTAGCGCTCGGAGAGCTCGCCGCGCAGGCCGTTGGGCCGGTTCTCGTTGTCGTGGGAGTTGAGGTAGAAGTCCCAGCCGCGACGGAGTTCGTTCTGGTTGACGTGGCTGGGCAGAGGATTGCTGCGGATCGCCTTGCTGTCCTCGGCCGAAAGGCTCATCCAGCGGGTCGTGCGGACGCCGTCGCGACCGGCTATCTCAGCCCTCACGTGCACCGCGATGTTCTGCTGGAGCGGGTTGGGGGCGAAGAGCTTCCAGTTCTGCTCGAACTCCGGATAGACCCACTCGTCGACCGCCTCTCCGTGCCGTTTGGTCAGGGTGTTGGAGGGGGCGACGTGCAGAAAGACCATGGCCAGCTGGACGCAGGCGATCAGCCCGATCACGGACAGCGCGAGCGCGGCGACGATCTGGTACGGGAGGGACAGGCCTGCCATCCCGCCCAGTGGCCCTGGTTCAGGCTCCTGACCTGCGTCGGAAGAATCCTTCTCGCGCTGCTCCGGTTCCGGACCGGCGGCCCCGTTCCCGCGCGCGGCGCCACTGCCGTCGTACGAATCCATCCCGCCCCGATCCCCGTCGATCCCCGGTCAGTTATCCACAGGGTTGACACCCTACGGGCCGCCGACCCACCATTGAAGACATTGAACCGAACGATCGGTCGGTAGGGAGCCCGGGATGGCGGCAGTGGCTGCGGACCAGACAGCGCAGGCGGGAGCGGGCAATCCCGCTGGGGCGGACGAGGCCCTGGAGGCGGCTTTCGACGCCGCGGTGGCGGCGGACGAGCGCATCGAGCCGCGTGACTGGATGCCCGACGCGTACCGGGCCTCGCTGGTCAGGCAGATGGCCCAGCACGCCCACTCCGAGATCATCGGCATGCAGCCGGAGGCCAACTGGATCACGCGCGCGCCCTCGCTCCGCCGCAAGGCGATCCTGATGGCCAAGGTGCAGGACGAGGCGGGCCACGGCCTGTACCTCTACAGCGCGGCAGAAACGCTCGGCACGGGCCGCGAGGAGCTGCTCGACAAGCTCCACGCGGGCCGCCAGAGGTACTCGTCGATCTTCAATTACCCGACGCTGACCTGGGCGGACGTCGGCGCGATCGGCTGGCTCGTGGACGGCGCCGCGATCACCAACCAGGTGCCGCTGTGCCGCTGCTCCTACGGTCCGTACGCGCGGGCGATGGTCCGCATCTGCAAGGAGGAGTCCTTCCACCAGCGCCAGGGGTACGAGCTGCTGCTCGCCCTCAGCCGGGGCACCCCCGCGCAGCACGAGATGGCGCAGGACGCGGTGGACCGCTGGTGGTGGCCGTCCCTGATGATGTTCGGCCCGCCGGACGACGCGTCGGCCCATTCGGCCCAGTCGATGGCCTGGAAGATCAAGCGTCATTCCAACGACGAGCTCCGGCAGCGCTTCGTGGACATATGCGTCCCGCAGGCCGAATCGCTCGGCCTCACCCTCCCCGACCCGGACCTCCGGTGGAACGAGGAGCGTGGGCACCACGACTTCGGTGCGATCGACTGGGCGGAGTTCCAGGAGGTCCTCAAGGGCAACGGGCCCTGCAACGAGCAGCGCCTGGGCCAGCGCCGCCGGGCGCACGAGGAAGGCGCGTGGGTACGGGAGGCGGCGGCCGCCTACGCCGAGAAGCACGCACCGGAACGGACAGCGGTGAGGACCGGAAGTCCCATCGTGAACGGGGAGGCGACAGCATGAGCAGCTCGACCGAATGGCCCCTGTGGGAGGTGTTCGTGCGTTCGCGGCGCGGCCTCTCCCACACCCACGCGGGCAGCCTGCACGCGCCGGACGCCGAGATGGCCCTGCGCAACGCACGCGATCTGTACACCCGCCGCTCCGAGGGCGTCTCCCTCTGGGTGGTGCCGTCGGCGCAGATCACGGCCTCCTCGCCGGACGAGAAGGACTCCTTCTTCGAGCCCGCCGGTGACAAGCCGTACCGGCACCCGACGTTCTACGAGATCCCGGAAGGGGTGAAGCACCTGTGACCGCGGCCCTCGCCCTGGGCGACGACGCGCTGGTGCTCTCGCACCGGCTGGGGGAGTGGGCAGGCCACGCCCCCGTGCTGGAGGAGGAGGTGGCCCTGGCCAACATCGCCCTGGACCTGCTGGGCCAGGCCCGGGTGCTCCTCTCCCTGGCCGGGGACGAGGACGAGCTGGCGTATCTGCGCGAGGAGCGGGCCTTCCGCAACGTCCAGCTGGTCGAGCAGCCGAACGGCGACTTCGCCCACACCATCACCCGCCAGCTCTACTTCTCCACCTACCAGCGACTGCTGTACGAGCGGCTGGCATCGGGCGACGGCCCGTTCTCCGAGCTGGCGGCCAAGGCCGTCAAGGAGGTCGCGTACCACCAGGACCACGCGGAGCACTGGACGCTCCGGCTCGGTGACGGCACCGAGGAGAGCCATGCCCGGATGCAGCGCGCAGCGGACGCCCTGTGGCGGTTCACCGGTGAGCTGTTCGAGCCGGTCGAGGGGATCGACATCGACTGGACGGCGCTGGACGGCGACTGGCTGGAATCCGTCTCTGCGGTGCTGGAGCGGGCCACGCTGACCCTGCCCGCCGGTCCCCGGTCCGGGGCGTGGACTGCGGGATCGGGGCGCCAGGGCGTCCACACCGAGTCCTTCGGCCGGATGCTCGCCGAAATGCAGCATCTGCACCGCAGCCACCCGGGGGCGTCATGGTGACCGGGACGCCCCTGGAGGAGGAGCTGCGCCACCTCGCGGGCTCCGTCCCCGACCCCGAGCTGCCCGTGCTGACCCTGGACGAGCTGGGGGTGCTCCGGGGCGTGGAGGTCCTCGCTCCCGGCAGGGTCACCGTGCGCCTCACCCCGACCTACACCGGCTGCCCCGCCATCGAGACCATGTCCTGCGACATCGAGCGGGTGCTGCACGACCACGGCATACCGGAGGTCTCCGTGGTCACGGTGCTCTCACCCGCCTGGTCCACGGACGACATCAGCGCGGAGGGGCGGCGCAAGCTCGCCGAGTTCGGCATCGCGCCCCCGCGCCCCCGTGAAGCGGCCGCCGCCGGCGGTCCGGTGCCGCTCGCTCTCTCCGTCCGCTGCCCGCACTGCGGGTCGACCGACACGGAGCTGCTGAGCCGGTTCTCCTCCACCGCCTGCAAGGCACTGCGCCGCTGTGTCTCGTGCCGCGAACCGTTCGACCATTTCAAGGAGTTGTAGATGTTCCATCCGCTCCGGGTCCGCTCGATCGAACGGCTCACGGACGATTCGGTGGCCGTCACCCTCGCCGTGCCGCCCGCGTCGCGCGAGACCTTCCGCCACAAGCCGGGCCAGCACCTCAACGTGCGGTACACGGCCGACGGCGAGGAGATCCGCCGTTCGTACTCGATCTGCTCCCCGGCCGCCGAGGAACCGGACGAGCCGGTCCTGCGGGTGGGCATCCGGCTGGTCGACGGCGGCAGGTTCTCCACGTACGCCCTGAAGGAACTCGCCGTCGGCGACCAGGTCGAGGCGATGCCCCCGATGGGCCGCTTCGTACTGACGCCCCGTCCCGGGTACTTCGCAGCGATCGTCGGAGGCAGCGGGATCACGCCGGTCCTGTCCATCGCCACCACGCTGCTGGCGCGGGAGCCCGAAGCCCGTTTCTGCCTGATCCGCAGCGACCGGACGGCGCTCTCGACGATGTTCCTGGACGAGGTGGCCGAGCTCAAGGACCGCTACCCCGACCGGTTCCAGTTGGTCACGGTGCTCTCCCGGGAGGAGCAGCAGGCCGGGCTGCCCTCCGGCCGGCTGGACGAGGACCGCCTCGCCGCTCTGCTGCCCGCGCTGCTCCCGGTGGGCGGGGTGGACGGCTGGTACCTGTGCGGGCCGTTCGGGCTGGTCCGGGCGGCGGAGCGGGCGCTGCGCGGCCTGGGCGTCGACCGGACCCGCGTCCACCAGGAGATCTTCCATGTGGACGACGGTCCGGGCGCGGACACCCGCCCCCGGGCCACGGCGCCCGCCCACAGCAGACTCACCGCCACCCTGGACGGCCGCTCCGGCACCTGGCCGGTGGAGGACGGCGAATCACTGCTGGAGACCGTGCTGCGCAGCCGTGCCGACGCGCCGTACGCCTGCAAGGGCGGGGTCTGCGGTACCTGCCGGGCCTTCCTCGTCTCGGGCGAGGTCCGGATGGACCGCAACTTCGCGCTGGAGCCCGAGGAGACGGACGCGGGCTACGTCCTGGCCTGCCAGTCGCATCCCGCCACCCCGGAGGTGGAGTTGGACTTCGACCGCTGACCGCTCGCCACGTGTTCCCTTCTCGTAGAACCTGTTCTATCTTGACGAACCGTCAGATCCAGGCAGGACGTCGGGCAGCGGGAGGCCGGGGCAGTGGACTTCACCTTCACCGAGGAGCAGCAGGCGGCCGCGGAGGCGGCGCGCGGGGTCTTCGCCGGGGTCGCCCCGGACGGGGTTCCCAGCCCCGCTCTCGTACCGGGCGCCGTGGCCGAGGACATCGACCGTCCGCTGTGGTCCCGGCTCGCCTCCGGCGATCTGCTGAGCCTCACCCTGTCGCCGGAACACGGCGGGGCCGGGCTCGACCCCGTCGCGCTCTGCCTGGTGCTGCGCGAGTCCGCCAGGGTTCTCGCCCGGGTGCCGCTGCTGGAGACCTGCGCGGTCGCGACGGCGCTCCAGCGGTACGGAGAGCCTTCGCTGGCCGCCGAGCTGTTGCCCCGGGTCGGCCGGGGCGAGCTGGTGCTCACGGTCGGCGCCAACGGCCGTTCGGGACACGAACCGGCCGAACGTGCCGTCACGGCCCGCCCGGAGACGGCCGCGGGGACAACGGCGCTGACAACCCCGCCGGCCGAAGCCGGTGCCGGGGACGCCCGGACCGGTGGAACGGACGCGGGCTGGGTGCTCGACGGGACGCAGACCGCGGTGCCCTGGGCCCAGGCGGCGGACTGGATAGCTGTTCCGGCCCACACGCCCGAGGGCCGGACCGTCATCGCCCTGATCAGCTCCGACCAGGACGGTGTCACCCTGGCCGAGCAGGTCTCCACCAACGGCGAACGGCTCGCCGAGGTCCGGCTGGAGTCGGTACGAGTCACCGGCCGCGCCCTGATGGACCGCCCCGGTGCCTGGGCGTGGCTGCGCGCCCTACTCACGACCGGCACCTGCGCACTCGCCCTGGGCCTGGGCGAGGCCGTGCTCGCCATGACGAGCGAATACACCGGAAAGCGCGAGCAGTTCGGTTTCCCCGTGGCGACGTTCCAGTCCGTCGCGGTGCAGGCCGCGGACCGGTACATCGACCTGCGGGCCATGGAGGCGACGCTCTGGCAGGCCGCCTGGCGGATCTCCACCGGGGCCGACGGGACGCTGCCCGCCGAGGGCGACATCGCGGTGGCGAAGATCTGGGCGTCGGACGGCATCCGACGGGTCGTTCAGACGGCGCAGCACCTCCACGGCGGGTTCGGCGCGGACACCGACTACCCGCTGCACCGCTTCCACGCCTGGGCGAAGCAGATCGAGCTGTCCCTCGGGCCGGCAGCGGCACATGAGGAGGCGCTGGGCGAGCTGCTGGCCTCGCACCTTCTCGGCTGACAGGAGCGGCCCCGGTGCTCCTGCCCGGGGCTCAGAACGCAGGCCCGAAGCACCATGCCCGGAGCATGGACGCCGGAGCTCCGTGGCTGGAGCACGGGGACCGGCGCACCGGACTCAGAGCACGAAGGCCGGAGCGCCGTTGTCCGTGACCATCGGGCGCCCGGCACCGTCCCAGGCGAGCATCCCGCCGTCGACGTTCACGGCATCGATGCCCTGCTGCACCAGGTACTGGGTGACCTGCGCCGACCTGCCGCCGACCCGGCACATCACATGCACGCGCCGACCGTCGCCGGCGGCATCGGTCAGCTCACCGAAGCGCGCCACGAAGTCGCTCATCGGGATGTGCAGAGCACCCTCGACATGCCCGGCGCCCCACTCGTTGTCCTCCCGGACGTCCAGCACGAAGCCGTCCGACGGAACCGCCGCGGCGTCCACCGAGGGCAGAGGGGCGAAATTCATGGGTCATGCCTTCTCTCGTAACGTACGCGCCTGGATCATCCGGAACGCTACTGCACCAGTGCCGCCAGCTCCGCCTCGCGCTGCGCGACCTCGCCCAGGAGCTGTTCGGCGATCTCGTCGAGCAGCCGGTCGGGGTCGTCCGGGGCCATCCGCAGCATGGACCCGATGGCGCTCTCCTCCAGCTCCTGGGCGAGCAGCGTCAGAAGCTCCTTGCGCTGGGTCAGCCAGTCCAGCCGGGCATAGAGTTCCTCGCTCTCGCCGAACCCCTTCTCCGGGGGCACCGGGCCCGCTTCCCACTCCTTCGCCAGCTCCGCCAGGAGCTCCTCGTCGCCCCGGCCGTACGCGGCGTTCACCCGGGCGATGAACTCGTCCCGGCGGGCCCGTTCCGTCTCGTCCTGAGCCAGGTCCGGATGGGCCTTGCGGGCCAGGTCCCGGTAGAGCCTGCGTGCCTCCTCGGTCGGCCGGACCCGCTTGGGCGGTCGGACCGGCTGCTCCGTCAGCATCGCCGCGGCCTCGGGGGAGAGCCCGTCGGAGTCCATCCAGTCATGGAACAGCTCGTCGACACCGGGCATCGGCATGACGACCGCACGGGCCTCCTGCGCCTTGCGGATGTCCTCCGGGTCGCCCGTCATGGCGGCCCTGGCCTCCGCGATCTGCGCGTCGAGCTCATCGAGGCGGGTGTACATGGGCCCGAGCTTCTGGTGATGCAGCCGCGAGAAGTTCTCGACCTCGATCCGGAAGGTCTCCACCGCGATCTCGAACTCGATCAGCGCCTGCTCCGCCGTCCGCACCGCCCTCGCCAGACGGGCCTCGGGCTGCTCCTCCTCGGCCCGAACGCCCGCAGCGCCCGTATCCGCACTCCCGGAATCCGCGTCTCCGGTCCCGGAACTCCCGGCCCCGGAACTCCCGATCCCGGAGCTCCCGTCCTCGGCGTCGGACCGGGAACCGGCAGCGGCCGGCCCACCGTCCTGCTCGAACGGCTCGTCCTGCCGGTCGTCGTTCCGGCCATCGTCGTTCGGGGTGGTCGGCACCCCGGCGGCTTCATGGGTCACCCGTCCAGCGTATGGCCCCGGCCCGCCTCCCCCGTACGCCCGGTCGGTCCGGCGCGGCTCAGACGCCCAGCTCGGCGGCTATTCGCCCGGAACCTATCGCCCGTACCAACTCGGCGTGATCCGCCTCCGTACGGTCCGCGTAGGTCACCGCGAACGCCGCCACCGCCTCGTCCAGCTCGTCGTTCTTGCCGCAGTAGCCCGCGATCAGCCGCGGATCGGCGCTGTGCGCATGGGCCCGCGCCAGCAGCGCCCCCGTCATCCGGCCGTAGTCGTCGACCTGGTCGGCCGCCAGCGCGGCCGGGTCGACGCTCCCCTTGCGGTTCCTGAACTGCCTTACCTGGAACGGGCGTCCGTCCACCGTGGCCCAGCCCAGCAGGATGTCACTGACGACCTGCATCCGCTTCTGCCCGAGCACCACCCGTTGCCCCTCGTGCACCGCCCGCGGTACGTCGAAGCCGACGGCCGGCAGGTACGGCGCCAGCACGGACCTCCGCGCCTCCTTCACCTGAAGCACCAGCGGCTCGCCCCGGTGGTCGAGCAGGAGCACCACGTACGACCGGGTGCCGACGCTCCCCGTCCCGACCACCCGGAACGCCACGTCCTGTATCGCGTACCGGGCGAGAAGCGGGACCAGGTCCTCAGAGACCGTGCCCACGTACTCGCCCAGCGCGGCAGCGACCGCAGCGGCCTCGCCGTCCGACACCCGTCGCAGCACCGGCGGTGCGTCGACGAAGCGGCGCCCGCCGTCGGCGGACTCCTCCGTGGACTTGGCCGCGAAGCGGGCGCTCGTGTTCTTCCGGGCCTTCTCCGAGACCCGCTCCAGAGTGCCGAGAAGGTCCCGCGCGTCCGTGTGCGAGACGAGCTCCTCGTCCGCGATGGCGTTCCAGGAGTCGAGCGCGGGCAGCTTGGCCAGCAGCCGCATCGTCCGCCGGTACGCACCCACCGTGTCGTACGCGCCCCGCCGGCAGGTCTCCTCGTCCGCCCCGGCCTCACGCCCCGCGAGCACCAACGAGGTGGCCAGACGCTTCAGGTCCCATTCCCACGGGCCGAAAACGGTCTCGTCGAAATCGTTCAGATCGATGACCAGGCTGCCCCGCGCATCGCCGTACAGCCCGAAATTGGCCGCGTGCGCATCACCGCAGAGCTGCGCGCCGACCCCGCTGACGGGCGTGCCCACCAGGTCGTGGGCCATCAGCCCGGCCGAGCCCCGCAGAAAGGCGAAGGGCGTGGCCGCCATCCGCCCCACCCGGATCGGGGTGAGCTCGGGCACCCTGTCCCGGCTCGACTCCTCCACGGCCCGCAGCGCGTCCGGCCGCCCGGCCGGGAGGTCCAGATCCGCGTGCGAGGACCGAGGCACCTGCCCGCGCAGCGCCTTGCCCGCATCCTTCGGCAACCGCGCCGCGCCGTCTCCCGCCCTGCCCGACCCGGCCGCCCGTCGCGCGAATCCGGGCACGGCCGGGATACGCGGATCCGCCGCCCCCGCCCGCCGGACCGGCACTGCCATTCCGCTGTCACCCATGGCGCGCAGCCTCCCCCGTACTCGCCTGCGCTCCCGGCCGAATGCCTGTCGCAGATCAATTCCGACGAAGGTACCCCCGCCCCGCCGAAAGCCGCTCGCCCCTGTGGAAAACCTGTCCGGCCGCCTGTGGACAACGCCACGGTCCGGGTCAGGAGCCGTCGCCGTCAGACACCGACGGCCTCCTCCAGCTCCTCCTCGACCTCCTCAACCCCGGCAGTCCCCACAGTCCCCTTAGCCCCTGCCACCGAGGCACCAGTGGCAGCACCAGCGAGGACATCGGCCCCCCGCCGCTTCGACTCGGTCATTCCCGCAAGCCCCACCATCACCAGGCCCACCACGAGCCAGAGTCCGAGCACCAGCACATGCCCGCCGAGCCCGTGACCGTCGAAGTACACATGGCTGCGCACGCCCTCGACGAAGCCCGCCCCGTTCCAGAAGGAGTGCAGGGAAGCGAAGAAGCCCGGCTGCAGTTCGGGCCGGAAAATGCCCCCGGAGCTGGTGAAGTTGAGCATCACGAACAGCACCATCAGGCCCAGCGTCGTCCACCGCTTGAGGAAGGTGTGCAGTCCGACTCCGATCAGCAGGATGCCCGCGGAGTAGAGCCAGGCCATCGCCCACAGGCCGCCGAGCCCCTGGTCCACGAGCCCGAACAGCGGCCCCGCGAACACCACGCCGATCACGCTCACCACCAATGACGCGGCAACGGCCAGTGCGGCCCTGATCCGCAGCGCCAGCACGGCCCCCGCGCCCCCGATGACCGCGACCGACGCGTACGAGCCGATGCTCAACGCGACCAGGAGAAAGAAGATGCCCTGGCCGGTCGGATCGCCGTCGGCGGTCGGCGCCGTGTCCGTCACCTTCAGAGGGGCGCCCCGCTCCGCCGCGACCTTGGTGAAGACCTTCTCCACCACCGTGGCGCTGGTGTCCGAGGACGCGCTCGCCACCAGCAGCTCGGGGTGGCTGCCCGGCAGGTAGGCACCGTAACTCGTCTGCGTCCTCAGGTGATCCGCGGCGGTGGCGCGGTCCGGAACGGTCCGCACGCTAAGTGCCCCGTCGCTCCTGTCCTGGAGGTTCTGCGCGAGCACCTGGGCCCTCGCCCCCGACCCGACCACGTCCACCCGGAGATCGTGCGGCTCCGGGGCATGGAAGGCCCCGAGATAGGCCAGACCCATACCGATGCACATCAGCAGCGGTGTGACGAAATGCCCCAGCACATGACGGAGAGCAGCAGCGGTGGAGCCAGGGGCTCCTTCCGGACTTGCGGACATCCAGAACACTCCAATAGTTGTCTTTTACAACTCCAAACTCGTTGTACTATACAACCAGCATCGGGGCGAGCGAGACGGAGACCGGAACGTGGCAGACACACCCGAGGAACGTGAAGCATCGCTGGACGTCATTCAGCGCGAGTTGACGGCTTTCGCCCGCCGCGCACGCGCCACGGCGGCCCGCCTCCACCCGGAGCTTCCCCTGGTCTCGTACACCCTGCTGGCACACATCGAGGATCGAAACGGCTGCCGCGCGACGGATCTGGCCGCGCACTACATGCTGGACAAATCGACGGTCAGCCGGCAGGTCGGCACCCTGGAAAAACTGGGGCTGGTCGAGCGCCATCCGGACCCGGACGACCACCGGATCCAGGTACTGCATCCCACCGAGGCCGGAACGCGGGTCCTCGCTTCCACCCATGCCAGCCGCCGCACCGCCTACCGCGAACGCCTCGCGGACTGGTCGGAGGGAGATCTCGCCCGGTTCGCGGAGTACCTGCTCCGCTACAACGCAGTCGGCGACACCACCACGTAGGCCGCAGAGGCCCCAGAGTGCGCCAACTGCCGCAGAGGGACCGAACCAGACGTTTCACGTGAAACAAGTCCGGAGAAAAGCCGGAGCCGGAACCGGGCCGCGAACCAAGCCAGGAAGCAAAGCTGGAAGCGAAGCCGCGCACCGATTCGCGAACCAAGTCGCACACCAAGCCGGGAACGAAGAAGCCCCACAGGCCGTTGGGCCTGTGGGGCTTCTCTCTTGTGCGCGAGGGGGGATTTGAACCCCCACGTCCCTAAGGACACTGGCACCTGAAGCCAGCGCGTCTGCCGTTCCGCCACTCGCGCAAGAGTGGTGTTTCCGGGCTCCTTCACCGTTTCGGTGCGCTTGCCTGGCGACATCCGGAAGATTAGCACGCTATGCAGGGTGGATTCACATCCGTTGTTTCACCGGTCGACTGAAGGGAAGCGGGAACGCCGGGCGGCCGCCCCCACTCCTCCTGTGTGCACCCCGCGTGCGGGACACTGTGAGGAGGCCGCCTCTACGATCCGTGTGAGAGGTGACACTCATCCACAGGGCAGACAAGGGGAACCAGCCGATTTCCCGACGCGTGGATACGATCAGTAAGCAGTACAGGGACGACTACGACGGAGGAGGTGCCCCATGGGAGTCATGAAGCGTTTCGAGCAGCGTCTCGAGGGTCTGGTCAACGGCACCTTCGCCAAGGTCTTCAAGTCCGAGGTCCAGCCGGTCGAGATCGCCGGCGCCCTCCAGCGCGAGTGCGACAACAACGCGACGATCTGGAACCGCGAGCGGACGGTCGTCCCCAACGACTTCATCGTCGAACTCAGCACACCCGACTACGAGCGACTCAGCCCGTACTCCGGGCAGTTGGGCGACGAGCTCTCCGGGCTGGTCCGCGACTACGCGAAGCAGCAGCGGTACACCTTCATGGGCCCCATCAAGGTCCACCTGGAGAAGGCCGAAGACCTCGACACCGGGCTCTACCGGGTGCGCAGCCGCACCCTGGCGTCAAGTTCGTCGCAGCAGCCCTCCCAGGGCATGCAGGGCCAGCCGCCCCAGCCGGGACCGGCCCGTTCGCAGCCGCCCGGCGGCGGCTACGGCTACCCGCCCAGCTCTCCCCCGCCCATGCCCCCCGGCCCGCCCCCGGGCGCCAGGCCCGGAGCGCCCAGCACCGACCGGCACCCGCCGGCCGGGCCCAGCCCCCTGCCCAACGCGCAGGTGCGACGCTGGATCGAGATCAACGGCACCCGCCATCAGATCTCCCGCCCGACGCTGGTGCTGGGCCGCAGCACCGACGCCGACGTGCGGATCGACGACCCCGGCGTATCGCGCCGGCACTGTGAGATCCGGACCGGAACGCCCTCGACGATCCAGGATCTCGGGTCTACCAACGGCATCGTGGTAGACGGGCAGCACACCACCCGCGCTACGCTCCGCGACGGCTCGCGGATCGTCGTGGGCAGCACCACCATCGTTTACCGGCAAGCCGAAGGGTGAAGCGGGGGCAATGTCAGAGCTGACCCTGACGGTCATGCGGCTAGGTTTCCTGGCTGTTCTGTGGCTATTCGTGATCGTGGCCGTACAGGTCATCCGCAGCGATCTGTTCGGAACGCGTGTCACGCAGCGCGGCTCACGCCGCACCGCGAGCGACGCACGGCCCGCGCAGGCGCGCCAGAACGCCGCCGCGCCGCCGCAGCAGCGCCAACAGTCCGGCCGCCAGCGCCGGGGCGCGCCCACCAAGCTGGTCGTCTCCGAGGGAAGCCTCACCGGCACCACGGTGGCGCTCCAGGGCCAGACGATCACGCTGGGCCGGGCGCACGATTCGACGATCGTGCTGGACGACGACTACGCGTCCAGCAGGCATGCCAGGATCTACCCCGACCGTGACGGCCAGTGGATCGTCGAGGATCTCGGGTCCACCAACGGCACGTATCTCGACCGGACCCGCCTCACCACCCCGACGCCCGTTCCGCTGGGCGCGCCGATCCGGATCGGCAAGACCGTCATCGAGCTGCGGAAGTAGTACGACAATGAGCGAGCGGAGCGAGCGAGCCGCGGCAGTCCGGGCATCGGACTCCGTCCGGCTCCCGACCGGAGGGTGGGCAGTGTGGCTCAGGACCGGCTGTACCCGGAGCCGACGGGCGAGGTGGGCATGAGTCTTTCCCTGCGCTTCGCCGCCGGATCGCACAAGGGCATGATCCGGGAGGGCAACGAGGACTCCGGTTACGCCGGTCCCCGCCTCCTCGCCATCGCCGACGGCATGGGCGGACAGGCGGCCGGTGAGGTCGCCAGCTCCGAGGTGATCTCCACCCTCGTCCAGCTCGACGACGACGTCCCCGGCTCGGACATCCTCACCTCGCTCGGCACGGCGGTCCAGCGGGCCAACGACCAGCTTCGCGTGATGGTCGAGGAGGACCCCCAGCTGGAGGGGATGGGCACCACGCTCACCGCCCTGCTCTGGACCGGCCAGCGCCTCGGCATGGTCCATGTCGGCGACTCCCGCGCGTACCTGCTCCGTGACGGCGTCCTCACCCAGATCACCCAGGACCACACCTGGGTGCAGCGGCTGGTCGACGAGGGCCGGATCACCGAGGAAGAGGCCACCACCCACCCGCAGCGCGCCCTGCTGATGCGCGCGCTCGGCAGCGGCGACCGCGTCGAGCCCGATCTCTCCATCCGCGAGGTCCGGGTCGGCGACCGCTACCTGATCTGCTCCGACGGGCTGTCCGGCGTCGTCTCCCACCAGACCCTGGAAGAGACGCTCGCCAGCTACCAGGGCCCTCAGGAGACCATCCAGGAGCTGATCCAGCTCGCCCTGCGCGGCGGCGGCCCCGACAACATCACCTGCATCGTCGCCGACGTCCTCGACGTCGACAGCAACGACACCATGGCCTCGCAGTTCAACGACACCCCCGTCGTCGTCGGCGCGGTCGCCGAGAACCAGGCCGCGCAGATGGCCGCCGCCGAGAGCACGGCCGCCATGCAGACCCCCGCCGGACGCGCGGCCGGCCTCGGCCGCCCCGTGGCGCCGCCCCCGGGGGGCTTCGGCCCGCCCGGCAGCGGTGACGCCGACGCGTACGACGGAATGCCGGAGGGCTCCTTCGACTCGTACACCGACGACGACTTCGTCAAGCCCGGTGGCGGCCGCAAGTGGCTCAAGCGCTCCCTCTACACCGTGCTGGCGCTGGCCGTCGTCGGCGGTGGCGTCTACGGCGGCTACCGCTGGACGCAGAACCAGTTCTACGTGGGCGCCAACAAGGAGCACGTCGCGCTGTTCCGCGGTCTCAGCCAGGACCTGGCGTGGGTCTCGCTCTCGAAGGTCGAGAAGGACCACCCCGAGATCGAACTCAAGTACCTCCCGCCCTACCAGCGCAAGCAGGTCGAGGCGACGATCGCCGAGGGCGACCTGGCCGCGGCCCGCGAGAAGATCAGCGAACTCGGGGTCCAGGCATCCGCCTGCAAGAAGGACGCCCAGCGGCGCGCGGCGGCGGAGAGCGACGCCCGCCCGGACCCGGGGAAGTCCGGAGGCATCGACGCGAACGCCCCCAAGACGTCCTCCACGTCCAAGGACACCAAGACCAAGCCGACCACCACGACTCCCACTCCTGGTCCCAGCCTCTCGGAGGAAGAGAAAAAGCTGGTCCCGCAGTGCGGTAAGCAGTAAAAGCCGTAGGGGGCCTTCAGCACCATGAGCGTTGTCACCAATACGACCACGATCGGCGCGATCGACGCACCGAGCCGCCGCAACACCGAACTGATGTTGATGGCCTTCGCCATCGGCATCTCGGTGTTCGCCTACGCCAATGTCGGGCTCGCCCTCAACGGCGAACTGCCCTCCGGCATGCTCGGATACGGGCTCGGCCTTGCTCTTCTGGGCGGCATCGGCCATCTCGCCGTCCGCAAGTTCGCTCCGTACGCGGACCCCTTGCTGCTGCCGCTGGCGACCCTGCTGAACGGGCTGGGGCTGGCCATCATCTGGCGGCTGGACCAGTCCCCGAGGTTCCAGGCGACTCGTGACTTCGCTCCCGCCGCCTCCAAGCAGCTGCTCTTCTCGGCCGTGGGCGTCGCGCTACTGGTCGGCGTCCTGCTGCTGCTCAAGGACCACCGCATCCTGCAGCGCTACACCTACATCTCCATGGTGGCGGCGCTGTTCCTGCTGATCCTGCCGATGTTCTTCCCCGCCGTGAACGGCGCCAAGATCTGGATCAAGATTCCCGGTGTCGGCACGATCCAGCCAGGAGAGTTCGCCAAGATCATCATCGCGGTGTTCTTCGCCGGCTACCTCATGGTGAAGCGGGACGCACTGGCCCTGGCCAGCCGCCGCTTCATGGGGCTGTACCTTCCTCGCGGCCGTGACCTCGGCCCGATCCTCATGGTCTGGGCCTTCTCCATCCTGATCCTGGTCTTCGAGACCGACCTCGGTTCGTCGCTGCTGTTCTTCGGCATGTTCGTCGTGATGCTGTACGTGGCCACCGAGCGCACCAGCTGGATCGTCTTCGGTCTGCTGATGTCCGCGGCAGGTGCCGTGGGCGTCGCGACCTTCGAGCCCCACGTTCAGCAGCGTGTGACCGCCTGGCTCGACCCGTTCGACGGCTGGGGCAAGCTGGCCGCCAGCGAGCAGATGGCCAAGTCCCTCATGGCCTTCGGCTCCGGTGGCACCCTCGGTACCGGGCTCGGCCAGGGCAACTCCGACCTGATCGGCTTCGCCGCCAACTCCGACTTCATCCTCGCCACCGTCGGCGAAGAGCTGGGCCTGGCCGGGATGATGGCCATCCTGCTCGTCTACGGATTGATCGTCGAGCGTGGTATCCGCACGGCCCTCGCCGCCCGTGACCCCTTCGGCAAGCTCCTCGCGATCGGGCTCTCCGGCTCCTTCGCCATCCAGGTGTTCGTCGTCGCCGGCGGTGTCATGGGGCTCATCCCGCTGACCGGCATGACCATGCCGTTCGTCGCGGCGGGCGGGTCGTCCGTGATCGCGAACTGGGCCCTGGTAGGCATCCTGCTCCGCATCAGCGACACCGCCCGTCGGCCCGCCCCGGCTCCCGCCCCCTCACCCGATGCCGAGATGACCCAGGTGGTCCGACCGTGAACAAGCCCCTGCGCCGGATCGCGATCTTCTGTGGGGTGCTCGTCATCGCGCTCCTGGTCCGTGCCAACTGGCTCCAGTACGTCCGAGCCGACGAGCTGAACACCAACAAGCACAACCGCCGCGTCCAGATCGAGCGCTACGCCCACGAGCGCGGCAACATCATCGTCGACGGCAAGTCCGTCACGGGCTCCGTCGAGACCAAGGACAGCGACTTCAAGTACAAGCGGGTCTGGAAGGACGGCCCCATGTGGGCCCCCGTGACCGGCTACGCCTCGCAGGCGTTCGACGCCTCGCAGCTGGAGAAGATCGAGGACGGCATCCTCACCGGCAACGACGACCAGCTCTTCTTCAACCGCACCCTGTCGATGTTCACCGGCGGGAAGAAGCAGGGCGGCAACATCGTCACCACCCTGAACGGCGCCGCGCAGAAGGCCGCCTTCAAGGGACTCGGCGACAAGAAGGGCGCCGTCGCCGCGCTCGACCCGCAGACCGGCGCCATCCTGGCCCTGGTCAGCACTCCGTCGTACGACCCCTCGGTCTTCGCCGGAAACTCCTTCAAGGACTCTGACGCCCGCCAGAAGCTCCTGAATGACAAGGACAAGCCGATGCTCAACCGGGCATTGCGCGAGACCTACCCGCCCGGTTCGACGTTCAAGGTCGTCACCGCCGCCGCGGCCCTGGAGAACGGGCTGTACACCAACGTCGACGATCCGACGGACTCGCCGCTGCCCTGGCGGCTCCCGCTGAGCACCCAGGACCTCCCCAACGAGGGCAGCATCCCCTGCAAGAACGCCTCGCTCCGGGAAGCCCTGCGGTGGTCCTGCAACACCGTCTTCGGCAAGATCAGCGACGACCTCGGCAACGAGAAGATGATGGCGGAGGCCGCGAAGTTCGGCTTCAACCAGGAGATCTTCACCCCGGTCCGCGCCGACGCCAGCGCCTACCCCAAGGACAACCGTCCGCAGAACGCCATGGCCGGCATCGGCCAGGCGTCCAACCGCGCCACCCCGCTCCAGATGGCCATGGTCGCCGCGGCCGTCGCCAACGACGGCAAGCTGATGCAGCCGTACATGGTCGCCGAGCGCCAGACCCCCAGCCTCGACGCGATCTACACCCACCAGAAGGAACAGTTCAGCCAGCCCCTCAGTGGTGAGAACGCGCAGAAGATCCAGCAGATCATGGAGACCGTGGTCAAGACCGGCACGGGAACCAACGCGCAGATCAACGGCGTCACCGTAGGCGGCAAGACCGGTACCGCCCAGCACGGCCTGAACAACAGCGAGAAGCCGTACGCCTGGTTCATCTCCTACGCCAAGACCGACAGCGGCTCCCCGGTCGCCGTCGCCGTCGTCGTCGAGGACAGCCAGGCGGGCCGGGACGACATCTCCGGTGGCGGCCTCGCCGCCCCGATCGCGCGGGACGTCATGAAGGCGGTCATCGACAGCAAGCGGTGATGCCCGTCACATCGGGTGCCACATCTGCACATGGGGATACCGGTCGGGTATCAGGTCCGGACTCCGGGCCGATCAGGTAGCCCGCGGCCGGTAGCGTATGCGCGAGCAGCACACCGCCGGACCACACACCGGTGTGGTCGGGACTGACGGAGAGGGCTGGAACAGTTATGGAAGAGCCGCGTCGCCTCGGCGGCCGGTACGAGCTGGGCTCGGTGCTCGGCCGTGGTGGCATGGCCGAGGTATACCTCGCACACGACACCCGGCTCGGCCGCACCGTAGCCGTGAAGACGCTCCGGGCCGACCTGGCCCGTGATCCGTCGTTCCAGGCCCGGTTCCGCCGTGAGGCCCAGTCCGCCGCCTCGCTCAACCACCCGGCGATCGTCGCCGTCTACGACACCGGCGAGGACTACGTCGACGGGGTCTCCATCCCGTACATCGTGATGGAGTACGTCGACGGGTCGACCCTCAGAGAGCTTCTGCACTCCGGCCGCAAGCTGCTGCCCGAGCGCACCCTGGAGATGACCGTCGGCATCCTCCAGGCGCTGGAGTACTCGCACCGCGCCGGAATCGTCCACCGCGACATCAAGCCGGCGAACGTCATGCTGACGCGCACCGGCCAGGTCAAGGTCATGGACTTCGGCATCGCCCGCGCCATGGGCGACTCCGGAATGACGATGACCCAGACCGCCGCCGTCATCGGCACCGCCCAGTACCTCTCGCCCGAGCAGGCCAAGGGCGAGCAGGTCGACGCGCGCTCCGACCTCTACTCGACCGGCTGCCTGCTGTACGAGCTGCTGACCGTCCGGCCGCCCTTCATCGGGGACTCTCCGGTCGCGGTCGCCTACCAGCACGTACGGGAAGAGGCGCAGCCGCCGAGCACCTTCGATCCCGAGATCACGCCCGAGATGGACGCGATCGTGATGAAGGCGCTGGTCAAGGACCCCGACTACCGCTACCAGTCGGCCGACGAGATGCGGGCCGACATCGAGGCCTGCCTCGACGGCCGGCCGGTCGCCGCCACTGCGGCGATGGGCGCGGCCGGTTACGGCGGCTACGACGGGTACGGCAACGACCAGCCGACCACCGCACTGCGCCCCGCGGACCAGAACGGTGCCGCCACCTCCATGCTGCCCCCGGTCAACCCGGAGGACGGCAGCTACGACGACCGCCCGGACCGCCGCCGCCAGAAGAAGAGCAACACCTCGACGATCCTGCTGATCGTCGCGGGCGTCCTGGTGCTGATCGGCGCGATCCTGATCGGCCAGGCGGTCTTCAGCAACGACAAGAAGGACAACCGGGTCGACGCACCGAACCTGGTCGGCCTGACCGTCGACGCGGCGGAGCAACGCGCGGGGAACGCCGAGGTCGCCGTGAAGGTCGGCTCGCGCAAGGAGTGCGAGGACCAGCCGGAGGGCAAGATCTGCAGCCAGACACCGGAGGCCGACACGCCGATGGAGAAGCAGGACACCGTCACGGTCGTCGTCTCCACCGGTGCTCCCAAGATCGAGGTCCCGGACGTCACGGAGAAGTCCCAGGACACCGCCCGCAAGTCCCTGGAGGACAGGGGCTTCACGGTCAAGGTCGTCACGGAGGAGTCCGACAAGACGCCGGACACGGTCATCCGGCAGGACCCTGCGGGCAACGCGAAGGCGGAGAAGAACTCCGAGGTCACGATCACCGTCGCCAAGCAGGCGGAGGCAGACCTTCCGGATGTTCGCAGCCGGACCATCGACCAGGCGCTGGCCCAGCTCTCCCCGCTCGGATTCACCAACATCTCCCAGCAGCAGGTGGATTCGGACCAGCCGGCGGGCACGGTCATCGAGCAGAGCCCGGCCGGTCCGAGCAAGCAGCCGAAGAACACCCCGATCGTCCTGAAGGTCTCCAAGGGCCCGCAGGAGCCGGAGAAGGCCACCGTGCCGGATCTGCGGGGCAAGACCATCGGTGACGCGAAGGCGATGCTCGCCGGGGCGGGGCTCCAGCTCGGCCAGGTGCAGGGCCCGAACGACGACAACGCGAGGATCATCGGCTTCCAGCCGGGAGCCGGCCAGCAGGTCGACAAGAACAGCGCGGTCAACGTCCAGACCATGCCGGGCGGCGGGGACGGCAACATCTTCGGCGGCCCGTCCGGCTCACGCCGATGAGCCGGTAGGTACGCCACCGCGAAGGGCCCCGGTCACCAGATGGTGACCGGGGCCCTTCGTCGTACGCAGGAGAGGCGGGTGCGCTCAGCGCAGCTCCGCCGGCTTCGTGCGGTCGTTGTCCACCTTCTCGGTGCGCACCAGCTCGCCCCACACGATGTAGCGGTACTTCGAGGTGTAGACCGGGGTGCAGGTCGTGAGCGTGATGTAGCGGCCGGGCTTCTTCACTCCCGAGCCCTTCGGCACCGGCTGCAGGACGTCGACGTTGTACTTCGACGTCTCGGGCAGCTCCTTGAAGACCTTGTAGACGTACCAGGCGTCCCGGGTCTCGAAGACGATCGGGTCGCCGGTCCGCAGCTTGTCGATGTTGTGGAACTTGGCGCCGTGCCCGTCGCGGTGGGCGGCCAGGGTGAAGTTGCCCTTCTTGTCCCACGGGAGGGCCGACTTCACCGGGTCGGTGTAGTAGCCGGCGATGCCGTCGTTCAGGTTCCCGGTGTCGGTGCCCTTCTTGACCAGCACCTCGCCGTTCTTCATCGCGGGGACGTGCAGGAAGCCGATGCCGTCCTTGGTGTCCAGCGCGCCCGGCCCGCCCGCCCAGCGGTCGCGGACCGTGTCGCCCTGCTTGGTGGCCTCCCGGTCGGCGAGGACGTTCGTCCACCAGAGGGAGTAGACGACGAAGAGGCCCAGCACCAGACCCGCGGTGATCAGCAGCTCGCCGAAGACACTGACCGCGGTCGCGACGGGATGCCTTCCCCGGCTCCGGGTCGGGGGCGGAAGCGGGGGCGCAGGCTCGCCGGTCTGCTCGTCATGCTCGGTCCTAGCCGTCACCGCACCCATCCCTGTCGTGATGTTGACTCAGCCCACGAGCGCGTCGGGCTTCCCCTTGCTGCGCGGCCGTTCGTCGATCATCTTGCCCCAGACGATCAAACGGTACGTACTCGTGAATTCCGGTGTACAGGTCGTCAGTGTGATGTACCGGCCGGGCTTGGTGAAGCCCGAACCGCGCGGCACCGGATCGATCACCGAGACGTTGGACGGCGACGTCTGCGGCAGCATGCTCGTCATCTCGTACGTGTAGTACGCGTCCTGCGTCTCGACCACGACCTCGTCGCCGGGGTTCAGCCGGTTGATGTAGCGGAACGGCTCGCCGTGGGTGTTGCGATGACCGGCCAGGGCGAAGTTGCCCTTCTTCGCCGAGGGCATCGCGGTGCGGAGCGAGCCCTCGCTGTAGTGCCCGACCATGCCCCGGTCGAGGACCTTGTCCTTGCTGATGCCCTCGGCGATCGGGGCGACCACGTCCAGCTTGGGGATGTGGATGATGGCGAAGCCCTGGCCCGCCTCGAACACGCCGGGGGTGCGGTCGCCCTTGGCCCAGTCGTCCTGGATCTTGTGGGTCTCCTTGCCCGCGTACTGGTTGGCGCGGACGTTCGTCCACCACAGCTGGTAGGTGACGAAGAGCAGCATCAGCACGCCGAGCGTGATGAACAGCTCGCCGGTGACCCGGCTGGCCACCACCGCGGGGCTGTCCTTGGCCGCGCGCGCCGCACGCCGCGCCTCGACGCGCGACATCGGCCGGCCGGACGGTGCGGCGGGCGGCGCGGTCTCCTGGCGCGGCTCGGCACGGCGCCGCCCCCGCCCCTTGGCGGCGCGACGGCGCTCGGCACGGCCCCCGGTACGCGGCTCGGGGTCCGGCGGCGGAACCGGCTCCTCCGGGTCCAGCCCGGGGAACGGGTCCAAAATCCCGGAGCCCATGATCCCGGAATCCGTCGTCCCGGAACCCGTCGTCCCTGGGTCCGTCATCCGGGATTCCGGAGCGTCGAAGGCCGGAACGTCGGGTACCGGAGCACCGGCGTCCGGGGGTCGGACCGGGTCGGGGGCCGGGGGGACCCGGGAGAGGACCTCGGTGGCCTGGGCGCCGGGGTCCGGCGCGGGCGCCTGCTGCCCGTACCAGTCCCGTTCGAAGCCCTCGGGGTCGTACCACTCCCGCGGGGTCCCCGCGGGGCTCTGCGCCCCGTACGGAGCCTGTGGCCGCTGCTCCGGGGCCCGGTGCTGGCCCGTCCCGGGAACCGCCTCCGGCCCCGACGGCTGGGCCGGGACGGTGTCCGTCCTGAACCATGGCGAGGAGTGCCGCCCCGGCAGCGGATCGGTCAGCGGATCCGCCAGCCCGTCGACAGCCGCCTCGAACGCGCCCGCAGCCCCGTGCGCCCCGTGCACGCCCTGCTCGTACGGGCCGTCCTGTCCGGCGTCCGGTCCGGGGCGGGACGAGGTCACGCGACGGCCTTGCCCACCACCGGCGCGAGCCCCGCCGACCGCGCGACGGCCCCTGTGTCGCCGCACCGCACCAGCCAGTTGGCCAGCATCAGGTGGCCGTACTCGGTCAGCACGGACTCCGGGTGGAACTGGACGCCCTCCACCGGCAGCTCACGGTGGCGCAGCCCCATGATGATGCCGTCGGCCGTCCGCGCCGTCACTTCCAACTCCGCCGGTACGGTGTCCGGTTCGGCGGCGAGCGAGTGGTAGCGGGTCGCGGTGAAGGGGGAGGGCAGGCCGGCGAAGACCCCCGCCCCCTCGTGGGTCACCGGCGAGGTCTTGCCGTGCAGCAGCTCCGGGGCGCGGTCCACCACACCGCCGTAGGCCACCGCCATCGACTGCATCCCCAGGCAGACCCCGAAGACCGGGACGCCCGTCGCCGCGCAGTGGCGCACCATCTCGACGCAGACGCCCGCCTCCTCCGGGGTGCCGGGGCCGGGCGACAGGAGGACCCCGTCGAAACCGTCCTGGGCGTGCGCCGTGGTCACCTCGTCGTTGCGCAGCACCTCGCACTCGGCGCCGAGCTGGTAGAGGTACTGGACGAGGTTGAAGACGAAGCTGTCGTAGTTGTCCACGACAAGAATGCGGGCACTCACTGGCCGCCTCCCGTCCCCGTCGAGCCGTCGACCGTCACGTCGCCGAACGGAAGCAACGGCTCCGCCCAGGGGAAGACGTACTGGAAGAGCACGTAGACGACGGCCAGCACCAGCACCAGCGAGATGAGCGCACGCACCCACGAGTTGCCCGGCAGATGCCGCCAGATCCAGCCGTACATGTCGTCCCTCCATTCGGTACGGGACCAGACTAAAGGGCCGCGGCGACGGCGTGGGTCAGCTGTGGAAAGCCGCGGGCCTGCCGTCCGCCACGGGCTGGGTGGCGTCCAGGTGGGCCCAGGCGATCAGCCGGTGGCTGCTTCCCCACTCGGGATCGCAGGTGGTCAGCGTCAGATAGCGGCCCGGACCGTCGAAACCGGACTTCCGGGGAACGGGGTCGATGACCCCCACATCGCCCGGCACCGTCCGGTACGGCGTACGTCCGATGCGGTAGGTGAACCACGTCGTCCCGTCCGTCAGCAGCACCGCGTCGCCCCGGCGCAGCTTCGGGAAGTCCTTGAACGGGTCCCCGTAGGTGCGCCGGTGGCCGGCCACCGCGAAGTTGCCGCTCGCGCCGAGGCGGGCCGTTCCCGCGTAGTGGCCGAGCCCCTTCTGCAAGGTCCTGACCTCGGTGTTCTCCAGGACCGGCCACTCCCAGCCCTTGCCGAAGCGGGGGATGTACATCATCGCGAACGGCTTGCCGTCGCGATACGCGGGCGCGGCGGGCCGTTTCGGGGCGGCCGGGGCGGACGGCGGGGTGGCCGCCGGGGCGGAGGCCGTTCCGCGGGCCCACTGGTCGTGGAGCGATTCGATCTGCCCCTCGGTGGCGCCCGCCGCCCGCACTCCGGTCCAGAATAGGACGTACACCACGAAGAGCACGATCAAGGCGCCGATGGTGAGGCAGAGTTCGCTGAGCGTCCTGACGACCAGTCGCACCGACACCTGCCGGCCTCCCCACAGCCGCTGGCTACTTCACGGGCTCCGCATAGTGGAGGTCCACTGTGCCCGAGTAGCCGGGAAGAGTCACCGCCTCGTGCTCGTCGACTTTCCAGCCGAGCCCGTAGGCCTTCACGTACAGCAGGTAGTTGCTGATCGCCGGGGAGTCGTTGAGTGCCTGCTTGAGCCGCCCCGGATCACCGACCGCGGTGATCTTGTACGGCGGGGAGTAGACCCGGCCCTGGAGGATCAGGGTGTTCCCGACGCAGCGGACCGCGCTGGTGGAGATCAGCCGCTGGTCCATGACCTGGATGCCCCGGGCGCCGCCCTGCCAGAGGGCGTTGACCACCGCTTGCAGATCCTGCTGGTGGATGACCAGGTCATTGGGTTGCGGCTCGGGGTAGCCGGGGCTGGCGGTGGCGTTGGGCGGGGCGTCGTCGAGCGTGACGGAGACCGAGCGGCCGGTGAGCTTCCTGGTACCGGCGACGCGCTCCAGCGCACCCAGCCTGGCGGCCTCCGCCTTCGTGCTGCCGTCGTCCTCCCTGACCAGGGCGTCGATGTCGTCGCGCACGACCGCGTTGACCTCGTCCAGCTGGGCGTTCTTGCCGCTGCGCTGCTGGATGAGGTCGGAGAGCTTCAGCAGCGAGGAGTCGGTGCGGATGTTGGTGCCCTTGGCCGTGTTGGCGCTGGTCACGAAGATCAGTCCGGCGAGCGCGAAGACGGCAGCGGTGAGCACCCGGGCCGGGTGCCGGAACGTGCGCCGGACCGGGCCTTGTCGGGAGTCGGCAGAATTGCTCAACGTACCCTTATCTCCTTAGGCACCAGGGAAGCACTACGCTAACGGACGCCCGGGGGAGGCAGTATTCCCCCTTGAGCCCCACCCCGGCGCCCGACACAGTTCCCTGCGCGGTCACGCAGCGCATCGACAGGAGAGTTCCTCGTGCCGAAGTCACGTATCCGCAAGAAGGCCGACTTCACGCCGCCCCAGGCGAAGCAGGCAACCAACATAAAGCTGACCAGCCGTAGCTGGGTGGCGCCGGTGATGCTGGCGCTCTTCCTGATCGGTCTGGCCTGGATCGTCGTCTTCTACGTGACCGACGGCGACCTGCCGATCCAGGACCTGGGCAACTGGAACATCGTGGTCGGCTTCGGCTTCATCGCCGGTGGCTTCGGTGTCTCCACGCAGTGGAAGTAGCACCCTCGGCCCACTTACCCCACCGTTGTCCACACCGTTATCCACAGGCGGGGGAAAAGGTCAGACGATCTGTGGATAACTCCCCGAGAGTTGACGCCGATGTGACTGCAGTCTCTCTCGTCGGGGGACGACATGCCCCTTGTCCCGGCTGGAGGAACCCAGCTCAGCGACAAGGGGCACAGTTGTTCCCACCGAGTGCACAAGATCCGGCACGCGCTGTGGACAAGTACGACTGCGGGAGAGCCGTTCGGGCGGCCCGGACCGCTCAGGTCAGGGCGGCCGTTCTGACGACGACCACGAGGACCACGGCCAGCAGGACCAGGGCACAGGTGCCGTACTGCACCAGTGTGCGCCGCTCGCGGGGGGCGTACACCATGCCGACGGCGATCACCATGCCCGCGATCAGCCCGCCCACATGGGCCTGCCAGGCGATCCCGCCCCAGGGGTTGAACGTGATGACCAGGTTCACCGCGAGCAGCACGAGGACCGGGCGCATGTCGTAGTTGAGCCGGCGCATCAGCACGATGGTGGCGCCCAGCAGCCCGAAGATCGCCCCGGAGGCGCCGAGCGAGCTCTGGCCGGGCGCGGCGAGCCAGTAGGTGAGGGCGCTGCCCGCCAGGCCGGAGAGCAGGTACAGCGTGAGGTACCGGGCCCGGCCGAGCGCCTCCTCCAGCGGGCCGCCGAGCCACCACAGCCCCAGCATGTTGAACGCGATGTGCCACACCTCCTGGTGCAGGAACATCGACGTCACCAGCCGGTACCACTGCCCCTCGGCGACGCCTTCGAGCGGGCCGCCTTCATAGATCCGGTGGTGGCCGAACAGCATCAGGCGGACGACCAGCTCCGTGCCCTGGGCCAGCACCGCCAGATACACGGCGATGTTGATGCCGAGCAGGATCTTGGTGATCAGACGGGGATCGGCGGCGAGGGAGCCGCCCGCGACCGTCCGCGGCGCCTGGGGGGCGGGGCCGTATCCCGTACCCGACCCCTGGCGGACGCAGTCGGGGCACTGGAAGCCGACCGAGGCGTCGACCATGCACTCGGGGCAGATCGGCCGCTCGCAGCGGGTGCACCGGACGTTCGCCTCGCGGCCGGGGTGGCGGTAGCAGCCGAGCGAGCCGTCCACGGCGGGCGGCTCGCCGCCGCTCGGCGGCTGCTGCTGATCCATCGGTCCCATCGCTTCCCGTCCCCTTCCGGTCCTGGTCATGGCGGGCACGGCGCCGTGGCAAGGCGGCATGCACCCTGCCGCCCCGCTCGTCCACTATGTATCAATACGGACGAACGGGGCGCTTGGTTCCCGATCCGGGGATCAATCCGTGACCGGGGGACGACCCGCGGTGATCAACGGGTCTCGATGACGACCGACTCGATCACGACGTCCTGCACCGGACGGTCGGTGCGGGGGTTGGTCTGGGTCTCGGCGATCGCGTCCACGACCTTCTTGCTGGCCTCGTTGGTGACCTCGCCGAAGATGGTGTGCTTGCCGGTCAGCCAGGCGGTCGGCGACACGGTCACGAAGAACTGCGAGCCGTTGGTTCCCGGCCCGGCGTTGGCCATGGCCAGCAGGTACGGCTTGTTGAAGGCGAGATCGGGGTGGAACTCGTCGGCGAACTGGTACCCCGGCCCACCGGTGCCGTTGCCGAGCGGGTCACCGCCCTGGAGCATGAAACCGCTGATGACGCGGTGGAAGACGGTGCCGTCGTACAGCGGGGCGCGCGTCGGCTGTCCGGTCGTGGGGTCCGTCCACTCCCGCTCACCCTTGGCGAGCTCGACGAAGTTCTTGACGGTCTTGGGCGCGTGGTTCGGCAGGAGCCGGATCTCGATGTCGCCCTTGTTGGTCTTCAGGGTGGCGTAAAGCTGCTCGGCCACGATCTGCCTTCCGTGAGTCCTGCGTGATGCCGGTCCGCCGGGGCATCGGATCCCCGGGGCCGCTCACCGATTGTCCATCGTCAGTGACGCTCCATCGATCCTCGCACGGACCGCGCGCCCCGGCCGACCGCCGCCTCCCAGGGGGCGCGGCACTCACCTCCCTGCCGCATCACGGGACGAAGCGGGACATCGCCCTACGGAGGTTTCCCGCCGCACCGGACACCTGGAACGCCCGGAGTGCGCCCCACCCGGCCGGGTACCCCGGATGCCCGCCCCGCATGCCGGACCGGAATCCGGCGGGCATGATCTCGGAATGGGTGGAAAGGCGGAGTATCGACCCGCCACCAAGGAGGAGGATCCCGTGACCCGCATCGACAGCGTGCGCGCCGCAACCGACTCGGCGAAGGAGAGCGTGCAGCACGCCGCGGACGTGGTGGCGCCCTACGCCGACACAGCCAGGGAGCAGGCCGCGCATCTCGCGTGCGAGGCCCGCGCGCGGCTGGCGCCGAAGGTGTCCAAGGCGGCCCAGCAGGCCCGTGACCAATACGGTTCCCATCTGGCGCCGCGGATCGAGCAGGCCCTCGCCCATGTGCCGCCCCGCATCGACGAGGCCGGCCGCCGTGCCGCGCTCCGTACCCGCCTGGCGGCCCGGTCCGCCGCGGAGTACACCGTGCCACGGGTCGAACAGGCGATGGCCGCGGCCCAGCCGATGGCCGAGGAGGCCTCGGCGCGCGGTGCCGCCGCGCTGGCCGCCCTGCGCGGGCAGGTCACCGCGGACGAGATCCGGCGGCTGGACAGGAGGCACGCGTGCCGGGCGAAGGCCGGGCGGCTGGGCCGGTGCGTCCTCGTGGCCGGTCTCGTGGCGGGCGGCGCGTACGCCCTCTGGCGCTGGTGGGACCGGCAGTCCGACCCCGACTGGCTGGTCGAACCGCCCGCCGCCACGGAGGTCTCCGGCCGTACGCCGCTGACCTCGGTCGACGGCAGCGGCCCGGCCGAGCCCGACGAGGGGACGACCGGAGGGACGGACGGGCCGGAAGGACCGGATGGCGGGCGCTGAGCGCGGTCCGGTTCCGTCAGCGGTGCGCCGCGGAGGAACCGGACCGGTGCGACGGCCCCGTACGGTCCGCCGGGCCCCGTACCGGCACGATGGCGGCCGCCGAAGGGGAGATCCGTCGGCGCCACGGAGACGTCGCCGGCCCTCCGGTCCCGAGGAGCGGCCCCTCGCCCGATGCGCCCGACCTGTGGCCGGATCAGCGGCCGGTCACTCCCGCACGGCCACGGGAACGCTCGGATGCACCTCGCGCTCGACGCGCGGCATGATCTCGGGCAGATAGATGTCCTGGATCGCCTCACCCGCGTCATGGGCCTCCCAGTGCCGGCGGCTCTCCCAGCGCTCGACCAGGACGAAGCGGCCGGGATCGTCCTGGGAGTGGTACGCCTCCCAAGCGACACAGCCATCCTCGGCGTGACACAGGACGCGCATGCGGGCCAGGGCGTCCTCGACCCCGGCTATGTCCTCGGCCTCGGGTACGCGGACGATGACGATGAGGTCGAACATCTCGGCTCCTCCGGTGTGGTGGGGCCGGAGCGCCACGTCCTGGTGCGGTCCAGGCCCAACGGCCGTGCGGACAAAGAGAGTACAAACCCGGCCAGGCGAACTCGGCCCCGGGCCGCCCGCCGACATCTCCACGCCAAGGCGTCGGCATGGGGAAACCGGGACAGAAGAGACCCCTCCGATCCTGTTCTCGCAGATCGGAGGGGTTGAAGGTGTGGAGCCTAGGAGATTCGAACTCCTGACATCTGCCTTGCAAAGGCAGCGCTCTACCAACTGAGCTAAGGCCCCGAAAACGGACAGCCACGGACACTTGCCCGTCCCGGCCACCGCCGCAGACCAGAGTACCGGGTACCCCCCGGAATCCTGCAAACAATATGGGGTCTCCCGGTCGGCGACCACGCTCCGTAAGATGCTCGGCGAGGTTCGCAGCAGCGAAGCCGCAGCGAAGGGGAGACGCCATGGACGCAGCGCAGCACGAGACGACGGCACGGGCCCGTGAACTCCAGCGCAGTTGGTACGGGGAGCCTCTCGGTGCGCTGTTCCGCCGGCTGATAGACGACCTCGGCCTCAACCAGGCCCGGCTCGCCGCCGTGCTCGGGCTGTCCGCCCCCATGCTCTCGCAGCTGATGAGCGGCCAGCGGGCGAAGATCGGCAACCCCGCGGTCGTCCAGCGCGTCCAGGCGCTCCAGGAGCTGTCCGGGCAGGTCGCGGACGGCAGCGTCAGCGCGGGCGAGGCCACCCAGCGCATGGAGGAGATCAAGAAGTCCCAGGGCGGATCCGTCCTCACCTCGACCGGCCAGACCACGGCCACCGGCGGCGCCCCCACCGTCCGTCGCGTGGTCCGCGAGATCCAGTCGCTGCTGAGGTCGGTCGCGGCGGCCGGAGACATCATCGAAGCCGCCGACTCCCTCGCCCCGACCCACCCGGAGCTGGCAGAGTTCCTCAAGGTGTACGGCGCGGGGCGCACCGCGGAAGCGGTGGCGCACTACGAGGGACACCAGGGCTAGCCCTTCCCGTCGGGGGGACAGGGCGGATCAGGGAGCGGGCGCAGCGCTATGGGTGAGGTCTTCGCCGGACGGTACGAGCTGATCGATCCGATCGGGCGCGGTGGGGTCGGCGCGGTCTGGCGGGCCTGGGACCACCGGCGCCGCCGTTATGTGGCGGCCAAGGTCCTTCAGCAGAGCGACGCGCACACGCTGCTGCGCTTCGTCCGCGAGCAGGCGCTGCGGATCGAGCACCCGCACGTGCTCGCGCCCGCCAGCTGGGCCGCGGACGACGACAAGGTGCTGTTCACCATGGACCTGGTGAGCGGTGGTTCGCTGGCCCATGTCATCGGTGACTACGGTCCGTTGCCGCACCGTTTCGTCTGCACGCTCCTCGACCAGCTGCTGTCCGGCCTCTCCACGGTGCACGCCGAGGGAGTGGTGCACCGGGACATCAAACCGGCCAACATCCTTATGGAGGCGACCGGTACGGGCCGGCCGCATCTGCGGCTGTCCGACTTCGGCATCTCCATGCGCAAGGGCGAGCCGCGCCTCACCGAGACCAACTACGTGGTGGGAACGCCGGGTTACTTCGCTCCCGAGCAGATGATGGGTGCGGAGCCCGACTTCCCGGCGGACCTGTTCGCGGTCGGCCTGGTCGCGCTCTACCTGCTGCAGGGGCAGAAGCCCGACGCACAGGCGCTCGTCGAGCACTTCGCCGCGTACGGCACGCCTTCCGCCCCGGAGGGCATACCCGAGCCGCTGTGGCAGGTCCTGGCGGGGCTGATCCAGCCGGACCCGCAGGCGCGGTTCCGTACGGCCACGGGTGCCCGAAAGGCGCTGCTGGCCGCGGTCGAGATGCTTCCGGAGCCGGGGCCGGACGACGAGCCGGTCGAGGTCTTCGACCAACTCGGGCCGCTGCCGCCGGGCTTCGGCCCCGACGGCCCGGTGAAGGCCGAGGAGCCCGAGCCGGCGCCGCACGCCCGGCCGCCGGTCTCGATGTCGGAGACGGGCAGCTTCCACCTTCCGCCGCCCCCGCAGCAGCATGCGCCCGCGCCCCAGCCCGTTCCCGGGCCCGCGCAGCCCGCCACGCCGCACTCCACGGTTCCGCCGCAGCCCGCCTACCCGTACGCCGCGGTGCCCGGGCAGGACTTCCCTCAGGACCTCTCGCAGGCTCCCACGGCCGCCGTACGGAACGAGCCCCCGCTCACCCGGGCGTACACCGTCGGCCAGCCGCAGGCACCGGCGCACGCCCCCGCCGCGGCGGCCGCTCCCCGGCGGCGTCCGGGACCGTCCCCGAAGGTGGCGGTCCCGGTGCTGCTGGTCGCGCTGGTCTGCTTCGCGGTGGGCATCTGGGCGCTGACCCAGGCCTTCTGACCCGGGCCCGGACGCCCGGGTCAGAAGGCCTGCGGCGGGCCTCCGTACGGTTCGCCGCCGGCCGGAGCCGCCGGGGCGGCGGCCGCGCGCCGCCGTGCCAGCAGGGTCCATCCCCCGAGGCCGAGCACCAGCACCGTCCCGGTGCCGATCCCGGCCACGCCGACCGCCGTCATGGTCTCGCTGCGGGCCGCCTGCGGACCGCTCTCCCCGGACCGCGCCAGGTCCTTGTCGTTCTTGGTGACCGCGAAGGGCCCGGCGTCACCCGCGTACGGCGAACTGCCCGCCTTTCCCTCGACCTTGACCTTCAGGGTCAGCGGAATCGCCCGGTCCCCGTACGACTTCGCGACGGCCGGGCTCAGCGTCACCGACAGGTAGTACCAGCCGGCGAACCGCATCCCGGAGACGTTGTCCGAGAAGTCGAAGCGGTTCTCGTACGCCACCGGCGGCAGCGGGTCCAGCGAGACGGAGGCGGACTTCCCGGAGTACGAGAGCGGGGTCGCCGAGTCGACGTGGCCGTGCGCCGGGTTGTCCAGGGAGAGCGCGAGCGCATTGCCGATGTACGTGTCCGAGGTGGTGCTGTTGCTCAGGTCGGCGGTGGCGAAGATCTGCTGGCCCCAGTCGACCGGCACCCGGTAGAAGAGGGTCTGCCCCGGCCGGATGCCGCCCTCCTCCTGCCACTCGCCGGTCTCCAGACCGGTCGCGTCGTAGTAACTGCTGCCGCCGGACCGCTTCTGCGGGGCGGTGGTGGGCGGTGGCGGCGAGGCCGACGGCCAGTCCTCCGGCGCCTCGGTCGGCATCGAGCCGGGCGCCTTCGGCTTCGGCTCCGCCACGTAGCGCAGCTCCAGGTCCCAGGGCTCCTGCGAGGAGGTGGCCTTGCTCTCCCGCTCGATCAGGACGTTGTACGTCCCGGCCTCCTGGCAGGTGCTGCCGTCCTTCTCCACCATCCGGTAGGCGTACGCGGCGATCGGCCGCGGGAACTCCGCCGACTGGAACCGCGCGTCCTCCGAGCCGCACCGCAGGTCCGTGCTGTCGCGGACGCTGACCGTGATCCCGTCCCCGTACGCGACCCGGCCGCCGCCCTTGGGCACGGCCACCGCCGAGACGTACGCGTTGGTCCGGGCGTCGAGATCGAGGCGGTAGTAGAGCTTCTCACCGGGCTTGATCGAGCTCCGGTAGACCGATCCGTCCTTCAGGGCCGGGGCCTGGGTGCTGAACTCCGCCCCCGCGACCTGCTCCGCCCGCGGATCGAAGGTGTACGCGGGAACCTCCCCGGCCCCGTACGCCTGCCCCGGCAGCGTCGCCGCCATCCACATCGCCGCGACCGCGGCCAGCGCCACCCGGCCCCTGTTGCGCCGCCTCATCACGCGCTTCCCCTCGTCGTCCGCCCCGCCCCACGACGCCCGTGCCGCCGCCCCGGGGACCCGGCCGTTTTGCTCAGGCAACGTATTGATGTGCTCCGACGAACTTCAAGAGCACGGCCGTCACGGTCCCGCAACAGCACGAAGCCCCGGCCGCTCGGCGACCGGGGCCCGCAATCAGGCTGTTCTGACTCACACACCCGAACCTGCGGGCACGGAGTCGGTCGCCTCCGTCCACAGATCCTGCTCGGCGCGATCCGCCTGGATCTGGCGGTACACGAGGAGCCCGCCGATGGCGGCCAGTGCGACCAGGAGAAACTTCTTCACCGCGCGACCTCGTCTTTCCTTGACGTAGGGGACTTCTGCCGCCCGACTATACACACCGGCCGATATCAACCGGTGACCTGCCTGTGGCCCAACTGGCGCCCGGGAAAAAGCGATCCTTCGGGGCGGCGGGGACGGCGAAACCCGGCCCGGTCCGTGACCTGCGACGGATCCCCCGCAACCGGTTGAACCATACGAGTGGTGTTCATCCGAAGATCGGCGAATCGGTGGCGTCGGTCCAAGAAATCGGCGACCTGATCCACATCATCGGAAAGGTAAGCAAACCGGACCACCCGAAAGCGAGGGGTCATGAACTCCTTCCAGCCCAGGAACATCTGGACCTCCTTCATCACCGCCCTCTTCGCCCTTCTCGCCACGCTGGGCTTCATGAGCGCCCCGGCCTCGGCCACGCAGCAGAGCGCCGCGGAGCCGGCCACCACGACCCACGAGCACATGGCCGAGACCACGGCGACCGCGGCCGCCCCGAGCGTGCGATGGACCCTTCCCCGCGACCGGGCCCTGCCACCCACGATGAAGCAGCGCATCCGCGCCGAGGCACACGGCTCCTCGCCCGCCACCCGCCATCTGTCCTCCTACGACGGAACGGACGCCGGGGAGACCAGGGGCGCCGCCCGCACCTCGCACGGGGCCCCGGCCGGGGACGCCTCCCTGCTGCCGCCCTGACGGCCGCACGACCGACACCTGAGCCCCCGGACCGGTTCGCACCGGACGGGGGCTTCTCCGTGCGCCCAGCGGCCTCTCCCGCCGTCCCGCACCGGCCGCTCCGGCCGCACCGGGCAGTACGCCCCGGGCCCGGCGGTGAACACGACCGGCGCCCCGCCTCCCTGGCGAGGGATCAGTTCCCCCGGCGTACGCCCGAGCCCGCGCACACGGCTACGCGCTCTTGCGGCCGCACCGCTCCCGCCGCATACACACGACGAAGGCCCCCACCGTTTCCGGTGAGGGCCTTCGTGCTGGTGGGGCTAACAGGATTTGAACCTGTGGCCTCATCCTTATCAGGGATGCGCTCTAACCAACTGAGCTATAGCCCCGCCGCGCTGTTGTGTCGCGCTGACCTCTGAAGATTAGCGCACGTCGGGGCCAGTCCCAAAATCGGTATCCGGCGGCCTACTCGTCCTCGGCCAGCGTGAGCTCGACACCGCCCACGAAACCGGCCGACAGGTTGTAGATGAACGCGCCCAGCGTCGCCAGCGCGGTCGCCAGCACCACATCGATCACGGCGATGACCGAGGTGAAGATGAGGACCTTCGGCAGCGACAGGAACGCCTGGAGGTCGAAGCCGGCGCCGTCGCTGGAGCCGGTGGCCTCGCTTATCGTCCCGCCGACGGCCTCGAAGACGCCCATCGCGTCCATGACCATCCAGAGCACGGCGGACGCCACCACCGTGCAGATGCCGAGCGCGATGGAGAGCAGGAAGCTCACCTTCATCACCGACCACGGGTCGGCCTTGGCCACCCGCAGCCGTGCCTTGCGGGTACGCGGGGTCGTCCGCGCGCCCGTACGCGGCTTGCGCGCCGCCTGAGCGGCGCCCGCGCCCTGTGCGCCGCCGTGCGTACCGTGCTGGCGGCCGCCGCCCTGAGTACCGCCGGCAGGCGAGGGATACGCCTGCGGCGGGTGGTACGGCCCGCTCTGCCCCGGTGCGGGCTCGCGCTCACCGGGCAGTGGCCCGGTCGCGTAGCCCTCGTACTGGGGCTGAGGCCCCCGGGTGTCCGTCACAGTGCCCCCTTGGGAGTCCGTGGCGGGGCCACGGGCACCGTTCGCTCCTGCTCCGGAAGCGGCCGAACCGGCGCCCGTGGCTCCACTCACGCTCTACTCCTCGTGCTCCCCGGCCGAAGGCGACGTGCCTTCGACATTGCCTTCGACCGTGCTCTCGGCACCCTCCGCCTCGGCGGCCCCGGAGTCCTCGGACCCCTCGACCTCTTCGGCCTCGTGGCCGGCCTCGGCGTTACGGGCAATACCGACAACGGCATCGCGCTTGCCCAGATTGATCAGTTGGACGCCCATGGTGTCACGGCCCGTCTCCCTGACTTCATTGACTCGCGTACGAATCACACCGCCGCCGAGCGTGATGGCGAGGATCTCGTCCGTCTCCTCCACCACCAGCGCGCCGACCAGCGAACCCCGGTCCTCGACGATCTTGGCAGCCTTGATGCCGAGACCGCCACGGCCCTGGACCCGGTACTCGTCGACGGGGGTCCGCTTCGCGTAGCCGCCGTCGGTCGCGGTGAACACGAACGTACCCGGGCGGACCACGTTCATCGAGAGCAGCTCGTCGCCCTCGCGGAAGCTCATGCCCTTCACGCCCGAGGTCGCACGGCCCATCGGGCGCAGCGCGTCGTCGGTCGCGGTGAACCGGATCGACTGGGCCTTCTTACTGATGAGCAGCAGATCGTCCTCGGCCCACACCAGCTCCGCGCCGATCAGCTCGTCGGCCACGCCTTCGGCACCGTTGTCCATCTCCCGGAGGTTGATCGCGATCACACCGCCGGAACGGGGCGAGTCGTAGTCCTTCAGCGCGGTCTTCTTCACCAGGCCGCCCTTGGTGGCCAGGATCAGGTACGGCGCGGCCTCGTAGTCGCGGACCGCCAGGATCTGCGCGATCCGCTCGTCCGGCTGGAAGGCCAGCAGGTTGGCGACGTGCTGCCCACGGGCGTCCCGGCCCGCGTCGGGCAGTTCGTACGCCTTCGCCCGGTACACCCGGCCCTTGTTGGTGAAGAACAGCAGCCAGTGGTGGGTCGTCGAGACGAAGAAGTGGTCGACGATGTCGTCTTCCTTGAGCTTCGTCCCGCGCACGCCCTTGCCGCCGCGCTTCTGCGAGCGGTAGTCGTCCGTCTTGGTGCGCTTCACATAGCCGCCACGCGTGATCGTGACGACGATGTCCTCCTCGGCGATCAGGTCCTCGATGGACATGTCGCCCTCGAAGGGCACCAGCTTGGAGCGCCGGTCGTCGCCGAACTTCTCGACGATCGCCGCCAGCTCCTCGCTGACGATCTTCCGCTGCCGCTCCGGCGACACCAGGATCGCGTTGTACTCGTTGATCTTCGCCTGGAGCTCGTCGTGCTCGGCGGTGATCTTCTGGTGCTCCAGCGCGGCCAGCCGGCGCAGCTGCATCTCCAGGATCGCGTTCGCCTGGAGCTCGTCGATCTCCAGCAGGCCCATCAGGCCCTCACGCGCCACCTCGACGGTCTGGCTGCGCCGGATGAGGGCGATGACCTCGTCGATCGCGTCCAGGGCCTTCAGGAGGCCGCGCAGGATGTGCGCCCGCTCCTCGGCCTTGCGCAGCCGGAAGCGCGTACGGCGGACGATGACCTCGATCTGGTGCGTCACCCAGTGGCGGATGAACGCGTCGATGGAGAGGGTCCGCGGCACCCCGTCGACCAGCGCCAGCATGTTGGCGCCGAAGTTCGACTGGAGGTCGGTGTGCTTGTACAGGTTGTTCAGGACGACCTTGGCGACCGCGTCCCGCTTCAGCACCACGACCAGGCGCTGGCCGGTGCGCGAGGAGGTCTCGTCGCGCACGTCGGCGATGCCGCCGACCTTGCCGTCCTTCACCAGGTCGGCGATCTTCTGCGCCAGGTTGTCCGGGTTGGTCTGGTACGGAAGCTCCGTGACGACCAGGCACTGCCGGTTCTGGATCTCCTCGACCGCGACCACCGCGCGCATCGTGATGGAGCCGCGCCCGGTGCGGTACGCCTCCTCGATGCCCTTGCGGCCCACGACCAGCGCGCCGGTCGGGAAGTCCGGGCCCTTGATCCGCTCGATGAGGGCGTCCTGGAGCTCCTCCTGGGACGCCTCGGGGTGCTCCAGGTACCACTGGGCGCCGTCCGCGACCTCGCGCAGGTTGTGCGGCGGGATGTTGGTCGCCATCCCGACCGCGATGCCCGCGGAGCCGTTGACCAGCAGGTTCGGGAAACGGGCCGGCAGGACCGTCGGCTCCTGGTTGCGGCCGTCGTAGTTGTCCTGGAAGTCGACGGTCTCCTCGTCGATGTCCCGGACCATCTCCATGGACAGCGGCATCATCTTGCACTCGGTGTACCGCATGGCGGCGGCCGGGTCGTTGCCCGGGGAACCGAAGTTGCCGTTGGAGTCCACCAGCGGCATCCGCATCGACCACGGCTGCGCGAGGCGGACCAGCGCGTCGTAGATCGAGGAGTCGCCGTGCGGGTGGTACGTACCCATGACGTCACCGACGACGCGGGCGCACTTGTAGAAGCCCTTCTCGGGCCGGTACCCGCCGTCGTACATCGCGTACAGCACGCGGCGGTGGACCGGCTTGAGGCCGTCCCGCACGTCCGGCAGCGCACGCGAGACGATGACGGACATCGCGTAGTCGAGGTAGGAGCGCTGCATCTCCGTTTCGAGCCCGACGGGCTCGACGCGCATGCCCACACCGGTGACGGCGGGCTCCTCTTCGGGTGTCACAGGGGTGTTCTCGTCGGCCATTGCTGGTCAAAGTCCTTTCGAGCGGCGGCTTGGCTGGTACGGCCGACTCAGATGTCGAGGAAGCGGACGTCCTTGGCGTTGCGCTGGATGAACGAGCGCCGCGCCTCGACGTCCTCGCCCATCAGCACCGAGAAGAGATCGTCGGCCTGCGCCGCGTCGTCCAGCGTGACCTGGCCGAGGACCCGGTGGTCGACGTCCATCGTGGTGACGCGCAGCTCCTCGGCGTTCATCTCGCCGAGACCCTTGAAGCGCTGGATCGAGTCTTCCTTGATCCGCTTGCCGTTCTGCTTGCCCAGCTCGACCAGGGCGTCGCGCTCCCGGTCGGAGTAGGCGTACTCGAAGTCGTCGCGGCCCCACTTGATCTTGTAGAGCGGGGGACGGGAGAGGTAGACGTGCCCGGCCTCGACCAGCGGACGCATGAAGCGGAAGAGGAAGGTGAGCAGCAGGGTGTTGATGTGCTGGCCGTCGACGTCGGCGTCCGCCATCAGGATGATCTTGTGATAGCGGAGCTTCTCGATGTCGAAGTCCTCGTGGACCCCGGTGCCGAAGGCCGAGATCAGCGCCTGGACCTCGGTGTTCTGGAGGATCTTGTCGACCCGGGCCTTCTCGACGTTCAGGATCTTGCCCCGGATCGGCAGGATCGCCTGGTACATCGGGTTGCGGCCGGACTTCGCCGAACCACCGGCGGAGTCACCCTCGACGATGAAGATCTCGCACTTCGTCGGGTCGTTGGACTGGCAGTCGCTCAGCTTGCCCGGCAGCGAGGCGCTCTCCAGGAGCCCCTTGCGGCGGGTCAGGTCGCGCGCCTTGCGGGCGGCCACGCGCGCGGTGGCGGCGGCGATGCCCTTGCGGACGATGTCGGCGGCCTCGTTCGGGTTGCGGTCGAACCAGTCCGTCAGATGCTCGTGGACGACCTTCTGCACGAAGGTCTTGGCCTCCGTGTTGCCCAGCTTGGTCTTGGTCTGGCCCTCGAACTGCGGCTCGCCGAGCTTCACCGAGATGATCGCCGTCAGACCCTCGCGGATGTCGTCACCCGTGAGGTTGTCGTCCTTCTCGCGCAGCAGCTTCTTGTCGCGCGCGTACTTGTTGACCAGCGTGGTCAGCGCGGCGCGGAAGCCCTCCTCGTGGGTACCGCCCTCGTGCGTGTGGATCGTGTTCGCGAAGGAGTAGACGCCCTCGGTGTACTGCGTGTTCCACTGCATGGCGATCTCGGCCGAGAGGAGGCGCTCCTTGTCCTCGGCCTCGATGTCGATCACCGACTGGTGGATGACGTCGCCCTTGCGGGAGTTGAGGTACTTCACGAAGTCGACGATGCCGCCCTCGTAGTGGTACGTGACGGTCTTGACCTCGGCCTTCTCGTCCGCACCCGCCTCGTCCGCACCGCTGGTCGCCTTCGCCGACTCGCGCTCGTCCGTGAGCCGGATCGTCAGGCCCTTGTTGAGGAACGCCATCTCCTGGAAGCGGCGCGCGAGCGTCTCGAAGGAGTACTCGGTGGTCTCGAAGACGTCCGGGTCGGCCCAGAAGGTGACCGTCGTACCGCTCTCCTCGACCTGCTCGTGCTTGGCGAGCGGGGCGGTGGGGACGCCGTACTTGTAGTCCTGCGTCCAGCGGTAGCCGTCGCGCTTGATCTCGACCGAGACCTTGGTCGACAGGGCGTTCACCACGGAGACACCGACACCGTGCAGACCGCCGGAGACGGCGTAGCCGCCGCCGCCGAACTTGCCGCCCGCGTGCAGCACGGTCAGCACGACCTCGACGGCCGGCTTCTTCTCCACCGGGTGGATGTCGACGGGGATGCCTCGGCCGTTGTCGACCACGCGTACGCCGCCGTCGGCCAGGATCGTGACGTCGATCGTGTCCGCGTGGCCGGCGAGGGCCTCGTCGACGGAGTTGTCGACGACCTCCTGCACCAGGTGGTGCAGACCGCGCTCACCGGTCGAGCCGATGTACATGCCGGGTCGCTTGCGGACCGCGTCCAGACCTTCGAGGACGGTGATCGCGCTGGCGTCGTACGACGAGGCGCCCTCGCTCCCACCGGGTGTAGACGGAATGTTCTCGTTGGGGTTGCCGGAATCGGCCACGAAGCGCCCTCTCTGGCACAGCACAGGCCGTTCTCCGGGCAAACGGGAGCGGCTGCGTCGTTCGGCTTGTATCGACGACTCCCGCAGGACACGGGATTGTGCACCAGTCTACCGGTAGCGCTGACATCAATGGGGGTTTGCCGGTACCTGAGTACGCATGTGCCGCCCTGAATGAGCGGCTGACGACTCCCCATATTCAGGAAGGGCCCTCAGGAGGCTCACACCGGCCTTGAGCGCTTCGACCTGTCAACCTCCCGCTACCGTGAGGGACGTCCCACTCACCGTGCACGGTTTCGATCACTGAACACACGTACGTCACAACCGTGCGGGGACGCCGGAAGAGCGGCCCAACAGCCGCGGAAAACGGGTAAAAGGCCAGGTCAGCCGTAGGTGTCGCCCGGGCCGGAGCTCCCCGGTGCCCGCAGTGGACCGAACCTGCGCCGCGGACCGCCGGGCCCCAGCACCTTGATCAGCCGGACCGTGCCGTGCCCCAGGTCCGCGTTGAGCCGGGCCACCAGCTGCGGGGCGAGCAGCCTCAGCTGGGTCGCCCAGGCCGTCGAGTCGCACTGCACCGTCAGCACCCGCTGGTCCGGGTCCTCGTCGTACCGCAGCGGCACACAGTGGTTCGCCAGATCCTCACCGACGATCTGCGGCCAGCGCCCCATCACCCCGCCGACCGCGGCCGGGGTCTCCCAGCCCCGTTCGGTGATCAGCCGGTCGATCGCGGAACCCAGCGGCTGCGGATCGCGCCCGTCCGCCCGCGCGCCCGAGCGCAGCCCGCCGCCCCGCCGGGCCTGCTTCCGCTGCTGAGCGGCGGCGCCCCGCGCCTTCGCCTGCTCCTTGGCCGCGCGCAGGGCCACCCGGGCCAGGTCGACGCCCGAGGGTTCCGGGGCCTTGCCCGCACCGGCACCAGCGCCGTCGCCCTCGCCGCGGGCGGTCACAGCCGCTCCACCGCGCCGGCGGTGACCCCGTACCGCGCCCCGGCGAGCACGCCCGGGACGTCGTCGTCGACCGCGGCCGTCACCAGGACCTGCTCCCCCGGGGCCACCAGCTCCGCCAGCCGCTCGCGGCGCCGGGCGTCCAGCTCCGCGAAGACGTCGTCGAGCACCAGCACCGGCTCGTTGCCCTCGCCCCGCAGCAATTCGTACGAGGCCAGCCGCAGCGCCAGCGCGTACGACCAGGACTCGCCATGGCTCGCGTACCCCTTGGCCGGCATCCCGCGCAGCCCCAGCAGCAGCTCGTCACGGTGCGGGCCGACCAGCGTCACGCCCCGCTCGATCTCCTGCTTGCGGACCTCCACCAAGGCCGCGATCAGCAGCTCGTACAGCTCCTCGCGGGTGTGCACGTCCCCCAGGTCCCCGGCCGAACTCCGGTACTCCAGGGAGAGCGGGCCGCCCCCCGGCGCGACGTCCGCGTACGCCTTGTCCGCCAGCGGCTGCAGGGTGGCGATCAGATCCAGCCGCTGGGCCAGCAGCTCCGCGCCCGCGCGGGCCAGATGCTGGTCCCACACGTCGAGCGTGGACAGGTCCATCGAGCGGCCGCCGTGCCGACGCGCCATCGCCGCCGACTTCAGCAGCGTGTTGCGCTGCTTGAGCACCCGCTCGTAGTCCGAGCGCACCCCCGCCATCCGCGGCGCACGCGCCGTGACCAGCTCGTCGAGGAAACGCCTGCGCTCCCCGGGATCGCCCTTGACCAGCGCCAGATCCTCCGGCGCGAACAGCACCGTACGGACGATTCCGAGGACGTCACGTGGTCTGACCTGCGAGGACCGGTTGATCCGGGCCCGGTTCGCCCGGCCCGGATTGAGCTCCAGCTCGACCAGCTGCGACCGCTCGCCCTGCGTCACCGCGGCACGGACCACGGCCCGCTCCGCCCCCATCCGCACCAGCGGGGCGTCGGAGGAGACCCGGTGGCTGCCGAGCGTGGCCAGGTAGCCGATCGCCTCCACCAGGTTCGTCTTGCCCTGGCCGTTGGCGCCCACGAAAACGGTGACGCCCGGATCGAGACCCACCTCGACCCGGGCGTACGAGCGGAAGTCGGCCAGCGAGAGATGCGTGACATGCATGGTGACGCCGACCTTCCCGGCTTCCTGCTCCGTGCCTCGTGGAGCGGACCGGCCGGCTGGGCCGACCCGCTTCCTTCTGCTGTTGTCGCTACTTCTTGTTCTCGACCGCGTGGCCGCCGAACTGGTTCCGCAGCGCGGCGATCATCTTCATCTGCGGGGAGTCGTCCTGGCGCGAGGCGAAGCGCGCGAAGAGCGACGCCGTGATCGCGGGCAGCGGCACGGCGTTGTCGATCGCGGCCTCCACCGTCCACCGGCCCTCGCCGGAGTCGGCGGCGTAGCCCCGGAGCTGGTCGAGGTGCTCGTCCTCGTTCAGCGCGTTGACCGCCAGGTCGAGCAGCCAGGAACGGATGACCGTGCCCTCCTGCCAGGAGCGGAAGACCTCGCGCACATCGGTGACGGAGTCGACCTTCTCCAGCAGCTCCCAGCCCTCGGCGTAGGCCTGCATCATGGCGTACTCGATGCCGTTGTGGACCATCTTCGCGAAGTGGCCCGCGCCGACCTTGCCGGCGTGCACGGAACCGAACTCGCCCTCGGGCTTCAGGGCGTCGAAGACCGGCTGGACCTTCGCCACGTTCTCGGCGTCGCCGCCGTACATCAGGGCGTAGCCGTTCTCCAGGCCCCAGACACCGCCGGAGACTCCGCAGTCGACGAAGCCGATGCCCTTGATGCCCAGCTCGACGGCGTGCTTCTCGTCGTCGGTCCAGCGGGAGTTCCCGCCGTCCACGACGATGTCGCCGGGCGAGAGCAGACCGGCCAGCTCGTCGATCGTGGCCTGGGTCGGGGCGCCGGCCGGGACCATCACCCAGACGACCCGGGGGCCCTTCAGCTTGCCCACAAGCTCTTCCAGGCTGTGGACATCGGAGACGTCCGGGTTGCGGTCGTAACCGATGACGGTGTGGCCTGCGCGGCGGATGCGCTCGCGCATGTTGCCGCCCATCTTGCCGAGACCGACGAGACCGAGCTCCATCAGAGATTTCCTTAAGCGTTGTGCCGATGCGTACCCACGGACGAGCCTACGCCCGGCGGGGGAGGCCGCGCCGGGCGTGCTCACGGGGCGAGCACGCCCGTACGGACCGTCGCGGCACCGGTTCCTGTCGTCCGCCCCGCCCGTGGCACCGGTGGCGCCTGGGACAGGGCGGACGGCAGGGTCAGCCGGAGAGCCGCACCGGCATGATCAGGTACTTGTACGCGTCGTCCGCCTCGGCGTCCACGGCCGGGCGGCCGCTGAGCAGCGCGGGCTTGGTGGACGTCGTGAACGAGAGCTGGGCGACCGGGGAGTCGATCGCGCTCAGCCCGTCCAGCAGGAACGTCGGGTTGAAGGCGATCGAGATGTCGTCGCCCTCCAGCACCGCGTCGACCCGCTCCACAGCCTGTGCGTCGTCGCTGGAGCCCGCCTCCAGGATCAGCACGCCCTGCTCGAAGCTCAGCCGCACCGGGGTGTTCCGCTCGGCGACCAGGGCCACGCGCTTGACGGCCTCGACGAACGGGGCCGTCTCGATCACCGCGACCGAGTTGAACTCGGTGGGGAAGAGCGTGCGGTACTTCGGAAGGTCGCCTTCGAGCAGCCGGGTCGTCGTACGGCGGCCCGCGCCCTCGAAACCGATCAGACCCTCGCCCGCACCGGAGCCGGAGAGCGCCAGCGTCACCGTGTCGCCGCTGGTCAGGGCCTTGGCCGTGTCCAGGAGCGTCTTGGCGGGGACCAGGGCGACGGCCGAGGCGTCCGGGTTCTCCGGCTTCCAGAGGAACTCGCGGACCGCGAAGCGGTAGCGGTCGGTGGAGGCCAGGGTGACAGTGTCGCCCTCGATCTCGATCCGGACGCCGGTCAGCACGGGCAGCGTGTCGTCGCGGCCTGCCGCAATGGCGACCTGGGCGGCGGCCGAGGCGAAGACCTCACCGGGGACGGTGCCCGTCGCGGTCGGCATCTCGGGAAGCGCCGGGTACTCCTCCACAGGAAGGGTGTGGAGGGTGAACCGGGAGGAGCCGCAGACCACGGTCGCCCGTACACCGTCTGTGGAAATCTCCACCGGACGGTTGGGCAGGGCGCGGCAGATGTCGGCGAGCAGCCGGCCGGAGACCAGCACCGTGCCGTCCTCCTCGACCTCGGCGTCCACCGAGACTCGGGCCGACACCTCGTAGTCGAAGCTGGAGAAGCTGAGGGCCCCGTCCTCGGCCTTCAGCAGTAGGCCCGCGAGAACGGGCGCCGGCGGACGGGCCGGGAGGCTACGGGCCACCCAGGCCACCGCCTCCGCGAGTACATCGCGCTCCACCCGGATCTTCACCGGAACCGCCTCCTGCTGTTGCTCGCTCGCCCTGCTGGCCTTCGTCTTCGGATCGGGTCCCCCGCCGCCGGGGCGGTCGGGACGCCGGAGACCAGTCTGACGTACGGCACCGACACTCGGTGCTGCTCGGGGTCAAGTCGCGACAAGAGTGGCTGAGCGCTCCGGCGCCGAGTTGTGCACAGGCCCCACTTCGAAGCGGATTCCGGGCTAACTCTATGTGGCAGTAGTAGTAGGGCCTGTGGAAACCGTGGATAACGTCGTTTGCGCAGGTCAATCCCGGTTTTTTGTCCACTGGTCCTGTGGGTGGCACCGGTGGACAACACGGCGCTTCTGTGGACACGGGAAAGTTCTGCACACCCCATGCACAGGGCAGGGGGGTTTCTCCCCAGGGCTGTCCCCAGCTTTACCCACGTTCCCCACAGCCCAACCCACGCCCCTGGTGTGACGCCTTTCACTCGGCACGGTGAAAGGCGCCCTCGTGTTGCCGAACAGTGGACAGAGATGTGGAGAAGCGGCGGGAAGCTGGGGACAAGGCAGCACGGTCTGTGGGTCAGCGGTGGACAACATCATCCACGCCCTGTGGACGAAGATTTTGTCCACAGGCTGTGGATTGTGGTTGGCCACAAATCCCCAGGCGGTTGACCTGGCCTGATGGAGTATCGGCAGTCGCCCCTGTGGACGCAATATGGACAACTTCCCGGTCCCCAGGCTGTGGAAGGGGAAAACTCCCCAGATCTGTGGAGAACCGCTGGTCAGCGGCAGGTATTCGAACAGAGTCGCCGGGGCCGGGCAGTCCGCGACGGTCGTCGAACGGCTCCGGGTGCCTCGAGAACGCCTTCCGGACGGCCCGCGAACGCCCTCCGGACGCCTTTCGGACCCACTCGGGGCGACGTGTGGACGGCTCTCGAACGCTCTCCGGCCGGGCCAACGGAAAGGGCGCCCGGAGAGCCCCCTCGTGGGGTTCTCCGGGCGCCCTGCGGCCTCGTGGCCAGGTCGCGGTGGTGGCCCGTCAGCCGTTCTTGATGCGGTTGGTGAGCTCGGTGACCTGGTTGTAGATGGAGCGCCGCTCCGCCATCAGCGCACGGATCTTCCGGTCCGCGTGCATCACCGTCGTATGGTCCCGGCCGCCGAACTGCGCACCGATCTTGGGCAGCGAGAGGTCGGTCAGCTCGCGGCAGAGGTACATGGCGATCTGGCGGGCCGTCACCAGCACGCGGCTGCGCGAGGTTCCGCAGAGGTCGTCCACCGTGAGACCGAAGTAGTCGGCGGTCGAGGCCATGATGGCCCCCGCCGTGATCTCCGGGGCCGCGTCCTCGCCGCCCGGGATCAGGTCCTTCAGCACATGCTCGGTCAGTCCGAGGTCCACCGGCTGCCGGTTGAGACTGGCGAAGGCCGTGACCCGGATCAGCGCCCCCTCCAGCTCCCTGATGTTCCGGGAGATACGGGAGGCGATGAACTCCAGCACCTCCGGCGGGGCGTTGAGCTGCTCCTGCACCGCCTTCTTACGGAGGATCGCGATGCGCGTCTCCAGCTCGGGCGGCTGCACATCGGTGGTCAGCCCCCACTCGAACCGGTTGCGCAGCCGGTCCTCCAGGGTCACCAGCTGCTTGGGCGGCCGATCGGAGGAGAGCACGATCTGCTTGTTGGCGTTGTGGAGCGTGTTGAAGGTGTGGAAGAACTCCTCCTGCGTCGACTCCTTGCTCGCCAGGAACTGGATGTCGTCGACGAGCAGGATGTCCACGTCGCGGTAGCGCTTGCGGAAGGTGTCGCCCTTGCCGTCGCGGATCGAGTTGATGAACTCGTTGGTGAACTCCTCGGAACTCACGTACCGCACCCGGGTCCCCGGGTAGAGGCTGCGGGCGTAGTGACCGATCGCGTGCAGCAGGTGGGTCTTGCCGAGCCCGGACTCCCCGTAGATGAAGAGCGGGTTGTACGCCTTGGCGGGGGCCTCGGCGACCGCGACCGCCGCGGCGTGCGCGAACCGGTTGGACGCGCCGATGACGAAGGTGTCGAAGAGGTACTTCGGGTTCAGCCGGGCCGCCGGCTCTCCCGCACCGGGCGTGGGCGCGGACTGCGATCCCATCGGGCCGGGCATGCCGGCGGGGCGGCCGGTCCCGGCACCCGGGCGGTGCTGCGGCTGGGCGTCCGGCAGGTCATGGGCGTCGGAGCGCTGGGGCTCGTACCCCTGGCGCTCGGGCTGCGGCTCGTAACCGGAACGCTCGGCCGACGGCGGCTCGTAGCTCTGCCGCTCGGGCTGCTGCTGTTCGTACCCCTGGCGCTCGGGCGGCTGCGGGCGGTAGTCGTGCTGCGGCTGCTGAGGGCGGCCGCCGTACGGATCACGCCACTGCTCCGCGGGGGCCTCGCGGTCCTGGAAACCGCCGAGCCGGGGCTGCTGCCAGGAGAGGTCCTCACCGGTGCGCGGCCACGCTCCGGGTTCGGGGCGCTGCTGCTGGTATTCCGGGTAGGCGGGGCGGCCGGTCGGCATGCCGTCGTCGGAGGGGCGGTGCCCGTAGCCGTCGTACGCGTCGCCGCGCTGGCGCTCGTCGTGCTGCGGCCCCTGATAGCGGTGCTGCTGGGGCTGGTGCATCGGGGGTGCGGGCGGGCTCGGCGGCTCACCCGCGGAGTCGTCGACAGTGATCGCGATGCGGATCGGCCGACCGCACTCCCGGCTCAGCGTCTCGCTGATGAGCGGGGCGAGCCGGCCCTCCAGGACGCGCTTGCCCCATTCGTTCGGGACGGCGAGCAGCGCGGTGTCGGCGACCAGCGCGAGCGGCTGGCAGCGCTCGATCCACTGCTTGTCCTTCGGCTCGATCCCCTGTTGGCCTTCCCCGAGGAGATGCTCGAGCACGCGCGGCCACACTGCGGCAAGATCGGCAGGTACGTCAGCCACAGGGCACGCTCTCTCGCTGGTCCCACGAAAATGTGTGGTTCTCGGGACGGGACGGGTGGGGACCGGCAGGCAGGAAGAAAAGACCGGAACTCAGCCACGGTAGTCAGGGCGACCCGCGTCGTTCAAGTTGTTGTCCACAGCCTGTGTACAGCAGAGGGTGCTGGGGAGCCGGTTTGACCGAATGGCGCAGCCGCGCGTACCGTGACCAGGTCGAGTTGTCGATGGCTGCTGCCGCCTGCCTCCGATGGGCAAAGATCACGATCTGTGATTGTGAAGCGGTGCACTAGAGCGTTTACGCGAGTCTCTCGTGGGCGCACGGTGACAGCCAGGCGATGTCCCGCCAACACACGAGTCATTTCTGGAGCCCCCTAGTGAGCAAGCGCACCTTCCAGCCGAACAACCGTCGTCGCGCGAAGACCCACGGCTTCCGGCTGCGGATGCGTACCCGTGCCGGCCGCGCGATTCTCGCGTCCCGCCGTGGCAAGGGTCGCGCCAACCTGTCCGCCTGATCGCTTTAACAGGTCATGACGTGCTGCCTACCGAGAATCGGCTGAGGCGGCGCGAGGACTTCGCGACCGCAGTACGCCGAGGACGCAGGGCCGGCCGCCCGCTTCTCGTCGTCCATCTACGCAGCGGTGCAACGGACCCGCACGCGACTGGGGAGATCGCTCCCCCGCCGCGTGCGGGTTTCGTTGTCAGCAAAGCCGTGGGTGGAGCGGTCGTACGCACAGCGGTCAAGCGGAAGCTTCGCCATCTGGTCCGCGAACGGCTCGCCATGCTGCCCCCCGGTAGCCTGGTTGTCGTACGAGCGCTGCCCGGAGCGGGCGACGCCGACCATGAACAGCTGGCCCGAGACCTGGACGCCGCTCTTCAGCGGCTGCTGGGAGGGGGCGCGCGATGAAGTACCCGTTGCTGGCTCTGATCAAGCTGTACCAGTGGACGATCAGCCCGCTCCTCGGGCCTGTGTGCCGTTACTACCCGTCGTGTTCCCACTATGGATTTACGGCGATCGACCGGCACGGAGCGATCAAGGGAACGGCGCTGACGGCCTGGCGCATCCTGCGGTGCAATCCGTGGTCACCCGGTGGCGTGGACTATGTTCCACCACGCAAACGTCCGCGTTGGCATGAGCTCCTGCGTAATGCCATGCGCGGTGGCAAGGGCGGGGACTCCGCCGCTGATGCGCCTGACCCGGGATCGGTCTCCGAGACCCCGGGCAAGGCCGCAGAGACTTCGCCCAATGCTCAAGGAGCCTGATTAGTGGACACGATTGCCAGTCTGTTCAGCTTTATCACCTGGCCCGTCTCATGGGTCATCGTTCAGTTCCACAAGTTGTACGGGGCGATCTTCGGCCCTGACACCGGGTGGGCCTGGGGCCTGTCCATCGTGTCCCTGGTGGTGCTGATCCGGATCTGCCTGATCCCGCTGTTCGTCAAGCAGATCAAGTCGACCCGCAACATGCAGGTGCTCCAGCCGAAGATGAAGGCGATCCAGGAGCGCTACAAGAGCGACAAGCAGCGTCAGTCCGAAGAGATGATGAAGCTGTACAAGGAGACGGGCACCAACCCGCTCTCCTCGTGCCTTCCCATCCTGGCGCAGTCGCCCTTCTTCTTCGCGCTGTACCACGTGCTGTCGGCCATCGCCTCGAACAAGAAGATCGGCGTCATCGACCAGACGCTGCTCGACAGTGCCCGGCAGGCCCACATCTTCGGTGCCCCGCTCGCCGCCAAGTTCATGAACAGCGCTGAGGACGTCGCCGCTCTCGGTGCCTCCCTGACCGATGTCCGGGTCGTCACCGCGATCATGATCGTGATGATGTCGGCCTCGCAGTTCTTCACCCAGCGCCAGCTGATGACGAAGAACGTCGACCTGACGGTCAAGACGCCGTACATGAGCCAGCAGAAGATGCTGATGTACATCTTCCCGGTGATCTTCGCCGTCATGGGCATCAACTTCCCCGTCGGCGTCCTCGTCTACTGGCTGACCACCAACGTCTGGACCATGGGTCAGCAGATGTACGTGATCAACCAGAACCCGACCCCGGGAAGCAAGGCGCAGGACCAGTACCTGACCCGTCTGCTGAAGAGCGTCACCGCGCACGGAGAGGTCCGCGGCCGGACCCGGCGCAACACCGTCAAGCGGATCGTGGCCAAGGGACCGGACCGCAACGACATCGAGCGGAAGTTCGTCACCGGGCTGGCCAAGCTGGGCCTCGCCGCCCAGGAGGACGGCACGGTGGCCAAGAGCGACACCGCTGCCGCCGAGGCCGAGAGCGGGGCACAGCGGCGCCAGCAGCCCAAGCGCCAGTCCAAGTCCCAGCGCCAGACCGGTGCCGTACAGCAGGGTGCCAAGGACGCGGGTTCCGCCACGTCCAAGACTTCCCTCCAGAAGCAGGACGAGAAGTCCCAGCAGGACGAGAAGCCCAAGACGCCGAGCAGGGCTTCGTCCGGCTCCTCACGCCAAGCCAAGTCCGGACAGCGCAAGGGCCCGCAGCGGCCCAAGCACCCGTCCAAGAAGTAAGAAGGAGTCCATCCGTGACGGAAGGCACCACCTCCACGGCCGCTGAGGGCAGCGACACCCTGACCCGCCTTGAGCAGGAGGGTGAGATCGCAGCGGACTACCTTGAGGGCCTGCTCGACATCGCCGATCTCGACGGCGACATCGACATGGACGTTGAGGCGGACCGGGCCGCGGTCTCGATCATCAGCGATTCGGCACGTGAACTGCAGAAGCTCGTGGGCCGCGACGGTGAGGTGCTGGAGGCGCTCCAGGAGCTGACGCGGCTGGCCGTCCACCGGGAGACCGGGGACCGCAGCCGACTGATGCTGGACATCGCGGGCTTCCGGGCCAAGAAGCGGGCGGAGCTCGCCGCGCTGGGTGCCAAGGCCGCGGACGAGGTCAAGAGCACCGGTCAGCCGGTCAAGCTCGACCCGATGACACCGTTCGAGCGCAAGGTCGTCCACGACGCGGTCGCGGCCGCCGGTCTGCGCAGCGAGTCCGAGGGCGAGGAGCCGGAGCGCTTCGTCGTCGTCCTCCCGGCCTGACCGGACCCCAGTTCCGTCGGCCCCGTCTGTTCGCAGGCGGGGCCGATCTTTGTCAGCCTGATAGTCAGCCACCCACAGTGCGGTAGTGCGTATGGAAGGACGGTCCCCGTGACGACGGAAGTAGAGCTTCCCGAGGCACCCCCAGCGGCGCGGGCGGTTTTCGGCGAGTTCTTCCCGGAGGCCGTTCGATACGCCGAGCTGCTGGCCGATGCCGGGGTGAAACGGGGGCTGATCGGCCCGCGTGAGGTGCCGAGGTTGTGGGAGCGGCACCTGTTGAACTGCGCGGTGCTCTCCGAGGTCGTGCCCGAAGGGGTCACGGTTTGCGACGTGGGCTCCGGAGCGGGCCTTCCTGGCATCCCGCTCGCTCTGGTGCGCCCGGACCTCAAGATCACCCTGCTGGAGCCCTTGCTCCGGCGCACCAACTTCCTCCAGGAGGTCGTGGAGCTGCTCGGCCTGGACCATGTGACGGTGGTACGTGGTCGGGCCGAAGAGGTTCTGGGCTCGCTCCAGCCGGTGCATGTGGTGACGGCCCGCGCCGTCGCCCCGCTCGACCGGCTGGCCGGCTGGGGTGTTCCGCTGCTGCGCCCGTACGGGGAGATGCTGGCGCTCAAGGGGGACACCGCGGAGGAGGAGATCAACGGAGCGCGTGCCGCCCTGAGCAAGCTCGGCGTGGAGGAGACCGAGGTGCTGCACGTCGGAGAGGGCGTGGTCGATCCGATGTCCACGGTGGTGCGAGTGGTCGTCGGAGAGAGCCCCGGCGGTGTGCGGTTCGCGGCGAAGCGGGCCAAGGCGGCGAGGACGAGCCGCGCGAGGCGCCGTCGCTGAACCGGATGCGGAGTGTCGTGCCCCTGCGGTCTGACCGCAGGGGCATCGTGTTTCACGTGAAACGTCGCTCTCTGCTGCAAGGGATCATCAGCCGCGGTGGCGAGACTGCCGCGCCGAGACATCGCAGACCCGTTAGGGCTACGGAGTTGTCCACAGAAGTGGATTCATCCACAGAAGAGCGGGCCTCGCTGGTTCACGGCCCCGAAAGCATGGCAGGCTCTGTTCATTGCGAGCCTGAAGTCGAGGAGAGTGAATCCTTGCGGTCCGACGCCAACATCGCGGGACCGATGACCGATCCGGTCCCCGGTCCCCGAACCGAATCGGCGGGGGACGGTGTTTCACGTGAAACACCGCCGCCGATGGACGACACACCCATCGGTCGAGCGGCCCAGCTGGCGGTCGAGGCCCTTGGCCGCGCCGGTGCGGGGCTGCCCCGCCCTGACCGGACGCGAGTCATGGTGGTGGCCAACCAGAAGGGCGGAGTCGGCAAGACGACCACGACGGTCAACCTTGCCGCTTCGCTCGCGCTGCACGGCGCCCGCGTTCTGGTGGTCGACCTCGACCCGCAGGGGAACGCCTCTACGGCGCTGGGAATCGACCACCATGCCGAGGTCCCCTCCATCTATGACGTGCTGGTGGACAGCAGGCCGCTCTCCGAGGTGGTCCAGCCGGTTCCGGACGTCGAGGGCCTCTTCTGTGCGCCTGCCACCATCGATCTCGCCGGCGCGGAGATCGAGCTGGTGTCCCTGGTGGCGCGGGAGAGCAGGCTCCAGCGGGCGATCCAGGCGTACGAGCAGCCGCTGGACTACATCCTCATCGACTGCCCGCCGTCGCTCGGGCTGCTGACCGTCAACGCTCTGGTCGCCGGTGCCGAGGTGCTGATCCCCATCCAGTGCGAGTACTACGCGCTGGAAGGTCTCGGGCAGCTGCTGCGCAACGTGGATCTGGTCCGGGGGCACCTCAACCCCGACCTCCATGTGTCGACGATCCTGCTCACCATGTACGACGGCCGGACCAGGCTCGCCTCCCAGGTCGCGGAGGAGGTGCGCAGCCACTTCGGTAAGGAGGTGCTCCGTACCAACATTCCGCGGTCGGTGCGGATCTCGGAGGCACCCAGCTACGGGCAGACCGTGCTGACCTACGACCCGGGTTCCAGCGGATCGCTGTCGTACCTCGAAGCGGCACGTGAGATCGCCCTGCGGGGTGTCGGTATCCATTACGAGGCCCAGCATGTCCAGCCGGGCAGCGGAAACAGCCAGCAGAGCATTTCGGAGGGGATTCAGTGAGCGAGCGTCGAAGAGGGCTGGGGCGTGGGCTGGGTGCTCTGATCCCCGCCGCTCCGCAGGGAAACCAGGTGTCGTCCACGGGAGTGGGACAGAGCGCTGCGGGCACGGGGTCCACGATCACGGAGGAACGGGGAGTGGCCGCGGCGAAGCTGGCCGCGCTCGGCGCCGCTCCGGTGGTGCCGGAACCGAGCGCCCCGGTTCTGGATTCCGAGGCGGCTGCCGAAACGGTGGGACCGGCCGGGGCGTACTTCGCCGAGATTCCGGTGGATTCCATCAGCCCGAACCCCCGGCAGCCCCGCGAGGTGTTCGACGAGGACGCGCTGGCGGAGCTGGTGACCTCCATCAAGGAGGTGGGCCTCCTCCAGCCCGTCGTCGTACGGAAGGTGGGGCCGGACCGCTACGAGCTCATCATGGGCGAGCGGCGTTGGCGGGCCTGCCAGGCGGCGCAGCTGAAGCGGATTCCGGCGATCGTCCGGGCCACTGACGACGAGAAGCTTCTCCTGGACGCTCTCCTGGAGAACCTGCACCGGGCCCAGCTGAACCCCTTGGAGGAGGCGGCCGCGTACGACCAGCTGCTCAAGGACTTCAAGTGCACCCATGACCAGCTGGCCGACCGGATCGGACGCTCCCGTCCGCAGGTGTCGAACACGCTGCGTCTGCTGAAGCTGGCCGTGCCGGTGCAGCGGAGGGTAGCGGCCGGGGTTCTGTCCGCCGGTCATGCGCGGGCTCTGCTGCCCGTTGCCGATTTGGAGGAGCAGGACCGGCTGGCCCATCGCATTGTGGCCGAGGGACTTTCGGTGCGCTCGGTCGAAGAGATCGTGACGCTCATGGGCTCCAGCCCCGACAAGAGCCAGGCGAAGCCGAAGGGGCCGCGGGCCGGCGGCCGGGTTTCGCCCGCGCTCTCCGAGCTGGCCACGCGACTGTCGGACCGCTTCGAGACGAGGGTGAAGGTCGACCTCGGTCAGAAGAAGGGGAAGATCGTCGTCGAGTTCGCCTCCATGGAGGACCTGGACCGCATCCTCGGCAGCCTTGCACCGGGCGAAGGGCGGGTTCTGGAACGGAGTCTCTCGGAGGAGTCCGTCGAGGAAGCCGTTGCAGAGAAGGCCAAGGAATCCGACGCGAACCTCACTGCGGAGGACGAGGGCTGATCCCGGCCGGTGAGCTATGAGCTGTGGGGCGGGCTGTGCGCCGGTGGATATCGGACTGCGGCCCGCCCTTTGCTCTGTCTCGGTGTTGATGGCATCCGTGGGTGGATACGATGCGTTCTGGTATGGCCCATCCGAGTTGATACACCTCGGCAGGGGCCGTGCACGCAGTGAACGGAGTGCACCGATGGTCGCACGCGACGCGGCGGGCGACGGAAGCGAGGAACAGCCTTCATGGGGCGCCGACTCGTACCGCTCACACTGGACAAACTCTCCGACCTCCCCAGACGCTGTCGTTCCTGCGTGTTCTGGGAGCTGGATCCGGTCAGCGGGGAAGCCGCGGTGAAGGCCGGCACTCCGGAACTGGCGAAGGAAGCCTGGATCTCGGCCGTTCTCCTGGAGTGGGGGTCGTGCGGCCGCGTCGTCTACGTCGACGACGTCCCGGTCGGCTTCGTTCTCTATGCGCCACCGGCCTATGTGCCACGGTCGACCGCGTTTCCCACCAGTCCCGTCTCCCCCGATGCGGTCCAGCTGATGACCGCCTGGATCGTCCCGGGCTATCAGGGGCAGGGGCTGGGCCGGGTGATGGTGCAGTCCGTCGCCAAGGACCTGTTGCGGCGGGGGTTCAAAGCGATCGAGGCCTTCGGCGATGCCCGGTGGGAGAAGCCGGTCTGCCTGCTTCCTGCGGACTATCTGCTGGCGGTCGGTTTCAAGACCGTGCGGCCGCACCCTGTTCATCCGAGGCTGCGGCTGGAGCTGCGGACCACGTTGTCCTGGAAGGAAGACGTCGAGCTGGCCCTGGACCGGCTCCTGGGCGCAGTGCAGAAGGAACCAGCGCTGAGACCGCTGTGATCGGGAAGAACGAGGAAACGTGAAACGGGTCCACCCCAGCGAAGGGGTGGACCCGTTTCACGTGAAACATCGCGGCTACTGGCCGATGAAGCTCTCAAGGTCGCGGAGGATCGCGGCCTTCGGCTTGGCACCCACGATGGTCTTCGCGACCTCGCCGCCCTGGTAGACGTTCAGGGTCGGGATGGACATCACGCCGTACTTGGCAGCCGTGGCCGGGTTCTCATCGATGTTGAGCTTGACGATCTCGATCTGGTCGCCGTACTCGGCGGCGATGGCCTCCAGGGAAGGCGCGATCTGACGGCACGGTCCGCACCAGGCGGCCCAGAAGTCCACCAGCACGGGCTTCTTGCTGTTGAGGACGTCCTCGTCGAAGGAATCGTCGGTCACGTTCTTCAGGGCGCCGGCCACGGCGACCTCCTTAACTGCTTGGGGTGTGTGGGGTAAGAGGCGTGGTTCAGGCGGTGGCCGCAGCGGCCTTCTCGTCGTCGGCGAGCGCGGCGAGGAAGCGCTCGGAGTCAAGAGCGGCGGAGCAGCCCGTGCCGGCAGCGGTGATGGCCTGCCGGTAGGTGTGGTCGACGACGTCACCGGCGCCGAAGACACCGGTCAGGTTGGTGCGCGTCGAGGGGGCGTCGACCTTGAGGTAGCCCTCCTCGTCGAGGTCGAGCTGGCCCTTGAAGAGCTCGGTGCGCGGGTCGTGGCCCACGGCGATGAACAGTCCGGTCACCGCGAGCTCGGAGGTCTCCCCGGTCTTGGTGTTCCGGAGGGTCAGGCCGGAGAGCTTCTGGTCGCCGTGTACCTCGGCCACCTCGCTGTCCCAGGCGAACTTGATCTTCGGGTCGGCGAAGGCGCGCTCCTGCATCGCCTTCGAGGCGCGCAGCGTGTCACGACGGTGGACGATCGTGACCGACTTGGCGAAGCGGGAGAGGAAGGTCGCCTCCTCCATCGCCGTGTCCCCGCCACCGACCACAGCGATGTCCTGGTCCTTGAAGAAGAAGCCGTCGCAGGTGGCGCACCAGGAGACACCGCGTCCGGAGAGAGCGTCCTCGTTGGGCAGGCCGAGCTTGCGGTGCTGGGAACCGGTCGTCACGATGACGGCCTTGGCGCGGTGGACCGTGCCGGCCGTGTCGGTGACCGTCTTGATGTCACCCGTGAGGTCCACGGCGACGACATCGTCGGGGACGAGCTCGGCGCCGAAGCGCTCGGCCTGGGCGCGCATGTTGTCCATGAGCTCGGGGCCCATGATCCCGTCCTGGAAGCCCGGGAAGTTCTCCACGTCGGTGGTGTTCATCAGGGCGCCACCGGCGGTGACGGCACCCTCGAAGACCAGCGGCTTCAGCGAGGCGCGGGCGGTGTAAAGGGCGGCCGTGTAGCCCGCGGGGCCGGAGCCGATGATGATCACGTTACGGACGTCGCTCACGGGTTTCTTCCTCGTCTCTGCAGACTGCCTACTGTCCACGCCTACTGGGGCCGGTTCAACGACTCTCACCCCACCCAACGGATCCTACGGGGGATGCATTCCCACCGTGCCGAGGTGGCGTCCACGCGATGTTCAGGGGCGCGCGTATGTATGGGTCAGCAGGAGTGTGCCCCTGCGCGTGGGCTCGTCGTGGACACAGGAGGCGTCGACCACGTACGCCTGCACTCGACCGGCGTCGGACGGATGAGGCAGGACCACCAGGAAGGCGGCCGTTCCTTCGTAGGTTCCTTGCTCCAGGGCCAGGGCCGGGGCATTGCGCCCGGTGCCCTGCTCCACGCAGGGAGGCACGGGGACGGTAGGAGCGCGCAGCGGCGTCTGGGTCGTTGCCCGGGATTCGCCGGACGGTGCCTTCTTCCCGGAGTCCGAACCCTCCGCCGACTTCGGTCGCTCTGCGGCGGAGCTCCGCAGCAGCGACTGGACCCGGCCTTCGAGCGTGGACTCCGAGAAGTCACCGCTGTCGGCATTTCCGGGTTCGGTCCGGTGGTCGGCGGCTTTGACCGCCGAGGAGTCAGGGGACGACTGGACGCTCTGCAGTATCAGGACACTCACGCCGACCACGGCCGCCCCGAGCGCGGCGCCGAGTACGGCACGGCGATGGCGCTGCACGGGGCGGCGGCCGGGGCCGGTGGTGGCCCGGGGGCGGCCTGCGGGACGGTCCGGGGAGGCTGTCTCCCCCTTCGGCTTCTGTCCCGTCGGCAGTTCTGTTTCACGTGAAACAGAGGGCTTCGTTTCACGTGAAACATGTGTCGCTTCGGCGGCGAGCGCAGCATCGATACGGGCGGCGACATCATCCGGCATGCGCCGCGGCGCCGAGACGGCGCCGAGCAGCTCACGGATTTCGTTGAGAGAGGTATGGACCTCGCCGCACAGCTCGCAGCCGTCGACGTGGTTGCGCACCTCCACCGCGCGTGGCTGAGGGAGCAGCCCCTCGGCCAGGTCGGAGATCTCCGTGACATCCGGATGCTGGGTCGTGCCGGTCGTTGATGTCATGTTCGCCCACCTCCGCCCTTCACTACAGCGGGATCGCTTGTGTCCGCGTCCCTCGGCCCCGATGGCGGTGGGACGGCGCCGCGCGCCGTCCGGTTCCTTCTCGTCGCTGTTCCGTCGCTTCCCGAAATCTCACTGCGCAGGTGGGACAGGAGCGGGGCCAGCCGGGCCCGACCACGGGCGCAGCGGCTCTTCACGGTGCCCGTCGGAACGTCGAGGATGCGCGCCGCCTCGGCCACCGGATAGCCCTGCATGTCGACCAGGACGAGCGCGGCCCGCTGATCGGCGGGAAGAGTGGCGAGTGCGGCCAGCAGCTCACGGTGGAGGTCCTGACGTTCAGCCGGTGCCTCTGCGGATTCGTGCGGTTCGAGGAGCTGCTCGAACCGTTGGGCGTCGTCGACCGGAGCGGTCCGGCGGGTGGCCGCCTTGCGGGCCCGGTCGAGGCAGGCGTTGACGGTGATGCGGTGCAGCCACGTAGTGACGGCGGACCGGCCCTGGAAGGTGTGGGCGGACCGGAAGGCGGAGACCAATGCGTCCTGGACGGCGTCCGCGGCCTCCTCCCGGTCACCCAGGGTCCGTATCGCCACGGCCCACAGCCGATCACGGTGGCGTCGTACGAGCTCGCCGAAAGCGTCCGGTTCTCCGGCCACATGGCGAGCGAGGAGGTCTGAGTCGCTGAGTGGTTCCGACGGCTCGGCGGCCACCTCCCCTCCCTCCCTTTCACTGCGTCACGGTGCGTCTGTCTATCACGATTCAAGAAGGCGGGGCAGGGTGCGGAAGAACACCGACCGGTACGGAGCAGCGCGGTGTTGCTGGAAGCCCTGACGTGCGAAAGGCCGGTGAGGCGTGTGCTCACCGGCCTTCGTGTCACTTGAGTACGGAGATCTCCGAGATCCCGCCGCGGTAACCACCCGTGCCGTCGGGCGGCAGCTCGGTGATGTGGACCAGGACGTAGCGGGTCCGTACCGGCTTGTCCAAGGTCTGCTTCAGTTCGCTCCCCGTGGATGCCAGCGGCGTGAGGCGCTGGGGGAAGTCCGCGAGGGCCGAGGGGGCTGAAGCGTCGGCACCGGCCGCGAGCACCTCCGCCTTCTGCCCGCTGCGGTACATCCGGACCTTGACGGCGGAGACGTCCTGGACGCTGCCGAGGTCGACGACTATGCCACTGCCGTCCTTGCGGGCCGGAAGGTTCCCGAAGTTCGCGAAGCCCTGGTAGCGATAGGTCACCCACGCGGTGCCGGCGTCGCCGTCGATGGCCTTCGGGGCATCCTCCTGCTTCATCCCCGAGCCGTTGGGCATGAACTCCGTCGCGCTCGCGATCCGCAACGGCTTGGGCGGGGCCGGGGCCTTCTCGCCGCCGTCCTTGGGCGGGGTCTGCGTGGTCTCGTCGGCCCCCGAGCCCTTGATGCGGCTGATGAGCGTTTCGGCGAGCTGCCAGCTGCCGAGGCCCAGCGCGGCGATGAGCAGCGCGGACACGGCCCACTTGAGGACCTTGCCGGTGCGGCTCTGCAGCGGCGGGGGAGGCACGGGGACAGGCGCGGTCACGGCTGCGGGGCCGGTCTGCGGACGGCCGTAGGCTCCCTGCTGGTAGGCGGTGCGCTGGTACTCCGGGGGCGCGGTGAAGACCGGCTCCGGCGGACGGATGCGGGGCATCGCCGCCACGGCCTTGGCCAGCTCGTCCGGCGTGGTGCAGGGCTGCTCCTGCCGGGAGGCGGTGGCGCCGTCGTTGGCGAGTGCGCGCATCGCCAGCTCGGAGAGGCCGCGGTGAACACCGGCCCGTACCTGGTCGGGAGCGAGCAGACCGACGCCCTTGGGCAGCCCGGCCATGCCGTACGCGTCGTTCTCGTACGGCCAGCGGTGGGTCAGCGCGGCGTAGAGCAGCGCGCCGATCGCCTCGGTGTCGGTCCGCTGGGGGCGCTCGGCGGTGATGCCGCGCAGGGCGGCGTTCACCGCGAGGCCACGGATCCGGTACTGGCCGGTCGAGCTCCGCAGTACCGCCCCGGGGGTGAGCCTCAGATGGGAGAGGCCCTCGCGGTGCGCCGCGGCCATGGCCTGGGAGACCTGGCTGACGAGCTGGTAGGCGTCGTGCGCGTCCATCGGGCCCGCAGCCAGCAGCGAGGTGAGCTCGGTGGCGTCGGGCAGCCATTCGTGGACGACGTAGACGAGGTCGTCCTCCTCGACCGCGTCCAGCACCTGCACGAAGCGCGGGTCGCCGAGCAGCGCGGCGGAACGGGCCGCGGCCAGCACGGAGCGGGCGCGTGAGTGATCTGCGGGGAGCAGGTGGACGCCCACCGCACGACGCAGTTTCTCGTCGACGGCACGCCAGCTGCTGAATCCGTCCAGCCGGGTGACGCACTCCTCCAGCCGGTAGCGCTTGGCGAGCTTGTGCCCGCTGTGCAGATCGGGGGCGTCCAGGGAGGTCTCGGAACCGACTCGTTCACCATCCGTGTCCTGCGGCTTCGCGCCTGCGGTGTCCTGGGCTTCCGTCGTCCCGTCGGTCGTGGTTTCGTCCGCCTTGGCGGCCAGCGGCTCATCGCCGCTGTTGTCGGCCACGTCGACGGCAGCCGTGCTACGTTCCGCCACCGTCGTTCCTGCCTCCCCATCCGTTGCGCGATGCCAGCCAGCTCTGCACAGTTACGCCAATTGTGCCCACACTCCGGCGCTATGCACGACACGCCAGGGGCGGTGATGGTTGTGCGGCCGGTGTCTACTCAGCGGCCGAGCCGTCCCCGGACCATGCCGACCATGCCGTTGATCTCCTCGATCCGCATCCGCTTGGCGGCGACGAAGAAGACTCCGAGCAGTACGGCTCCGCCGCAGATCAGCGCGGCCAGTGAACCAAGGGCGCCGTCGCCGAGCCCGGTCAGGACGGCGAAGCCCACTCCGCCACCGAGAACCGCTGCCGGGACCGCCGCCAGGCACAGGCGGGCGTAGGTCCGTACGACATGGGCGCCGTCCAGGTCCCCGCCCAGGCGGTTGCGCAGCCGCCGCCAGGCGACACCCACGCCGACGGCGTAGGCGAGCCCGTATGCGCCGGCCATGCCGACCACTGCCCAGCGGGCCGGCAGGACCACGTAGCAGAGGGCCGAGACGGCGGCGTTGACCGCGGCCACGATCACCGTGTTGTAGAAGGGCGTGCGGGTGTCCTCGTACGCGTAGAAGCCGCGCAGGACCACGTACTGCACGGAGTACGGGATCAGGCCGAGGCCGAAGGCCATGAGGATGAAGCCCATGGAGCGGGCGGCCTCGGTGCCTGCGGAGGAGTACATGAGCGTGCACATCGGCAGGCCGAGCGCGAGGAACGAGAAGGCCACCGGCACGATCGCGACGGCCGAGTTCCGCAGTCCCTGGGAGATGTCGTCCCGGACGGCTCCCGGGTCGTCGTCGTGGGCGGCGCGGGAGATCCGGGGCAGCAGGGCGGCCATGACCGAGACGGTGATGATCGCCTGCGGCATGCCCCAGATCAGCTGGGCGTTCGAGTAGGCGAGGAAGCCGGTGCCGTCCTTGCCGGAGAGCTTTCCGGCCGACGTCGCCAACTGGGTCACGACGATCACGCCCGCCTGGTTGGCCAGCACGAACAGAACGGTCCACTTGGCCAGCTTGACCGTCTTGCCGAGCCCGTGGCCCCTCCAGTCGAAGCGTGGACGGAACCGGAAGCCGGCCTCGCGCAGGTACGGAACCATGGCCAGGGCCTGGACGACGAGTCCCAGCAGGGTGCCGATGCCCAGCAGCCGGACGCCCTCCGGCGGAATGGTCTGGACGCCCATCCTGGACTCGGCGGACGTGCCGTACACCCAGATGAACATGCCGAACGTGAAGATCATCACGATGTTGTTGAGGACCGGGGTCCACATCATCGCGCCGAACTTGCCGCGGGCGTTGAGGATCTGGCCCATGACGACGTGCACGCCCATGAAGAAGATCGTCGGCAGGCAGTACCGGGCGAAGGTCACGGCCACGCTGTTGGCGGCGGCGTCGTTGGCGATCGTCGGCGACATCATCTGGATCAACCACGGCGAGGCGAGCACGGCGATCCCGACGATCACCGCGAGCGCCACCATGACCAGGGTCAGCAGGCGGTTGGCGTAGGCCTCACCGCCGTCCTCGTCGTCCTTCATCGAGCGCACGAGCTGAGGCACGAAGACCGAGTTCAGCCCGCCGCCCACGGTGAGGATGTAGATCATCGTGGGCAGGGTGTAGGCGATGGTGAAGCTGTCACCGAGCAGGGCCGCACCGAGCGCGGCGGTCATGACGAGGGTGCGCACGAATCCGGTGAGGCGGGAGACGAGCGTGCCGGCCGCCATCAGGGCGCTCGACTTCAGTATCCCGGAGGCCCGTCCGCCGGACTTGGCCGGAGCGGGCGCCGGAGCGGGCTCGGGTTCCTGAGGAACGGGAGCGGGACCGGACGGCCCCTCCTGGTCCCGGAAGAGGTGGGCGAAGGCGTCCGGCTGCTCGTCGTCCCGCGAGGCCTGGCTGACCAGGTCGTCGACCCCGACGAACTGGGTGGACGCCGGGCGGTCGCCGTACGGCAGGTGCCGCGAGGGACCGTCGGGCTCGGGAGGAGGCGTCGGGGCCCAGAGCCGCGGGTCGGGCGGGTACTGGGCCGCGGCCGGCTGTTGGTAGAGCGGGTGGGGCTGCTGGTACGTGCCGGGGGGCGGCGGGGGGTGCGCGGCCCGGTCGTACATCGCCTCGGCGACCGGGTCCTGGGCGGTCAGGTCCTGGGCACGATAGGGGTCGCGGTCGTAGGCGTCCTGCAGGTACGGGTCGGGCGGCGGGACCTGGCCGGGGCCCGGAGGAGGCACCGGGGGCCCGCCGGAAGCCCCGGCTCCGCCCGCACCCTGACCGCGGTCACCGTCGTACGGCGCGTTCATCGAAACCCCACCTCATCGTCCCCGGCCGACCGGCCACGACAGACATCGCTCAACGTTCCACTTTCTCACCCGAGGACGACGGCTCCCCGCTTTCCGGACCGGTGTCCGGAGTCGGGTCACTCGGCTGCTCCGGTTCGCCGCCGTCGTCACCGGGCGCGCCGCCCGCGTTGGCGCGCTTGCGGTGGGCGTACATCCTGATGCCCGCGAGAACCAGCAGCAGCAGCCCGCCCGCGATGACCAGCAGCACGGTCGGGGTGAGCTCGGACACCTTCACGGTGAAGGTCATCGGGCTGCCGTACGGGGTGCCGTCCTCGGTGTAGAGCTGCGCCGTCATCTGCACCTGGCCGTTGACGTTGGCCGCCGCGTCGAACTTCACGGACTGGCTGTGGCCGGGGCCGATCCGGATCGGCTGCTCCGCCACCGCTCCGTCGTCGTTCAGCCGGAGCCGTGTCGCGTTCTCCGACTTGAGCCGCAGGACGAGACCGTCCACCCCCTGCAGCAGCCTGTTCTGCACGGTCACCGGGATCGTGGCGCTGCGGCCGGACAGGGTGACGTCCGACTTCGAGATGAGCTGCACCTCGTTGACGAGATCCTGGAGGTAGCCGCGCACCGAGTCCCGGTACAGCTGCGCCTCCAGCGGCCGGCCGCGCCAGGACGTCGACATGGAGCGGTTGAGCGCGTTGCCGAAGGGGGTCACCACCCGCTCGGGCTGCGTCAGGATGACCTGGAAGCTGTTGAGCGAGGTCTGCGTGGACTTGATGTCCTGGAAGGCCTGGGTGGGCAGCTCCTGGCGGCGGAGCTTCTTCGGGTACTGGGACGCCCGGGGGACGCTCGTCGTCGCCTCGGCGTCGGGCGTCGCGTCGGCCGCGTCGACCAGGCCGAGCGGCTGGGTCCAGCGCTCGTCGTCGAGCGCCCGGAGTGCGCGGGCCATCGACTGGGCCTGGGCCACCGAGGGCGTCCGCTGCGGCGCGACGACGATGCTCCGCTCCTCGTCGGTGTCCTGAGCGGTCAGCGCGAGCGTCTGGGCGAGGAACTTCTGCACGGCGAGGGTGGACTTGCCGGCCTTCGCCATGTCGCCCTGGAAGGCCGTGGAGAGCCGGGCGTCGGCGACGACCGCGGTGGTGCCGTTGCCGATCGGCCGGGCGGCCGTCGGCGTGTACGGCAGGTTGTCGGTCTCCCGGAAGTTGTCGCTGCGGGCGATCACCTTGTGGGCCCCGGCCGAGGTGGCGACATCGACGATCGACGGGTCGACGGCCCCGTCGACCGGCCAGGCGAAGTCGGTCGACGGCTTCACGTGGAGGATGGTCTGCACGGTCGTCCCGGCCACCTCGGTGGCGGTCTGCAGATGGCTCAAGGTGCCGGAGACGTTCTTCGCGCGGTGCGCGATGGAGGCCAGATCGGGGTCGGCGAACGGCAGCGCGACGACCTTTCCGTCCGACACCGCGGCCTCCAGGGCGGTGAGCCACTTCTTGGCGACGGCCTGGTTGGTCCCGGCGACGGTGGTGTCGCCGGCCTTGACCCGGTAGTTCCCCGTCATCGCGTCGACGCTGGCCAGCAGGTCCGGATCGATGACCCAGGTCACCGGCAGCTCGCTGCCCAGCGAGACCATCTGCTGCAGCCGCCCGCCCGGGGCCAGCTCGTCGGCCAGTCCGTCGTCCGAGAACACCGGTGTCTGCTGATCGTCCGTGCCCGTCTCGGCGGTGACATGGGCCGAGGCGATCAGCGGCCAGAGATAGGTGAGCTTCGTCCTGGAGTCGCGCTCCTCCTCCTGCCAGGGCAGGAAGGTGCGCTCGATCCCCAGCACCTGCTGGTACGGAGCCTGGGAGGTCTGGCCCGACAGCGACACACCGAGCTGGTAGACCCCGTCGTCACCGAGCCCCAGTTTGCCGACGGGGACGGACAGCGTGAAGTCCTGGCTGATGCCGGAGCGGAGTTTCGCGACCTTCACCGTGTACGCGCCGCCGAGCGGGGCGGGATCGGCGCCGAACGTGAATCCGGTGCGTCCGGCGGTGTTGTCGATCTCCGTCCGGCCGAGAAGCCGCGGCCCCACCCGCAGGTCGACCTCGGCGTCCGTGATCGTGTCCTTGCCCCGGTTGGTGAGGGTGCCGGAGACGGTCAGGGTGTCCCCCTTGACCGGCGCGCTCGGAGCCAGGGTGTCCAGGGACACGTCCACCGTTCTGGACCCGCTGGGAGTCTTTGTGGGGCTGCCGGCGGGCGTGGCCGACGCGGTCGGTCCGGCCAGCAGAGCCGCGATGAGAGGTGCGCCGGTGACCAGGGCGGCTGTGCGCCGCAGCCACCGGCGAGCAGGAGAGGGAGCGATCCCCTGATTGTCTGCCGCCTCGGCCACGCGCCTACCCGTCCCTCGTCGTCGTCAGCTGGTGTCGATGCTTGTCGGTTGTTGCGTCCACGCATGGTAACGATGTACGGGGGTGCCAAGTGCTGGGGAGTTCGCTACATGATCGGAAGAGTCTCGCAGGGCGGGCCGTAACCAGGGCGACCGGGCCGGTCCGGGCACGTACCCTTTTCTGTTGTGTCGAACGCCAATGAAGACAGCTCCCGTGCCCTGACCCAGGTACAGCACCGCGCAGTCAGCGAACTGCTGCGGGTGTCCCCGGTCGCCGACGACCTCGCTCGCCGTTTCCAGGACGCCGGGTTCGGTCTCGCGCTGGTCGGCGGATCGGTCCGGGACGCACTCCTCGGCAGGCTCGGGAACGACCTGGACTTCACGACCGACGCCCGACCCGAGGACGTGCTGAGGATCGTCCGGCCGTGGGCCGACGCGGTCTGGGAGGTCGGGATCGCCTTCGGCACCGTGGGTGCCCAGAAGGACGGCTACCAGATCGAGGTCACCACGTACCGGTCGGAGGCGTACGACCGGACCTCGCGCAAGCCCGAGGTCTCCTACGGCGACTCCATCGAGGAGGACCTCGTCCGTCGGGACTTCACGGTCAACGCGATGGCCGTCGCGCTTCCGCGGAAGGAGTTCGTCGATCCGTACGGCGGCCTCGACGATCTGGCGGCACGCGTCCTGCGCACCCCCGGAACGCCCGAGGAGTCGTTCTCCGACGACCCGCTGCGGATGCTGCGTGCCGCCCGCTTCGCGGCCCAGCTGGACTTCGACGTCGCCCCCGACGTGGTCGCCGCGATGACGGAGATGGCCGGCCGCATCGAGATCGTCTCCGCCGAGCGGGTCCGCGACGAGCTCAACAAGCTGCTGCTCTCCCCGCAGCCGCGCAAGGGACTGGCCCTGCTCGTCGATACGGGGCTGGCCCAGCAGGTGCTGCCGGAACTCCCCGCGCTGCGGTTGGAAAGTGACGAGCATCACCGTCACAAGGACGTCTACGAGCACTCGCTGACCGTCCTGGAGCAGGCGATCGACCTGGAGCAGGACGGCCCCGATCTGACGCTGCGGCTGGCCGCGCTCCTCCACGACATCGGCAAGCCGCGGACCCGGCGCTTCGAGAAGGACGGACGCGTCTCGTTCCATCACCACGAGGTGGTGGGGGCCAAGATGGTCAAGAAGCGGATGACCGCGCTCAAGTACTCCAACGACCTGGTCAGGGACGTCTCGAAGCTGGTGGAGCTGCACCTGCGCTTCCACGGCTACGGCGACGGTGAGTGGACGGACTCCGCGGTCCGCCGGTACGTACGGGACGCCGGTCCGTTGCTGGACCGGCTGCACAAGCTGACCCGCTCGGACTGCACCACGCGGAACAAGCGCAAGGCCGCGGCGCTCTCCCGGACCTACGACGGGCTGGAGGAGCGCATCGCGCAGTTGCAGGAGCAGGAGGAGCTGGACGCGATCCGCCCCGACCTGAACGGCAACGAGATCATGAAGGTCCTGGACGTCGGCCCCGGACCGGTGATCGGCAAGGCGTACGCGTTCCTGCTGGAGCTGCGGCTGGAGCACGGCCCGCTGGAGCGCGACGCGGCGGTTGAGAAGCTCAAGGAGTGGTGGGCCGCACAGAGCTGAGACGGCCGTAGGGGTTGGCGAGCCGTGTTTCACGTGAAACACGGCCGTGATCCGTAGGGCAAGGCCGCTGTTTCACGTGAAACAGCGGCCTTCACGCGTAGGCTCCTCGGTCCGGGCCCACCGCGAGAGCAGTACGGCGACGACCGCGTAGATGACCGCCACGCCGACGACCACCGGGGCCGAGCGCCCGTCCGGCGGCAGCAGCAGGGCGGCCACCGCGGCAGCGCCCACGAAGGCGACGTTGAACAGCACGTCGTAGAGGGAGAAGACGCGTCCGCGGAAGGAGTCCGCCACCGAGGTCTGCACCACGGTGTCCGTCGCGATCTTCGCGCCCTGGGTGACCAGTCCGAGGACGAAGGCCGCGATCAGCATCGGCAGCGGAACGAACCAGAGCCCCAGCGCGGGCTCCAGGACGGCTGCGCCAGCCGCGCACATCGATATCCAGCGGAACCGCCCGAGCCGCCCGGCGGCCCAGGGCGTCAGTACGGCCGCCGCGAAGAATCCTGCCCCAGAGACGCCTACGGCCAGCCCGAGGAGGGCCAGGCCCTCGGTCTCGCTCCCGGTCCAGGCGTGTCGGCACAGCATCAGCACCGTCACGGTCAGCGCGCCGTAGCAGAAGCGCATCGCGGTCATGGCGGCCAGCACCCGGCTCGCCGGCTTCCGCTCCGCGAGGTGGCGCAGGCCGGCGGCCAGCCCCCGTGCGGTGGTGGCCAGAGCCTCGCCCAGCCCGGCCCGTGGTCCGTGCCGGTCAGGTCCGAGCAGTTCTGCCGTCAGGGTCAGGGAGGCCAGTGCCGAAGCGAGGTAGAGCACCGCACCCAGCAGGACCACCGCGGCGTCGGAGTCCGCGAGCAGCAGTCGTACGACGAAGGCGAGGCCGCCGCCCGCGGTGGCCGCGAGCGTACCGGTGGTCGGTGAGATCGAGTTGGCCAGCACCAGCCGGTCGCGGTCGACGACGCGCGGCAGCGCGGCCGAGAGTCCGGCCAGGACGAAGCGGTTGACCGCGGTGACGCACAGCGCCGAGACGTAGAAGAGCCAGTCGGGCACGGAGCCGAGTATGAGGAGCGCGGTGCAGCAGGCGAGCGCGGCCCGCAGCAGATTCCCGTACAGGAAGACCTGGCGTCGTGGCCATCGGTCCAGCAGGACGCCTGCGAAGGGGCCGATGAACGAGTAGGGCAGCAGCAGCACCGCCATGGCGGAGGCGATGGCACCCGCCGAAGCCTGTTTCTCGGGTGAGAAGACGACATGGGCGGCCAGCGCCACCTGGAAGACGCCGTCGGCCGACTGGGAGAGGACACGTACCGTCAACAGGCGGCGGAAGTCCCGAAGGCGCAGAAGAACACGCAGATCACCGACGACGGCCATGCGACCAAGAGTCACATACGTTGAGGGTCCCCGGGCAGATTGCCCGGGGACCCTCAACGGTACGGAGCCTCAGGGAGCGTTGCCGCTCGGCGGTGTGCCGCGCGTCCGCTCCATGTCCGGCTGCGTCAGTTGGCGACCTCGCCGCGGATGAACTTCTCGACGTTCTCGCGGGCCTGGTCGTCGAAGTACTGAACCGGCGGGGACTTCATGAAGTAGGAGGACGCGGAGAGGATCGGGCCGCCGATGCCGCGGTCCTTGGCGATCTTCGCGGCACGCAGGGCGTCGATGATGACACCGGCGGAGTTCGGGGAGTCCCAGACCTCGAGCTTGTACTCCAGGTTCAGCGGGACGTCACCGAACGCGCGGCCCTCCAGGCGGACGTAGGCCCACTTTCGGTCGTCCAGCCAGGCCACGTAGTCGGACGGGCCGATGTGGACGTTCTTCTCACCGAGGTCCCGGTCGGGGATCTGGGAGGTGACGGCCTGCGTCTTGGAGATCTTCTTGGACTCCAGGCGCTCGCGCTCCAGCATGTTCTTGAAGTCCATGTTGCCGCCGACGTTCAGCTGCATCGTGCGGTCCAGGATGACGCCCCGGTCCTCGAAGAGCTTCGCCATCACGCGGTGCGTGATGGTGGCGCCGACCTGCGACTTGATGTCGTCACCGACGATCGGGACACCGGCCTCGGTGAACTTGTCCGCCCACTCCTTGGTGCCGGCGATGAAGACCGGGAGGGCGTTGACGAACGCGACCTTGGCGTCGATGGCGCACTGCGCGTAGAACTTCGCGGCGACCTCGGAACCGACGGGCAGGTAGCAGACCAGAACGTCGACCTTGCGGTCCTTGAGGATCTGGACGATGTCGACCGGGGCCTCGGTGGACTCCTCGATGGTCTGGCGGTAGTACTTGCCGAGACCGTCGTGGGTGTGGCCGCGCTGGACGGTGACGCCGGAGTTCGGCACGTCGCAGAGCTTGATGGTGTTGTTCTCGCTGGCACCGATGGCGTCCGCGAGGTCGAGACCGACCTTCTTCGCGTCGACGTCGAAGGCGGCGACGAACTCGACGTCCCGCACGTGGTAGTCGCCGAACTGGACGTGCATCAGACCGGGCACCTTGCCGGCCGGATCGGCGTCCTTGTAGTACTCGACGCCCTGGACCAGCGAGGCGGCGCAGTTGCCCACGCCGACGATGGCTACGCGAACCGAACCCATTCCGGTTGCTCCCTGTGTGTTTTGGATGTTCCCGATGAGGACCCGCGGAACTGCGGGGGCCTCACTTTGAGGTGTCGTCGGACGGATCCGGCGGGGTGTCACCCCGGCGCCGGGGCAGGCCGTCCGTCTCTCCTGCGGTGTTCTGCTGAGCTTCGCTCCCGGGCGAGGACCGTCGCTGATCCCGTCCCGACCGCTCGCTCTCGATGAGCTCGTTCAGCCAGCGCACTTCGCGCTCCACGGACTCCATACCGTGCCGCTGCAGCTCAAGCGTGTAGTCGTCGAGGCGCTCGCGGGTGCGGGCCAGCGAGGCCCGCATCTTCTCCAGCCGCTCCTCCAGCCGGCTGCGCCGGCCTTCCAGCACCCGCATCCGCACCTCGCGCTCCGTCTGCCCGAAGAAGGCGAAACGAGCCGCGAAATGCTCGTCCTCCCAGGCGTCGGGGCCGGTGTGCGAGAGCAGCTCCTCGAAGTGCTCCTTACCTTCCGCCGTCAGCCGGTAGACGATCTTGGCGCGGCGGCCGGCCAGCGACGACGCGGGGGCGACCGCACGGCCGGTGGCGGGCGGTGCGGCGGCTGGGGCGGCACCAGGCTCCTCGACCAGCCAGCCGCTGGCGACCAGCGCCTTGAGGCAGGGGTAGAGAGTTCCGTAGCTGAAGGCGCGGAAGATTCCCAACGAGGTGTTGAGGCGCTTGCGCAGCTCGTAGCCGTGCATCGGGGACTCACGGAGCAGACCGAGAACGGCGAATTCGAGGATGCCCGAGCGTCTGCTCACCTGCGCCTCCTCCATCTCCGGGTGCTGCTGGTACCTCCGCGAAGCCCTGTGCCGAGCGGGTGTATCGAGCTGATGTGCCGAGCGGATGTATCGACTCGATACATCCCGACGATAGATCGGTACCCGCGATGCGACAAGAGGGGGCATCGTGAACGGCGTCACATCGTGAATTCGTAGGCACCGACTTGCGTTGTTTGGGGTGAAGTTCGGCCCTAGGAGGGTTTTGACCGTGCGTAGTCTGTGCGGCATGCAGACCACCGGGAACCGTGTGACGCGCCCGCGCGTCAGTCTTCGCGGGCCAGCCGGACGCATGACGCATGGCGGACAAGCCTGCCGGAAGGCTGGTCCGCAATTCGGGGGACCGGATCTCAACTGCCGCTTCCAGGCGCTCTCGCCTGCCCGAGGAGTAGTCGTTCGATGAGCGAGCACCGTCGCAAACCGCCCCAGCCGCAAGGCGGCGGGCGTGCAGCGGCCAGACGAGCTGCCCAGCAGTCCTCAGGACGCCGCGCAGCACCGTCACGCGGAGTAACTTCCGAGTCACATTCAGGGTCGCACAGCGGGGGTGCTCCGCAGGGCGGACGCGCCGAAGCGCGCCGTGCGGCCCAGCGAGGTGGCGCCGGCCGCGGCGGTGGTGGAGGACGCCGCCGCGGGGGCGGAGGAGGCCACGAAGAACCCGGCAGGGGCCGGGGTCGTAATGCGCGGCGTCCCGCCAAGAAGCGTTTCATCGACTACCCGCGCGCGGAGAAGGACGGCCTGTGGCGCTGGCTCCCGTCGTGGAAGCTGGTCACGGGTCTGTGCATCGCCTTCCTCGGCGTACTCATGGGCATCGGCACCATCGCGTACGCGATGGTCGGCAAGCCGAACGTGAACGAGGCGGCGGAGGCTCAGAACAACGTCTACCTCTGGGACGACGGCTCGCAGATGATCGCCACCGGCGGTGTGGCCAACCGCCAGATCATCGACTACGAGCAGATCCCCGAGGCGATGCGGAACGCCGTCATCTCGGCCGAGAACAAGTCGTTCGAGCACGACAGCGGCATCGACCCGATGGGTATCGCCCGAGCCCTGTTCAACATGGCCACCGGTGGTGAGACCCAGGGTGGCTCGACCATCACCCAGCAGTACGTGAAGAACTCGCGCCTGTCGCAGGAACAGACCCTGAGCCGGAAGTTCCAGGAACTCTTCATCACGCTCAAGGTCAACAACGACATGAAGAAGAGCGAGATCATCGCGGGCTACCTGAACGTCGCGTACTACGGCCGGGGTGCCTCCGGCATCCAGGCGGCGGCCCGTACGTACTACGGCAAGGACGCCGTCGAGCTGAACCCGAGCGAGTGCGCGTTCATGGCCTCGCTGCTGAAGGGTCCCTCGTACTACGACCCGGCAGGTGCCCCCGAGGTCGACCCCAAGCGGGCCACCAAGGAACTGAACACCCAGCGGGTGAGAAAGCGCTGGAAGTGGATCCTCAACGAAGAGGTGAAGGACGGCCGTCTCTCGAAGTCGGAGCGTGCCAAGTACACGAAGTTCCCGATGCCGAAGTCGCCGAGGAAGGACGCCCAGCTGGGCGGCCAGACCGGGTACCTGGTCGAGCTGGCCCGGAAGAACTTCCTCAACAACAACCCCGACGTCAAGCCTGAGATGCTGGCCCGGGGCGGCTACGAGATCCGCACGACCTTCAACAGGAAGAAGGTCAACGAGCTCGAAGCCGCGGTCAAGAAGGTCTACAAGAACAAGATCGACGCGAAGGCACGCCCGGAGACGGACACCCACGTCCAGTTCGGCGGTGGCTCGGTCGACCCCAAGACCGGCGCCATCGTGGCGATCTACGGCGGTGAGGACGCGACCAAGCACTTCACCAACAACGCAGACCCCACCGGTGCCCAGGTCGGTTCGACGTTCAAGCCGTTCGTGCTGGCGGCGGCGATGGAGTACGGCAGGCGCAACCCCGCGCTGGGGCCGGACCAGGGGCCGTCGGACCGTACGAAGGTCTCGCCGCTCAGCATCTACAACGGTGACGACCTGCTGCGGATCAAGAAGTACAACGGCGAGATCTGGAAGGACGAGAACGGCGACGAGTGGCGCCAGGCCAACGACGGCCACGAGTCGAAGGGTGACATCACCCTGCGCGAGGCGATGCGGGTCTCCGCCAACTCCCCGTACGTCCAGCTCGGCATGGACGTCGGAACCGACAAGGTGAAGAACGTCGCCCTGGCCGCGGGGCTGAAGGAGGACGGTCTGGCGGACGCGAGCGTGCCGTCGTTCTCCATCGGCACCTCCTCGCCCAGCGCGATCCGGATGGCCGGCGCGTACGCGACCTTCGCGGCCAGCGGCCAGCAGCGCGAGCCCTACTCGGTCTCCGAGGTGAAGCACGGCGGCAAGACGATCTACCGTCACGAGGTCACCACCAAGCGCGCCTTCGACCCCTTGATCGCCGACAACGTCACCGACGTCCTGAAGAACGTCGTCGACAAGGGGACGGGTACCCCCGCACAGCTCCCGGGCCGCCAGGTGGCGGGCAAGACGGGTACGACGGACGACAACAAGTCCGCCTGGTTCGTCGGCTACACGCCGCAGCTCTCCACGGCCATCAGCATGTACCGGCTCGACGACGACGAGAAGAACAAGGACCGCAAGTTCGAGAAGATGTACGGCACGGGTGGTGAGAAGACCATCCACGGTGCGTCGTTCCCGGCCCAGATCTGGCACGACTACATGGCGGGCGCGCTGGAGGGCAATCCGGTCCTGGCCTTCCCCCAGCCGGAGCCGATCGGCGACACGGTCTACGGCGGCGGTGCGCAGAGCCCGACGCCGACGCCCACGGAGACGGAGGACCCGTCCCCGACCGCCTCGGAGACCGAGGAGCCGCCGGAGACCACGCCCCCGGCGTCGCCCGACCCCACCGAGACCTGTGGCCGATGGGACTGGGACTGTCAGCACAACAACGGCGGGACCAGCGACGGAGCCACCGGCGGGGACGCGAACGGTGGTAACGCCACCGGCGGTGGTGGCCCGTCGACGACTCCCAACCCGTCGAACGGCGGGAACTGGAACGGCGGGAACGGCAACGGCGGGAACGGCAACGGGGCCAACAGCACCGGCGCCGTCTTCGGCGGGCCGGCCGGATAGCGCCGGTCCGACGGGCCGGACCAAGAGGGCCGCCGCACCCCACGGGGTGCGGCGGCCCTCGTCGTCCCCACAGCCCCGTACGGCAGGATGTGCGGCATGCCAAGCGCAGAAGACACCAGCGTGCACCAGCACCAGGAACGGTCCGTCGTGCGGCCCACGCACCAGGACGAGGTCGCCGCGGCCGGCAGCGAGCTGATCGGCGGACCGTCGGGGCGCTGGGCCCGCGCGGGCAGCGCGGCGCTCCCTCCGGTGGCCGTCGTCGCCCTCGTGGCCCTCGGGACGTTCGCGCTGGGCATGGTGCAGAAGCTGCCCTGCTACAACTGGGCGTGGTTCAGGGGCGCGGGCTCGCAGTACACGCACGCCTGCTACTCGGACATCCCGCACCTCTTCGTGGCGCGCGGCTTCTCCGACGGGCTGGTGCCGTACTTCGACCGGCTGCCCGGCGACATGCAGTACCTGGAGTACCCCGTCCTGACGGGGCTCTTCATGCAGGTGGCGTCCTGGCTGACGCCGGGCGGGGAGATCCAGTTCCGCGAGCAGATGTACTGGATGGTCAACGCGGGCATGCTGATGGTGTGCGCCGTGGTCATCGCCGTCTGCGTCGCGCGTACGCACCGGTTCCGCCCCTGGGACGGGCTGCTGGTGGCCCTCGCCCCCGCCTTCGCGCTGACCGCGACGATCAACTGGGACCTGCTGGCCGTCGCGCTGACGGCCGCGGCGATGCTCATGTGGTCCCGCGGGCGGGCACTCGCCTTCGGCGTGCTCATCGGGCTCGCCACGGCCGCCAAGCTCTACCCCGTGTTCCTGCTGGGCCCGGTGTTCGTCCTGTGCTGGCGGGCGGGCAAGTGGCGGGAGTTCGGTACGGCCGCGCTCGGAGCGGTGGTCTCCTGGCTGGTGGTGAACCTGCCGGTGATGCTCCTGGCCCCGGAGGGCTGGAAGAAGTTCTACACGTTCAGCGAGGAGCGGGGCATCGACTTCGGCTCCTTCTGGCTGATCATCACCCAGCGCACCGGCGAGGCCATCGACGTCGCGACCGTCAACACCGTCTCGACCCTGACGACCGTCGCGCTGTGCGCGGCCATCGGCGCGCTGACCCTGATGGCACCGCGCAGGCCGCGCTTCGCGCAGCTCGCCTTCCTCGTCGTCGCGGCGTTCATCCTGGTCAACAAGGTCTACTCACCGCAGTACGTGCTGTGGCTGATCCCGCTGGCCGCGCTCGCGAGGCCGCGCTGGCGGGACTTCCTGATCTGGCAGGCCTGCGAGGTCATGTACTTCCTGGGCATCTGGATGTACCTCGCGTACACGACGAGCGGCGACAAGCACCAGGGGCTGCCCACGGAGGGGTACCAGCTGGTGATCGCCCTGCATCTGCTGGGCACGCTGTACCTCTGCGCCGTGGTCGTACGGGACGTGCTTCTCCCGGAGCGGGACGTGGTGCGGCGCGACGGCTCGGACGATCCGTCCGGCGGGGTGCTCGACGGGGCCCCGGACGCGTTCGTGCTGAGGCGAACGGCACGGCCGGAGCAGCACGCGGTCGAGGGGCCGCAAGTGGAATGGGGCGCGGGACGGGAACCGGCCGCGGAGTGAAAGGACCGGGCCGCCACCCCGTACGGAGTGGCGGCCCGGTCTTCGCGGTGGACGTACGGCTCAGTGGTCGACGAGACGGTCGAACTGGGTCGTCGTGTGGCGCAGGTGGGCCACCAGCTCGTCGCCCACCTTCGGCTCCTGGGCGTCCGACGGGACGAACAGGATCGACACCTGCATGTGCGGCGGCTCGGCGAACCAGCGCTGCTTGCCCGCCCAGACGAACGGCGACAGGTTGCGGTTGACGGTGGCCAGGCCCGCGCGGGCGACCCCCTTGGCCCGCGGCATCACGCCGTGCAGGGCCTTCGGGGCCTCCAGCCCCACCCCGTGCGAGGTCCCGCCGGCGACGACCACCAGCCAGCCGTCCGACGCCGCCTTCTGCTGGCGGTAGCCGAACCGGTCGCCCTTGGTCACGCGCGTGACGTCCAGCACGGAGCCGCGGTACTGCGTCGCCTCGTGGTCGCCCAGCCACAGACGGGTGCCGATGCGGGCACGGAAGCGGGTCTGCGGGAACTGCTGCTGGAGACGGCCCAGCTCCTCGGCGCGCAGATGGCTGACGAACATGGTGTGCAGCGGCAGCCGGGCCGCGCGCAGCCGGTCCATCCAGGCGATGACCTCCTCGACCGCGTCCGAGCCGTCCGTGCGGTCCAGCGGCAGGTGCAGGGCGAAGCCCTCCAGCCGCACGTCCTCGATGGCGGCGTGCAGCTGCCCGAGCTCCTCCTCCTTGACGCCGTGGCGCTTCATCGAGCTCATGCACTCGATGACGACCCGGGCGCCCACCAGGGCGTGCACACCGTCCACGGAGGACACGGACCGTACGACGCGGTCGGGCAGCGGCACCGGTTCCTCGCCCCGGCGGAACGGCGTGAGGACGAGGAGGTCGCCGCTGAACCAGTCCTTGATGCGGGCCGCCTCGTAGGTGGTGCCGACGGCGAGCATGTCGGAGCCGAAGCGGATGGCCTCGTCGGCCAGCCGTTCGTGGCCGAAGCCGTATCCGTTGCCCTTGCAGACCGGGACGAGGCCGGGGAACTGGTCGAGGACGGATTTCTGGTGCGCCCGCCAGCGCGCGGTGTCGACGTACAGGGAGAGCGCCATGGCCGGTCCGGAACCCTTCTGGTGCGGCGGTGTGGGAGGTGTGTGGTGCCGAAGCCCCATTGAAACCAATGAAGCCGGTTTCGTCAGCGGGGCGGGAGGTGTCGGCGGAAGCGGATCAGAGGTGTACCAGTGGCGTACGGGCGGCGCATAGGCGGCCCGTACGCGTACCGGCAGACGCGTCCGACGCGCGTCAGCGGCGCGACATGTAGATGTCGAGCGCCTTGTGCAGCAGCTTGTTGAGCGGGAAGTCCCACTCGCCGAGGTACTCGGCCGCCTGCCCACCGGTGCCGACCTTGAACTGGATCAGCCCGAAGAGGTGGTCGGTCTCGTCCAGCGAGTCGGAGATGCCGCGCAGGTCGTAGACGGTGGCGCCCATCGCGTACGCGTCGCGCAGCATCCGCCACTGCATCGCGTTCGACGGCCGGACCTCGCGCTTGTGGTTCGCGGAGGCGCCGTACGAGTACCAGACGTGTCCGCCGACGATCAGCATCGTCGCGGCCGCGACGTTCTCGCCCTCGTGCCGGGCGAAGTAGAGCCGCATCCGGTTGGGGTCCTCGGTGTTGAGCGCCGTCCACATGCGCTGGAAGTAGCTCAGCGGACGCGGCCGGAAGCGGTCGCGCTCCGCGGTGATCTCGTACAGCCGCTGCCACTCGGCGAGCTCGGTGTAACCGCCCTGGACGACCTCGACGCCGGCCTTCTCGGCCTTCTTGATGTTGCGTCGCCACAGCTGGTTGAAGCCCTTGTGGACGTCTTCGAGGGAACGGTTCGCCAGCGGCACCTGGTAGACGTAGCGGGGCTGCACGTCGCCGAAGCCGGCGCCGCCGTCCTCGCCCTGCTGCCAGCCCATCTTCCGCAGCCGGTCGGCCACCTCGAAGGCGCGCGGCTCGATGTGGGTGGCCTCCACGTCGCGCAGCCGCTTGACCTCGGGGTCCTGGATCCCGGCCTTGATGGCGGGTGCGTCCCACCGGCGGATGATGACCGGCGGCCCCATCTTCACGGAGAAGGCGCCCTGCTGCTTGAGGTGCGCCAGCATCGGCCGCAGCCAGTCGTCCAGGTTCGGCGCGTACCAGTTGATGACCGGGCCCTCGGGGAGGTAGGCGAGGTACCGCTTGATCTTGGGGAGCTGGCGGTAGAGCACCAGGCCGACCCCGACGAGCTGCCCGTCCTTGTCGAACCAGCCGAGGCTCTCCGAGCGCCACTCGGCCTTCACGTCCGCCCACGCCGGGACCTGCATGTGACTCGCCGCGGGCAGGTTCTGGATGTACGCCAGATGCTGCTCTCGGCTGATGGTCCTCAGGGTCAGGCTCATGCGGGGCGCTCCTCGGCAGGCGTGTCCCCATCGGTCAGGGGCTCCGGCTCTCGCGCCGAAGCCTACTGTGACCGCCGCTCACGCTGTCTGGCCCCTTGCACCTGTCCCTGCTACGGGACGGTGCGGGACCCCTGGGCGGAGTCCCGCACCGTTTCCGTCGGCTCTCGTGGGTCCGCCGTGCGCCGGCCCGCGGTTCTTTGCGCCTCAGCCCACGATGCCGCCGAAGAGACCGCCGTGCGCCACCCCCAGGAACAGGCCGAGACCGGCCGCGCCCATGCCGATGACCAGCAGGAACCGTTCACGCGTCGTTTCCGAGATGTACTGCCCGTACGCGCCCGTGAGGATGCCGATGAGCCCGGCCCACGAGCTGATCAGATGCAGGTTGTGGAACATCGCCGTCACGAAGGCGAGCACACCGAGCACCAGCGTCACCGTCACCAGGGCCTGCTGGGCGGGATGGCTCTTGCCGTCCGTGGCGAGCAGGGAGACGGGAGGACGGGGTCCTATTGCCTGTGCCATGGAGTACCTCCTGGTCGAACGGGGCGCTTCGTGGCGCCGCTCACACCCGATGTGTCCAGATTGCGTCTCCTGACCACCGGATTTCAACCGGAAGCCGGTGAGCGGGTACTCTGTACGGTCTGCACCGGTGTCTGCCCAGGCCAGCCCGGCGGCCCCTCTCCATGGAGGGTGTTGTCGGCACAGGCCGCTCGACGCGGCGACATCGGCGCTCACGCATCACGACCCTCCTGCCACGGAACGACCGTGGCCGCTGAGTCCAAAGGAGGTGGGTTCCACATGCGTCACTACGAGGTGATGGTCATCCTCGACCCCGATCTGGAGGAGCGCGCTGTCTCCCCCCTGATCGAGAACTTCCTCTCCGTCGTCCGTGAGGGCAACGGAAAGGTCGAGAAGGTCGACACCTGGGGCCGTCGTCGTCTCGCTTACGAGATCAAGAAGAAGCCCGAGGGCATCTACTCGGTCATCGACCTGCAGGCCGAGCCTGCGGTCGTCAAGGAGCTCGACCGCCAGATGAACCTGAACGAGTCGGTCCTCCGGACCAAGGTCCTCCGCCCCGAGGCCCACTGAGCTTCCGGCTCAGTGGTCATCGGGTCCGAGTAGTAGCAGCAAGCAGCCAGAAGCAATCCCGCCGAGAGGTTCATCCATGGCAGGCGAGACCGTCATCACGGTCGTCGGCAATCTCGTCGACGACCCCGAGCTGCGCTTCACCCCGTCCGGTGCGGCGGTCGCGAAGTTCCGTGTCGCGTCCACTCCCCGCATCTTCGACCGGCAGACCAACGAGTGGAAGGACGGCGAAGGCCTGTTCCTGACCTGCTCGGTCTGGCGGCAGGCGGCGGAGAACGTCGCCGAGTCGCTCCAGCGCGGCATGCGTGTCGTCGTGCAGGGCCGGCTGAAGCAGCGGTCGTACGAAGACCGCGAGGGCGTCAAGCGCACGGTCTACGAGCTGGACGTCGAGGAAGTCGGCCCCAGCCTGAAGAACGCCACGGCCAAGGTCACCAAGACCACGGGTCGCGGTGGCCAGGGCGGCCAGGGTGGATACGGCGGCGGCCAGCAGGGCGGCGGCAACTGGGGCGGCGGTCCCGGTGGCGGTGGCCAGCAGGGCGGCGGCGGCGCTCCCGCCGACGACCCGTGGGCCACGAACGGCCCGTCCGGCGGCCAGCAGAGTGGCGGCGGAGGCGGCTGGGGTGGAAACTCCGGCGGCTCCGGCGGCGGCTACTCGGACGAGCCCCCCTTCTAGGGGCGGCTCGACCCCCACTTCTTGATCACACAGGAGAAACATCATGGCGAAGCCGCCTGTGCGCAAGCCTAAGAAGAAGGTCTGCGCGTTCTGCAAGGACAAGACCCAGTACGTGGACTACAAGGACACGAACATGCTGCGGAAGTTCATTTCCGACCGCGGCAAGATCCGTGCCCGCCGCGTGACCGGCAACTGCACGCAGCACCAGCGTGACGTCGCCACGGCCGTCAAGAACAGCCGTGAGATGGCGCTGCTGCCCTACACGTCCACCGCGCGATAAGGGAAGGGTGACCGAAACATGAAGATCATCCTCACCCACGAGGTCTCCGGCCTCGGTGCTGCGGGCGACGTCGTCGACGTCAAGGACGGGTACGCCCGTAACTACCTGGTTCCGCGTGGCTTTGCCATCCGCTGGACCAAGGGTGGCGAGAAGGACGTGGCGCAGATCCGCCGCGCCCGCAAGATCCACGAGATCGCCACGATCGAGCAGGCCAACGAGATCAAGGCCAAGCTCGAGAGCGTGAAGGTTCGCCTGGCCGTTCGCTCTGGCGACGCCGGTCGGCTCTTCGGCTCCGTGACCCCGGCCGACGTCGCCTCGGCGATCAAGGCCGCCGGTGGCCCCGACGTCGACAAGCGTCGCGTCGAGCTCGGCTCGCCGATCAAGACGCTCGGCGGACACCAGGTGTCCGTGCGTCTGCACCCCGAGGTCGCTGCGAACCTCGGCATCGAGGTCGTCGCTGCCTAAGGGCGCGGCTCACTTGAGCAGATGAAGGGCCGCACTCCTCTCGGGGTGCGGCCCTTCGTCGTTTCACGTGAAACCCACTGTTTCGCATGAAACCCGCCGTTTCACGTGAAACGACGGGTTGGTGAACCAGGACTCAGCGGGTGGCCCCGGTGACGGCCCACTTGCCGGAGCGGACGCGGAGCCAGAGCGTGGCCAGCCGGACCGCCATCATCAGCGTCATCGCCCACCACAGCGCCGTCAGCCCACCGCCTGCCGCCGGTACCAGCAGGGCGAACGGAGCGAAGACCGCGAGGGTGGCGAGCATGGCCCAGGCGAGGTACCGGCCGTCACCGGCCCCCATCAGCACCCCGTCCAGTACGAAGACCACGCCGGCGATCGGCTGGGAGAGCGCCACCACCAGCAGCGCCGGGACCAGGGCGTCCTGGACGGAGGTGTCACTGGTGAACAGCGGGACGAACAAGGGCCGCGCCAGCACGATCAGTGCTCCGAACACCACCCCGGAGACGGCGCCCCACTGCACCATGCGACGGCATGCCTCGCGCGCGCCCTTGGCGTCGTCGGCCCCCAGGTACCGGCCGATGATCGCTTGGCCCGCGATGGCGATGGCGTCCAGAGCGAAGGCCATCAGGCTCCAGAGCGAGAGGATGATCTGGTGCGCGGCTATCTCGGTGTCCCCGAGGCGGGCGGCGACGGCCGTGGCAATCATCAGGACGGCGCGGAGCGAGAGCGTACGGACCAGCAGCGGGACGCCTGCCTGGGCACTGGCCCTGATACCGGCGGCGTCCGGGCGGAGCGAGGCGCCGTGGCGTCGTGCTCCGCGCACCACCACGACCAGATAGGCGAGGGCCATCGAGACCTGTGCGATCACGGTGCCCCAGGCCGACCCGGCGATCCCGAGACCGGCACCGTAGACCAGCCCCGCGTTGAGCGCGCCGTTGGCGGCGAAGCCCCCGATGGCGACGTAGAGCGGGGTCCTGGTGTCCTGCAGGCCGCGGAGCACGCCGGTAGCGGCCATCACCACGAGCATGGCCGGGATGCCGAGGCTGGAGATCCGCAGATAGGTGGTCGCGTAGGGGGCGGCCGTGTCGGAGGCTCCGAAGACGTTCACCAGCCAGGGGGCGGCGGGGAGGGTGACGGCGATGACGGCGATGCCGAGCAGGAGCGCCAGCCAGATGCCGTCCATGCCCTGGCGGATCGCCGAGGCGAGATCGCCCGCGCCGACCCGCCGTGCCACTGCGGCTGTGGTGGCGTAGGCGAGGAAGACGAAAATGCTGACGGCGGTGGTCAGCAGGGCGGCGGCGACGGCCAGGCCGGCCAGTTGCGGAGTACCGAGATGGCCGACGATGGCACTGTCGACCATGACGAAGAGGGGCTCTGCCACGAGCGCGCCGAAGGCCGGAACGGCGAGCGAGATGATCTCGCGGTCGTGGCGACGGCGGCTGGACGACGAGGGGGCCGGGACCTGGGTCATGGGGTCAATCTAATCTTCCACAGGTAATAGATCCAATGCTCTATTAGTCCTTACATTTGTTGAGTCCTGGTGTTCTCCTCCATGGTGTCTCTCGTGATCTTGTGCCGAGCTGAAAAGTTTTTCTCCCCCACAGCCCGTGGATGGTAAAAGTCCAGGTCAACGGGGTGATGGTGGAATGGCTATGAGTTTGTCCACAGTGCTGTCCCCCGATCCGTGCACAGGTTCTGCGGGGTTCTCCACAGCATCTGGTCCGTCGTCCACATGGTCTGTGGATAACCAGATTGGCTGACGGTGCCGAGCGGCCTACCGTGGACCGGCGCCCGCACTCCGTTCTGGTCCTGGAACCACGCAGAACTTGACGCGCCGGAACCGGAGTCGGGCGTCTTGTTTGTCGGTGCTGTGCCGTAAGAAGGAGTGGCATGGCGATGTCCGCGGAGCGGACGGGAGGAGGAGGCCCGGTGAGTGTTCCCGAGCCCTTGGACGACCCCTGGGCCGAGTCCGGCCCCAGTGATCGTCTGCCTGTTTCCCGGCAGCGCCGTGCCGAGGGCCAGAGCCGCGGCGAGCAGCACGAACGCGGGAGGGAGAGCGGCGGCTGGGACGGCGGCTCCTCCGGTTTCGAGCGGGTTCCGCCGCAGGATCTCGACGCGGAGCAGTCCGTTCTCGGCGGCATGCTCCTGTCGAAGGACGCCATCGCCGAGGTCGTGGAGGTCATCAAGGGCCACGACTTCTATCGTCCCGCGCACGAGACCGTCTTCCAGGCCATCCTCGACCTGTACGCCAAGGGCGAGCCGGCCGACCCGATCACGGTCGCGGCCGAGCTGGTCAAGCGCGGCGAGATCACCAAGGTGGGCGGCGCGCCGTACCTCCACACCCTGGTCCAGTCCGTGCCGACCGCGGCCAACGCCTCGTACTACGCGGAGATCGTTCACGAGCGGGCGGTGCTGAGGCGGCTCGTCGAGGCCGGTACGAAGATCACGCAGATGGGATACGCGGCCGACGGCGATGTCGACGACATCGTGAACTCCGCGCAGGCCGAGATCTACGCCGTCACCGAGCAGCGCACCAGCGAGGACTACCTGCCGCTGGGCGACATCATGGAGGGCGCGCTCGACGAGATCGAGGCGATCGGTTCGCGCAGTGGCGAGATGACCGGTGTGCCCACGGGCTTCACCGACCTCGACGCTCTCACCAACGGCCTGCATCCCGGCCAGATGATCGTCATCGCGGCCCGTCCGGCCATGGGCAAGTCGACGCTCGCCCTGGACTTCGCGCGAGCGGCGTCGATCAAGAACAACCTGCCGAGCGTCATCTTCTCCCTCGAAATGGGCCGCAACGAGATCGCCATGCGTCTGCTGTCCGCGGAGGCCCGGGTCGCCCTGCACCACATGCGGTCCGGCACGATGACGGACGAGGACTGGACGCGGCTGGCCCGCCGGATGCCCGAGGTGTCGACCGCGCCGCTCTACATCGACGACTCCCCCAACCTGTCGATGATGGAGATCCGGGCGAAGTGCCGCCGGCTCAAGCAGCGCAACGACATCAAGCTCGTGATCATCGACTATCTCCAGCTGATGCAGGCCGGTGGCTCCAAGCGCTCCGAGAGCCGTCAGCAGGAGGTCTCGGACATGTCCCGAAACCTCAAGCTCCTGGCCAAGGAGCTGGAGGTCCCGGTGATCGCGCTCTCGCAGCTGAACCGTGGCCCCGAGCAGCGCACGGACAAGAAGCCGATGGTGTCCGACCTGCGTGAGTCCGGCTCCATCGAGCAGGACGCCGACATGGTGATCCTGCTGCACCGCGAGGACGCGTACGAGAAGGAGTCCCCGCGGGCCGGCGAGGCGGACATCATCGTCGGCAAGCACCGAAACGGCCCCACGGCCACCATCACCGTCGCCTTCCAGGGCCACTACTCCCGTTTCGTGGACATGGCACAGACCTGACCGGCTCCCGTGTGGGATCTCAAATTTCGTGTCGGAATCTCACGGTCGATGTCGGACTGAAGTCGGATCCGATGTTGAACTGAGATTCGCAGGTCGCTCAGCGGTCAGGGTGCCAGTGAACGCCTGAGCCGATTCGCGGCCGCATCCGCCTACCCCAGCCTCAGCGCGGCGGCGAGCGGCCTCGGTCTCAACACGTTCACCCTCGTCGCGCAGATCAACCGGATCGAACGAGAGCTCGGCGGGCCGCTGCTGGTCAGAGCCGAACGCGGCCGGCCCATGACGCTGACCCCCTTGGGGAGGAGGGTGCTCAGAGCTATTCGCACGTCTCAAGATGGTGCAGCGTCATGAAATCCGAAGTTCACTCCGGGTCGGAAAGGCGATGAAACGCTCCGTCGAACTCTCCCGACGTAAGCAGCTCGGCGATCACGCTCACCATGCCTTGGATGCCGGGACCTCGAATGATCAGCCCGTCCGAGCACCAGAAGCACCGACCCTCTGCCGCCTCTCCGGTCTCCTCCCACCTCTTCATCAGCCGGTCCACCTCGGCGAGGGTGAAGATCGTCGCACTCCAGCGAGAGCCATCGGGGAGACGGACCTCGACGTCCACGTTGCAGACTTCATCGAGCACCTCATCAGGGCTCGGGAGGAACAGTGCCTCGAATCCTTCGGCGCGGGTACGGTAGTAGGGGCCGTCCCATCCTGCGTCGGTCTGCAGTTGGCTCGTCGTGGTGGTCACAGCAGGAGCCTCCCAGCAGTCCGGATGACCATCCAACAGGCAGCCCCCGCGGTTCTCGCGGGCTTCACTGTGATGATGATCAGGTGAAAGAAGACCTAGCCGCACCGACGCCCGTCATCCTTGGCATAGACGACCTCCGCCCACTCCCCAGAGTTACGCGGATTGCCCGCACCAGCCGAGAAGGCATCCAGCTCCTGCAAGAGCACCGCGACAGCTTCATTGACGAACTCTGGCTCGACCACGATCTCGGCGGCGACGACACCATCATGCCCGTGGTGACCTTCATGGAAGAAGCCGCCTTCAACGGACGGCCCTTCCGGATCGGAACGGTCTTCGTTCACAGCGCCAACCCCATCGGTGCCGAAACCGTCGTCCGGTCACTCACACGCTGGAACTACCAAGTCCGGCGGGCAACGGCTTAGGGAATCCGACACCGGGTTGAGACCTCGGCGTTCGACACGTCGTGAGACTGCGATAGAAACCGCAGATCAGAGAAGCAGCGTCCGACACGAGCCGCGAGACCCTACATCCCGTTGCCAAGGGACCCGGGACCGGCAGGCCGGGCCGCCGGACGGGTTTCTCGCCGTCGCGGCGATCGTCCCACCGTACGCCCCGGGCACCTGGACGCGGGGCGTACGGGAAGCCGCTCAGTGCCTCGTCTCGTACCTGGTCAGGATCACGCCGTCGGGAAACGCGCGCGTTTCCACCAGGTTCAGGTTCATCCAGCTGTCCAGAGTGGTGAAGAACGGTGTGCCGCCGCCCACCAGGACCGGATGGGTGGCGATCACGTACTCGTCGATCAGGCCGGCGCGCATGGCCGCCCCGGCGAGCGTCGCGCCGCCGATGTCCATCGGGCCGCCGTCCTCGGCCTTGAGCCGGGTGATCTCGGCGACCGCGTCGCCGGTGACCAGGCGGCTGTTCCAGTCGACCTTGTCGATCGTCGAGGAGAACACGACTTTCGGTGTGTCCCGCCAGTTCCGCGCGAACTCGATCTCCGCCGGGGTGGCGTGGGGTTGCTGGTCGCCGGTCGGCCAGTAGGAGCTCATCGTCTCCCAGAGCTTGCGCCCGTACAGGGACAGTTCGCTCGCCCGCTCGTGTTCGAGCCACCACCGGAACAGCTCTTGGCTCGGCGGTCCGCTCCAGCCGATGTCGTCGCCGGCGGCGGCGATGTAGCCGTCCAGGGTCATGTTCATGCCGTAGATCAGTTTTCGCATGGTCCAGCCTCTCGTCCGGGGTGTCCGGCGTATGGACTGGCGTGGCGCGGGAAACTCATCGGTGCGCGATCCGGGCTCGCCGGTGGTCCTCGTGCTCTGCGTGGCGTACTCGACCGGCCCGCTCGCCCTCGCGGGGACCGGGAAGGGGCGGCTCGGTGCCGGTCGGAAGATCCCGAGGGCCCGGAGCTCAGCCGTCCTGGGACGGCGCCCAACCAGCGGCCGGGTCCTCGGTGAGCAGGGGCCGGAGCGCGCCGAGAACCGCGCCGACGCAGACGTCGCGCAACTGGGCGCGGGTGCAGGTCTCGTGGGTGAGCCAGTCGACGCAGAGGACCTGGACGAAGACCAGCCAGCTTTTCAGGACGCCCGAGACCGCCTCGCGCGCGCCCTCGTCCGCCAGGGGCAGTACGGCCAGCAGCCGGGTGCGGAGCGCGTCCAGTTCGTTCGTCATGATCGTCTGGATCACGGGGTCGCCCGCGAGGACCCGGTTCGCGGCGAGGACGGCGTGACGGTTCGCCACGAAGTAGTCGAGATGGACCTCCATGCCCTGGACGAGCTGCTCCACCAGGGAATCGGCGGGGTCGAGCCGGGTCTCGGCCAGCAGTTGGTCCGCGGCCTGCTGGTAGACGGCCGCGAAAAGGGCGTGCTTGCTGGGGAAATGGCGGTACAGCAGGGCGCGGGAGACGCCCGCCGCTTCAGCGACCTCCTCCATCAGGACTTCGTCGTACGGATGTGTCGCGAAGAGCCGTGCCCCGACTCCGAGGAGCTGGGCACGGCGGTCGGCGGGGTTGAGCCGTTGGCGGGGAGGCACGGAAGAAGGCTACTTGACATGTGTCTACTAGCGCACCCAGTCTAGTGGCCGCATGTCAACTAGACGCATGCCGATCAGGCTGGGCCGGCACAGTTCGGAGGGGTCATGGCGAATGTTCTGCGCGTGCTGACGCGGGTGATGGGCTGGGCCTGCGTGGCGATCGGCCTGTACCACGTGCTCCTCGGGAACGCGGCGATTCCCGGGGCCGGTTCGGCGGGCCCGACGATCGACAGCTGGGGCCGGTTCATGGGGGCCAGTTTCGTCGGCTACGGGCTGGCGTGGCTGTGGGCCGCGCGGCAGCGGCCCGTCCCGGCCCGGGCGGTGCGGTGGCTGGCGGGAATCTTCCTGCTGGGTGGCGTGGGGCGGCTGCTCTCGCTGGCCGAGCACGGCCGGCCGCACTGGTTCCAGATCGTGCTGACCGTGCTCGAACTCGCCCTGCCCCCGGTCTTCTTCTGGCTGGCCGACGCGGAGGAGCGGCCCCGGCGCGGCGGGACGGAGGCCGCGGCGGCCGGGCGGTGAGCGGCGTCCGCGTGCGACCGCCGGACCGGCCCTGTCGCGTGGCCGCGTCGATCCGGCGGGGCCGACCCGGGGCTTGACCTCAAGCATCGTTGAGGTTGTTGGGTGGGTGATGGCGGCGGACGCAGCCACCACCTGAACGATGTCGATACGGAGAGGACACCGCCATGACGAGCGGCATTCTTGTAGTGGGGACGATTTCCACCGAGGACCAGGACGCGGTGATCGGTGTGGTGAAGGGCCTGGAGGAAGCGTTCAACGCGAAGGACCCGGTCGCGTTGAGCGGGCAGTACACCGAGCACACGTCCTGGACCAACGCGAAGGGCACCCGCCTCGACGGCAGGGAGGCGATCGCCGAGTTCAGTGCTGTGGCGCTGAAGAACTTCCTGAGTGACTCGTTCGCCCGGTACGACGTGGTCAAGATGCTGGAGGTGGCCCCGGACGTGATCGCGGTGAACGTGGTGCAGACTCCGCTCGACAGCGCGGGCGGCGTCGTCGACGGCCCCGGGGGAGCGGCGCTCTACGTGATAGCCAAGCGGGCCGACGGCTGGTACATCGCGGCGGGCCAGAACATGGCCGTCGACCGTACGCGGTGACCTCCGGTCCGAGGCGGCTTTCCGGGGGAGCCGGAAACAGGGTTCAGGAGCCCGTCCCCGTCTCGGTGCGCAGCCAGTAGAGGCCATCCGCCCGGTCGACGATGTCCAGTTCGACGAGGTAGCGGCGGATGGCCACATGGTCGGTGCCGGAGCCCTCGCTCCAGTCGCGCAGGATGTCGTTGACCGCCTTTTCGGGGTAGCGCTCGCCGGGGCGGAAGGCCCGCTGGGCGAGGTGGGCCAGAACGGCGCGGCGGCGGCCGATCCGGGAGGGGACCCCGAGCAGCCGGTCGCCGTCGACGAAGGTCCGCAGCAGGGAGTCCGTACTGTCGCCGCCGGTGCCGGCCCGTTCGGCCGGGGCGGCGGTGCGCAGGACTTCCCTGAACCTGCCGGTGGCTGCGGTGAGACGGCCGTCGTCGTCGGTCACGAGGCCGCCGGAGGTGAGCTTGCGCAGGGCGAGGGCCACGTTCCTGGTCCGTTCACCGGTCGTGGACGCGATCTCGGCGGGGGCCGTCGCTCCCAGCACGATCGCCGAGAACACCCGCAACCGGGTCTCGTCCGCGAGCAGACCCGCCAAAGCCTGTGCTGTCACTGTGCGGCTCCTCGATTCGGTTCGTCCGACGCGTCGTTCGTCGTTCTCGTCCATCGGGTGCAGTGTTGTCGACGAGGAGTACGCGCGGGTACTCGTTTTCGTGCGTCGCGTCGGCCCGGTCGATGCGGCGGCGGGAGGGGGTGGGAACCGTCCCGTACTGCATGATCGTCAGTTTCAGATGTGACTGAAGCGACGCCAGTGCTGACCGATGACCATAGTGAGCTGATCTCCGACCTGTCCGGGATCGTCAGCGACTATCCCTATGTGGATCCGGAGGAGGCCCTCATCGCGCTCTCCGGAGACGCGGCGGAGGCGGTCGGCCGCCAGGACACCCCCGAGGGGCACCGGGAACGGACCGGGTACGTGATCCTCCTCTACGCGACTTGCTGGTACGCCTCGTCGCGTGTCTTCAACAAGTCCCTCTTCACGTCGTACACGGAGGCCCTGGACGGCTTCCGCGCCACGCTCGACCCCACGATCTGCTCCTGCCCGGCCGGGGCCCACCCCACCGGCCTGGATTCGGAGTACGGGGTCGAGGCCGGAGTCAGTCTGCTGAGCGAGGCCGGACGGTCGGTCCTCGCCGAGGACTACGACCTCGAGGACGAGGATCTGGCGTCGTTCGACTGCGAGAGCTTCCTCGCGGAACTCGTCGACCAGGCGGCGGGCCGGATGCGCGAGGCGTACCGGGAGGTCTTCGGCGGCATAGACGTCTCCTCCCTCGACGCGCGGTTCCTCGGGGAGGACGGCGGTATCGACGTCGTCGCCATGCAGGAAGCCATCCAACGCACATGGGAGGAGAACACCGGACCGGTCGCGCTCTGGTCGGCCCGGCGCCTCCTCTCCGGACAACTGCGGGACACGGAGCGGCTCGGACTGTTCCTGTGCCTGTGGATGGGGGTCGCCCAGTCGTACGGGGGACTGCCGCCGTCCTACGCCCGGGATCTGGCCGCCGCTCTCGCCACCGTCGACCTGGACGTCAGCTGCGACCACCCGAAGCACCCCTGGTCCGCCGTGGACAGCACCACCCGGAGCCGGTACCGCGCGGTGCTCCATCTGTACGCGCCGGACGAGCACCCGGACACTCCCGTTCCGGCTGAGCTGTCCCCCCGTGAGCTGTGGGAATGCCCGGTGCAGTACGCGGAGTTGGCGCGCAGCGCGCTCGCGGACGTCGAGAGCTGGCGCGTCATGCGTGGCGGTGACGGGGAGGACTGGGAGGGCTGAGCGCCTCCGCCCGGGCCTGGGACGCTTCGGAAGCCGTTCCCCGGGCCGGGGCTGATCCGGGGCTGATCCGGGGCCGGTCCCGGCCGATTCCGGGCCGGTCCCGACCCTGGGCCCGGAACGGCAAATGAGGTCGCCACCGCCCGGTTCTCCAGGTAGTTCTTGACCATGATCTCCGAACCCGAACAGTTGCTTCCCGGTACGCGCCGCGCCCTGCTGCACCGCATCGCCGTCGCGCAGTCGGAGGGCCGCGCGCCCTCGCTCGTCGCTGCCGTGCAGCGGCAGGGGCAGGTCGTCTGGAGCGGCTCCCGAAGCTGCGTGGACGGGCATGCCCCGGACGGCGAAACCCAGTTCAGAATCGGCTCCCTCACCAAGACCTTCACCGCGGTGCTCGTGCTGCGGCTGCGCGACGAAGGTCTGCTCAACCTGGACGACCCGTTGGAGAAGCACCTCCCGGGCACCGGCGTCGCTGACGTCACGGTCCATCAGCTGCTGGGCCACAGCGCGGGGCTCGCTGCCGAGTCCCCCGGTCCCTGGTGGGAGCGGACGCCGGGTGCCCTGCGCCCCGAACTGCCCGATGTGCTGGGCGAGCAGACCCGTATGCACGTCCCGGGCCACCGGTTCCACTACTCGAACCCCGGCTACACGCTGCTGGGCTCCCTGGTCGAGAAGGTCCGCGGAACGAGCTGGGAGCAGGCGCTGCGGGACGAGATCCTGGAACCGCTCGGCATGCACCGCACGAGTCTCCGGCCGGAGGCCCCGCACGCGGGCGGCTGGGCCGTGCATCCCTGGGCCGATGTCATGCTGCCGGAACCGGCCGAGGACCTCGGGCTGATGGCCCCGGCCGGGCAGCTCTGGTCCACCACGAGCGATCTTCTGCGTTTCGCGGCCTTCCTGACGGAGGGGGACGACCGGGTCCTCCGCGCCGACTCCGTGGAGGAGATGCGGAAGCCGTCCGCGCCGACCGGGCCAGGTGACTGGCAGTCCAGCTACGGTCTGGGGCTCCAGCTGGCCAGGGACGGTGACCGCACGCTCTTCGGGCACACCGGATCACTGCCGGGGTTCCTGGCCACGTTGTGGATCAGCGCCGAGGACGATGTGGCGGCCGTCGCGCTCACCAACACGACGGCGGGGCCGGCGATCGGCGAGGTGGCCGCCGACCTCGTCGGGATCGTGGCCGAGGCCGAGCCCCGTATCCCGGAGCCCTGGCGTCCGCTGGCCGAGTCCGAGGTGGACACAGACCTCCTGGCGCTCACCGGCCCCTGGTACTGGGGCACGCGCGCGAACGTGTTGCGGCTGACCCCGGGCGGCGGGCTGGAGATCGCACCGATGAGCGGTGCCGGTCGCGGCGCCCGGTTCGTCCTCGGGGACGACGGCACCTGGACGGGGCTGGACGGCTACTACGCGGGGGAGATCCTGCGGGTGGTCCGGAACGACGACGGCAGCGTCAACCATCTCGACCTGGGGTCCTTCGTCTTCACCCGGGAGCCGTACGACCCGGCTGCGGCCGTTCCCGGTGGCGTGGACGCGAGCGGATGGCGCGGCCTGGGCGACTGATCGAGTGTTTCACGTGGAACGCTCATGTTTCACGTGAAACGACAGCCCTGTGCCGGGCCCGGCCGTACGGCGCGGCGCCCGGCACAGCCGTTCCGCGACGACGGATCCGCCTGTTTCAGGAGGTCAGCTCCCGCTCCAGCGGGGTACGGAAGCGCGGTGTGATCCGCGCCGGGCCCACCCACCGGGAGAACCGGGATGCTTCGGCCTCGATCGCGGCGGAAGCGTCCCGGCCGACATCGGAGAGCAGCCGCCAGACAGGTTCCCCGTCGGCCCGCTGGGCCCAGCCGCCCACGATCCGGCCGTTCCACCACACGGACGGGCCGATATTGCCGGACCGGTCGAAGAGGGCTTCCCGGTGCCCGGCCGGAAGATGGAATCCACGGTCGGCCCAGCCCATGGCGCTGGGGTCGAGAGCCGGGAGCAGTGCGGCCCAGGGCTCGGTGGCCGGTTCCGGGTCCAGGTCCTCCGGCAGTACCCATCCCGTGGCCCCGCCGTCCAGGAGAACCTGCTCGGCATCGACGGCTGCCAGGGCCGTACGCACCTGCCCCAGGGACCAGCCCGTCCACCACTTGAGATCGGCCTCGGTCGCCGGGCCGTAGGAACGGAGCCAGCGCCGTGCCAGCTCCGCCCGCGACCGTGCGGGCTCCTCGACGGGCCAGGGCTCGGACACCGCCCAGCGGAACTGGCTGGAGGTCCAGGAACCGCGTGGGCGATCCCGGCGGATGCGACCCTCGGCTGCCAGGACCCGGATGACACGGGAGGCGACCCCCTGTACGGTCTCCGCCCTCTTGCCCGGAAAGATAGTGATCTTCGTACGTAGCACGGTGACGGCGGAGGAGAGTTCGGAACCGGTGGCGGTCCCCCGGTCGGCGAGTACGGCGAGGGTCTGCCGCTCGGCTTCGGCCAGCCAGCGCTCGTCCAGCCCGTTCCCGTCGTCCGCCAGGTGCTTGAGCAAGGTCCTGCGTTCCTTCGCTGCCACCGTCCGGGCGTTCGTGGCGTCGACACAGGGGGCGAGCTCCCGGTCGACGACGAAGAGCGTGTTCCGCATGGAGAGCTGGCGGACCAGTGAGACGTCCTCGTAGAGGGCCTGCTCCACCGGGGCCGTGCCCGCCTCGGCCAGCCGCGCGCAGGCGGAGAGGTAGACGGTGGCAGCATCCGTGGCGTGCAGTGCGACGACCGCCCTGGCCACGGACACGGGGGAGACGGCCCGTGCGGACGTGGCCAGGAGGTGGCGTCGGCCGAGCCGGACTCTGCGTTGCTCGTCGCTGATGCGGTACACAGCCGGCCTCCCGGGTCGACGGACGGAGTCAGAGGGCGAGCTTGAACCCCACATGGCTGCCGGTGAAGCCGAGCCGCTCGTAGAAGCGATGGGCATCGGTCCGCTTCGCGTCGGACGTCAGCTGCACCAACTGGCAGCCCAGACGCCGGGATTCCTCCACTGCCCATTCGATCAGCAGGGTACCGAAGCCGCTGCCGCGCTCATCGACGCGGATACGTACGGCTTCGATGATCGTGCGGGTCGCGCCGCGCCGGGAGATCCCGGGAATCAGGGTCAGTTGCAGGGTGCCGATCACCCGACCCTCGCGTACGGCGACGACGAGCCGCTGGTTGGGATCGTCCGCCAACCGCTGGAACGCGGCGAGATAGATGCCGAGGTCGTCCGGTGACTCACGCTGTTCGCCCAGCGGATCCTCGGCGAGCATGGCGACGATCGCCGGAATGTCGTCGGATGTGGCAGGTCGTATGTCGAGTTCGGTCATGATCGGCAGGGTACGCAGGTCACGCGGGCGGGGCTGGACGCACCGCCCGCGCGGGCCTCGACGGCGGCATCAGCCCGTGGCCACCGTCAGCGGGGCGTAGCGGCGGGTCCAGTCGCCCGGAAGATCCGGGGCTCCGAGCGTCATCACCGTGGTCGCGGAGGAGGGCAGCAGTCCGCGCCGCTCCAGTCGGTCCAGCAGCTCGCTGTGGCGTGCGTCGATGTCCGCGCGCAGCGGCAGATCCGTGGCTGCCGCGAGTGCGGCGACGAGCGCCTCGGCGGTGTCCGTGTCAGGGGCGATCAGTGGGCCGACCACATGGGCCCGGCCGCTCGGCCAGAGTGCCGCGTACCCGACGATCTCCCCCCGGACCCGTGCGACCCGGATGTGGTCGGCGAAGGCCGGGAGCCGGGCGAGGAGGTGGGTCCGGTCGGTGCCGAAGACCTTCGAGTCCAGCTCGATCATCGCCCGCAGGTCCTCCGCCGTGGCCGGGAGAACGGTCGCGTCGCCGGGCTGTTCACCGCCCGGCAGATAGCGGCCGGTCACTCGCTGGGCGCTGCCCACGACCGCGAAGCCCAGCCGTTCGTAGAGCGGCTGTCCCGCGGCGGTCGCGTAGAGGCTGAGCGGCGTGCTTCCGTGCTCGGCGAGCACCCGTTCCATCAAGTGCCGGGCGATGCCCTGCCGTGCGTACCGATTCGCCACGAGCAGCATGCCGACGGCGGCCAGATCCGGGTCGTAGGAGGTCACCACGCAACTGGCCATCAGCCCTTTGCCTCCGGGGTCGTCCATCCCGTAACCGGCTCCGGCGGCGAGGAGCAACCCCCACCTCCGCTCGTCACGTGCCCAGCCGCGGTCTTCGCAGAGATCGGCACAGGCGACCAGGTCGCTCCGGGTGAGGCGCCGGACGGGGAGTTCGGCGAGCGGGCGGGGCAGTGAACTGGGCATGAGGGCCAGGCTTACCGACGTGGCATCCGCGCGTCCACCCCTTTACCGGTTCCTGGTGATTGAGTCGTTTCACGTGAAACAGGCAGCTTGGGGCAGGGGAGGGCACCCGTCGGCGGATGTCGTCGTGCGTACTTCTCGGTGTTGCCTTGCCCTCCCTCAAAGGATCAGACGCACGGTGTACTCCGGCCGGGGCGCTTCGGACAGTGACCGGAGTCACGGCCGGAGCGTCCGCCACCACCGCCACGGCGAACCAGCGGGCCGCGGAAGCATCAGCCCAGGTCGGGCGCGTGCATGGCGCGTACGCCCTCGATGTTGCCGTCCAGGTAGTGCCGCAGCGACAGCGGCACCAGGTGGACGGCGGCGATCCCCACCCGGCTGAACGGCACCCGGACGATGTCGTACTCGCCGCAGGGCTCCTCGATCTCGGGGCCGTGCCGCCGGGCCGGGTCCATCGACTCCAGCCGGCAGACGAAGAAGTGCTGGACCTTGACGCCCTTCACCCCGCCGCCCTCGATGTGCTCCACCGTGTCGACGAAGCAGGGGACCACATCGGTGATCCTCGCGCCGAGCTCCTCGTCCACCTCACGGTGCAGGGCGTCGACCACGGTGGCGTCCTCGGGCTCGACCCCGCCGCCGGGTGTGAGCCAGTACGGATCGACCCCCGGCTTGGTGCGCTTGATCAGGATCAGGTCATCGCCGTCGAGCAGGATGGCGCGTGCGGTGCGTTTGACCACAGGGCGTTCGGTCATGGCAAGAGAGTGGCCCGCCCGACCGGTTCTGAAACACCGTGGTGGTGCCGTGCCGCCCGCCCGATGTGCGGCACGGCACCGGCGGAGGGGCGATCAACCTTGTCCGTACGGCTCTTCCCCGGGGGAGCTGGGGGCGGTCCGAGCGATGAGGGGGGAGGCTCGGACCGGCCCGTGCCCGCCTATCCCAGCGCGACGTCCAGCGCCCGCTGTACGTCCGCGACCAGGTCCGGAGCGTTCTCGGCACCCACCGAGAAGCGGATGAAGCCCTCGGGTACGGCGTCACCGCCCCAGCGGGCGCGGCGCTCGGCGGTGGAGCGCAGGCCACCGAAGCTCGTCGCGTCGTCGACCAGGCGCAGCTCGGCGAGGAAGCGCTCGGCCCGCTCGCGGTCGGGCAGGACGAACGACACCACGGAGCCGAAGCGCCGCATCTGCCGAACCGCGTTCGGATACGAGGGGTCGGTGGGCAGCCCGGGATACCGCAGCCCGGTCACGCCGGGCCGGTCGCCCAGCGCCTTCGCCAGGGCCAGCGCGGTGGCGCACTGCCGGTCGATGCGCAGCTCCAGCGTGGCCAGCGACCGGTGCGCGAGCCAGGCTTCCATGGGGCCGGGGATCGCGCCGACCACCTTGCGCCAGCGCCGCACCCCCGCCGCAAGACCGGCATCGCGGCAGGTCACATGGCCGAGCAGGATGTCCCCGTGCCCGGTCAGGCCCTTGGTGTCGCTGGCCACCGAGAAGTCCGCCCCCAGCTCCAGCGGGCGCTGACCGAGCGGAGTGGCGAGCGTGTTGTCGACCGCCACCAGCGTGCCGGCCGCATGCGCCGCTTCGACGAGCCGGCGCACATCGCAGACATCGAGGCCCGGATTGGACGGGGTCTCGATCCACAGCAGCTTCGCGCCCTCAAGAACGGCCAACTGGGCATCGCCGCCGGTCGGCGCGGTCCGCACCTCGACGCCGTACGCCTCCAGTTGCTCCCGTACCAGTGGCAGGGCCTGGTAGCCGTCGTCCGGCAGCACGACCACGTCGCCGGTACGTGCCTGGGAGAGCAGTACGGCCGAGATCGCGGCCATCCCGGAGGCGAAGACCGTGGTCTCGACGGACTCCCCCGGCGCCTCCAGTTCGCCGATGGCCCGCTCCAGAAGGGTCCAGGTCGGGTTGGTGTCCCGGCCGTAGGTGTACGGGCCGACGGGCTCACCGGAGAGGTGGAAGTGCGCGGCGAAGACCGGGCCGGGCAGGGTGGGCTCGAACTGTTCCGGTTCGGGTAGACCGGCCCGTACCGCTCTGGTTCCGTCGCCTGTGCTGTCCATTCCGCTTCCTCGCTCCTCGTGCGTTTCTCCCCGATGGGCCACGGTGGCCGCCCGCTGTCGGACGGGACCGGCTCAGTCGTCGTCGGGAAGGATCATGTTCAGGGCCCACGAGACGATCGAGATGATCAGGCCGCCGAGTACGGCGGTCCAGAATCCCGAGACGTGGAAACTCAGGTCGAGCTTCCCGGCCAGCCACGAGGTCAGCAGCAGCATGCACGCGTTGACCACCAGCGTGATCAGCCCGAGCGTGAGGATGAACAGCGGCAGGGTCAGCAGCTTCACGATCGGCTTGACCACGAAGTTCACCAGGCCGAAGAGCAGCGCGACCAGGATCAGGGTCAGCGCCTTGCGTCCGGTGCTGCCCCCGGACAGCGTGATGTCCTGGAGCAGCCAGATGGCCACGGCCAGCGCCCCTGCGTTGGCGATCGTCTTGACTACGAAATTCTTCATGTGTCTGATCGTGGCAGACGAGATCGGTGGCGGACACCGGCAGCACAGAGGCAAGGGGCACAGCGGCCATGAAGGCATTCAGACTGGACGAGCTGGAGGCGGAGCGCGCCGCGAACGACGGCGCGTATCTGCAGTTCGTGAAGGAACGCAACATGTCCGTCGGCCTGTACGCGCTGAACGCCGGTGAGATCGACCCGCAGTTGCCGCACCAGCAGGACGAGGTGTACCTCGTCGTCAGCGGCCGTGCCTCGATCACGGTCGGCATGGAGACCACGCAGGTGGGCCGGGGCAGCGTGGTCTACGTGCCGGCCGGAGTCGCCCACAAGTTCCACCACATCACCGAGGACCTCCGCGTGATGGTGGTCTTCTCCCCGCCGGAGAGCTGAGCCGGAGAGCCGAGCCGCAGGGCCGGGCCCGGAGCCCGGCCCGGAAGCGGTTCCGGAACCCGGCCGGGGCGGAACGGGGAGGTCACGGCCCGGGGGCCGGTCTCAGGGATCCCTCAGGGATCGATCAGGGGACTTCAAGGGCCGCGGCCCCTCTGGCAGCCCTCTCCGCGCCTCTAGCATCGGAAGCAGGAAATCCGAGGAGAAGAGGTAGGGACGATGGCCATGCGGGAGATATTCACGGGGATGCCCTGGTGGGTGAAGTGGATCGCGGTGCCGGTGATCGCGATCGTCGTGTTCGGCGGACTGATCGCCAGCGTGATCGGATTCGTGATCGGTCTGCTCTTCAAGATCCTGATCTTCGTGATCCTGGTCGGCGGGCTCATCTTCGTCGTACGCAAGTTCATGTCGTCCTCCTCGCGTGGTGACTGGTAGGACGATCGGAGACAGGCCGGGACGTTAGCCCAGGTGAGCTAAGTAGCGAGTGAATGAAACATCCCTCGCGGACCCGGCCTATACAGTGACAATTCGCTGTCGCCACCGGGGAGTCAACAGCCCGTCACCACACTGAATCAGTGGGTTCGTACGACGTTCGGCCCCCGGACTCCAGCCGTGCGGCAGCCCGTGGGGGCGGCCCCCACAGGCGGGATGACCACCCCGTCACCATGCCTGGGGGTGACTGTTGACCACGGCATCGAGGGCTGCTGCCCCGACGCTGATCGGATCGGTGCAGCGAGCGCTGAGACTGCTGGAAGCCGTGGTCGCCCACCACGGCGGGGCGCCCGCGAAGCAGTTGGCCAGAGAGGCCGGACTGCCCCTCCCCACGGCCTACCACCTGCTGCGGACCCTGACGCACGAAGGCTATTTACGCCGGGAGAACGGCGTCTTCGTCATCGGGACCGCGGCCCAGCGGCTGATCGGTGTGGAGACCCGGCAGGGCCGTCGCGGCAAGATGGCCGAAGCGCTGGGACGTTGGCGCGACATCATCGGAGCCCCGGTCTACTGCGCCGTCTACCGCGAGGGCGAGATCGATCTCGTCGCGGTCGCCGATTCCCCCGACGCCCCCGCCATCGCCGCCTCGGGGTCCTTCCGGGAGACCGGCCATGCGCATGCGATCGGCCAGTGTCTGCTGAGCCGGCTCGACGAGAAGACCCGCGAGGACTACCTGGATCGTCACCCTCTGCGTCCGCTGACCCGCTACTCGTTGCGGGACCGCGCGTCCTTCCTGGAACGGCTCCGGTCGCTGGAACGGATGGAGCCCGTCATCGAACGGCAGGAGTACGCGCTGGGGACGGTCTGCGCGGCGATCCCGATCGCCGCGGGATTCACCGCTGCGGCGATGGCGATTTCGTTACCACTGGAGCAGGAAAGCCGGTTGCTCCCCGCAGTCGAACAACTACGTGGCGAAGTGGCCAACCTCTTGCGTTCGTTCGTGTTCTCTATCAGTATCTGAAAAATCACTCCTTGTGATCTGCTATCGCGTGCACCACGATGGCGTCAAGAGGGCCACGGGGGATCATTCCTGGCCAGATTCATCTACTGCGGGGTTGAACGATGCGCGAGTCGGTTCAAGCTGAGGTCATGATGAGTTTCCTCGTCTCCGAGGAACTCTCTTTCCGGATCCCGGTGGAGCTCCGGTACGAGGTCTGCGATCCATACGCGATCCGGATGACCTTCCATCTGCCCGGTGACGCCCCCGTCACCTGGGCTTTCGGCCGTGAGCTGCTGCTCGACGGCCTCAACAGCCCCAGTGGGGACGGCGATGTGCACATCGGCCCCACCGAGCCCGAGGGGCTCTCCGATGTACACATCCGTCTTCAGGTCGGAGAGGACCGGGCGCTCTTCCGGGCCGGGACGGCACCACTTGTGGCCTTTCTCGACCGGACCGACAAGCTCGTGCCGCTCGGGCAGGAGTGCACGCTCGGTGACTTCGAGGGCAGCCTGGAGGACGCCCTGGGCCGGATCCTCGCCGAGGAGCAGAACGCCGGCTGACGAGGAGCACCGACGCGGACCGGTCCCCCGGTCGGGCACAGGCCCCCGCCGGACGGGTGAATCGCCCGCCCGAGGGGCGGTCACGGCTTCGCCCTTCGGCGACGGCCCCTGCCCGTCCCGGCCCACGCGGGCGTCGGAGCCCCGGCTTCCGCGCCGTGCCCCGCACGGTCCGCCGAGACGACCAGCGCGGCGAGCGCCGTCGTCACCGGAACCGAGGCGACCAGCCCGATCGAGCCGACCAGCGTCCGTACGATCTCCTCCGCCACCAGCTCGCTGTTGGCCACCGTCCCCATGCTGCTCTGCGCGACGGAGAACAGCAGCAGCAACGGCAGGGCCGCGCCCGCGTAGGCGAGCACCAGGGTGTTGACGACCGAGGCGATGTGGTCGCGGCCGATCCTGATCCCCGCCCGGTAGAGGTCCCGCACACCCAACGTCGGGTTGGCCTGGTGGAGTTCCCAGACCGCCGACGTCTGGGTGACGGTCACATCGTCGAGTACGCCGAGCGAACCGATGATGACACCGGCCAGCAGCAGCCCGCTCATGTCGATGTGCGGGTAGAGGCCGTGGATGAGGCCGGTGTCGTCATCGGTGTTGCCGCTCAGGCTCGCCCAGCCGATGAAGAGCGACCCGAGCAGCCCGATCAGCAGCAACGAGACCAGCGTGCCGACCACCGCGACCGAGGTGCGGGCGGTCGGGCCGTGGCACATGTAGAGCGCGATCAGCATGATCGCGCTGGACCCGACCACCGCGACGAGCAGCGGATTCGAGCCCTGGAGTATGGCCGGGAGGATGAAGAGGGTCAGCACGGCGAACGACACGGCCAGCGCGATCAGCGCCATCACCCCGCGCATGCGCCCCACCGCGACCACGACCAGCGCGAAGACCCCGGCCAGCAGGGTCATCGGGAACTTCCGGGCCACATCCGTCACGGAGTACTGGAGCTCGCGGGGCGCGTCGGGGGCGTACGCGGTCACCACGCCCTGCCCCTCGCGCAGTTTGCGCGGCGAGTCGGGCTGGACGATCTCGGTGAAGGTCCGTCCCTTGTCCCGGCCGGTCGTCACCTCGATCGTCGCCTTCTCGCAGAGCCCCCGCTCCTTCCCCCCGGCCGGCGCGGTGGAGCCGTCGAGCGGCGTCTGAACAGCGTTCACGTCCTTGCAGTCCACCTTGGTGACGGTCACCACCTTTCCCTGCTGGGTCTGCCGGTCGAAGCCGACGCCGGTCCGCTCGTGCGGCGGCGTGCCGCCCGGCCAGAGCGCCACCAGACCGACGAGAACGGCGGTGGCGAACGGGATCAGTACGGCCGCGATGACCTTCCGCAGATGCCGGGAGCCGGGGGCGGCGGGGCCGTGGCCGTGGGAATGGCCGTGGGAGTGGTCGTACGCGGATCCGGGCGTCTGGTCGTTCGTGCGGCCGTGCGTTCTGTCGTGGGGTACGCCCTGAGACCGGGCCTGTGGTTCGTGGTCCGTGTGGGGAGAGGTCACCGGCCGATCATCGCAAGAAGGGCCGGGCCCTCTGTTCATCGCGCCGGACGGGGCGCTAGCGTGGAGGAACCTTTGCACACGCGGGAGCTCGGAGCACCGGGCTGAGAGGGCGCTGACATCCGTACGTCCGTACGGGACAGGCTGCGCCGACCGCCGAACCTGTTACCGGGTAATGCCGGCGTAGGGAGTAGGTCTCATGACCACATCGGACGCACGCACGCCTGCCTCGGACCAGAGCGTCGAGGCCGGGAAGTCCATCGGCTGGCACAAGGGATACGTCCAGGGCTCGCGCCCGGACCTCCGAGTGCCGGTCCGCCAGGTGCACCTCAGCAACGGCAAGGCCGTGACGCTGTACGACACGTCGGGCCCGTACACCGACCCCGCGGTCGACACCGAGGTCCGTCGCGGACTCGCACCGCTGCGGGAGAACTGGATCATCGCCCGCGGCGACACCGAGGAGTACCCCGGCCGCCCGGCCCGTCCCGAGGACGACGGGCTCAAGCACACCTCGCCTCGTGGAGGGCTGCGCAACCTCGACGCGGTCTTCCCCGGCCGCCCGAGGCTGCCGCGCCGCAGCGGCACCGGCCGGCCGGTGACCCAGCTCGCGTACGCCCGCCGGGGCGAGATCACCCCGGAGATGGAGTACGTGGCCATCCGGGAGAACGTCGAACCCGAGGTGGTGCGCGAGGAGATCGCGGCCGGCCGGGCCGTACTGCCGGCCAACGTCAACCACCCCGAGACCGAGCCGATGATCATCGGCAAGCGGTTCCTGGTGAAGGTCAATGCCAACATCGGCAACTCCGCGGTGACTTCCTCCATCGAGGAGGAGGTGGAAAAGATGACCTGGGCAACGCGCTGGGGCGCCGATACCGTCATGGATCTGTCCACCGGTCGCAACATTCACACCACCCGTGAGTGGGTTCTCCGCAATTCACCCGTTCCGATCGGCACCGTCCCGCTCTACCAGGCACTCGAAAAGGTGGACGGCCGGGCGGAGGAACTGACCTGGGAGATCTACAAGGACACGGTCGTCGAACAGGCCGAGCAGGGCGTCGACTACATGACCGTCCACGCCGGCGTACGCCTCCCGTACGTACCGCTGACCGCGCGCCGCAAGACCGGCATCGTCTCCCGCGGCGGCTCGATCATGGCGGCCTGGTGCCTCGCGCACCACAAGGAGTCCTTCCTCTACGAGCACTTCGAGGAGCTCTGCGAGATCCTCGCGAGCTACGACGTGACGTACTCGCTGGGCGACGGCCTGCGGCCCGGCTCGATCGCCGACGCCAACGACGAGGCGCAGTTCGCCGAGCTGCGTACGCTGGGCGAACTGAACGCCGTGGCCAAGCGGTTCGGCGTACAGACCATGATCGAGGGGCCGGGCCATGTCCCGATGCACAAGATCAAGGAGAACATCGACCTCCAGCAGGAGATCTGCGAGGAGGCGCCGTTCTACACGCTCGGCCCGCTGACCACCGATGTCGCGCCGGCGTACGACCACATCACCTCGGGCATCGGCGCGGCGATGATCGCGTGGTGGGGGACGGCGATGCTCTGCTACGTCACGCCGAAGGAGCACCTGGGCCTGCCGAACCGGGACGACGTGAAGACCGGCGTCATCACGTACAAGATCGCGGCGCACGCGGCGGATCTCGCCAAGGGGCACCCGGGGGCGCAGGACTGGGACGACGCGCTCTCGGACGCCCGTTTCGAATTCCGCTGGGAGGACCAGTTCAACCTGGCCCTCGATCCGGACACGGCACGGGAGTTCCACGACGAGACGCTGCCGGCCGAGCCCGCGAAAACGGCCCACTTCTGCTCGATGTGCGGGCCGAAGTTCTGCTCGATGAAGATCTCCCAGGACATCCGGCGTGAGCACGGAGGCACGGTGGAGGAGATCGAGGCGGGCATGGCGGAGAAGTCCAAGGAGTTCGCGGCGAGCGGGAACCGGGTGTACCTGCCGATCGCCGACTGACCGCCCGCTGACCGGTCGTGCTCCGGGCGGCAGCCGTCCGGAGCACGACGGGTTCCCACCGGAATTCCCCGCGCCCGGTGGCGGGACTCAGTGCGGGCCCGGGGGGACGGGCGGGCCGGAGAGCGCGGGGTGATCGCCGCCCGTCTGACGGCGGGCGCCGATCAGTCCAGCTCGTGCTCGGGGCCGCCGAAGTCGGGGCTGGTGAAGTCCGGCGAGGTGAAGCTCGGGCGGGGGCTCGTCGTCGAGCCGTCGTCCGGGCTGGAGAACCCCGGCCTGATGTGGCCGACCTTCGGGATGCGGTTGGCCGAGCGCCGGGGTGTGCGCCGGGCGCGCCCGGCCTCCGGGTCGGCGAGCGCGTCCCGGAGGAACGGCAGGATGCCCCGCTCCAGCAGGGCGTGGCGCCAGGCCTCCCGGGCCCGTGCCACGTCTTCCGGCAGCTCCTCCTCCAGCTCCTCGACGGGCTGCGGCTCCGACGCGTCGCGCAGCGCGGTGACCATCAGCCCGATGGCGGCCACCACGATCGCGACGGCCATCAGCACCGCGAAGAACCACCCCGCCGTGATCAGGGTGGAGGCGAACCGCGGCGGGTTGTCGAGCATCCGCAGCAGATAGCCGATCAGCAGGAGAACGAGGGCGGCGGTACCGGCGAGGACCGGCGCCAGGACCGTGAGGGCGGCGCCCACTCCGGCGCCCGCGCCGGGGCGCCGCCCCTGCTCGGCCGGAGGCGCCCCCTGAACCGGCTCGTCGTCGTCGCCGCGCAGCTCGGCGCGGGCCCGTACGTAGTGCGCGTACTCGGTGGCGGCGGTGGCGGTGATCATCTCCGTGGCGTCCAGCGCCATGGTGCGCAGCTGGACGGCGTTGAGCAGTTCACCGACCTCGGCCAGATCCGGTCGTTGGTGGGCGTGGCGCAGTGCGTCGTCGAGGATCCGCTCGTACTCGGGTCGGTCCTCGGCCAGCAGGTGCGGAGCGCTTGTCATCTGCATCCCCCGATGCTCCGTCAGGCCTGACTGCCTGCTCGACGCGGGCAGTTGGGCGGAAACGGAGGAGAGCCTGCTACTGATACGCCGATGGTAGAGCGCCCACGGCACGGGGTGACAGGGGGTTTCCGTAAATAGGCCCGGTGGTCGGCGTGGTCAGGTCGTGGATGCGTCTGCCCGGAAGAGCGTCAGTCATGCAGGGGCAGTTGGACGACCAGTAGCTTTCCGGCCATGGTCACTCCGCCGTCCATGGCGATGGCGAGCCCGTCCGCGTAGACGTGCGGACCTTCGACCACGGGGCCGGAGCCGTCCTCGCCGTCCTCCGAGCCGACTTCGCCGAGGAGGTAGGGAATGGGGCTGTGACCATGGACGATGCGCTGCCCGCCGTAGGCCGCCATCAGCTCCCGGACGGCCTGCGGACCCGACTCGTCGCGGAAGGCGAACCGCTTGGTGAACTTCCGGAAGAGGTCCCAGCACTCGTCCGCGTCATTGCGGGTGAGGATGGCGTGGACGTTCTCATTGACGTCCTCGATGGTGGCGCCGTACTCCAGGTAGGCCGTCGTGTCGGAGTGCATCAGCAGATGCCCGTCCTCCTCGACGATCGCGTCGAGCCGGGACATCCACTGGAGGTGGACGTCCTGGAGCCGCTCCATGTCGTTCTTCTGGCCGCCGTTGAGCAGCCAGGCGGCCTGGAACGTGGCGGTGCCCGCGCCGGAGTTGACCGGGGTGTCGTTGAACCGCTTGGCGCCGAGGAGCAGCAGTTCGTGGTTGCCCATGAGGGCCTTGCAGTAGCCGCCGGCGGCCGCGGCCTCGGCGGACAGGCGCATCACGAGATCGATGACCCCGATGCCGTCGGGGCCCCGGTCGGTGAAGTCGCCGAGGAACCAGAGCCGGGCGTTGCCCGCCGCCCAGGTGCCGTCGGCGTCGATGAGGCCCTGCTCGGTGAGGGCGGCCCGCAGCTCGTCCAGGTAGCCGTGGACGTCACCGACGACGTAGAGCGGACCGCGCCCCTGCTCCTGGGCGGGGCGCGGCGCGGGCTCGGGTGCGGCGACGGGCACCTGGAGGGTGTCGCCGCGGTTGATCACGGGCAGATCGCGCTCGGTGGGCGTGTACCCCTCCGGCGGCTCGTCGGCCGGCACCGCGTCGCCCGGATGCGGCGACGGCGACGGCACCGGGGTCTGGGCGTAGGGCGGTACGCGGAAGTCGCGCAACGTCGCAGTCCGCACCACGGGTTCCTGACCGGCCCCCTGTGTCATCGACCCCTCCACCACCGTCGCGCCGCCGTACACCTGACGGGCCCTGCTGGTCGGGCGGTCCGCGGTGTCGTGCGCCCATCATAGGAATGCGGATCGTTCTCTGTGACGCACCAGGGGTGGTGAATCCGGACGCACGTCGGGTTCACCGGCCGATTGGTCCGAAATCTCCGGATCAATCCCTTGTCGGTGAGCGTGGCGCGCTGACCGTCGTGCGGGGTGGACGGCGTTGCGAGGAGGTCCGCACGATGAGCTCGGTCGGTATCACCTGCTCCACCGGTCCGTCCTGGGCCACGCCCTCGATGGCGTCGATCAGGAGCTGGACCACAGCCGTACCGATCCTGCGCGGCTTGAGCGAGAGGGTGGTGATGGGCGGTTCGGTCGTCGCGTACACGGTGGATTCGCTGCAGCAGACCAGCAGCAGGTCCTCGGGGACGCGCAGACCGTACCGGCGCGCCGCGGCCAGCAGGTCCGTGCCGTTGGGGTCGAAGAGGCCGTAGACGGCGTCGGGGCGGTCCGGCCGGGCGAGCAGCCGGTCGGCCGCGACGGCGCCCGCGCACGGGTCGTGGGCGGGGTACGACTCGTACACCGGATCCTGGCCCACGCGCTCGCACCAGTGGAGGTACGCGCTGGTGGACAGGCGGGTGTACGTGTCGGTGGTGGTGCCGGTGAGCAGGCCGATCCGGCGGGCCCCGGCGGCGGCCAGGTGGTCGAGCAGGTCGAGCACGGCTGCGCGGTGGTCGTTGTCGACCCAGGCGGTGACCGGGAGCGTGCCGGCCGGGCGTCCGTCCGAGACGACGGGCAGCCCCTGGCGGGCGAGCTCGGTGACGACCGGATCCTGGTCCGAGGGGTCGATCACGACGGTGCCGTCGAGCGCGACGTTGGACCAGACGTCGTGGCGTGAGGTGGCGGGCAGGATGACGAGGGCGTAGCCGCGGGCGAGCGCGGCGGAGGTGGCGGCTCTGGCCATCTCCGCGAAGTACGCGAACTCGGTGAAGGTGAAGGGTTCGTCCCCGTAGGTCGTCACGGTCAGGCCGATGAGGCCGGACTTGCCGGTACGGAGGGTGCGGGCCGCGGCGGAAGGGCGGTAGCCCAGGCGCTCGGCGACTTCGCGGACATGGCGTCGGGTGGCGTCCGGGAGCCTGCCCTTGCCGTTGAGCGCGTCGGAGACGGTCGTGATGGAGACCCCCGCGGCGGCGGCCACGTCGCGGATTCCCGCTCGTCCCTGCCTGCCGCCGCGCCGGGGCGTGTCCGTCCGGCTCACCTGGTGCTTCCCTGCTGCTGTCATGGCGTGCCGATAGTAGGGCTCAACCGGGAGCCCGACCTGATCGCATATTCACGCGTTGACGGGCACGTTTTTGCATGATCGTCCGATAGTAAATGCCTTGGAAGCAAAGGTAGTTGCTGGTCCGGGCCATGGGGTGTCATATGCCGGGGTCGTTGGGCCTACTAAATGGTCGAAGTCTCGAAGCCGTCTCATCTCACCACTTCGGGGGACGCGCGCCACGGCGCGAGCCACCGGCGCGCGCCGGTATGAAGAGCGCTCCCCCCTCTTCCCGGCCGTATCGGACGATCAGGCGCTTCGGCCATTCGCAGCGGCGCCCAATCCTCATAAGGTGAGCAGTATTGATGTGTACAGACGGTCGAGGAGGACCTGCGGTGAGCGAGACGAGCCCCAAGCTGCGCGCCGAGCTGGACGGCGTTCCCGCCTATGTACCGGGCAAGCCGGCCGCGGCCGGCGGACCGGTCGCGTTCAAGCTTTCCTCCAACGAGAACCCGTATCCCCCGCTGCCCGGGGTGATGGAGTCGGCGCTGGCCGCGGCCGCGCATTTCAACCGGTACCCGGACATGGCCTGCACCGGCCTGATGAACGAGCTGTCCGAGCGGTTCGGTGTGCCGCTCTCGCACCTCGCCACCGGGACCGGCTCGGTCGGGGTGGCGCAGCAGCTGCTCCAGGCCACCTCGGGTCCGGGCGACGAGGTCATCTACGCCTGGCGGTCCTTCGAGGCGTACCCGATCATCACCCAGATCAGCGGTGCGACCTCGGTGAAGGTGCCGCTGAACGACGGAGACGTGCACGACCTCGACGCGATGGCGGACGCCATCACGGACCGCACCCGGATGATCTTCGTCTGCAACCCGAACAACCCGACCGGCACCGTGGTGCGCCGGGAGCAGCTGGAGCGGTTCCTGGACCGGGTGCCGGGCGACGTCCTGGTGGTGCTCGACGAGGCGTACCGGGAGTTCATCCGGGACGTGGAGGTGCCGGACGGCATCGAGATCTACCGGGACCGGCCCAATGTCGCGGTGCTGCGGACCTTCTCCAAGGCGTACGGGCTGGCCGGGCTCCGGGTCGGTTTCGCGGTGGCCCACGAGCCGGTGGCGGCCGCGCTGCGCAAGACGGCGGTGCCCTTCGGGGTCAGCCAGCTCGCGCAGGACGCGGCGGTCGCCTCGCTGCGGGCCGAGGACGAACTCCTGGGTCGGGTGGGCTCGTTGGTGTCCGAGCGGCAGCGGGTGCTGCGGGCGCTGGCCGGTCAGGGGTGGACCGTCCCGGACTCCCAGGCGAACTTCGTCTGGCTGCGGCTCGGGGACCGTACCGCCGACTTTGCCGCGGTGTGCGAGCGGGCCGGGGTGGTGGTCCGGCCGTTCGCGGGTGAGGGCGTGCGGGTCACGATCGGGGAGGACGAGGCGAACGACCTGTTCCTGAAGGTGGCGGAGTCGTACCGCAAGGAGCTGTAGACCGCGCGCACGCGCAGTGCTCCGGGGCCCGTACCCCTCTCTTCGGTGAGGGGTACGGGCCCCGTGCGTTGCCGGGCGGTGGGGGTCTGGCTTCGGGGGGATTGATCGGAACGTCCGTAAAGGGGACCCCACCCTGTTGTCCCGAAAGCCTGTGCGCCATAATGCTTGTGAATGTGAACGCGTTCACAAGCGTGTCCTGTTCTTCCCGTGATCAGTCGAATTTAAAGGGCAAACTGCCGGGGTGGTCACGGCGACGTAAGGAGAAGACGACGTGGAGCTGGCTCTGGCGCCGGAGACACTGGCGCGATGGCAGTTCGGTATCACTACCGTCTACCACTTCCTTTTCGTCCCCCTGACGATCTCGCTGGCCGCGCTCACCGCCGGCCTGCAGACCGCATGGGTCCGGACGAACAACGAGAAGTACCTGAGAGCGACGAAGTTCTGGGGCAAGCTCTTCCTGATCAACATCGCCATGGGCGTGGTCACCGGCATCGTGCAGGAGTTCCAGTTCGGTATGAACTGGTCCGACTACTCGCGGTTCGTCGGTGACATCTTCGGTGCCCCGCTCGCGTTCGAGGCGTTGATCGCCTTCTTCTTCGAGTCCACCTTCATCGGGCTGTGGATCTTCGGCTGGGACAAGCTGCCGAAGAAGATCCACCTCGCCTGCATGTGGATGGTCTCCATCGGCACCATCCTGTCCGCCTACTTCATCCTGGCGGCGAACTCCTGGATGCAGCACCCGGTCGGCTACCGGATCAACGAGGAACGCGGCCGGGCCGAGCTGACCGACTTCTGGCACGTGCTCACCCAGAACACCGCGCTCACCCAGTTCTTCCACACCATCACCGCGGCCTTCCTGGTCGGCGGCGCGTTCATGGTCGGCATCGCCGCCTTCCACCTGGCGCGCAAGAAGCACATCCCGGTGATGCGGACCTCGCTGCGGCTCGGCCTGGTCACCGTCGTCGTCGCCGGACTGCTCACCGCCGTCAGCGGCGACCAGCTCGGCAAGGTGATGTTCAAGCAGCAGCCGATGAAGATGGCCGCGGCCGAGGCTCTCTGGGAGGGCGAGGAGGGGGCGCCGTTCTCGCTCTTCGCCGTCGGTGACGTGGCCAAGGGGCACAACACCGTGGAGATCTCGATCCCCGGGATACTGTCCTTCCTCGCCGACAACACCTTCACCTCGTACGTCCCCGGCATCAACGACATCAACAAGGAGCAGCAGGAGAAGTTCGGCCCCGGCGACTACCGGCCCAACATCCCGGTCGCGTTCTGGAGCTTCCGCTGGATGATCGGGTTCGGGATGGCGTCCTTCGCGCTCGGCATCCTTGGGCTGTGGCTGACCCGGAAGAAGTTCATGCTGCCACCGGCGCTGCGGACCGGTGAGGACGAAGTGCCCAACCTGGTCCTCTTCAGGAACAAGGCGCTCAGCCCGAAGTTCGCCAAGTGCTACTGGATCCTCGCGCTCTGGACGATGCTCTTCCCGCTGATCGCCAACTCCTGGGGCTGGATCTTCACCGAGATGGGCCGTCAGCCCTGGGTCGTCTTCGGCGTGCTCCAGACCCGCGACGCGGTCTCCCCCGGGGTCTCGCAGGGCGAGGTGCTCACCTCGATGATCGGCTTCACCCTGCTCTACGCCATTCTCGCGGTGGTCGAGGTCAAGCTGCTCGTGAAGTACATCAAGGCAGGCCCGCCGGAGCTCACGGAGGCCGACCTCAACCCGCCCACCAGGATCGGCGGCGATCACGACGACGCCGACCGGCCGATGGCCTTCTCCTACTGAGGCCGAGGAGCTGAGAGATGGAACTCCACGACGTCTGGTTCGTACTCATCGCCGTCCTCTGGACCGGCTACTTCTTCCTGGAGGGTTTCGACTTCGGGATCGGTGTCCTCACCAAGCTGCTGGCCCGGGACCGCAAGGAGCGGAGGGTCCTGATCAACACCATCGGGCCCGTCTGGGACGGCAACGAGGTGTGGCTGCTCACTGCGGGCGGCGCGACCTTCGCCGCCTTCCCCGAGTGGTACGCCACCCTGTTCTCCGGCTTCTACCTGCCGCTGCTGATCATCCTGGTCTGCCTGATCGTGCGCGGGGTCGCCTTCGAGTACCGGGCCAAGCGGTCCGGGGAGCGGTGGCAGACCAACTGGGAGCACGCCATCTTCTGGACCTCGCTGATCCCGGCCCTGCTCTGGGGCGTGGCCTTCGGGAACATCGTGCGCGGGGTGAAGATCGACGCCGACATGGAGTACGTCGGTAACTTCTGGGACCTGCTCAACCCGTACGCCATCCTCGGCGGACTGGTCACGCTCGCGCTCTTCACCTTCCACGGCGCCGTGTTCGCGGGGCTCAAGACGGTGGGGGACATCCGGCGGCGGGCGGGCCGGCTGGCGCTGAAGCTGGGGATCGTCACCGCGGTGCTCGGGCTCGGCTTCCTGGTCTGGACCCAGGTCGACAACGGTGACGGCTGGAGCCTGCTGGCGATGATCATTGCCGTGGTGGCGCTGGTCGCCGCGATCGCGCTGATCGCGGCGGGGCGCGAGGGCTGGTCGTTCGCCTTCTCCGGGGTGACCGTCGCGGCGGTGGTCGCGATGCTCTTCCTGACGCTCTTCCCGAACGTCATGCCGTCCTCGCTGAACGACGCCTGGAGCCTCACGGTCACCAACGCCTCGTCCACCCCGTACACCCTGAAGATCATGACCTGGTGCGCGGGGATCGCGACCCCGATCGTCCTGCTGTACCAGGGCTGGACGTACTGGGTGTTCCGCAAGCGCATCGGTACGCAGCACATCGCCGAAGCGCACTGACCGCATCCGGGATCCATCCGGCGGACCGGGCCGGGCACCTCGCCGGTCCCGGTCCGCCGACCGAGCTCGCTAGGGGCTGTTTCACGTGAAACCGATCGACCCGCGGCTGCTCCACCACGCCCGCGCCACCCGCCTCTTCCTGGCAGCCGTGGTGGCGCTGGGTGTGGTCGGGGCGGCACTGGTCATCGCCCAGGCCATGCTCGTCGCCGAGATCGTGGTCGGCGGGTTCGAGGACGGACTCACCGCCGCCGGGCTCCGGACCCCGCTGATCCTGCTCGCCGGGGTCGCGCTGGGCCGGGCGCTGGTCTCCTGGCTGACCGAACTGGCCGCGTACCGGGCCAGCGCGGCGGTCAAGTCCGAGCTCCGCGGCCGGCTGCTGGAGCGGGCCGCCGCGCTCGGCCCCGGCTGGCTCACCGGTCAGCGCACCGGTTCCCTGGTGGCGCTCGCGACCCGGGGCGTCGACGCGCTCGACGACTACTTCGCGCGCTATCTGCCGCAGCTCGGCCTCGCGGTGGTCGTCCCGGTGGCGGTCCTCGCCCGGATCGTCACCGAGGACTGGGTCTCCGCCGCGATCATCGTGGTGACGCTGCCGCTCATCCCGCTCTTCATGATCCTCATCGGCTGGGCCACCCAGTCGCGGATGGACCGCCAGTGGCGGCTGCTGTCCCGGCTCTCCGGCCACTTCCTCGACGTGGTCGCCGGACTGCCGACCCTGAAGGTCTTCGGCCGGGCCAAGGCACAGGCCGAATCCATCCGCACGATCACCACGCAGTACCGCCGGGCGACCCTGAGGACCCTGCGGATCGCCTTCCTCTCGTCCTTCGCGTTGGAACTGCTGGCGACGCTCTCGGTGGCCCTGGTGGCCGTCACCATCGGCATGCGGCTGGTCCACGGCGAACTCGACCTCTACACCGGGCTGGTGGTGCTGATCCTGGCCCCCGAGGCCTATCTGCCGATCCGCCAGGTCGGCGCCCAGTACCACGCCGCCGCCGAGGGGCTCTCCGCCGCGGAGGAGATCTTCGCGGTGCTGGAGACCGAGCCGCCCACGAGCGGTACGGCGGACGTTCCCGGCTCGCTGCGGCTGGAGCTGGAGGAGGTGACCGTACGCCACGAGGGCCGCGGCACCCCCTCCCTGGACCGGGCCTCGCTGGTGGTGGACGAGGGGGAGACCGTGGCGCTGGTCGGCCCCAGCGGCGTCGGGAAGTCCACCCTGCTCGACGTGGTCCTCGGCTTCACCCGGCCGGACGAGGGACGGGTACGGGTCGGCGGCGTCGATCTGGCGGAGCTCGCGCCCGAGCGATGGTGGGAACGGATCGCCTGGGTGCCGCAGCGCCCGTACCTCTTCGCGGGCACCATCGCCGAGAACGTACGGCTGGCCCGGCCGGACGCCGACGACCGGGCGGTGGCGGCCGCGCTGCGGGACGCCGGGGCCCAGGACTTCGTCGCGGCGCTGCCCGAGGGGGCGCGGACCCTGATCGGCGAGGACGGGGCCGGACTCTCCGCCGGACAGCGGCAGCGGCTCGCGCTCGCCCGGGCCTTCCTCGCCGACCGCCCGGTGCTGCTGCTCGACGAGCCCACCGCGAGCCTGGACGGCGAGACGGAGGCGGGGATCGTCGAGGCGGTGCGGCGGCTGGCCGAGGGGCGGACCGTGCTGCTCGTCGTGCACCGCCCGGCGCTGCTCGCGGTGGCCGACCGGGTGGTGCGCCTGGCCCCGGACACCACGGCGCTTCCGGAGCGGACCGGGGCCGTCGGGACCGCCCGGGCCGCCGGGACCGCACAGAGTCCGGAGGAGAACGCGGCTGCCGGCGCCCCGGATCCCGGAGCGCCGCTGGACACCCCGGCCCGCCCCGGGCACGTCCTGCGCCGGGTCCGGGAGGCGGCGGGGGCACGACGCGGCCGACTGACGCTCGCACTGCTGCTGGGGAGCCTCGCCGTGGGCTCCGCCGTCGGGCTCATGGCGGTCTCCGGCTGGCTGATCGCGCGCGCCTCGGAACAGCCCCCGGTGCTCTACCTCATGGTCGCGGTGACGGCGACCCGCGCCTTCGGCCTGGGCCGGGCCGTCTTCCGCTACGCCGAGCGCCTGGTCTCGCACGACGCGGTGCTCGCGATGCTCGCCGAACTCCGTGTCGCCGTCTACCGGGGCCTGGAACGCGTCGCCCCCGCCGGGCTGCGCCGGACCCGGCGCGGGGACCTGCTCTCCCGGCTGGTCGCGGACGTCGACGCGCTCCAGGACTACTGGCTGCGCTGGCTGCTCCCGGCCGGGACCGCCGTGGTCGTCGGGACGGCGACGGCCAGCTTCGTCGGCTGGCTGCTCCCGGCGGCGGGCGCCGTGCTGGCCGCCGGGCTGCTGCTGGCCGGGGTGGGCGTACCGCTGATCAGCGGCGCCTGCTCCCGGCAGGCGGAGCGCCGGCTCGCCCCGGCCCGCGCCGAACTGGCCACCCGGGTCACCGACCTGCTCGGCGGGACCGCCGAACTGACCGTCGCGGGCGCCCTGCCCGCCCGGGTGGAACGGACCCGGGAGGCCGACGGCGTGCTGACCCGCATCGCGGCCCGTGCCGCCACCGCCACCGCCCTCGGCGGCGGCCTCTCCACGCTGATCACCGGGCTCACCGTCGTCGCCACCGCGCTCGTCGCGCTGCCCGCCGTACGGGACGGCCGGCTCGCCGGGGTGGAGCTCGCGGTGCTGGTGCTGACCCCGCTGGCCGCCTTCGAAGCGGTGGCCGGACTGCCGCTCGCCGTGCAGTACCGCCGCCGGGTCGAGCGGAGCGCGGAGCGGGTGTTCGAGGTGCTGGACGCTCCGCTGCCGGTGCGCGAGCCCGCCGACCCGGCGGAGGCACCCGCCTCGCCCTTCCCGCTGGAGCTGCGCGGGGTGTCGGCGCGGTACGCGGGGGCGGACCGCGACGCCCTCGACGCCGTCGACCTGACGCTGACCGCCGGCCGGCGCATCGCCGTCGTCGGGCCCTCCGGCTCGGGGAAGACCACCCTCGCGCAGGTCCTGGTCCGCTTCCTGGACGCCCGGGCCGGCACGTACCGGATCGGCGGGGCCGAGGCCGGTGCGCTGGACGGGGACACGGTGCGGCGATCCGTAGGGCTGTGCGCCCAGGACGCCCACGTCTTCGACAGCTCCGTACGGGAGAACCTGCGGCTGGCCCGTACCGGCGCGACGGACGCGGAGCTGCGGGCCGCCCTCGACCGGGCGCGGCTCCTCGACTGGGCCGACGCGCTGCCGGACGGGCTCGACACCCTGGTGGGCGAACACGGCGCCCGGCTCTCCGGAGGGCAGCACCGCCGCCTCGCCCTGGCCAGGGCGCTCCTCGCCGACTTCCCCGTACTGGTCCTGGACGAGCCGGCCGAGCACCTCGACCTGGCGACGGCGGACGCGCTGACGGCTGACCTGCTGGCGGCGACCGAGGGGCGTACGACCGTACTGATCACCCACCGGCTGAAGGGGCTGGACGCCGTGGACGAGGTGCTGGTGCTGGACGCGGGCCGGATCGTGCAGCGCGGCCGGTACGCCGAGCTGGCCGCCGTCGAAGGCCCGCTGCGCCGGATGCTGGACCGCGAGCGGGAGTCCGAGGGGATGCCGGACGAGGCGGCCGGGGTACCGGCGTGAGACCTGGCAAAGCCGACTTTCCTCGTCAATAGGTACTAACTACGCTCGGGGTATGCCGGAGGAGCAGGACCCGAACGACTCACTCGAAGCGGCCACCCGGGCGACTCGCAGTCTCCAGGGACTGTCGGCCGAGATCACCGCCCGCATCCCCCAGTTGCTGGAGGCCATGCGGTCCGTCGGCGCGGGGCTGGAACTGCACTCCACCCTCGACCGGATCTGCGAGACCGCCGCCGAGCTGGCCCACTCCCGCTACGCCGCGATCGGCGTCGTCGACGCGGAGGGCGAGGGGCTCTCCGACTTCGTCACGTACGGGGTGCCGGACGAGACGGTGGCCCGGATCGGGCGCCGTCCGGACGGGTACCGGGGGCTGCTGGGCGCGCTGATCCACGATCCGGTCCCGGTGCGGCTCGCCGATCTGACGGCCGATCCGAGGTTCGCCGGCTTCCCGCCCGGCCATCCCCCGATGCGGACCTTCCTCGGCGTCCCGATCCGGGTGCAGGGCGAGATCTTCGGCAATCTGTACCTGGCCGAGAAGGAGGGCGGCGGCGAGTTCAACGACTACGACCTGCACATGGTGCGGGTGCTCGCCACGGAGGCCGGGATCGCCATCGGCAACGCCCGGCTGTACGAGGCGGCGCGCCAGCGCGAGCGCTGGATCGACGGTTCGGTGGCCGTGACGACCGCCCTGCTCTCCGGCGGGGACGCCGACGGCGCGCTCTCCGTCGTCGCCGAACAGGCCCGCCGCCTCGCCGACGCCGCCGCAGGAGTGGTGCTGCTGCCGACCGGGGACGACGGTCTCGAAGTCGTCGCCGTCTCCGCGGACGACCCCGCCTCCTCGCTCGGGGTGGTCATCGGGCCGGAGAGCCCGGTCGCGGCGAGACTGCTGGAGGGCGAGCCGGTCTTCGTGGACGACTCGGCCACCGACCCCCGGATGGTCACCTCACTGGCACCCCGGTACGGCCCGAGCATGCTGCTGCCCCTCAAGAGCGGAGGGCGGGTGCTGGGCGCGCTCGCCACGCCGAGACCCCGGGGCGGCCGGCCGTTCACGGAGGCGGAGCGGACCCTCGCCACGCAGTTCGCCTCGCAGGCCGCGCTCGCGCTGATGATGGCCGAGGCGCAGCGGGACCGGGAGCGGCTGGCGGTCTACGAGGACCGGGACCGGATCGCCCGCGATCTGCACGACCTGGTGATCCAGCGGCTGTTCGCCACCGGGATGATGCTGGAGAGCGCCCAGCGCCGTTCGTCCGTGCCCGAGGAGCGGAACGGGATCGGCCGGGCGGTCGACGAACTGGACGTGACCATCCAGGAGATCCGCACCGCGATCTTCGCCCTCCAGCAGGAGCCCGCCGAGGCGCCGTCGGGGCTGCGCACCCGCGTTCTGCGCGAGATCAACACGGCGGCGGTCCCGCTGGGCTTCAAGCCCTCGCACCGCTTCCTCGGCCCGGTCGACTCGCTGGTCGGTGAGCTGACCGGCAAGAACCTGATCGCGGCGTTGCGGGAGGCGCTGTCCAACGCCTTCCGGCACGCCGACGCGTCGGTGATCGACGTGGTGGTCGATGCCACGGCGACGCTGCCGGACGGGCGGGCGGCGGTACGGCTGTCGGTCGCCGACGACGGGGTGGGCATTCCCGAGGGCGGCCGCCGCAGCGGGCTGCGGAACCTGGCACGCCGGGCGGAGTCGCTGGGCGGGGCCAGTTGGTTCGGCCCCGGCATCGGGGAGGACGGCGGTGGGACGACGGTGGTGTGGGAGGTCCCGGTCTGAGCGCGACCGGGGTGCGACCGGGACGGGCGTCAGGGCACCCGGCCCGGGGCCCGGCGCTCGGCGATGATCCGCTCGATGACAAGGGCGACGCCGTCCTCGGCGTTGGTGGCGGTGCGGCCGGTGGCGGCGGCGAGCGCGGCCGGGTGGGCGTTGCCCATCGCGTACGAGGTGCCCGCCCAGCGCAGCATCTCCACGTCGTTGGGCATGTCGCCGAAGGCGACGACCTCGGCGGGCGAGATGCCGCGCTCTGCGCAGCACAGCTCCAGCGTGCTGGCCTTGGAGACCCCCGTGGCGCTGACCTCCAGCAGGGCCGTCGGGCTGGACCGGGTGATGGCCGCCCGGTCCCCGGCCGCCGCGAGGGCCAGGGTGAGGAACGCGTCCGGGTCCAGGTCGGTGTGGTGGGCGAGGAGCTTCAGCATCGGGATGCCGGCGCCGGGCCTCTCCTCGTCCAGCAGCTTCTCGACCGGGGCGACCGTGGCGTTCGGGTCCAGATGGAGGGGAGGGTACGCCGGCTCGTAGTGGATGCCGGAGGCCAGCTCCACGGCGAAGGAGACGCCGGGGGCGGCGGCCCGCAGCGCGCGGACCACGTCCAGGGCGACGGGGCGCTCCAGCGGACGGACCTTGACCAGCTCGCCGCCCGCGTGCAGATCCGCCACCGCCGCGCCGTTGGCGCAGATCGCCAGGCCGTGACCGTGCACATGGTCGCTGACGACCGTCATCCAGCGGGCCGGGCGCCCGGTGACGAAGAAGACCTCGATGCCCTCCTCCTCGGCGGCGGCGAGCGCGGCGACCGTGCGCTCGGAGACGCTCTTGTCGTCGCGGAGCAGGGTTCCGTCCAGGTCGGTGGCGATCAGCCGGACAGCGGCGGGCGAGGGCGAATCGGAAGCTGAGGTCACCCGTTCATTCTCCCGTACGAGCGTGCACGGGCGTGCGCAGGGGCGCACATCTGAGGATGTACGCCCCTGACCAGGTGGGCATGCCTGAGGCATATGCCAGCAGTGTCGGCCGCGCCCCGGACTCCGGTGGCCGGGGCCGGCGAGAGACCGGTCAGCGGCCGAGCTGGGCCAGTCCTTCGGTGGCGATGCGTTCGTAGACCTTCTCGTCCGCCGCGAAGTCGGAATCGGGGATCGGGGCGTGGACGACGATCTCTGTGAAGCCCAGTTCGAAGTGGGTGCCCGCGAAGTCCACGAACGCGTCGAAGGACTGGAGGGGACGGTCCGGGGTGAATCCGGTGAGCAGGATCCGGTCGAGCTCGGAGGCGTCCCGGCCGACGGCCTCGCAGGCCGCGTCCAGCTTGGCGATCTGCTTGCGGATGGCCGCCACGGACTGCTCGGGGGTACCCGTCTCGTACAGCTTCGGGTCGCCGGTGGTGACCCATGCCTGCCCGTACCGGGCGGCGAGCTTCATGCCGCGCGGGCCGGTGGCGGCCACCGCGAACGGCAGCCGGGGCCGCTGGACGCAGCCGGGCACGTTGCGGGCCTCGTTCGCCGCGTAGAACGTCCCCTCGTACGTCACCGAGGGCTCGCGCAGCAGCCGGTCGAGCAGCGGTACGAACTCGTCGAAGTGGTCCGCCCGCTCGCGCGGGGTCCACGGCTCCTCGCCGCTCCGGCGCAGCGTCGTGGCGTCGAATCCGTTGCCCCCGGCGCCGATGCCCAGGGTGATACGGCCGTCGCTGACGTCGTCCAGCGTGATGAGGTCCTTGGCGAGTGTGACGGGGTGCCGGAAGTTGGGGGAGGTGACGAGGGTGCCCAGGCGGAGCCGCGTGGTGGCCGTGGCGGCGGCGGTGAGAGTGGGCACTGCGCCGAACCACGGGCCGTCCCGGAAGGACCGCCAGGACAGGTGGTCATAGGTGTACGCCGCGTGGAAGCCGAGTTCCTCCGCTCGCTGCCACTTGGCGCGGCTGGCCGCGTGCCATCGGTCGACGGGAAGGATCACGGTGCTCAGGCGCAGGCTCATGCCGACGAGCCTACGTCCGTTCAGCGGACGGCCGACGCCTCGTTGTGGCCGGATTCTGATGAGTCCGAGGTGCTTCGGCTCGAACAGGGCGGCACGATCCGGGATCCGGCACTCCGACGAGTGGCTGACAGGTGCCCGCAGACGCCCGAGGGACATCCTGGACGATCCCGCCCAGACACGTTGGGCCGAGGACGCGTACGCGGACTTCATGCGGGACATCGACGCCATCAGCAATCACGCGCAGGTACTGGCTCGCGACAATGGAGCGACGGGATTCTCATCGGAGGAGATCGCGGCGATCAAGAAGCATGTCTTCGACACGGAACACCCCATCGAAGACTACGAAACAGGGAAGGTCGTCGTGCGCAAGTTCGACGCTGATGCGGAGATCGCAGACGCGTGGATTCGCTTGAGAGCCGGGAACTCCCTGCCTGAGGACAGACTCCTGCTGGAGCACGAGCTGGCTGAGCTCACCTACCTCCGCGAGAACCCCGGAGTGACCTATCAGGAAGCGCATAGGGTCGCCAACGAAACGTACAATTGGCAGGATTCCGTACCGCTGAACAAGCGGGAAGACTTTGAGGGTGAGTGGTAGTGGCCGCACTCGTCTACTTCCGGAAGATCTCCGAGGACGCGGAGCTGGTCCGCTACGAGTTCGGGGATGATCCGGACAGCTTTTCGCGACACCTGACCATGGACAAGGAATCCCGCACGTCGTCGGTCGACGACGACCGGACGGACTACTCGTTCCTTAAGGCGTCCCGAAAGATCAACGCTATGCGTGAGGAGCGCGGTCAGTGGCCGGACCGTGGCATGAGCGTGAGCTGACCGGACTTCGTCATGGCTTCAGCCCAGTTCTTCGTCGACCAGGGTGCTGCCGACGTCCGGGCCGTGGCGGAACGAGCGGATAACGCTGAAATCACAGGTCAGGCTGCGATAGGTGAACAAGGCTTCACTGAGGTGACGAGGGTGCCCAGGCGGATGCGCTCCGTCGCCGTGGCGGCGGCGGTGAGGGCCGGGACGGCACCGAACCAGAGTCCGTCCCGGAAGGACCGCCAGGCGAGGTGGTCGTACGTGTACGCGGCATGGAACCCGAGTTCCTCGGCCCGCTGCCAGATCTTCTGTCCTTCCGCCCACCGATGGATGGGGAGGATCACGGTGCTCAGACGCATGTCCCCGACGATACGTGGGCTCTCCCGGCCCTACGGAGAAAGCTGACGGACGGGCGCGACATGGGCGCCGTGCCGGGGCGGTCACCGTGACGTGGTCGGTGAACCGGGTGGGGCGCCGCTCCCCGAGTGGGCACAGAGGATCACCGGGGCGTACCGCGACCGGTCCGGCCGGGGCCGATCACCCCGGCTTCGCGCAGAGCGCCCGTGCCCCGGTCAGCCGCGCAGCCTGAGGTACTGCGGCGGCACGGCGTCGGTCAGCCAGACGCCGTTGGCGCTGACGTGGAAGGTGTGGCCGTCGCGGTGCATCGCGCCCGCGTCCACCGACAGCACGACGGGACGGCCGCGCCGGGCGCCCACCCTGGTCGCCGTCTCCCGGTCGGGCGAGAGGTGGACGTGTGTGCGGTTCATGGGGCGCAGCCCCTCGCTCCGGATCTGGTCCAGCACCCGGCCCACCGTGCCGTGGTACAGGTACGCGGGCGGTTCGGCGGGCGGCAGTCCGAGGTCCACCGGGACGGTATGGCCCTGGCTGGCCCGGATCCGGTCACCTTCCACGGCGAACCGCCGCTTGTCGTTGGTGGCGACGACATGGTCCAGCTCGGCCCGGGTGAGAGGGACGTTGTGCCGGGCCAGGGCGCGCAGCAGCGTGTCGATCGGCACCCAGCCCTGGGCGTCGAGGGTGACGCCGATGCGCTCCGGCTGATGGCGTAGGTGTTTCGAGAGGTATTTGGACACCTTGACGGTGCGTCTTTCGTCCATGCCGCCAGAGTGCCCGCGGCGCTCCCTCCGACGCACCCGGGTTTCGCCCGCACCGCGACGCACTTCTCAGCGACGTCCCGAGGCGTTCCGAGGCGTTTCGGAGAAACTGTGCGTCCATAGGTTTGATCCACAGTCAGAACTCCTTATCCACAGGTGAATTGGTGATTCTGTGGACAACTGCCGTGCTATTTAAGTGTTTTGCTCAACTTTGTCCATTTCTGGGGCTGGTGGAACAAGTGAGTTCAAGGTCCTTGTCTGTACCTCCCGTTCGGCGGCTGCCGCGACGAAGGCCGCAACGTTCTCCTCGCCAACCAGCCGCTGAACGGCCCGGATCGTCTGCGGCGGCAGCTCCACCGGAAGCGCGGCGATCGGCGGGACGTCCCCGCCGAGCGGAGTGTCGGCACCGAGGTGGTGGTGCAGATGGCGGGTTGCGAACGTGCGCATGGCGCGGGCCAGTTCCGCGTCGACCGTCTGCTGGGCGAGCGGCCGCAGCCGGCGCACCATGGCGGCCGCCTCGGTCGCGTCCGAGTCGGTCGGCGGGCGATGGCCGAGATAGCGGGCGAAGACGTGCTCGGTGGTGAACTCCAGGAATCGGGAGGCGATCTGCTCGACCTGTCCGCGAAGTTCCCTGAGATGGCCGGAGATAGCGATGAGCGGGACTCCCGCGGCGTGCAACTCCACGGCCACGGCCAGCTCCTGGGGGCTCGGCACCAGGAACTCGTCGTTCTTCCCCGGGACCGGTTCGAGCACCCCCAGCTCCACGGCCTCGGCCACCGCCTCGTCGTCCGGAACGCCACCGAACGCGTCGATCAGTTCGGCCAGGGTGATCCGGTCGGCCTGTTCGTCCGTCCAGGGGCCGTGCACCTCGGCGACGAGCCCGAGCACCCCGCCGAGGCCGCGGCCGGTGTCCCAGGCGTCCAGGAGCTCCTTGATGCTGGCCAGGGTGTAGCCCCGGTCCAGCAGGTCGGCGATCTGCCGGAGCCGGGCGAGATGGGTCTCCCGGTACACATTGGCCCGGCCGCGCCGCTCCGGCGTCGGCAGCAGGCCGCGGTCCTGGTAGGCGCGGATGGTCCGGACCGTGGCCCCGCTGGCGTGTGCCAGGTCCTCGATCCGGTACTCGGCGGCGGTCGGCCGGTCCGCCGCCGGGGCCGGTCGCGCGGTGCCGCTCACAGCGGCGGCTTCAGCCGGGCGATCCCGCGCAGCACACCGGGGCCGAACCGGGAGAGGATCCGGGCGCCACGGGCCTCCGGGGTCACCGGCACGACGGCCTGGTTGCGCACCACCGCCTTGAGCACCGCGTCCGCGACCCGCTCCGGCGGGTAGTTGCGGAGCCCGTACAGTCTGCTGGTCCGCTTCCGCAGCCTGGTCTCCTCGGCGGCGTCGGCCCCGGCGAAGTGCGTCGTCGCCGTGATGTTCGTGTTGACGATGCCGGGGCAGATGGCGCTGACCCCGATCGACCGCTCGGCGAATTCGGCCCGCAGGCATTCGCTGAGCATCAGCACCGCCGCCTTGGACGTGCTGTACGCGGGCAGCGCCCTGGACGGCTGGTAGGCGGCGGCGGAAGCGGTGTTGACGATGTGGCCGCCCTGGCCGCGCTCGGCCATCTGCCTGCCGAAGATCCGGCAGCCGTGGATGACTCCCCACAGGTTGACGTCGAGAACGTTCTTCCAGTCCTCGCTCGTGGTGTCCAGGAAGGAGCCGGACAGGCCGATCCCGGCGTTGTTGACCAGGACGTCGACGATGCCGTACTCGGCGGCCACCTTCTCGGCGAGCTTCTCCATCGCCTGCTCGTCGCTGACGTCGGCCACTTCTCCCCAGGCGTCCTGGGCGCCGATCAGCCGGGCCATCTCCGCGGTCCGGGCCGCCCCCTCCGCGTCCCGGTCCACGGCCACCACCCGGGCGCCCGCCTCGGCGAACGCGAAGGAAATGGCTCGGCCGATGCCCCCGGCCGCCCCCGTCACGAGGACCAGCCGGCCGCCGAACCGGTCCGCGTACGCCCCGGTCGGAGCGGTGTCCCGGACCGGGGCAACCTCCCCGTCCGTCTCGTTCGCGGCGACGAACTCGCCTATCCAAGAAGCGAGTTGGTCGGGCCTGGTGCGCGGCACCCAGTGCTTTCCTTCGAGGGACCGGCGCACCAACCGCGGTGCCCACAGCTCAAGCTGGTCGTAGAGGTGCTCCGAGAGGAAGACGTCGCCGGTCGGCGTGATCAGCTGGACCGGAACATGCGCGTAGGCGTCGTCGCGGGGCCGGCCCAGCCGGGCGCGGACGTTGTCGCGGTAGAGCCAGGCGCCGTGCGCCGCGTCGCTGGGCAGCGAGGCCGTCGGGTAGTCGCCCGCGGGCACCTTCTCCAGCCGCTCCAGGATGCGCGGCCACCGCTTGCCGAGCGGCCCGCGCCAGGCCAGCTCCGGCAGGACGGGCGTGTGCAGCATGTACACGTACCAGGACTTGGCGCCCTGGCCGAGCAGTTGGCCCACCCGGCGCGGGGTCGGCCGGGTCATCCGCTGCTTTATCCAGTGCCCGAAGTGGTCCAGGGAAGGGCCGGACATCGAGGTGAACGAAGCGATCCGGCCCTCGGTCCGCTTGACCGTGGCGAACTCCCAGGACTGGACCGACCCCCAGTCGTGCCCCACGAGGTGCACCGGCCGGTCAGGGCTCACCGCGTCGGCGACCGCCAGGAAGTCGTCCGTCAGCTTCTCCAGGGTGAACCCGCCGCGCAGCGGTTTCGGCGCGCTGGACCGGCCGTGCCCGCGCACGTCGTACAGCACGACGTGCCACTGCTCGGCCAGCTGCGCCGCCACCTCGGCCCAGACCTCCTTGCTGTCCGGATAGCCGTGGACCAGGACGATCGTCGGCCGCGAGGCATCGCCCAACTCCGCGACACACAGCTCGATTCCACCCGTACGCACCCGGCGCTCACGCGCACCCGGCAGGCTCGGCAGGCTCATGCCGCCACCCTTTCCTCGGCCCAGCGCCGCACATGCGGCAGATCGTCGTCCAGCCAGAAGGCGCTCTGCTCGGGGTCCTTGGAGTCGGTGACCACCAGGATCTCCTCGAACTTGGCACCCGTGCCCCGGAATCCGAGATGGGGCTCGACCGCCCACAGCCCGGGCTGCGGCGGATGGTCGGAGAAGCGGTAGGGACTCCACAGCGGGGACCAGCCGTCCCGGTGGCCGTGCAGAGCGTCGCCCAGCAGACCCTTCAGGGACTGGGTGCCGAAGCCGAACACATGGGGGGACCATCGCCGTTCGGCGACGCGGTCGACCTTGTGCGCGATGACCCCGAAGGGGTAGGCGCGGTGCCGGTTGGCGTATCCCTGCCGGACCATCAGGCGGTCCACGTCCTCGTATATCTCGCGCAGCGAGCGCCGCTCGCGCACCTCGCGCAGTATCAGCGCGCGGTGCGCCTCCAGGTCGGCGAGGAGCTTGTCGTGGAGCGGGTTGGGGCCGAGGCAGCCGGAGTAGCCGATGTCGGCCGTGTAGCCCTTGAACACGGGGGCCATGTCGAGGATGAACGGCATCCCCGGCTCCAGCTTCCGGTTGCCCGGGAAGAACTGCAGCGGCACCTTGAAGTCGGCGAACGCCGTACGGTCGCCGAACCAGGCGAACGGGAGGTGGAACCAGTCCCGCACCCCGCGCCCACGCAGCCAGTCGCGCTGCATCCGGGCCGCCTCGCGCTCGGTCACTCCCGGTTCGAGCCGGGCCGCGACCGCCTCCGCGCAGGCGTACGCGAGGCTCTGCACCTCTCTGAACCCCCGCAACTCCGGGGCCTGTGCGTCCTTCACCACCGAATGCATGCCACCGTCCGTTCCCTGCCGTGTGCGGTACGTGCCCGTAACGTGACACTGATGAATGTGACAATGTCCGGCGGCTACGTCAAGGGGTGTGCGGGCGCCTGTGGAAAACCCGGCCGGGCCCGCCCCGGTGCCGGGATGTCCTCCGCCGTGACGGCTCCCCTACGGGTTCGTACACCTGGAGTCGGACGCCGATCCAGCCGCCAGGGCTGATGACCGCAGTGACCCGCGCCACTACGTTCGATATGTGACTGTGATCGCGACTGAGCGCCTGACTATGCGGTTCCCCCGGGTGACCGCGCTTGACCGGCTCTCCCTGGACATCGGCCCCGGCGTGACGGGGCTGGTGGGTTCCAACGGGGCCGGCAAGTCCACATTGATCAAGATCCTGCTGGGGCTGTCCCCCGCCACCGAGGGCCGGGCCTCCGTGCTCGGCCTCGACGTCGCCACCGAGGGCGCCGCCATTCGGGAACGGGTCGGCTACATGCCCGAGCACGACTGCCTCCCGCCCGACGTCTCGGCCACCGAGCTCGTCGTCCACATGGCGCGGATGTCCGGGCTGCCCCCGACCGCCGCGCGCGAGCGCACCGCGGACACCCTGCGGCACGTGGGCCTCTACGAGGAGCGCTACCGGCCCATCGGCGGCTACTCGACCGGCATGAAGCAGCGCGTCAAGCTGGCGCAGGCGCTCGTCCACGACCCCCGTCTGGTCCTGCTCGACGAACCGACCAACGGCCTGGACCCGGTCGGCCGCGACGAGATGCTCGCCCTGATCCGCCGTGTCCACACCGACTTCGGCATCTCGGTCCTGGTCACCTCGCACCTCCTGGGCGAGCTGGAACGCACCTGCGACCACGTCGTCGTCATCGACGGCGGCACCCTGCTGCGCTCCAGCTCCACCAGCGACTTCACCCAGACCACCGCCACCCTCGCGGTCGAGGTCACCGACAGCGACACCCACCCCGACGGCACCGACGCGCTCCGCCGTGTCCTCACCGAGGCCGGGGTCAAGCTGCTCGGCCACGACGGGCTCGACACCCAGGGACTGCCCGGCGCGGGCCACATCCTGCTGATCGAGGCCGTCGGCGAGGAGACGTACGACACCGTGCGCGACAGCGTCGCCGGGCTCGGCCTCGGCCTCGTACGGATGGAGCAGCGCCGCCACCACATCGCCGAGGTCTTCCGCGCCGAGGAGGCCCACGCCGCCACCGCCCCGGCACCCGGCGCCTCCGCGTCGGCCGCCCGTACAGCAGAAGGGGAGCGGTCGTGATGAGCAACGGGACCGGAACCACGGCCGGGAGCGAGACCTCCCGCATCCACAACATCGGCTACCGCTCGTACGACGGCCCCCGGCTGGGCCGGGGCTACGCGCGGCGCTCGCTCTACACGCAGTCCCTGCGCGGAGCCTTCGGACTGGGCCGTTCCGCCAAGTCCAAGGTGCTGCCGATGCTGCTCTTCGGTGTGATGTGCCTGGTCGCGGCGATCATCGTCGCGGTCGCGGTCGCCACCCCGGGCATGAAGGCGCTGCCGCTGAAGTACACCGCCTTCGCGATCTTCCTCCAAGCCGTGATCGGCCTCTTCCTCGCGTCCCAGGCGCCGCAGTCGGTCTCCCGGGACCTGCGCTTCAAGAGCGTGCCGCTGTACTTCTCGCGGCCGATCGAACGGGTGGACTACGTCGTGGCCAAGCTTGCGGCCATGGCCTCCGCCCTCCTCATCCTCACCGGCGTGCCGCTCGTCATCCTCTATCTGGGCGCGCTCCTCGCGAAGTTCGACTTCGCCGAGCAGACCAAGGGGTTCGGACAAGGCATGGTCTCGGTCGCGCTGCTCTCCGTGCTGTTCGCCGCGCTCGGCCTGGTGATGGCCGCGCTGACCCCGCGCCGCGGCTTCGGCGTCGCCGCCGTGATCGCGGTGCTGACCATCACCTACGGCGCGGTCTCCACCGTCCAGGCCATCGCCTGGACCACGGGCTCCGAGGGAGCCGTCGAGTGGCTGGGGCTGTTCTCCCCGATCACCCTGATCGGCGGCCTGCAGACTGCCTTCCTCGGCGCCGACTCGGCCTTCCCCGGAGGGGAAGGCCCGGGGGCCGGGGCCGGGCTGGTCTATCTGATCGTGTTCCTCGCGCTCGTCGCCGGCAGCTACGCCGTACTGATGCGCCGCTACCGGAGGGTCGGGCTGTGACCACCATCGAGATCGACCACACCTCGCGCTGGTTCGGCAATGTGGTCGCCGTCAACGACGTGAGCATGACGGTGGGGCCGGGTGTCACCGGACTGCTCGGACCCAACGGCGCGGGAAAGTCCACGCTGATCAACATGATGGCCGGATTCCTCGCCCCGTCGACCGGCACGGTCACCCTGGACGGCCGGCCGATCTGGCGCAACGAGGCCGTGTACCGGGAGATCGGCATCGTGCCGGAGCGGGAGGCGATGTACGACTTCCTGACCGGCCGCGAGTTCGTCGTCGCCAACGCCGAGCTCCAGGGGCTCGGCGACGAGGAGGCGCGACGGGCGCTCGCCACGGTCGAGATGGAGTACGCGCAGGACCGCAGGATCTCGACGTACAGCAAGGGCATGCGCCAGCGGGTCAAGATGGCGTCCGCGCTGGTCCACGAGCCCTCGGTGCTGCTGCTCGACGAGCCGTTCAACGGAATGGACCCGCGGCAGCGGATGCAGCTGATGGAGCTGCTGCGACGGATGGGGGCGGAGGGGCGCACGGTGCTCTTCTCCTCGCACATCCTCGAAGAGGTCGAGCAGCTCGCCTCGCACATCGAGGTGATCGTGGCCGGACGGCACGCGGCCTCCGGCGACTTCCGGAAGATCCGCCGGCTGATGACGGACCGCCCGCACCGCTATCTCGTACGCTCCAGCGACGACCGCGCCCTCGCCGCCGCCCTGATCGCGGACCCGTCGACGGCCGGGATCGAGGTGGACCTCGGGGAACAGGCCCTGCGCATTCAGGCGGTCGATTTCGGACGCTTCACCGAGCTGTTGCCGAAGGTCGCACGTGAACACGGAATTCGCCTTCTGACCGTTTCGCCGTCCGACGAGTCCCTCGAATCGGTCTTTTCCTATCTCGTATCGGCCTGAGTAGTGGCCTGAAAGGAGCTGTGAAGCGTCATGTACGAACCCACAGTCGCCCGGCTCACCTACCGGGCCCTGCTCGGCCGACGCCGGGCCGCCATCCTGTTCGTCCTGCCGGTGCTGCTGGTGATGATTTCCGTCGCGGTACGGATGTTCGCCGGCTCCGACGACCAGGTGGCCTCGGACGTGCTGGGCGGCTTCGCCCTCGCCACGATGGTGCCGTTGATCGGTGTGATCGCCGGGACCGGGGCCATCGGTCCCGAGATCGACGACGGCTCGATCGTCTATCTGCTGTCCAAGCCGGTGAAGCGGCCGACGATCATCTTCACCAAGCTGATTGTCGCCATCGCCGTGACCATGGTCTTCTCGGCGCTGCCGACGCTGGCCGCGGGCCTGATCCTCAACGGCAACGGCCAGCAGATCGCGGTGGCGTACACCATCGCGGCACTGGTCGCCTCGATCGCGTACAGCGCGCTGTTCCTGCTGCTGGGCACGGTCAGCCGGCACGCGGTCGTCCTCGGGCTCGTCTACGCGCTGGTGTGGGAGGCCCTGTTCGGCTCGCTGGTCCCCGGGGCGCGCACGCTCAGCGTCCAGCAGTGGTCCCTGGCCGTGGCCGAGAAGGTCGGCGGGAAGGGCCTGATCACCGCCGACGTCGGACTGACCACCGCGACGGTCCTGCTGGTGGCGGTCACGGTCGTGGCGACCTGGTACGCGGGCCAGAAGCTGCGCACGCTGAAACTGGCCGGAGAGGAGTGAGCGGGGCCTCGGCCCCGTACGCCCCGGCATCCGTCGGCCCTCGCCCTCCGGGGCGGGGGCCGACGCGTTTCCGGCCGGTTTCCGCGTAACTGTGCGGTTATCGGTTCGTTGGTCGAGATGCGTGGAGGCAACTGGAATCCGTGGCGTCGTGGCTTTCGTGAATCAGGGGAATGCCGGTGCCGGCGGGGCAGTAGCCGTCGGGCCGGTCATCGAGTGAGTGGCAACCGTGAGCGTCCTCCACCCTTCGAGCCCGGGACAGGGCTGTCCGTCACCCGCTTCACGACAGAAAGTCATGCCCATGCCCACGGAAGTCGCTCTGCTGGAATCACGCGCGCTGCGTGTCGAACAGATGGGGCGAGTCGATGTCCTCGACAAGGTGAAGAGCCTTGTCATGCTCCCGGACGGAATTCACGTTCGCACAGAGGATGTGGCGCGTTACTTCGAAGTATCCACAGAGGCCGTCAAGAAGGTCACGCAGCGGCATCGGGACGAGGTGGTGGAGAACGGCCTCATCCTGATGCGTGGCGATGAGCTGCGGAAATTCCATAGGGACATGTTGTCCCTATGGAGCGGGCAGGGGGTGGAAAGTTATCCACAGGCTGCCACGCAACTCACTCTCTACACCCGCAGGACCGTCCTCAACATCGCGATGCTCCTTCGCGACAGCGACATCGCCCGATGCGTCCGTACGTATCTGCTCGACGCCGAGCGGGACCTGCGGGCGGGCTATGCCGCTCTCGAACACCGCGTTACCCGGGTGGAGAGCTGTCTGGCCGGGGTCGGGGCCGCGCTCCAGGAGCTGGGGCCGGTCCTCGGCCGGATGTCGTACCGCCTCGACAGCCTCGACCGGAGGCTGGATGCCACACATCAGGTCGTCGGTGCGATGAGCGTGCGGCTGGGGCACGTCTCGGAGAACGTCGTCCGGATCGACGCCAGGACGGACGAACTCGCCCACAACCTGAAGGATCTGCGGCGCCGCGTCCGCAGACAGCGATGACCCGCTGAGAAGGCCGGGAGCGGGGGCTGTCCGCCCCCGCTCCCGGCCGTTCCCGCTACGGGGAAAAGAGACTACGAGGACTGGAGGAGCCGCTCCAGGACCACGGCGATGCCGTCCTCCTGGTTGGAGGTGGTGACCTCCTGGGCCACGCCCTTCAGCTCCTTGTGCGCGTTGGCCATCGCCACGCCGTGCCGCGCCCAGGCGAACATCGGGATGTCGTTCGGCATGTCACCGAAGGCCAGGGTGTCCGCCCCCTTCACGCCCAGCCGGCGCGCGGCCAGGGAGAGCCCGGTCGCCTTGCTCAGCCCGAGCGGAAGGATCTCCACTATCCCCGGACCGGCCATGACCACGTCCACGAGACTGCCGGCGGCCGCACGTGCCGCCGCCGCCAGGGCGTCGTCGTCCAGCGCGTGGTGCTGGATGTAGACCTTGTTCAGCGGCGCGGCCCACAGCTCGGCCGGATCGTCCACGACGACGGCCGGAAGCGGCCCTTCCTGTACGCGGTAGCCGGGGCCGACCAGGACCTCGCCGTCGAGACCGTCGCGGCTCGCCGCCATGGCCAGCGGGCCGACCTCGGCCTCGACCTTGGACAGCGCCAGGCCGGCGAGCTGCCGGTCCAGCGTCAGCGAGGTCAGCAGCCTGCGCTCGCCCGCGTGGTACACCTGTGCGCCCTGGCCGCAGACCGCGAGCCCCTCGTAGCCCAGGTCGTCCAGGATGTGGCGGGTCCAGGGGACCGACCGGCCGGTGACCACGATGTGCGCGGCACCGGCCGCGGCGGCCGCGACCAGTGCCTCACGGGTGCGCTCGGAGACCGTCTCGTCGTTGCGCAGCAGCGTGCCGTCGAGGTCGGTCGCGACGAGTTTGTACGGGAAGGTCACTTGGCGACCGGTTCCAGGACCTCGCGTCCGCCCAGGTAGGGCCGGAGCACCTCGGGCACCCGGACCGAACCGTCGGCCAGCTGGTGGTTCTCCAGGATCGCCACGATGGTGCGCGGCACGGCGCAGAGCGTGCCGTTCAGCGTCGCCAGCGGCTGGAGGACCTTCTTGCCGTCGCGGTTGTCGCGCATCCGGACGGAGAGGCGGCGGGCCTGGAAGCTGTTGCAGTTCGAGGCGGAGGTCAGCTCGCGGTACTTGCCCTGCGTCGGGATCCACGCCTCGCAGTCGAACTTCCGGGAGGCCGAGGCACCCAGGTCGCCGGTGGCCACGTCGATCACCTGGAAGGGCAGCTCAAGACCGGTCAGCCACTGCTTCTCCCAGTCCAGGAGCCTGCGGTGCTCCGCCTCGGCGTCGGCCGGGTCGACGTACGAGAACATCTCGACCTTGTCGAACTGGTGCACCCGGAAGATGCCGCGGGTGTCCTTGCCGTACGTGCCGGCCTCGCGGCGGAAGCAGGGCGAGAAGCCGGCGTAGCGCAGCGGGAGCTGCTCGGCGTCGATGATCTCGTCCATGTGGTACGCGGCGAGCGGGACCTCGGAGGTGCCGACCAGGTAGTAGTCGTCCTTCTCCAGGTGGTACACGTTCTCCGCGGCCTGGCCGAGGAAGCCGGTGCCCTCCATGGCGCGCGGGCGGACCAGCGCGGGGGTCAGCATCGGGACGAAGCCGGCCTCGGTGGCCTGCGCGATCGCCGCGTTGACCAGGGCCAGCTCCAGGAGCGCGCCGACGCCCGTCAGGTAGTAGAAGCGCGAGCCGGAGACCTTGGCGCCCCGCTCCATGTCGATGGCGCCGAGCTTCTCGCCGAGCTCCAGGTGGTCCCTGGGCTCGAAGCCCTCGGCCCCGAAGTCACGGATCGTGCCGTGCGTCTCCAGGACGACGAAGTCCTCCTCGCCGCCGACCGGCACGTCCTCGTGGACGATGTTGCCGATCTGCAGCATCAGGCTCTTGGCCTCGGCGTCCGCCTCGTCCTGTGCCGCGTCGGCGGCCTTGACGTCGGCCTTCAGCTGCTCGGCCCGCTTGAGCAGCTCGGCGCGCTCCTCGGGCGAGGCCTTGGGGATGAGTTTGCCGAGCGCTTTCTGCTCGGAGCGGAGTTCGTCGAAGCGGACACCGGACGACCTGCGCAGCTCGTCGGCGGAGAGCAGGGCGTCGACGAGGCCGACGTCCTCTCCACGGGCGCGCTGGGAGGCGCGAACACGGTCGGGGTCCTCACGGAGCAGGCGAAGGTCAATCACCCCTCCAGGCTACCGGTGGCCCTTCCCCCGCTCGAACCGATATGGGCGAGCGTGTCACTTTGCCCAGATTGCCGGAATTAGTGATGCTGGGGGATTGTGTGGCCGGAGAGGATTCCGGCTGTCAATAAGAAGCATCTATTCGCCCGAATGGGGCAGATGGCTTCACTCTCTTGACGCATCGCCCTTGCTCGGGGCGGTAGTTGGCCCTCGCTTGTCCACAGGTTCCGAGATCCCCGGAAGTTATCCACAGGCTGTGAGGAAGTTCTGTGGATTCCGGAGGGCGGTATTCCGGGAGCGGTGGGGAGGGGTGCGGGTTCCTGCTGCGGGCTCGTCTCGAATCCGCTTCAAACCCGCTTCGGGCGCTCGTTCGGGTGAGAATTGGCCGTCTTCGCGAGTTGATCAACGGAATTGGCCGATGTGTGGCACCTGGGGTGCCCTGGCGGTCTGTGGACGCACCTGTGCCCGCCAGGGGTGATTTGTCGACCATGTCGTATCCGGCTGTCGACTTGTCCCCAGGTTCCCGGCCGCCCCTGTGGATAACTCGGTGGATAACTCTGGGGCCGGGAATCTTCGGATAGTGCGATGCCGTCAGCCCCGGCCGTCCAGGTTCCTGGCCAGCCAGTCGGAGGCCTCGGTGAACTCCGTGTCCGACGTTCCGGGCCGCAGCGGGCCCACGTCCTCCGGCTCGACCCCGGCCCGCGGATACGAACCCAGGAACCGTACCTTCGGGCAGATCCGCTTCAGCCCCATCAGCGCCTCGCCGACCCGGCGGTCCGCGATGTGGCCCTCGGCGTCCACCGCGAAGCAGTAGTTCCCGATGCCCGCTCCCGTCGGGCGTGACTGGATCAGCATCAGGTTCACCCCGCGCACCGCGAACTCCTGGAGCAGTTCGAGCAGGGCACCGGGGCGGTCCTCGCCCATCCAGATGACCACCGAGGTCTTGTCCGCACCGGTCGGGGCCGCCGGGCGGGCGGGACGGCCCACCAGGATGAAACGGGTCTGCGCGTTCTCCGCGTCGTGGATCTCGGTCACCAGCGGGACGAGGCCGTAGGTCGCCGCCGCGAACTCGCCCGCGAAGGCGGCGTCGTACCGGCCCTCCTGGACCAGCCGGGCCCCGTCCGCGTTGGAGGCCGCCGACTCCCACACGGCGTCCGGGAGATGGGCGGCCATCCAGTTGCGCACCTGGGGCTGTGCGGCCGGGTGGGCGGTGACCGACTTGATGTCGGACAGCTCGGTGCCCGGCCGCACCAGGAGCGCGAAGCTGATGGAGAGCAGCACCTCGCGGTAGATCATCAGCGGTTCGCCGCTGGTCAGTTCGTCGAGCGTCGCGTTGATGCCGCCCTCGACCGAGTTCTCGATCGGCACCAGGGCCGCCGCGGCGGCCCCGCTCCGTACGGCGTCGAGGGCGGCCGGTACGGAGACCATCGGGACGAGCTCGCGGGTGGCGGCTTCCGGGAGCGTACGGAGGGCGACCTCGGTGAAGGTGCCTTCGGGGCCGAGATAGGCGTAGCGCGTGGCGGACATGTCCGTCACCCTAATGGGCCTTCCGCTCCCCGGGGCTCAGGATTCGAGCAGCCGCTGCCCCACGTACTCGCCCTCCGCCGCGCCGCCCGGCACCGCGAACAGCCCGCTCGCCTCGTGCCGGATGAACGGCGACAGGGCATCGCCCCGGTCCAGCTTCCGCTGCACCGGAACGAAGCCGCGCAGGGGGTCCGCCTGCCAGCAGATGAACAGCAGGCCGGCGTCGGGGGTGCCGTCCGCCGCGATGCCGTCGTGGTACGAGAAGGGGCGCCGCAGCATGGCCGCGCCGCTGTTCTTCCCGGGGGAGGAGATCCGGGCATGGGCGTTGTCCGGGATCAGGAGCTTGCCGTCCGGGCCCGCCCGGTCGAGGTCCATCGGTGTGGTCTCGGTGCCACCGCTCAGCGGGGCGCCGTCCTTCTTCCGGCGCCCTATGACCTGCTCCTGCCGGGCCACCGGGAGCTTCTCCCAGTCGTCCAGCAGCATCCTGATCCGGCGCACCACCGCGTACGAGCCGCCCGCGAGCCACTCGTACGCGGTGCCGGTCCCGGCGGGGACGAAGACGCGGCGGTCGAAGTCGCTCTCGGTGGGCTTCGGGTTGTTGGTGCCGTCGACCTGCCCCATCAGATTGCGCGCGGTCATCGGCGCGGCCGTGGCACCGGGGGACCGGTTGAAGCCGTTCATCTGCCAGCGGACCCGGGCCGCCGGAGCGGCCGCACGCTGCACGGCCCGCAGCGCGTGGAAGGCCACGAGCGCGTCGTCCGAGCCGATCTGGACCCAGAGGTCGCCCTCGGAGCGCTTGGCGTCGAGGTGGTCGGAGGAGAAGGGCGGCAGCGGGTCGAGCCCCTGCGGACGGCGGTCGGCCAGCCCGGTACGTCCGAAGAAGGTCCGGCCGAAGCCGAAGGTGAGGGTCAGCGAAGACGGCCCGGCGTCCAGCGCGATCCCGGTGTCGTGGTCCGGGCCGTCCGCCGCGCCGGTCCCGGCGGACTCCCCGGCCATCAGCCGCCCGGCCAGCTCCGACCAGCGGCGCATCAGGACGATGGCCTCCTTGCGGCCGGCGCCGGGCACCAGGTCGAAGGCGACGAGATGGCCGCGGGCCTGAAGCGGAGTGGTGATCCCCGGTTGATGTTTCCCGTGAAACATCGCCCGCGTCGCGCCGACCGCGGTCAGCGCGGTGGGCTCGTCGGGGCGGGTCGCGGCGTAACCGGCCGCACCGCCCGCCGCACCCAGCACGAGTCCGGCCGCGCCGGCCGCGCCGACGCCGCCGATCAGCCGCCGCCGGGAGACGCCCGTGTCGGTGGGCGTGCCCCCGTCGGTGGGAGTGACCCCGCCCGCGTCGGCCGTACGGTTCCCCTTCGCGGAGGCCGTACGGCCTCCCTGCGCCGGGGTCGTACGGTTCCGTGTCCTGCTGCCGCTGCTCTCCGTGCTCACGATCCTGCTCAGCCGATCTTCGTGGTCTTGTCGACGGTCGTCTGATCGATGTCCGAGGTACGGACGGTCACGGCGACCTTCCAGGTGCCCGGCACCGGGATCTGGACGGCGGACGCCGTCCAGTGCCCCTTGGCCAGCCTGGTGGGAACGGCCGGCAGCGGGCCGAGGTTCTGGGACTTCAGCGTGAAGGAGACCTTCACCTCGGGGACGTCCAGCGGCTTCCCGTCGGCGTCGTTGACCCACAGGTGCAGCTCGTTGGCGCCGGTACGGGCCGGGGTGATCTCCAGCCGCACCGTTCCGCTGCCCTTCTCGCCGCCGGTGTCGAAGGGCAGCTCCATGGTGGCCTGGCCGCCGGTCACCGGGGTGGACGCCGCCGCCGACGCGCGGGACGCCTCCTCCTCGGTACGGGCCGGCTCGGTCGAGGTCAGGACCGTCGTCACCGCCAGCAGGACCACGGCGACGCCCACCTCCGCCAGCACCGAGCGGCGCAGCCCGGACCGGCCGGGGTCGGCGTCGCGGAGCCGCTTCTTCTCGGCGGTGGCCACGGCGGCCCGCTGGCGGGCGAGCTGGGCCGCCCGCTCGGGATCGACGTCCCGCGCGGACTCCCGCACGGATTCCCCCGCCGGCGCCTCGGAACCCGCGGAGCTCTCGGAATCCGAAGAACCCGCGGAGTCCCCGGCATCGGGGGAGTCCCCGGTCCGGTCCGTGCCCAGCCGGGCCGTCCAGCGCCGGGACGTCCAGGCGAGCGCGACCATGACGGCGACCAGCACCACCTTCGCGATCAGCAGCTGCCCGTACCCGGTCCCGGTCAGCGCGGACCAGGTGCCGACCTGGCGCCAGGACTGGTAGATCCCGGTCGCGACGAGGACGACCACGCTGCCGAACGCCATGGCGGAGAAGCGCCGTACGGCCCCCGCGTCGAGGCCGTCGGTGCGGTGCAGGGCGACCAGCAGCGCCACGAGGCCGCCGAGCCAGGCGGCGACGGCCAGCAGGTGCAGTACGTCGACCGGCATGGCGATGCCCGGCTGGAGCCCGGCCGAGGCGTGCTCGGCGAGCGCCCACGTACCGGCGATCCCGGCGGCGACCACCGTTCCGCCGATGGCCAGTCCGAAGGCGAGGTCCTTCTGCTCGCGCCGGTCCTCACGTCTGGCGTAGGTGCCGAAGAGAACGGCGATGAAGAGTGCGGAGGCCCCGAGCAGCAGCAGCCGGGAGACCAGCGCGGCACCGGGCTTGGTGTCGAGCACGGCCTTCAGACCGTCGAGGTCGAAGGCGTCCGCGAGCTTCCCCGACCCGGTGTACGGGTTGCGCAGCAGCAGCATGGCCAGGGTCGAGACGGTCAGGGTCATCCATCCGCGCACCACCAGCCGCTGGAGCGGACGCTCCCCCGCGCCGCGCTGCCAGCAGGCCAGCACGAAGGCGGAGCCGCCGACCAGCAGGATGAACCCGGCGTACGCGGCGTAGCGCGCGATGCTGTAGAGGACGCCGACGAGCCCGCCGCCGGCCTCCTGGTCCGGCAGCGCCACGTCCGTCTGCGAGGGCGCGCCGATCGAGAAGGTGAAGGCGCCGGAGATCGGGTGGCTGTCCGCGGACACGGCCTGCCAGGCGACGGTGTACGTCCCGTCGGCCAGCCCGGTGCGCAGTGCCACGCCGTACCGCACGGCGGATTTGTCCGTCAGGTCGCGCGGCTCGGCTCCGGTGTCGGCGCGTTTGCCGTCCGGGGCGAGGACGCGGACGGAGTCCTTGCCGAGGGCGACCTGCTCGGAGAAGGAGAGCGTGACCTCCTTGGGGGCGGTGGTGACCACCGCCCCGTCCTGCGGATCGCTCCCGGTCAGCGCCGCGTGCGCGGCCGCCGGGCCCGCGCCCGTCAGCAGCAGTCCGAGGACCATGCCGACGAGGACGGCGAGCAGCGAGGCGACGGCGAACGGACGGCGTGGCGCGGGAATGGCCGGGCCGTGGGGCCGGGCCGGTCCGAAGTGCGGGGCGGTGGCTGTCATGGCGAGTCAGTCCCTCACTGCGTCTTCGGGTTGTAGGTGGTTTCCTTCACGGGAAGGTCGACCTTTATCGGATCGGCCTTCTCGAAGTGCAGCTCCACGGAGATCGTGTCGCCCTGCTCGGGCCGCTGCTTGAGCTTCATGAACATGATGTGGTTGCCGCCGCGCCGCAGATCCAGCTCGCCACCGGCAGGCACGTCGAAGGACGTCACCATGCGCATGGCCTGGTTTTTTGTCTCGTGGATCGTGACGTCGTCGGAGAGCGGGCTGGTGACGGAGGTGAGCCGGTCGGAGGTCCCGCCGCTGTTCTTCACGACGAGGAATCCGGCCGCCATGTCGCCGACGGGCTGCGGCATGAACGCACCGCTCACCGTCAGGTCCGGCGCGCCGTCCGAGGACGAGCAGCCCGCCAGCGTCAGCCCCGCGGTGAGGGCGACGACGCCGGCGAGCGCGGTGCGCCGGTTCACGGGTTGGCCCCCGTCATGATCTTCGGGAGGTCCTTGGTGTAGTCGTCCGGCGAGGTGTCCTCGCTGTAGACGAGGTAGCCCTTGTCCGTCTTCGGGGAGAACGCGATGACCTGCGAGCCGTGCATCGAGACGACCGTGCCGTCCTTCTCCTTCTTCGGCGCGTCGATGCCGATGCCGATCTGGCGCGCACCCGCCTGGATGGCCGGGAAGGAGCCGGTGAGGCCGATGAAGGACGGGTCCTGCGCCTTGAGCCACTTGCCGAGCGAGGACGGGGTGTCCCGCTCGGGGTCGGTGGTCACCATGACGACCTGGAGCTTCTCCTGGTCGGCCTTGGGCAGCGCCTTCTTGGCGATGGCGATGTTGCTCATGATGAGCGGGCAGACGTCCGGGCAGTTGGTGTAGCCGAAGTAGATCAGCGTCGGCCTGCCCTTGGTCCGCTCGCGGAGGTCGAACTTCTTGCCGTGGGTGTCGGTGAGGACGAGGTCCGGCTTGGTGAACGGCTGGTCCAGGACGGTCGCGGCCCCCGTCTTCGGCTGGACCGACACGTCGGCGATGGGCTTCTTGGCGTTGTCGTCACCGCTGCCACAGGCGGACAGGGTGAGCGCGGCCGCGGCGACGAACGCCGCGGCCAGCACCGTTTTCTTGTACATGGAGCACTATTCCTGGTGATCGATGGGGCGGGTGTGGCAGTGGATCAGGAAGCGCGGCGGCGGCCGGCGAGCGCGCCGAAGGCCACTCCGGCCACGCCGACGACGATGCCGACGATGCCGAGGACCCGGGCCGTGGTGTCGCTGGAGGAGACGGCGGACGCGACCGGCGTCTCCTTGGCACCGGCCTTGTCATCGGCCTTGGCGCCGCCGTGGGCGTCGTCCTTGGCGTCGGTCAGCGCGAGGACGGGCGCCGGGCTCTCGGGCTCCTCGGCACCGGGCTTCTGCTCCTCGATCCAGCGGACGACTTCCTTGTTGTCGTAGGTCTGGACGGCCTTGAGGACCAGCTGGTCGGTGTTCTCGGGGAGCTGACCGAGGGAGAGCGGGAACTGCTGGAAGGTGCCGGGGCGGATGCCGCGCTCGTCCTTGGCGCCCTCGGCGGTCCAGGTCACCTTGGAGACGGCCTCGTTGATCTTCTGGCCGTGCATCTCCAGCGGCTTCGCCAGCTTGCTCCTGGTGACCTCGACGCTCCAGCCGGGGATGGCCTGCGGCATGACCGAGACCAGCGGGTGGTCGGTCGGGAAGTTGACCTCGACCTTGGTGGTCGCGGCGTCGTCGCGCTCGTTGGGGACCTTCACGTTGACAGTGGCGTAGCCGCCCTTGGCGGCCTCGCCCTCCGGCTGCACGCTGACGTGCGCGGAGGCCGTACCGGCCAGGAGCAGGACGGTGGACGCGGCGAGGCCGCCGGTGAGGGCGATGCGGGAAACGTTCATGACAGGAATCACTCCATGAGGCACGAGGCGAACGGTGGTCCGGCGCGCGGATGCGCGGCGGTGTGCGCGACACCTCTCCTCTTCCCGCCGACGGCAGGCGTGTGCCAGGAAGGCGGGCACGGCACGGAACAGGACGTTCCGCGGACCGGGCCGAGGGGGTGTCGCGTCAGGCTGCGAGCGCGTAGGCGGCCGGAGGGCCGCGCCTGATCACCTGGTGCTGCAAGGGGTCCCCGGTGGCGGGTGCCGGGGCGTCGACCGCCGTACGGGCGAACCTCGGCCCGGTCGTCGGACCGGACAGCCCGGACCGCACCGCGTGGACGAGGGCGAACGCCGCGCGCAGCGCACGCAGCCGGGCCCCGGCCGCGATCTGGTGCACGCCGTACGCGGACAGCCGGACCAGCCGGAAGAGGGCGACCTCGCCGCGGCGCAGCAGCCAGCCGGTGGCCAGCGCGGCCAGCAGATGGCCGAGGAGCATGGGCAGGTCGGGCAGCAGGGCGCCGGAACCCATGCCCGGCATCGCGGAGGCGGCGACGTCCGGCCGCACACCGGCCACCACGGCCGCCGGGTCGATCCCCGCGGTGGTGACGATGCGGTGGGCGTCGGCCGCGTTCAGCTGGGCCGGTCCGGCACCGCAGACCAGGCTCGCCGCGAACCGGATCAGCGCGTCGTCGCCCGTCGCGGCGGCGTCCGCCGCCGTACCGTGCGCGCCCAGGCCGAACAGGGCGTGCAGGGCGAGCTGCCCGCCCGCCAGCGCGGCGGTGATGGACGGCAACGTACGCTCGCGCCCGGCGAGCGGCGCGGCCACCGCGAACACCCCCAGGAATCCGGCGAGCAGGGTCCACCAGGGGACCGCCGCACAGGAGGCCAGGGCATGACCGGCCGCGGACAGCGCGACGCAGACCGCGGCGAACACCGCGGTCCTCAGGAGCCGCAGACCGGCCCCGGCGCTTGCGACGGGCATAGACATGGCGAGGTCATCATCGCACCGGCCCGCCGCCACCGGAACGGCAGGTCCGGAAGGCCGGATTCCCCCCGGAGAGCGGCCGGCCCGCCATCGGCACCCCGGTGCAGGCGCTCCCCGCTCGGATTTCCCCAGGAGAGCGGCAGCCACGTCCGCGCGGTCGGAGCCCCGCCCCCACCGGCGGCTGCCCGCCGGACGTCGGGCTCGCCGGCCCGCGCGCGGCGCCTCCCAAGGGCCCGTGCGCCCGCGCACCGGGCGCCGCCTCCGCTCCCGCACCCCGGCGCCGGACCCCCCTCGTGCCCCGGCACGCCCTCCGCGTACGCGACGCGCCCCCTCACATATGCGACGCGCCCCCGGCCGCCCGACGTGCCCGGCCGCCTCGGCATACACGGGCGCACGGACGGCTGGCTATCCGCCGAATGAGCGGTGTCACATCGGGGGTGCGCTTACGGAGAAGGCCGCGCGGTAATACGTATCGGTATGTCGAGCCGCAGCCAGGAGGCTGGAGCATGAGCATCTGGTGGTCCCTCCATCTGCGACGCGAGGCCGCGAGCGTTCCGCTCGCCCGTCGCTTCCTGCTGGGCACCATGGAGACCGCGGGGGTCGACCCGGACATCTCCTTCGACCTGTCGGTCGCGCTCAGCGAGGCATGTGCGAACGCCGTCGAGCACGGCGGCGGCCACCCGGCCGCGGCGGACCCCGAGAGCGCTCAGGGGCGGGAGGAACGGCCGGACCGGTCCGCGACCGTCCCCGGCCGGTACCGGGTCACCGCCTATCTGGACGGTGAGCGGTGCCGTATCGAGGTCGCCGATTCCGGCCCCGGCTTCCCCGCCCGGAGCCCGCTGCCCGCCTCCGCCCAGCAGCCCGGCGGCGATCCGTACGCCCCCCGGCCCTGCCCCCCGCCCGACGCCGAGGACGGGCGGGGGCTCTGTCTGATCGAGCAGCTCGCCGACCATGTGCACTTCGGCAACCGCCCCGGCAGCGGGGCCGTCGTCAGCTTCGACAAGATCCTGAAATGGCGGAAGGACGCCCTGCTCATGGTGTCCTGAGCGGGGCGCCCTTCCGGCCGGTGCTACGAGGTCAGCCCTTGAGCGAGGCCATCCACGCCTCGACCTCGTCGGCCCGGCGCGGCAGCTTGTCGGAGAGGTTCCGGTTGCCGTCCTCGGTGACGAGGATGTCGTCCTCGATCCGGACGCCGATGCCCCGGTACTCCTCGGGCACGGTCAGGTCGTCGGCCTGGAAGTACAGACCGGGCTCGACCGTGAGGCAGACGCCGGGCTCCAGCGTGCCGTTGACGTACGTCTCGGTGCGCGCGGCGGCGCAGTCGTGGACGTCCATGCCGAGCATGTGGCCGGTGCCGTGCAGCGTCCAGCGGCGCTGGAGGCCCAGCTCCAGGACCTTCTCCACGGAGAGGTCGCCCAGCAGCCCCCACTCGACGAGCTTCTCGGTGAGGACCCGCTGCGCGGCGTCGTGGAAGTCGCGGTAGTCGGCGCCGGGCTTCACGGCGGCGATGCCCGCCTCCTGGGCCTCGTACACCGCGTCGTAGATCTTCCGCTGGAGCGGGGTGAACGTGCCGTTGATCGGGAGGGTGCGGGTCACGTCGGCGGTGTAGAGGTCGTTGGTCTCCACCCCGGCGTCGAGCAGCAGCAACTCGCCGGAGCGCACCGGACCGTCGTTGCGCACCCAGTGCAGGGTGGTGGCGTGCGGACCGGCCGCGCAGATCGAGCCGTAGCCGATGTCGTTGCCCTCGATGCGGGCGCGCAGGAAGAAGGTGCCCTCGATGTAGCGCTCGCTCGTCGCCTCGGCCCTGTCCAGGACCTTCACGACGTCCTCGAAGCCGCGCGCGGTGGCGTCGCAGGCCTTCTCCAGCTCGGCGATCTCGAAGGCGTCCTTCACCAGCCGGGCCTCGGAGAGGTAGACGCGCAGCTCCTCGTCGCGCTCCGCGGTGACCTTGTCGGTCAGCGCGGCCTCGATGCCGGCGTCGTGGCCGCGCACGTTGCGGACCGGGCCGGTGGCCTCGGTCAGCGCGGCGGGCAGCTCGCGCACGTCCTTCGCCGGGATGCCCAGCAGCTGCTCGGCCTCGGTCAGCGAGTGGCGGCGGCCGACCCACAGCTCGCCCTGGCCGTCGAGCCAGAACTCGCCGTTCTCGCGGTTGGAGCGCGGCAGCAGGTGGATGGTGGCCTCGTGGCCGTCGGCGGTCGGCTCCAGGACGAGGACGCCGTCCTGGGTCTGGTCGCCGGTCAGGTACGCGTACTCGGTGGAGGCACGGAAGGCGTACTCGGTGTCATTGGAGCGGGTCCGCAGGTTGCCCGCGGGGATGACCAGCCGCTCACCGGGGAACCGCGCGGACAGCGCGGCACGGCGGTCGGCCGTGTGCGCGGCCTGGGCGATCGGTTCGAGCCCGTGCAGCTCGGTGTCGGCCCAACCCGACTTCATGTTCGCGGCGAGTTCGTCGGAGACGCCCGGGTACAGGCCGTTCTTCCGCTGCTTGACCGTTTCTTCTTCCTCGGTCTCCGGGTTCTCCGGGGTGAGCTCCTCAGCCACGATTTGTCTCTCCTTGATACGACACTGGACCCCGTCCATCGTACGGGCGTGCGGATAGGGGGCACAGGGCCGGAGGACCTGTTACGCGAACACCCCGCTACCGAACCGCCGGTCAGTCGAAGCGGGCGGCCAGGACGACCACGTCCTGGGTGGCGTCGCCGTGGTCGGGCCCGTCCGGCAGCATGGCGTGCAGGACGTGGTCGGCGACGGCCCCGGCGTCGTGGCGCACCGCCCCCGGCACGGACGCGGCCGCCGCGTGGAGCCGGGCGAAGGCCCGGTCCGTCGGCTCGCCGGTGCGGCGCAGCAGCCCGTCGGTGCAGAGCAGGACGGTTTCTCCTGGTGCCGGGGCGATCTCCACGCTGGGCGCCTCCCAGCAGGCCAGCATGCCCAGCGGCGCGGAGACCGAGGTCTCGACGAACTCGGTGCGCCGCTCGCCGATGACCAGGGGCGGGGTGTGGCCCGCGCCCGCCAGCAGGATCCGGCGCCCGGCCGGTTCGCAGTGGGCGAACAGCGCGGTCGCGGTCCGGGCCGGTTCGGTGAGCCGGAGCAGCAGTTCCAGATCGGAGAGGACGGCGACCGGGTCCTCGCCCTCCATCACCGCGTACGCCCGCAGCCCGGCCCGCAGCCGGCCCATGGCGGCCAGCGCGCCCGGCCCGGAGCCCTCCACCGAGCCCACGGCGAGACCGAGCGCGCCCTCCGGCAGCGCCAGCGCGTCGTACCAGTCGCCGCCGCCCTGCGGTCCGCGGTGGTGCCGGGCCGCCAGCTGCACGCCCGGTACCCGGGGGAGCCTGCTGGGCAGCAGCTCCTCGGTGACGGTGGCGACATCGGCCCGGGCCCGCTCCAGCTCCACCAGTCGGGCCAGGTGCTCACCGGCGTACCGGGCGTAGAGGCCGACGAGATGGCGGCGGCGCTCCAGCGGTTCGGCGGGTTCGTCGTACAGCCAGACCGCGGCACCGAGCGGACCGGTCGCCCCGGTGGCGAGCGGTACGGCGTAGCTCGCGGCGTAGCCGAGCAGGGCGGCGACCTCGCGGCGGCGGGGGTCGAGGCCGGTGTCGCCGAGCAGATCGGGGGTGGCCGGCGCGGCCTCGGTGTCCGGGAACCCCTCCAGGATGCGCCCGTACGAGGTGGCGGCGCGTGGCACCGTCTCGATCAGCCCCAGCTCGGCGTGGCTGAGCCCGAGGCCGACGGTGCGCACCGGGCCGCGGCGGTCGGAGGGTTCGAGGACGACCAGGCCGCGGCGGGCCCCGACCAGGGTGGCCCCGGCGTCCAGCAGTTCGTGCAGGGCGTCGTCGAGGGTGGCGGTCCCGGCCAGCCGCTCGGTGAGCTCGTGCAGCGCGGTGAGATCGGAGATCCAGCCGGCGAGCCGGTCCTGGAGGAAGGTCCCCGGAGCGGACGGAACATCGGGCAGGGGCCCGGCAGTGTGCGCTGAAACCGAAACATCAGGATCGATTCCAGCCACTTTCGGAAGGTGCGGGGCACTCATGGCTTCCGGCTTTCCGACCAGCGCTTTCTATGGAATAGCATCGCAAACCCCCATGTCATTCTGCGCCGCTATCTGTGCGTCCAGACGGACACGCAGCACCACATGTACACGTACATGTAAGGCGATGTCCAGCATTGTCCCCACGGGAAATATGGTGTCCAAGGGAGCGTCAAGTTGGCTAAAAATTGCAGCTTACGACCGTCAATTGCGGTCGACTGGGCGTGCTCGACCAAGAGGTGTTACTCGGGTGAAGTCCCGGAGAGAGCGTCATTTCGGGCATGCTGGGTACGTAACCGACGAAGGCCAGGGGCAGTTCCGACCGCCCCGGAACCCGGCAGGCGGCTCGGGCGTCCTCTCTGATGACGGCCACGCCCCCACCCCCGAGTGGCGGGGTTCGCACCTTGGACCGCGGGCGCGACAGATGCGCCGCTCCTCGCCATGCGTGTCCGGACCGTCCGTCCGGGCCCGTCCCGCACCTGCTCGGCCCATGCTCGGTATCGACGAACCACCTGTACCGCAGACCCGAAGAGCATGTACGCACAGTGAAGCAAGGCATACGTACAGCAATGCGCACGTGGTGTGATGTGGACCCTCGGCGTTCAACGGAAAGGAACGAGCGCTCATGCGCGAGATCCTCGGAAGGCGACGCAGGCTCCGGCGCGGGGGAAGGACCGCCCCGCTCGACGCGGCCCTGACCTGCGCCACCGCATGGCGGTGGCCCGTACTGCCCGGAGTGGGGCCGCGAGCGGGCGGCGGCCGGAGCGACGGCGGCTGCGGCTGCCCCGACCCCGAGTGCGCCGTCCCCGGCGCGCACCCCTTCGACCCCGGCCTCCTCGCGGCTACCACCGACGAGCGCATGGTGCGCTGGTGGTGGACGAACCGGCCGGGTGCCCCGATCGTCCTGGCCACCGGCGGGCGCGCCCCGTGCGCGCTGAGCCTGCCGGCCGTGGCCGCCGTCCGGGCGCTGGCGGCACTCGACCGGATGGGCGTCCGGCTCGGCCCCGTGGTGGCGACGCCGACGCGGTGGTCGATCCTGGTCGCCCCGTACGACCTCGAACGGCTGGGGGAGCTGCTGTACGCCCAGGACTGGGTGCCCAGTTCGCTGCGGTTCCACGGCGAGGGCGGCTACGTCGTCCTGCCGCCGTCCGCGGTGGGCGCGGGGCAGGTCCGCTGGGAGCGGCCTCCCGCCCCGCGCGCCCGGTCGCCGCGGGTATGGGGCCGGGACGGGGGCGCGGCCGCCGCCGCCCCGTGGCTGCCGGATGTCGGGACGGTGCTGGACGCGCTGGTCGAGGCGAGCACGGAAGCGCCCGACGGGGGCAGCAGGCTCGCGTACTGACGGCCGTGCCGCCGCGATTCCGTTCCGTTTTCCGGCCCGGATTCGCGCTTCATGCCTCCGGGCGGACTTCCCGGCCGGAGACGCGGCGGGGAAGTCCGCCCGGGGAGCCCGCCCGGAATCATGACTCCGGCTCGAATCCCGGCCGAATCCTGGATGAATCCCGGCCTCGAACGCACTGCGCAAAGTCTGCCGCTGCAAAGCCCGGCTTCGGAAGTGTGTCTGATGGGCTTTCCGTAGATCATCCCGCAATGCGCCACTCGGATTTGATCGAATGATCATTCGAGTATTCCGGGCAGGGAAAGGCTCTCGGATCGGATTGCGGAAGCCCCTCCGGGGTACGGGTATGTGCTCTTGTCTCTCTATCGCCGAATACCCGCTGTCCGATATTCGACGTCGGTCATCCGCTGTCCGGGTGGCCGACGGGTGCGGACGGCTGGTGCGCGCCGTGCGGGCATCGTCCCTGGACGGCAGGGGTGTTGGAGCTGAGCGGAGACTGCTGCCGGACATCCGGACGGAGAGAGTGAAGAGTCCGGGGCGGCGTCGGTCCGGGATGTGGCGCGCGGTGATCGCGGGGCCCGAAGGGCGTTCGGGGGCGCGTGGGAAGGGATTGCGCGCGGGCCCGTGCTCCGGCATCGCGCGCTGTGCGCCGTACCCGGAAATAAGGATGCCCGATCGCTGGCGACGGGGGATGCACCAGCGACCGGGCTTCTAGAACGGTAACAAGAGATCTGCCGTTCGCAAATTCGATCTCGCGTATTCGGACAGGGATTTACCTGTGGGTACGGGTGTTTGTGACGCGAGTCACTCGGTTGCCCCCGGTGGGGCCGGGGGCAACCGCCGTCAGTTGAGGGTCACCTGGCGGTTGGTGAGCCCGCCGCGGGCCCGGCGTTCCTCGGCGCTGAGCGGCGCGTCCGAGGCGAGCGCCCCGGCCAGCCGCTCGGCGAACTCGGCCGCGGGCTTCTCGCACTCCTCGGCCCCCATCGAGCTCGGCAGGTCCCAGACGGGAACCATCAGGCCGTGCGCCCGGAAGGAGCCGACCAGCCTGGTTCCCTCGCCCAGCGAGGAGGTCCCGGCGGCGTGCAGCCGGGCCAGCGCGTCGAGCAGCTGCTCCTCGGCGTGCGGCATGACCCAGCGCAGGTGGTTCTTCTCCGGCGTCTCGCACCAGTACGCGGCGTCCACCCCGGCGAGCCGGGTCGTGGGGATCGCCGCCTCGTTGGCGCGTTCCAGGGATGCGCTCACCTCGGGGGCGGCGTTCTCCGCGTCCGGGACCCAGAACTCGAACCCGCTGTGGACGACGGGCTCGAACGCCGCGCCCGGGTCGAGCAGGTCCTGGAGCCGAGGGCCGTCGGCCGGGGCGCGGCGCGCCGTCACCGGCGAACCGGGCTCGGCGTCCAGCGCCTGGCGCAGCGTGTCCGCGAGGTCCCGGCTGAGGTCACCGGAGGGGGTGTCGTTCTGCAGGGCGAGCAGCACCGAGCCGTCGTCGCGGCGCAGCGCGGGCCAGGCCATCGGCAGGACGGTCGCGAGCGACACCGAGGGAACGCCCTCGGGCAGCCCGTCCTTGAGGGTCAGCTCGACCGTCGCGGCGGGCACCAGCTCGCGCAGCGCGACCCAGTCGCACTCGCCGGACAGCCCTTCGAAGGGGCGGTGGACGAGCTCGGTCACGGCCTGGGCGGCGGCGCGGCCATGACAGGCCTTGTAGCGGCGGCCCGAACCGCACGGGCAGGGCTCGCGGGCCCCGACCACCGGGATCTCGCCGTCCTTGAGCTGCGGCTTCCCGGCCTTGGACTGAGGGCGCTTCTTGGCCATGGTGGGCTTTCTCCCGAGTGCGACAGTGCGGTCTGGGCCGCGAGCCTAGCCGCCCCCGGCGGATACCGAACACAGGCGCCCGCTCCCGTGTTCGCCGCACCCCGCACCGGCGCCTCCCGGGCCGGCGCGGGCGCTGCCCGCCGTACTCGTAGCCGTAGCCGTAGCCGTAGCCGTAGCGGTGCACGGGTGCGAGTGCCGCCCGCCGCATGCGTGGCCGCACCGGTGTGGGCGACGCCCCGCTCCCCTGCCGGTGCGTCCCCCGTGGGGGTCGGAGGGTCAGCCCACGTCGTCGAGGAGGTCCGGGAAGCCCAGTCCGTCGAGCGACATGCCCGGCCCCGGGGCGATCGGCGCCGCAGGGCCGCCCCGCAGCCCGGACGCCCGCCCGTGCCCCTCGTTGACCAGCACCCAGACGGTCACCTCGCCGGACGAGCTGTCACGTACGCCCCACTCCTCGGCGAGCGCGCTGATGATGTTGAGCCCCCGCCCGCCGCGTGCCGTCACCGACGGCGTGGCCGGAACGGGGCGCGTCGGGCCGCCGCCGTCCGTCACCTCGACGGTCAGCCCTCCGGTCCGGTCCACATGCCATGCGGCGCGGACGTCGCCGTCCCCCACTTCTGCGTGCCGCCCCAGCGGTCTGCCGTGCCGGCAGGCATTGCTGAGAAGTTCGGAAAGAATCAGTACTGCATCGTCGACGACCGAATCCGACACCCCGTGACTGCGCAACTGCTCGCGCATCCGGTGCCGCGCCTGGCCCACGCCCGCAGGGCCATGGGGTACGGCCATGCTCGACGACGTGGGCACCTTCTGTGCCACCACCAACGCCACCCCCGAGACCTCCTTTGCCCCACGCCACGGTGTGGATGCCCCCCTGAGCTGGACCGGAAACCGGCCGATGGACCGCCGGTGACGCACTCGTAACGATCGAATACAGTTCGAATGCGCCGGTGCACTCCGTGTAACTGGCGTTAAGAGCGCCCCAGTTGTGACAAGACCTGTTTCGGGCGGTTCGTGATGATTGCGTCGACGCCCAGGCCGACGCAGAGCTCGACGTCCTCCGGCTCGTTCACCGTCCAGACGTGCACCCGGTGCCCCGCCCGGTGCAGCCGTTCGACGTAGCCGGGGTGGTTGCGCACGATCCGCACCCCCGGTCCGGCGATCCGGGCCCCGGCGGGCAGTCGTCCGTCGCGCATGCGGGGCGAGACGAACTGCATCAGGTACACGGTGGGCAGGGTGGGGGCCGCGGCCTGGACGCGGTGCAGCGAGCGCGCCGAGAAGCTCATCACGCGCACCGGGGACGGACCCTCGGCCGGCGGGGCATCGAGCCCGAACCGTTTCAGCAGGTGCAGCAGCCGCTCCTCCACCTGCCCCGCCCAGCGGGTGGGGTGCTTGGTCTCGACGGCCAGCTGGAGCGGGCGTCCGGCGGCCCGGGTCTCGACGACGAGTTCGAGCAGCCGTTCCAGGGTGAGTACGGAGGTGAGCTCCCCCGGCACCGGATCCCAGTCCGGGGACTCCGCGACCGGGGCCCCCGACTCCTCGCGGGCCTTCCAGGACCCGAAGTCGAGGGCGGCGAGCTCGGCGAGCTCCAGCGCGGAGACGGCGCCGCGGCCGTTGGACGTGCGGTTCACCCGGCGGTCGTGCACGCACACGAGGTGCCCGTCGGCGGTGAGCCGCACATCGCACTCCAGGGCGTCGGCGCCGTCCTCGATCGCCTTCCGGTACGCGGCCAGGGTGTGCTCGGGGGCGTCGTCGGAGGCGCCCCGATGGGCGATCACCTGGATGGACTGGTGGGCGGATTGCTGCCGTGCGTGGGTCACCGCGTCATGGTGTCACCGAGCGGAGGCCGCCGTACGCACCCCGCACGGCGGACGGGGGCGCTCCGCGGGGCGGGCGGGGCGCGCGGGGGTACGCGGGGCACGTGTGGTCATGGTGCGTCATGCGCCCAGTGCACGTTTTGCCCGATGTAAAGATTGGTGTGCGGATGCACAGGTCCTGTTTACAGTGGCCTGACGTGTCTTGGGAAAAGCTGTTACCGGACACCTACACAGCGGATCCCTTGCCGAACTTTTGATGTGGAACCCGAGGAGTAAAGAGCTGTGAGCACAGAGAACGAGGGCAACGAGGGCACTGCGGCCGAGGCCGTTCCGTCCGCACCTCCCGTGCCGGCCGAAGCTCCTCAGGGACCGCCCGGGACCGAACCGGCCGCCGCCCCGGCGGCGCAGGACGCTCCGCCCGTCGCCGCGGCGACGCCGGACACCCCGCCCGCCCCGGCGGCGCCGCCGCAGATGCCTCCCGCGCCCCAGGCGCCGCACGCTCCTCTGTCGGCCGCCGAGGCGAACTGGCCGCCGCCCGCCGTTCCGGCATACGCCTCCGCCGGTGCGGGCGGTGCCGGTGCGGGTGGTGCCGGGGGTGGCGGCCCGGTCTGGGGCGCCCCGTCCGAGCCGTACGGTCCGGAAGCCCCGCGCAAGCGGCGCGGGTCGAGCGGCCTGGTCGCGGCGGTGGTGGTCGCGGCACTGGTCGCCGGTGGCATCGGCGGCGCCCTCGGCTTCTGGGCGGCCGACCGCAACGGCGGATCCGGTTCGACGACGGTCGCGGCCTCGTCCAACCCGCAGAGCCTGAAGCGCGACCCCGGCACGGTCGCCGGGGTGGCGGCCAAGGCGCTGCCCAGTGTGGTCACCATCGACGCCCAGAGCGGTGACGGCGAGGGCGGCACGGGCACCGGCTTCGTGTACGACAAGGAAGGCCACATCCTCACCAACAACCACGTGGTGGCCTCCGCCGCGGACAGCGGCCAGCTCACGGCGACGTTCTCCGACGGGAAGAAGTACGACGCCGAAGTGGTCGGCCGGGCCCAGGGGTACGACGTCGCCGTCCTGAAGCTCAAGAACCCGCCGTCGGGCCTCGCCCCGCTGTCCCTCGGCAACTCGGACCAGGTCGCGGTGGGCGATTCCACGATCGCGATCGGGGCCCCGTTCGGTCTGTCCAACACGGTCACCACGGGCATCATCAGCGCGAAGAACCGCCCGGTCGCCTCCGGCGACGGCTCCGGCAGCAGCAACTCGTACATGAGCGCCCTGCAGACCGATGCCTCGATCAACCCGGGCAACTCCGGCGGTCCGCTGCTCGACGCGCGCGGAGCGGTGATCGGGATCAACTCGGCCATCCAGTCGACCGGCAGCAGCATGGGCCAGAGCCAGGCCGGCTCCATCGGCCTCGGCTTCGCGATCCCGATCAACCAGGCGACCAACGTCGCCCAGCAGCTGATCAAGACCGGCAAGCCGGTCTACCCGGTGATCGGTGCCACGGTCACCATGACCGAGAAGACCGGCGGCGCGGTCATCTCCGACCGGGGCGCGGGCGGCACGGAGGCCGTGGCGAAGGACGGCCCCGCGGACCGGGCCGGCCTCAAGGCGGGCGACGTCATCACGAAGTTCAACGACACCGTGATCGACAGCGGCCCGACCCTGATCGGCGAGATCTGGACCCACAAGCCCGGCGACCGCGTGACCCTGACCTACAAGCGGGACGGCCGCACGGAAACGGCCCAGGTGACCCTGGGAGAGCGCAGCGGCGACAACTGATGACCGGCCGACTGTGATGCCCCGCCGCATTCGATCAGCCGGTACGCTGTAGGCCCCCGCCACGGGTGGGGAGGGGTGGGTTGCCCGAGCGGCCTAAGGGAACGGTCTTGAAAACCGTCGTGGCAGCGATGTCACCGTGGGTTCAAATCCCACACCCACCGCCGCAGGTCAGAAAGCAGCAGGTCAGAGGGCGGGCTCCGGGTTCCGGGGCCCGCCCTCCGCGTTCAGGTCGTCTCTCCCGTACTTGCCCGCGTCTCGTCTCCGACCTGTGTGTGGGCGAGGCGTGGGCCGCGCGGGGGTGAGCCTCCCGTGGTTCTTCCGCCGCATCGCTGCGGCCGGCCCCTTCCGGTCGGCCTCCAGCATCGCAGCGCGGGGCATGACCGGGGCGGGGGCGGACGGTCAGGCGGCGGGGTCGACTTCGGGGTGTGTGAACCGTACGGGCTTGCCCAGCGACCGGGCGTAGGCGATTTCGGCCCGGGTGCTGTCTCCGATGTAGTCGCCGACCACGAGCACCTCATCGGCGAGCCGGATCTTCGCCCGGTGCAGATCGTCGAGTCGAACCTTCAGCGCCGCGGCCTCGACAGGATCGGACCAGAGCTCGTGCGGCGACTTCATGTCGCAGCCAGGCTTGACGACGATCCTTCCGGCCATGGTCTCCCGTAGATCGGCCTCGGTCATCGCGGCCATGAAACGGGTGGAGCCGCAGACCACGACGATACGCGGGAGGTTCAACAGCCTCTTCGCGTCGGCGAGTTCCTCCTCGGGGGTCAGAGGTCGCGGGTGCGGCACTGGTTCCTCCTGCTGGGGTGTTGTCCGGTGTGCTCATGGGGGCGAGTTGAGTAGAACGTGAGTACGGGTACTCGGGACGGGAGTTCGGGTCCGTCGCGAGCATGGAGGCACCAACAACTTCGGGGGAAACCGATGAACGTTCGTGCTCTGGTCCGTATGACCTTCTGCAATGCCGCTTCGGCCGTCTATCTGGGGATCGTCGGCGCGGCCTTCTTGTTCGAGCTTGCCGTCGTGCTGTTCGGGGATCCGGGGATGGTCGGCGTGTGGCCCGTGCTGCTCACCGCGCCCACCTCGCTGGTGGTCGTGGGGGCTACGGAAGCGGTCTGGGGGGCGGATTCGTCGGCCTGGCCCCTGTTCGTCGCGCCCGTCGTGGGTGCTCTGGTCCAGTCGTTCGCGCTGGGGGCGCTGTGGAGTGCGCTGCGTGGTCGGCCGGGGCGGGTGCGCCCGGCTCAGGGCTGAACCGGAGGTCGTCAACGCCCGTGCAGAGTCTGTGAGTTGGCTGTGCGGGCGTGGCGGGAAAGGGTTCCGGATGGTCTGATAGCCCGCTGTTTCGTGGAATGTGCCGCCGGGGCGGGCGGGTGCGGGGGAGGGGTGGATTCCGGACGGAGTGGGGGCCGTCGAAGGTGCTACGGCGGGGAGGCCTATATCACGTTTGGCGGAGGAGTCTTCGCTGACCAGCGGTGTGGGGGCCGCCGGACGGGGGAAGTTGCGGCGGGGACCGTTCGATATCAGCCATCTGGTGCGATCGAGCCGGTCGGAAGTGATCGGTCTTGTTGAAAGAGGGGGCGCGACATGACGCCACCTCCTACTAGATTGTCAAAGCGCCACGCGACCGATCATGTTCCGCATCCCGCCGTTCATCAGCTGTCATTTGGCGGCCCGTCACTAGAGAGAGTCCTGGTGAACACCATGTCCGGGCAGGCTGTGCACCTGTACCGCCGCGCACGGCCGGGCTGACAGAGCTGGATGGTCGCGACGTTAGCAGTAGTTCTGACCTGATCCGGTTGTCCGGGGTCCCCACACCTCCGGCCGAGAGTATGAGGCACGTTCTGTGAAGGTTCGTACGAGACGATCGGCCGCGTTGATGTCCGGCGGACTGGCGGCGGTGCTGCTGCTGACGGGGTGCGGCTCGGAGAACCAGATCTGGCCGTTCGAGAGCGGCAAGGACCGGATGGTGGTCGGGATGTCCGACGGCATTCTGTCGACGGACCCGGCCGCGGGGTACGACCCCGGCTCCTGGCTGCTCTTCAACAACGTCTTCCAGTCGCTGCTGAGCTTCCCGCCCGGAAGCTCCACCCCGGTGCCGGAAGCCGCCGACGAGTGCGGGTTCTCGGACGGCAGCAAGACGTACACCTGCACGCTGCGCGACGGACTGAAGTTCAGCAACGGCCACAGCCTCACCTCGGCGGACGTCAAGTACTCCTTCGACCGGGCCATCAAGATCAACCACCCGGCGGGACCGGCGCCGCTGCTCTCCACCATCGCCTCGATCAGCACTCCGGACGACAAGACCGTCGTGTTCCGGCTCAAGGTGCCCGACGCCACGTTCCCCAGCAAGATCGCCTCGGGCGCCGGCTCCATCGTGGACAGCCGGGTGTATCCCAAGAACGCTCTGCTCACGAGCGGGAAGACGGTCGGGTCCGGGCCGTACAAGCTGGATTCCATAGACAAGGAGCAGGCCGACTTCTCGGTCTACTCCGGCTATCACGGAACCGCCCAGATGAAGAACTCCGGCGTGACGATGAAGCTCTACCGGGGAAATCAGCAGGCACTCAAGTCCGCCCTGGAGAAGGGCGATGTCGATATCGCGTACCGCGGTCTCACCGCCAAGACGATAGCCGACCTGGACACCTCGCCCACTGCCGACAAGGACGGTCTCGACGTCGTCCAGGGCAGCAGCGCGGAAGTCCAGCACATGGTCTTCAACGTCGACGACCCGGTGATCGGCAAGCTCGCCGTGCGCAAGGCCATCGCCTACCTCATCGACCGGTACGCCCTGGTCAGCAAGGTGTACGAGTCCACGGCGACCCCGCTGTACTCGATCGTCCCGGTCGGCATCACCGGGCACGGCAACTCCTTCTTCAACGTGTACGGGGACAAGCCGCAGCCGCAGAAGGCGAAAGAGGTTCTGCGGGACGCCGGAATTACCGGGAAGGTGCGGCTGGTCCTCTGGTCCACGCCCAGCCGGTACGGCCCGGCCACCGACGACGAATTCCAGACCATCGCCGATCAGCTCAACGCCAGCGGGCTCTTCGACGCCAATATGAGGTCCGTCCCCTTCGGTGAGTACGAGAAGGGGATCGCCGAAGGAAAGTACGGCGTCTACGTGAAGGGCTGGGTGCCGGACTATCCCGACCCCGACAACTTCACCCAGCCGTTCTTCGGTGAGGGAAACGTCCTGTCGAACAACTACGACAACAGCGACATCACCAAGGAGATCATTCCGCAGACCTCGTCGATGACCGACCGGTCGAGCGCCCGGTCGGCGTTCATCAAGCTCCAGGACACCGTGGCCCGCGATCTGCCGCTCCTGCCGCTCTGGCAGGGGAAGCAGTACGCCGTCGCCAAGGACAACGTCCGGGGGCTGCAGAACTGCCTGGACACGTCGACGGTCTTCCGGTTCTGGGAGCTCAGCTCGGCGGGGTAGGCCCGTCTCCTCGGGGTTCTGCCGGGACGTCGTGGAACGGCCCGTGCGCGAGTGCTTCGGCACCGTGTGCGGGCCGTTCGTCGTTCCCGCCCCATGGAAGGGGCGCCGGGCGTCGGTGACCTTGACAGGAACCACGTATCTGACGGACAGTCAGAAACCCTGATCCGTGAGCACCCTGATCCGGGAGGCGGCCGCCGTGCACCTCGCCCCGACGGAGCGCCAGCTGCGGCTGCGCGCCGAACTCCGCGCGTACTTCCGTGAGGTGATGCCCGCGAGGAGTGCGGGTACGGCCCCGGGAGCGGCGGACCCCGACGAGCAGCGGCGCGTCCTGCGCGCGATCGGCGCCGACGGGATGCTCGGGCTCGGCTGGCCGGTCGAGTACGGCGGCCAGGGGCGTGGCGCGGACGAGCAGTTCATCTTCTTCGACGAGGCGTACCGGGCGGGCGCCCCCGTCTCGATGGTCACCCTCAACACCGTCGGCCCGACGCTGATGAAGTACGGGACCGAGGAGCAGAAGGCGTACTTCCTGCCCCGGATCCTCAGTGGCGAGCTCGTCTTCGCCATCGGCTACAGCGAGCCGGAGGCCGGGACGGACCTCGCCTCGATGCGCACCAGGGCGGTGCGCGGGCAGGACGCCGACGGGAGCGGCCACTGGGTGATCGACGGGCAGAAGATCTTCACCAGCAACGCCCAGAACGCCGACTGGATCTGGCTCGCCTGCCGTACCGATCCCGAGGCGCCCAAGCACCGCGGCATCTCGATCGTGCTCGTCCCGACCGACGCCTCCGGCTTCTCCTGGACCCCGATCGAGACCGTGGGCGGACTGACCACGACCGCCACCTACTACGACGGGATCCGGGTGCCCGCCACCCATCTCGTCGGGCCGGAGAACGGGGGCTGGGGGCTGATCACCAACCAGCTGAACCACGAGCGGGTGGCGCTCGCGGCGATCGGGATGCAGGCCGAGGACTTCTACGAGGCGGCGCTCGCCCATGCCCGTACCCCGGACCCGGAGACCGGCCGGCGTCCGGCCGACGAGCCGTGGGTGCGGGCCCGGCTGGCCGAGGCGTACGCCCGGCTGGCGGCGACCCGGCTGCTCAACTGGCGGCTGGTGGCGGAGGTCGGGGCGGGGTCGCCGGCGCCGGGCGAGGCGAGCGGGGTGAAGTTCGCCGGGACCGAGAGCGCCGTGGAGGTGTACCGGATGTGCCAGGAGATCGTCGGGGAGGCCGGGCTGCTGAGGGGCGGCTCGCCCGGGGCCTTCGGGGACGGGGAGCTGGAGCGGATGAACCGGGCGGCGCAGATCAACACCTTCGGGGGCGGGGTGAGCGAGGTGCAGCGGGAGATCGTCGCCACGATGCGGCTCGGCATGACGAGGGGTAGGCGGTGACGGTGGTGCGCGAGGGGAACGAGGCGGGCCCGGGGAACGACGAGCTGTACGGGCGGCTCAAGGCCTTCGAGGGGCGGCCCGCGGCGACCGCCGGCACCGGCAAGGACCCGGTCAACGCACCGATGATCAGGCACTGGTGCGAGGCGATGGGCGACGGGAACCCGGCGTACACCGGGCCGGACGCGATCGCCCCGCCGACGATGCTCCAGGCGTGGACGATGGGCGGACTTTCCGGCCACACCGACCGCTCGGCGGCGTACGAGGAGCTGTTCGGGCTGCTCGACGGGGCCGGATACACCTCGGTGGTCGCGACCGACTGCGAGCAGGAGTACCTGCGGCCGCTGCGGCCCGGGGACCGGATCTCCTTCGACGCGGTGATCGAGGCCGTCTCGGAGCGGAAGACGACGAAGCTGGGCACCGGCCACTTCGTCACCACGCGCATGGACGTCCGGGCGGACGGGGAACTCGCGGGCACGCACCGCTTCCGCATCCTCAAGTACGCGCCCGCCGCGAAACCGCAATCCCCGGAGAGGGGGAGACCGGAGCCCGCGAAGAAGGCGGTGCGCCCCCGGCCCGTGGTCAACCGCGACAACGCGGGGTTCTGGCAGGGTGTGGCCGAGCACCGGCTGCTGATCCAGCGCTGCGGCGGCTGCGGCACGCTCCGCTTCCCCTGGTTGCCCGGCTGCAACGCCTGCGGCGGCCAGGAGTGGGACACGGTCGAGGCGAGCGGCGAGGGCACCGTCCACAGCCATGTGGTGATGCACCATCCGCCGTTCCCCGCCTTCGCCCCGGACGGTGGGGGCGGTCCGTACGCGGTCGCGCTGATCGAGCTGGCCGAAGGGGTGCGGATGGTCAGCAACGTCGTCGGGGTGCCGTACGACAAGGTCCGCATCGGTATGCCGGTGCGGCTCGAATTCCTGCGTACGGACCCGGAGCTGGAGCTTCCGGTGTTCCGGGGAGGTGAGGGCTGAGATGGATTTCGCACCCACCGAGGAGCAGTCCGAGGCGCGACGGCTGGCGGCCCGGATCTTCGGCGACCTGTCGACGCCCGAGCGGCTGGCGGTCGCGGGCACCGGCACGGACGCCGAGCTGTGGAAGGAGCTGTGCGCGGCCGGACTGACCGCGGCCGTCGAGGAGATCGGGCTGCTGGGCCTGGTACTGCTGCTGGAGGAGCAGGGGCGCACGACGGCGCAGGTGCCGTTCGCGGCGAGCTGCGTCCACGGGCTGCTGGCGGTCGCCGCGCACGGCAGCGACGAGCAGCGGGAGCGGCTGCTGCCCGCGCTCCGGGACGGCACGGCCGTCGCCACCGGGGCCTTCCCCGAGCGCGGCGGCGTACGGTCCGACGGCGACGGGCGGCTGACCGGGAGCGTGCCGTACGTGCCGTGGCTGCGGGACGCGACGCTGGTGCTCGTCCCGGACCGGGAGCGGCGGCTCTGGCTCGTCCCGGCCGGCGGGCCCGGGGTGCTGGCCGAGCCGGTGGAGACGACCGCGCCGTGGTCGGCGGCGCGGCTGGTGCTGGACGGGGCGGCAGGGGAGCGGCTCGGCGGCGAGGGGGCGTACGCGGGCGTGCTGGCGATGGCGCGGACGGCGTTCGCCGGGGTGCAGGCGGGGGTGTGCGCCGGCTCGCTGGCCCGTGCCGTGGCGCATGTGAACACCCGGGAGCAGTTCGGGCGTCCGCTGGCCACCAAGCAGGGGGTGCTGCTGCGGGCCGCCGACGCCCATATGGACACCGAGGCCATCCGGGTCACCGCGTACGAGGCGGCCTGGCGCCACGACGCCGGACTGCCCCACGCCCACCGGGCGCTGACCGCGGCCTGGTGGGCGTCGGAGGCGGGGAAGCGGGTGGTGCACGCCGGACAGCATCTGCACGGCGGCACCGGCGCGGACCTCGACCACCCCGTGCACCGCCACTTCCTCTGGGGGCGCCAGCTCGACGCGTATCTCGGGTGCGGCGGCGCGGTGCTCCAGGAACTCGGTGACGCGCTGGTGAAGGAGGGCATGGAGTGAAGGCCGGTGACGAGCTCGCACCGCTGGAGATCGCGGTGACCCGCACCCTGGTCGTGGCGGGTGCGATCGCCTCCCGCGACTACCAGGACGTGCACCACGACGCGGAACTCGCCCGGGAGAAGGGTTCCCCGGACATCTTCATGAACATCCTGACGACCAACGGCCTGGTCGGCCGGTACATCACCGACCGGCTCGGGCCCCGGACGGTGCTCCGCAGGGTCGCGATCCGGCTGGGCGCGCCCAACTACCCGGGCGACACGATGGTGCTGAGCGGCACGGTCACCGCCGTGGGCGGCGACGGGACGGCCGAGATCGCCGTCGTCGGCACCAACGGGATCGGCCGCCACGTCACCGGAACCGTGACGGTGGAGCTGGATCCGGACGGCATGGACACGGACGGCATGGACGAGGGGCGGGCGGCGGCATGAGCGTACGCGGGGCCGACCGGCTGGGCGGCCGGGCCGCCGTCGTCGGGATCGGCGCGACGGAGTTCTCCAAGGACTCCGGGCGCAGCGAGCTGAAACTGGCCGTCGAGGCGGTCCGGGCCGCCCTGGACGACGCCGGGCTGACCCCCGCCGACGTCGACGGGCTGGTCACCTTCACCATGGACACCAGCCCGGAGATCACCGTCGCCCAGGCGGCCGGGATCGGCGAGCTGTCGTTCTTCTCCCGCGTCCACTACGGCGGCGGCGCGGCCTGCGCCACCGTGCAGCAGGCGGCGATGGCCGTGGCGTGCGGGGTGGCCGACGTCGTCGTCTGCTACCGCGCGTTCAACGAGCGTTCCGGGCGCCGCTTCGGCTCCGGCGTGCAGCGGCGGGAGCCCACCGCCGAAGGCACCGCGCTCGGCTGGAACCTGCCCTTCGGGCTGCTCACCCCGGCCTCCTGGGTCTCCATGGCCGCCCAGCGCTACCTGCACACCTACGGGCTGACGCCGGAGGCCTTCGGCCAGGTCGCGGTCACCGACCGGCGCCACGCCGCCCGGAACCCGGCCGCGTACTTCTACGGGAAGCCGATCACCCTGGCCGACCACGCCGCCTCGCGGTGGATCGTCGAACCGCTGCGGCTGCTGGACTGCTGCCAGGAGACCGACGGCGGGCAGGCGATCGTCGTCACCAGCACCGAACGGGCCCGGGACCTGCGCCGGCCGCCCGCCGTGGTCGTGGCCGCCGCGCAGGGCGCCGGGCGTGCGCAGGAGCAGATGACCAGCTTCTACCGCGACGACCTGGCCGGGCTGCCGGAGATGGGCGTGGTCGCCCGGCAGCTCTGGCGCACCTCCGGCCTCTCCCCCGCCGAGATCGACGTGGGCATCCTCTACGACCACTTCACCCCGTTCGTCCTGATGCAGCTGGAGGAGTTCGGCTTCTGCGGGCCGGGCGAGGCGGCCGACTTCGTCGCGGCGGACGCGCTGCCCCTGAACACGCACGGGGGCCAGCTCGGGGAGGCGTACCTCCACGGGATGAACGGGATCGCGGAGGCGGTCCGGCAGATCCGCGGAACGTCGGTGAACCAGGTCCCGGGCGCCGCGAGAACCCTGGTCACCGCGGGCACCGGCGTCCCCACGTCCGGTCTGGTCCTGGGCGCGGACGGCTGATCCCGGGCCCGCCCGTGCCCTCCGGACCCCGACGGCGCCCCCTGATCCGGGCCAGCGCGGACTCCACCTACAGGAGGTGGGGCAGTCCCCACCCCTACGTCCTGAGTCGGACGCGTTTTCGGGACCTGGGGCCGATCCCCGTGGCGGCGCCCGCTCATAGCGTGGAAGGCATGACCACGCCAGTCTGCACGGGCGGCTCCGGGGGAGCCGTCACCACCGGGCACCGCCCGTACTCCGGGCACGTACCGCGTGCCGCACGGCCCGCGCACGCCTCGCGGGCCCCGTATCCGTCGTTCACCTCCTTCGTCCGGGCGCGGGGGCCGGTGCTGCTGCGCGCCGCGCGCTCGCTCACCGCCAACCCGAGCGACGCCGAGGACCTGCTGCAGACCGCGCTCACCAAGACCTACGTGGCCTGGGACCGGATCGAGGACCACCGGGCGCTCGACGGATACGTCCGCCGGGCGCTGGTGAACACCCGGACCTCGCAGTGGCGCAAGCGGAAGGTCGACGAGTTCGCCTGCGAGGAGCTGCCCGAGCCGGAGACCGCCCAGGGTCCGGACCCGGCCGAGCACCAGGTGCTGCGTGACGCGATGTGGCGCGCCGTGCTCAGGCTGCCGGACCGCCAGCGCGCGATGGTGGTGCTGCGCTACTACGAGGACCTGAGCGAGGCCCAGACTGCCGAGGTCCTCGGCGTCTCCGTCGGTACGGTCAAGAGCGCGGTCTCGCGGGCGCTCGGCAAGCTCAGGGAGGACCCGGAGCTGGCTCCGGTGCGGTGACGGCACACGCGGGACCAGCGGGTGGGTGAATCGAACGAAAAAGTCGAACGAAACTGATTCGTACTCCCGGAAGTAGTGACATACCGAGTGGTATGTGCGCAGAATCAGGCCAACCCTACTGCCGCGTAGCGCCCACCGGGAGGACGCCGTGCTGAGCACCATGCAGGACGTACCGCTGACCGTCACCCGCATCCTCCACCACGGGATGACCATTCACGGGAAGTCGCAGGTCACGACCTGGACCGAGGCCGGGCCGCGGCGTCGCAGCTTCGCGGAGACCGGCCGGCGGGCGACGCGGCTCGCGCACGCGCTCCACGACGACCTCGGCATCGACGCCGACCAGCGTGTGGCCACGCTCATGTGGAACAACGCGGAACATGTCGAGGCATACCTGGCGATTCCGTCCATGGGTGCGGTGCTGCACACGCTCAACCTGCGGCTTCCCGCCGAACAACTGGTCTGGATCGTCGCGCACGCCGACGACAAGGTCGTCATCGTCAACGGCTCCCTGCTGCCGCTCCTCGCCCCGCTCCTGCCGCAGATGCCCTCGGTCGAGCACGTGGTCGTCGCCGGTCCGGGCGACCTCTCCCTCCTCGACGGGGCCACGCCCCGGGTGCACGACTACGAGGAGCTGATCGCCGGCCGGCCCGACCACTACGACTGGCCCGAACTGGACGAACGCCAGGCCGCCGCCCTCTGCTACACCTCCGGCACCACCGGCGACCCCAAGGGTGTCGTCTACTCCCACCGCTCCATCTACCTGCACTCCATGCAGGTCAACATGGCCGAGTCGATGGGGCTGACCGACCAGGACACCACGCTGGTCGTCGTGCCCCAGTTCCATGTGAACGCGTGGGGTCTGCCGCACGCCACGTTCATGTCCGGCATCAGCATGCTCATGCCGGACCGGTTCCTCCAGCCCGCCCCGCTCGCCGAGATGATCGAGAGCGAGCGGCCGACCCACGCCGCCGCCGTCCCCACCATCTGGCAGGGACTGCTCGCCGAGGTCACCGCCCGCCCCCGCGACCTGACCTCCATGGCCCAGGTCACCATCGGCGGCGCCGCCTGCCCGCCCTCCCTCATGGAGGCGTACGACAAGCTGGGCGTCCGCCTCTGCCACGCCTGGGGCATGACGGAGACCTCGCCGCTCGGCACCATGGCCCACCCGCCCGCCGGGCTGACCGCGGAGGAGGAGTGGCCCTACCGCGTCACCCAGGGGCGCTTCCCGGCCGGTGTCGAGGCGCGGCTGGTCGGCCCCGGCGGCGAGCACCTGCCCTGGGACAACAAGTCCGCCGGTGAGCTGGAGGTGCGCGGCAACTGGATCGCCGGCGCGTACCACGGCGGCCCGGACGAGGAACCGCTGCGCCCCGAGGACAAGTTCAGCGCGGACGGGTGGCTGAAAACCGGCGATGTCGGAGTGATCAGCGAGGACGGCTTCCTCACCCTCACCGACCGGGCCAAGGACGTCATCAAGTCCGGCGGCGAGTGGATCTCCAGCGTCGAGCTGGAGAACGCGCTGATGGCCCACCCGGACGTGGCCGAGGCCGCGGTCGTCGCCGTCCCGGACGAGAAGTGGGGCGAGCGCCCGCTGGCGACCGTGGTCCTCAAGGACGGCGCGGCCGTCGACTACACCGCGCTGCGGGAGTTCCTCGCGGCGTCCGGCATCGCCAAGTGGCAGCTCCCGGAGCGCTGGACGATCATCCCGTCCGTGCCGAAGACCAGCGTCGGCAAGTTCGACAAGAAGGTGATCCGCAGGCAGTACGCGGAGGGCGAGCTGGACATCACCCGGCTCTGAGCCGCCCGGGAACGGCAGGACCGGCTTAACCGGCTGGAACTACTGGGAGTGCGGGAACGACGAGGGCGGTACGGGGATTCCCGTACCGCCCCCGGTCGTTCGGGAACGACCGCCTCAGTTCGTGCCGATCTTCGCCAGCAGGTCGACGATGCGCGACTGGACCTCGTCGCTCGTGGACCGTTCGGCCAGGAAGAGGACCGTCTCGCCCGAGCCGAGCCTCGGCAGCTCGGCCCCGCTCATGTCGGCGGAGGTGTAGACGACCAGCGGGGTGCGGTTCAACTGGCCGTTCGCCCGCAGCCAGTCGACGATCCCGGCCCGGCGGCGGCGCACCTGCATCAGGTCCATCACCACCAGGTTGGGCCGCGTCCGCCCGGCGAGCGCCACCGCCTCGCTGTCGGTGGCCGCCCGCGCCACCTGCATGCCGCGGCGCTCCAGGGTCTCCGTCAGCGCCAGCGCGATCTCCTCGTGCTCCTCGATCAGCAGCACCCGGGGCGGATGCTGCTCGCTGTCGCGCGGGGCGAGCGCCTTGAGGAGAACGGCCGGGTCGGCCCCGTACGCCGCCTCCCGCGAGGCCTGCCCCAGACCGGCCGTCACCAGCACCGGAACCTCCGCCGCCACCGCGGCCTGGCGCAGCGACTGGAGGGCCTTGCGGGTGATGGGGCCGGTCAGCGGATCGACGAAGAGCGCGGCGGGGAACGCCGCGATCTGGGCGTCCACCTCCTCGCGGGAGTGCACGATCACCGGCCGGTAGCCCCGGTCGCTCAACGCCTGCTGGGTGGAGACGTCGGGCGCGGGCCAGACCAGCAGCCGACGCGGGTTGTCCAGCGGCTCCGGGGGCAGCTCGTCGTCGACCGGGAGCGGCGAGGGACGGTTGGCGACCTCGACCGCGCCACCCGGACCGTCCAGCGGCTCCGGCCCCTCGGCGCCCTCGTCGGGCGCGCCTATCGCGTACGCCCGGCCCTCGGCCTCGGCCTCGGCCTCCGGCGCGGTACGCGACTGCGCCGGGACGGCCAACGCGGACGCCGACGGGGCGGTCTGCGGGGCGTGCTCCTCCTCGGGCGGGGCGGCGAGCTTGCGGCGCCGACCGGCACCGCCGAGCGTCTGGTTCTGCTGGTGCGCGATGTGCTGGGCGAAGGGCACGCCCTGCCCGAGCGTCCGCACGCTGAACGCGCGCCCCTGCGTCGAGTCCGGGGACACGCCCGGCGCCGGGGTCTCCGCGGGCAGCGGCCGGCTACGCGCGTCCGGCAGCGGCGCGGCGTCCTGCGGGAGGGCGGCGGGCTCGGGGGCCGGGACGGGGGCGGTGCCGGTGGCGTGCGCGGTCGGCCCGGCGGACGGCTCCTCCGCCCCCTCGCCGGTCACCGGAGCGGGCGCCTCGGCGGGGCGGGCCCGGCGGCGGCCGCTCGGCGCGGCGGGCACGGGGTGCGGCTGCGGCGGCGTGTGGTCGTCGCCGGGCGCGGTGCGCACCGCGTCGTGACGGGCCGGGTGCGGGGTGTCGGTGGCACCGGCCGCGACGGGCGACCGGTCGGCCTCGGCGGGCGGCAGCGCGAACGCGGTACGGGGTCCGGTGGGTTCGGCCTGGGCGGCCCGCTCCCGGTCCGCGGCGAGCGCCCGCCGGGCCCGACGCCCCTGCGGCGCTTGCGCGGCCGCCTGGGACGCCTGAGGTGTCTGCGGGCCCTGGGGCGCCTGATTCGGATGGGGCGCGGAGCTGTCGGCGCCCGGTCCCTGAGCGGGCACCGGAGCCGCTACGGGGGCCGACGGCGCGGCGGGCAGCGCCAACTGGCCCTCGGCGCCCTGCGACGCGCGATGGCCGCCCGGACCCTCGGCCGTACCCGGTCCGCGAGGGTCGCCGGCCGGAACGCCCTGCGGCGGCACGGCCCGGCCGAGCTGCGGCCGACCCCCGCCCTGCGCCCCCTCGGCCGCCGTCACCACGGCACCCTCGGCAGGAGCGGGCGCGGAAGCGGCGGCGGGCAGGGCCAGCGCCTGTCCGGCCGACTGCGGCCGCGCACCGGGCTGGACACCGGCCTCGGCCGGGCTCGGCCGTCCCCGCCGACGCCCCGAACCACCCTGCGTGTCCTGCGCCCCGGCCGCCGCCTGGAGCGCTTGTTCGTCCTGGTCGGGCTCACGGCGCGCCCGCCGCCGCCCGGTCGGCGGCTCGGCCGCCGCCTGCTCGCCACCCGCCCCGGAACCGCCCACCGGGCTCTCCAGGAACGCGTCGGTGGACGACCGGCGCGCCCGCCGCCGCCCGCTCCCCGGCTGCGACCCGGCGCCCTCCGGCTCCGGCAGAGCCCCGGCGACGGGCGCCTGCGCGCCCTCGTCGACCGACGACGGCACAGGCTCCGCACCGGCCTCGGAACCCTGCTCGGGAACGGGAACGGGAACGGGAGCGGGAGCGGGAAGGGGCACCTGCTCGGGCGCGGCGGCCGACACGGTCCCCGACCCCGTACCCAGCGGCACCTCCAGCACATACGCGCTGCCGCTCATGCCCGGCACCTCGTGCGTCTGGAGCACACCGCCGTGGGCCCGCACGATCCCGCGCACGATCGGCTCGTGCACCGGGTCGCCCCCGGCGTACGGACCGCGCACCTCGATGCGGACGACCTCGCCGCGCTGCGCCGCCGCGACGACGACCGTGGAGTCGACGTACCCGCCGCCGGGCACCGGCCGGGCCTTGCCCGTCGAGTCGACGCCGGCGACGTCCGCGACGAGATGGGCGAGCGCGGTCACCAGCCGGTCCGCGTCCACCTCCGCCTCGATCGGCGGCGCGTGCACCGCGAACTGCGCGCGCCCGGGGCCGATCAGCTCGACGGCCGCGTCGATACCGGCCGTCACGACCGAGTCGAGCAGCACGTTCGTCTTGACCAGCTTCTCGGAACCGGCGTCCAGACGCTGGTAGCCGAGCACGTTGTCGACCAGGGTGGTCATCCGGGCGTAGCCCGCGGCCAGGTGGTGCAGGATCTGGTTCGCCTCCGGCCACAGCTGGCCCGCCGGGTCGGCGGCGAGCGTGGCCAGTTCGCCGCGCAGCTCCTCCAGCGGACCGCGCAGCGACTCACCGAGCACGGCGGTGAGCTGGCCGTGCCGGGCGGTCACCGCCGCCAGCCGGTCGCCCTGCTCCTCCAGCTCGACCGCGTACCGCTCGGACCGGTCGGCCAGCTCCGCGCTGTGCCGCTCCGTCAGCTCGGCCAGCTCCGCGGTGTGGCTCTCGGTCAGCTCGGCGAGCTCGTCACGATGGCGCGAGGACAGCTCCTCGTAGGGCCTGCGGTCGGTGAACGTCATGACGGCACCGACCAGCTGGTCCCCTTCCCGGACCGGCGCGGTGGTCAGGTCGACCGGCACCTGCGCACCGCTCTTGGACCACAGGACCTGGCCGCGCACCCGGTGCTTGCGCCCGGAGCGGAGCGTGTCGGCGAGCGGCGACTCCTCGTACGGGAACGGCTCGCCCTCCGACCGCGAGTGCAGGATCAGCGGATGCAGCTCCTGACCGCCCAGGTCGCTGGCCCGGAAACCGAGGATCTGCGCGGCGGCGGGGTTGACCAGCACGACCCGGCCGTCCGTGTCCGTGCCGACCACACCCTCGGCCGCGGCCCGCAGGATCATCTCGGTCTGCCGCTGCGAACGGGCCAGCTCGGCCTCGGTGTCCACGGTGCCCGACAGATCCCGCACGACGAGCATCAGCAGCTCGTCGCCGGTGTACCCGCCGCCGTAGCCGCCCTGGAGGTCGGTGTACGCGGCCTGCCCGTCCTCCAGGCTGGCGCTGGTGACCTCGGCGGGGTACTCGGTGCCGTCGGTCCGCCGCGCGGTCATCCGCTTCGGCTTCGTACGGCCCCGCTCGTCGGCTTCCTCGGGGCGCCGCATCGAACCCGGGATCAGCTTGGAGTCGAACTCCGGCAGCAGATCCAGGAGCCCGCGCCCGACGAGCGCGGTGCCCGGCGCCTCGAACATGCCGAGCGCGATCGTGTTGGCGTTGACGACCGTGCCGTTGCAGTTGACGAGCAGCAGCCCGTCGGGGAGTGCATCGAGTATGGCTGCGAGGCGAGCAGCGCCCCGGGATGGCCTGCTGCTCACGACGACGCTTCCTCCCTGATTACCGCACCTTGCTGACAGCGGGCCCCATCTTGCCCCTCGGGCCGCAGCCTGTCACTGAGGGATTCTAAGGGCAGAGCGGCGCCGCGGGGCTGTGGATGAGGGGGAGCTCTCACCAAGGTCCTGTGCATACGGTGTACGAACCCGTCCCTCATCCGGCCTCGGGGAGCACCGGCCGCAGCGTGTTCCAGCGCGAGATCTCGCAGCCGTCGCTCCGGTCGAACGCCGCGTCGACGCCCCGTCCGCGCCAGGTTCCGGTGATCCGGGCGGTGGCCGAGCCGCCGAACTGCATGGTGCACAGCGCGTCCCGGGGCACCGGGGCGAACGGATCCACTCCTCTGCCCGCCAGCTCGTCCAGCCGGTCGCAGGCCGCCCGGGCCGCCGGATGACTGCCGCCCGACGGGGCGCAACGGAGCCGGAAAACGCCGTCGGCCCCGGCGTGTCCCGAGCCGGAGACCGTGATCGTCAACAGGGTGCGGGCATGAGCGTGGGCGCCCTCCGTACCGCTCGCCGGAGCGGCGAGGGCCGTGACGGCGACGAGGGACACGAGGGCGGCGGGGGCGAGGCGGCGCGCCATACGGGACGCGTGGGACGCGCTGGACGCGTGGGACATGCGGGCTCCTGGGCTCAGGCCCGTCGGCGAGCTGCCGACGGACAGGATGAACGGGACACGGGGCACGGGACGGGGGCAGGGGGACACAGGGCACGGGAAGCCGGCTTCCCGTTTCGCCCGTTTTCTTGCCCTCTCTCCCTAACGCTCCGCACGCCGTGGCGTTGCGCGTCGGGAAGCGCTTTGCCCTCGCACCCGACTGCCTAGTACCGTGGGCACCGATTGGTGACGCACCGCTTGGCTGTGTCATCATCTGCACGCACCATTCGCGCTCGCGCGAAGCGTGCATGGAGGCGTCGCCTAGTCCGGTCTATGGCGCCGCACTGCTAATGCGGTTTGGGTCTTAAAGCCCATCGAGGGTTCAAATCCCTCCGCCTCCGCCCTTCGATCAGGGAGTTCGGCCCACAGCGGCTGAACTCCCTGAGTCGTTTCCGGGATCTTTCTCCTTCGGGGACTACGGGGACTGCGGGGACTGCGGGGACTACGGACGAGTGGCGCAGGGGTCGCAGCAGTTCGGGGCCGGCTCGACGCAGATGGTGACGGAGTCGGTGTTGTTCCCGGGATCGGGGTCCTTCTCGTTGCCCCGGACCGTGGCCGAGTTGGTGATCCGGCCGGGCGCGGTGGCCTTGGCACGCAGGACGAGAGTGGCCCGGGCGCCGTCGTCCAGGACACCCACGGTCCACCGCCCGGTGGCCGGGTCGTAGTCACCGGGGCCCTCGGCGGAGAGGAGGGCGAGGGTGTCCGGGAGCCGGTCGGTGACGGTGACGCCGGTGGCCCGGTTCGGTCCGGCGTTTTGCACGGTGATCCGGTACGTCACGGTCTGGCCCACGGTGACGGTGGTCGCGTCGGCCGCCTTGACCACGCTCAGATCGGCGGCCGGGTTGACCTGTGTGACCCGGTCGTTGGAGTTGGCGGTCAGTGGTTCCGGGGTGTCGCCGAGCCGGTTCTCGTACGTGGCGGTGGCGGTGTTCGCGATCTGCCGGCCGCCGGAGGCGCGGTCGATGGTGACCCGGTACTCGGCCGTGGTGCCGGTGGGCAGGGTCTCGGTGTTGGGCAGGCTGCCGCCCTCCCCGGCCGTGGCGCCGTTGCCGAGCCCGAAGACGACCTTGCCGCCCCGGGCGTCGTAGTACGCCTGGTCGCCGTCGTGCGCGTCCGTCTTCGCCCCGGCGTTCGGCCCGTCGACGATGCGCAGCGACCCGGGCACGTATGTCGTCCCCGGCGGGACGGCGTCGGTCAGCACGAGGTTCTCGGCCGCGCCGCCGCCCTCGTTCCGGGCGTTGATCCGGTAGGTGATGACGTCGCCCACGTCCAGCGGCCCGGTCGGGGAGGCGTCCTTGGTGAGGACGACGTACGGGGCGGTGCCGAAGAAGATGCCGTCCAGGAAGTTCCCGATGCTCTGGTTGCCGCCGGCCGCGGAGACGGACCGGAAGGCGAAGCGCGTCAGGGTCTGTCCGGCCGGGACGGTGTATGTGCCGGTGTAGTAGCCCCAGGCGGTGGTGCCGTCGGTGAAGCGCCGCTGCTGCACCGTGGCTCCGGGCGCGCCGATGTCCAGCGCCATGGTGTCGTCGCCCTGGCGGCCGCGGTGGTAGAGCCGCCAGTACAGCTTCGTGCCGGGTGTGGTGGGCAGGTCCTGGTAGAGCGTGGAGACCTGGTTGGCGTTGAGCTCGGCGAACTGGGTGCCCTCGGCCGACGGGACCCCGTTGAAGCCCGAGTGCCACAACTCGATCCGGTGGTCGGTGGCGGTGGTGAGCCAGCCCGGGACGCGTTTGGGTGCCTGGGTCTGCGAGGCGTCCGGCAGGATCTCCACGCCGGTGACGACGGGCTGTTCGAAGCCGCCGTTGGCCAGGGCGACCCGGAGCGGAGCAGGAGGTGTGGACATGGTTCTTCCCCTCACGTCGACGCTGCTGGAACACGCCGCCGTACCGGCCGCACCTTCGTGCGCCGCGGCGGACCCGATACGTCCCGTAGCGCACCGCATCCGACATGGTTACGTAAAGTGACGAACATCGACGTTCGGCCAACCCGCCCCACCGGGTTTGCCCCCTCGCGTCCCGGGCGGGCCCCCGTCGCCGCCCCCTTCGCCCCGCCCCGCCCGCACCACACGCACCGCACGGGCCCCCTGGCCCTCTCCCGCCCACCCCGTCATGGCCGGAAGTCCCCGCTCTGCCCCGGCACCCCACCCTTGCGCAGAGTGAAACTCTCGCCATCGAAGTTGACGCCCGCTCCCCGTCGTCAACGGTCGCCCCGCACCTCGGTCGCGTGGACGCGAATCGCGGCATTTATGCAGGTCAGGGAGGGTCTGGCTAATGGATTTCGCGCTACGGCGCAGGTCATGTAATGTTGTTCTCGCAACGCCGACCGGGAAGAAAAAACCGGGAAGCACAAGCACTCGTAGCTTAACGGATAGAGCATCTGACTACGGATCAGAAGGTTGCAGGTTCGAATCCTGCCGAGTGCACACAGCTCAGAGGCCCCCTGGACGATGTCCAGGGGGCCTCTGACATCAGCGGGTGACATCAACGCGCCCGGAATCCGGGATCATGCGTCGGCATCGGGCTCGGTCTCCTCACCTTCTTTGCTGCCGAACTCCAGGGCCTCGTCCATGCGCTCTGCCGCTGCCCGCAGCGTCGTGTCCATCACGTGCGCGTAGGTGTCCAGCGTCATGGTGATGGTGCTGTGGCCAAGCGTCTCCATGATCGTGCGAGCGTCGACCCCCTGTGCCAGCAGCAGCGAAGCGCAGGTGTGCCGCAGGTCGTGCACGCGCACCCGCCGCACCTTGGCGTCCCGGCACAGGATGGTGAGCATCCTGTTGAGGCTGCGGGGGTCCGTGACTCGGCCCGTTGTCGTGGTGAAGATGAGCCCAGTCGGGTGCTCGGGTACCGGCTTCCACTTCGGGCCCGCCACCTTGCGCTCCCGGTCCTGCTGCTCGCGGTGCACGGTGAGCGCCTGCACGCACCCCTTCGACAGAGCCACCGTGCGCACGGACCTCGCGGTTTTCGGGGTGCCGAAGATCAGCTCACGCCTGATGCGCTGCACGTTCCGCCGGACACGGAGCTGGCCGGCGGTCAGGTCGACATCGGACCAGGTGAGTCCAAGGGCCTCTCCTCGGCGGAGGCCGGTGGAGATGAGCAGCAGCCACAACGCGTACAGGCGGTGGGGCTCGGCGGTCTTGAGCAGCATGCGGACTTCCGCCGGGTCCAGCGGGCGTACCTCCTTGGCATCGACCGTGGGGGTTTCCACGATCCGTGCGACGTTGCGGGCGATCAGCTCTTCACGCATCGCCTGCTGCAACGCGGACCGAAGAACCGCATGGATGTACTGCACCGTTCGGGCAGACGGCCGGCGCTTGCAGCAGCGGCCGACCGCGCAGCAGTTGCGCTTGCCCTCCGGCCTTTCCTTGTCGGCTCCACGGAGGCAGCACAGGCAGGAGACCTTGAACTCCGTGAGGAACCGCCGCACGTCCGCCGGAGACAGCCGGTTGAGTTTCTTCTTGCCGAGTGCGGGGCGGATGTAGAGGCGTGACAGTCCCTCGTAACTGCTCAGGGTCGCTGGCTTGAGCCGTTCCGGCGCGATAGCGGCCAGCCAGTAGGTGAGGTAGTCGCCGAACGCCATCGTGGAGGACGCCGCGGGGATGCCCTGCCGCGTCTTCTCCTGCAACTCCGTGAGCTTGCCGGCCACCTCGTCTCGGGTCTTGCCGTAGACGAACTTTCGGGTCCGGGTGCCGTCCGGGCGGTAGACGTAGGAGGCCGCCTGATAGCGGCCGTCCTTCCGCTTCGTGATCGTTCCTTCGCCGTTGGCGCGACGCTTGGCCATCAGGCAGCTTCCTCCAATCGATCGCGCAGGTAGGCGCGAACGCTGTCGACCGGGACGCGGCGGGCGCGCCCGATCTTGATGCTGGGGAGTTCGTTCGAGCGGATGAGGTCGTAGACCTTGAACCGGCTGATCCGCAGGGCGGTCATGACCTCGGGAACGGTTAGGGCCTCGGGCGGTGTGGGCACGACGGTGCTCATGCTGGTGGTCCTCCAGAGGTGCGGGGCGGGGCGCGTGCGTGGCGCTAGTCGGTGGACAATGCTGTGGGTCGCGGACCATCGCGGACCACCCCTCTTGGCCTGCGGTTTTGATGGGGTGGTTATGCGGACCGTCGCGGACCATGGCTCTCTGGGTGGGCCTCGGTGGTCCGCATAGCGCCGTGACGTAATCCGCAGGTCACGAGGGGTGGTCCGCGATGGTCCGCGACCCAGCGGATTGTGGAACTAGCTTCCGTTGGTGGTGCGGAGTCCGATTCCGGTGTACGTGCGTACTCGCGTCTCGCCTTCGCGGGGCCGGGTGAGGGCGAGCTGGGGGACGACGGAGAGCAGGTTGCGGCCGAAGACTTGTTTGGTGCCGATGGCGCGGACGCCGTTGTCTTCGGCCCATTCGCGCCAGGCGGCCCAGAGGGCGTCGACGGGGACGTTTCGGGTGGGGCCGGTGGTGCAGCGTTCGCGGACGAATGCGCTGGTGGGTGAGGCGGTGTCCTGCATCATCGTGATGGCGTCCTGGGAGGATGCGGGCTCGGTGATGCGGCCGTTGCGTTCGAGGCGTGCGAGGCCGTCCAGGGCCCAGTTGATGATGCCGGGCATTTCGGCGGCGAGCTTGGTGGTGAGTGCGGTGTCCTCGCGTCCGAGCCAGGACACGGTCATGTTGAGGGCAATGAAGCGGCGGGCGATGACGCCGCTGCTGTCGCCGAAGTTGGGCAGCTCGTTGGTGAGGACCATGAGCCGGGTGGGGAGCTTCCCGGTCCAGACCTCGCGGTACTTGCGATCGATGTCGATGGTGTCCTCACCGGAGATGGTCAGGAGCCGTTCGACGACCTGCCCGCCGTCCCCGGACAGCCGGGCATCGGAGATGACGGCCAGGGGCTTGCCGACCAGGGTGGAGAGCCCGAAGTTCGTACCGAGTCCGGCGAGGGTGGGGCCGGCGAGGTTCTCCTTGCCGACCAGTTCCTTCAGGATCCGGGCGATGGTTCCCTTCCCGGACCGTGAGGGCCCCTTCATGAGAAGGATCTTCTGCTGGTCGGTGCGGCCGGACAGAACGTACCCGAACCACTCCTGAAGAGCTTTGACGGAGTCGGGATCGTCGGGCCAGATGCCTGCCAGGAAGTTTTCCCAGGTGGGGGCGGTGGCGTCGGGGTCGAAGTCGTAGGGGACGGAGACGATGTTGAAGAAGCCCGGCCCGTGGGGCAGCAGAGCCCGGTCCCGGATACGCAGGAGCCCGTTGCGGCACGCGACGATCGGGCTGTCGTCGTGCCGGCCGTGCTCGTGGTCGATCCAGGACGGGGCGTCGGTGTCGGCGGGCAGCAGGGTGATCGCGGACATGGCGTCGAGGAGGTTGCTGATCTTCGTTTTCGTCGGTGCCCACGCGTGTTCCTCGGGCTCGCCCTTCTTGTCCAGGGCGATGTGGACGCAGTGCTCCAGGCGCTTGTAGAGCCCGGCGCGCATCTGCTGCTCGTCGTACTCCCGCCAGCATGTTCCGGTCCAGCGCATCCAGGATCCGCGCCAGCGGCGCAGTCGCAGGTGCCCGTCCTCGGTGGTCCAGTCCGGGACGATCCGGCGTGCCACGGCCAGGGGGTTGGACGGCGGGGGCAGCTCCTCCGTGGCGCTCATGCCGCGCTCCTGTTCGCTGCGGGCTCGGTGTGGGGGCAGTGCCCGATGCGGGCACGGGCGGTGAGGTTGGTGACGGCGTTGCCGCCCCGGGCCCGCTCGTGCCGGCCACAGCCGCAGAGCCAGTCGGCGGTGGGGATCTGGTGGCGGCCCAGTCCGCGCACGGTGAGACCGGGCTGGATGCCGGTCACGGTGACCGTGTGCGGGTCAGAGCGAACAGCAACGGGGACGGCCTGACGGCCGACGTCTTTCGGCGCTCCACTGCCGGTCGGGGCGGGGGCCGGTTCGGCGGGGTGGGGGCCGGTGGGCGGCGGGGGGAGGCTTTTCAGGTGGGGGCGGGGGGTGTTCATGCGGCGGTCTCCCTCGGCCGGCAGGTGCGGATGGACCAGTCGAGGGCGCTGCGGATCGTGGCGCGGCACTCGGCCGCGGGGAGTCCGGCGGCCTCGCCCGCCTCTTGAAAGGCCGCTTCGACCTGCGGGCGTCCGAGGTCGCCCCACGCGATGAACCTCCCGATGGCGCGGGCGGCCCGGAGGAGTGCGGTGTTGCGTGTGCCCTCGGCCGCGTGCCGGACGGTCTCGGTCTCCCGCTGGAGCGCGCTCCCGGCGTACCGGCAGGAGCGCGGAGGGGCCGGTGCGCGGCCGAGAGTGGGGGTGGTTGAGGGGTGGGGCGGTACGAGGAGCTGGAGGAGCCAGGCGGGCAGGGGCCGGATGAGGGCGGGGCCCACGGTCTCGTACCGGTGGCCGTCGATGGTGCTGCCTGCGGCGGCCACGTAGCCGCCCCACGCCCGGGTGTCGACGAGCGGGGCGACGCTGCCTGCGGTGTTGCGGAGGCGGGCGGCGGCGGGCGCGCTGAAGTACAGGTGGAGACCGCCGGACGGGGTCCGGACCGTGCGGGTGGCGGGGACGGCCTGCCCGGCGCGCTCCGCGAGCGCGGCAAGGTTCGCCACGCCGTCGGGCGCGTCCGTGCCGTCCTTGGGCTTGTCGAGGTCCACGACGACCAGGTGCGAACGGCCCGTCGCGATACCGATGTTGTAGGGGCCCGAGGCCCATGCCCGGCGGATGCGGTCGGGGTCGGTGGTGGCGCGGTCCTCCCACTTCAGGTGCCCACCGGTGCAGGGCCCCGTCCGGGGGCAGACGGTCTCGGCGTGGAGGGCGGGTCGCTTGCCTCCGGGGCGGAGGGGGAAGACGTGCCAGCCGCGCTCGGCCGCGTCCAGGGCGGCGGCCAGGAGAAGGGTGTTCATGCGGCCACCGCCCGCATGGCCACGATCCGGGCGGCGCCGATCAGTTCGGTGTACGCGGGTGGGATGGCCTCGGTCAGCTCCTCGCGGACGTCGGTCCAGGTGATGCCCATCGCGGCCTGCATCTCGGGGATGGTGGCCTTGCCTCCGCCGGCGCCGTACGCGGCGACGTAGGGGCCGTCGCGGTAGACGCCGTGCCGGTAGCCACGCACGTACCCTCGGTGCTTCGGGTGCGCGGGCTGCGGGACGGTCCAGCCACCGCCGAGTTCGAAGACACGGTGGCGCAGGACGTCGAGCCCGAACATCTCCCCGCACAGCCGCAGATCGGCGCGGACGGGGGCTTTCCCGTTGGGCCGCCCGATGACGTAGGGCAGGCCCGTCTCGTCGAGGAGAGCGCGGAGTTCGGGGATGAGTTGGACATGGTCGCGGCCCCAGCCGCGTGAGGCGTTGGTGCCGACGGTGAGGGCGCATCCGGCCTGGCACGGCGGGGACGCGTGCACGGCCGCGTACCGGCGGATCTCCCCGGTGGCGATGAGGGCGACAAGGTATGCGAGGGCATCGGCCTGGTGGAAGGCGAAGGGGTAGTTCGGGCGGTCGGCGATGTCGATGCCGGTCACCTCGAACCCGGCCCGGTTGTAGCCCATGGCCGCGCCGCCGGCGCAGGAGAAAAGATCCAGGAGACGCGGCCGGTGGCCGTCTCGCCGGACCAGGGTGGGTTGAGTCATGCTGGGTGTCTCCAGTTCTGTGAGACGTGCTGGCAGACGAGGGCGGCCCCGACTTCATTGGCGTGAGAGGGGGCCGCCCTCGGCGTCTGCGGGGCGATCGCTCTGTGTAGTTGACGGGCGGGTTGGGGAGTGGCTATGGAGAGGCTGTTTCCGGGGGTTCCCGGGGTGCGGGAAGTGCCGCCTCCCCAGCCTCCCCATGCTCCCCAACTGGGGTGTTGTCGCTGATCAGCGTGGGTGAGGTGGGTTGGGGAGGGAGTTGGGGAGAACTCCCCAGGATGTGCCCGCCTCCCCAACGCCTTCCCCGTCACCGTGCGTCGCCTTATCCGGCGTTCTCGATGTCCGCGGTCTCGTCGGCGCGGGTCTCGATGGCGGCGAGGAGACGGGCGCGGGAGATCATCTGGTTGCCGTTGTACTTGCGCGGCTCGGCACCGAACGGCTTGAGGGCCTGCACCAGGTCGGAGGCGGACCACGACTTGTAGACCTCCGGCCACCGCTGGGCCAGGTGCTGGCGGATCTCGTCGGACTTCATCCGCTCCTCGTTGCCGAGGACTGCGGCGACGTCGGCGAGGTGGTCGACCTTCTGCGGCACCGCCTCCAGCCCCGCAGACGCCTTCGTACCGGCGCGCAGGGCCTTGGCCCTTTCCGCGATGGCTTCGGCGTCCTCCGGGCCGATGTAGTGGGTCCGGGCCGTGACGGAGGGCTGTCCGGGGGCGAGTTTGACCCCGTCGCCGGCCACCACGAGGGTGCCCTTGTCCAGCCCCTGGCGCAGCTTGTGCGGGGCCGCCCCGGCGTCGACTGCGGAGTCACCCACCGCCATGCGGGCCTGGGACTCGGTGCCCAGGACGAGGGAGGCCCGGATGTGGTTGCCCTCCCTGCTGCGCTTGGGCAGGTTCTCGTTGGTCGGGTCCTGGGTGCCCTCCCAGGTGGTGACGTTCACCGCGCGTCCCTGGTCGTGGACCTTCTTCACGGCCTGGAAGTAGCGGCTGTCCGCCTTCGACCCCCCGAACGGGGCACCCTTGCGGACGGCGCCCTTCTCGGTGACGAACGTCTCCTGGGCGCCGGAGCCGTAGGCCACCTGTGCCTCATCGACCACGAGGACAAGGGGGTTGAAGCGCGGGTCGGCCAGGATCTTGTCCTGGCTCCAGCCCTTGGCGGTCAGCTCCCGCATCAGCGCGATGCGCTCGCCCATCTCCGTGACACCGCCCTCGATCATCTCGGTGGCTTCGATGACGTGGTCGTCGGTGGGGCCCTGGATGAGGACGGTGGCGATGCCGTCGAACATCTGCCAGTCCCCGACACCCTTGAGGTCGGCGATACGGAACTCGACGCGGGGGTCGAGCGCGAGCCACAGCGCCAGCGCCCGCAGCGAGGCGGTTTTGCCCTGGTTGGACAGGCCGGTGATGAGCATGTGCTTCTGCCACAGAGAGACCAGCACCGCGTCCCCGCGCAGGTCGACGCCCCACGGGGCCCGCCCGCGGTGCATGTCGGCGGTGGCGTCCGGGTCGGTGAGGAGCGGAGAGGGGCCGATGGGCTGGTCCAGGGCGCCGGAGTCGGCGATCCACATGCGTACGGTCCGTGCGGCCGGCGGGAGCGTCATGTGCAGCTCGTGTTCGTGGCGGCTCAGGTTCTCCGCGAGCTTGCGCCGCTTGCCCAGCACCTCCTCGGTGCTCACTCCGGACGGGAGGGTGACGTCGACTTCGACGCCGCACCCGGCCAGGGTGATGGGGCCGAGCATGCCGGCCGCACCGTCGGCCATCTCCTTGATGGCCTTGCGCAGCGAGGAGATCCCCAGGTCGGACAGGGCCTTGACGACCACCGAGGGAGTGACCGGGACATCGTCCGCCCCGCTGGCGGCGGGGCGGGCCCAGGCGGGTGCGGTCTGCTGCTGCTGGCCGGTCCGCCACAGGTGGGACAGTCCGGCCAGCACCGCGAGCGCGAGCGCGGGCCCCCAGGCGACACCGACGAACCAGCACAGGGCCCGGACCGCGTCGACGGCGGCCAGCGTCGGCGCGATCACGTCGTGCACGTCGCGGTCGTGGATGGCCATACAGGCACCGATCAGCAGCAACGCACCCTCCGTGCCGGCGACACCGATCACCGCCGACCTGGCCATCTGCGGAACACCGCTGATCAGCTCCATCCGGCGGCGGTGCCGGTCGGCACGGAAGCGGTCCGCCTTCTCCTGCCACTCGGCGGCCAGCTCCTGGTTGCCCGCAGCCACGGCGGCGGCCCTCATCTGGTGGTGGACCGCCACCGTCCGGCCCTGCCACGTCCGCCGGGCGACCACACCCGCCCCACCGACGACGTAGAGGGAGTGCCGGACTGCGGCCCGGGTGCGCTCGTGCGTGGCGGCGCCCCGTATGACGCGGCCGAAACGCACCCACGGCTGCACCCGGGCCGCAGTCCCCTCTGCGGAGGGGCTGGCGCCGGGGGCGGCGGGTTTGGTCAGGTCGGCCTTGCTCTCACCCGTGGGCGCGGGCCGGTGGTCGTCGAGGTGGTGCAGGGTGCCCATGTCGGCCCCCACAGCGGCGAGTTCGGTCATGACGGGTGCTCCTGCCTGGGCAAAAGGGGGTGGGGTGGGGGTGTTTCAGCTCTCGGCGCGGCGCACGGCCCGCTCGGCGCGGCGTACGGCGTCCTCGGCCTGCTTGCGGGCCTCACGGGCGGTGGCCCGGTCGGTGCGGGGGGCGGTGCGTTCGGTGGCCTTGGCGTTGGCGAGGGTCTGGCGGGCGTCGGCCTGCACCTTGTGCAGGGCGGCCAGCTCCTGGGCTCCGCGCTCGGCGGCCCGCTGGTCGATCCGCTCGATCGCCTTCTCGACCTTCGGGTCGACGCAGTCGGCGAGGGCCTGCCGGAACCCCTTGCGGAACAGGCGGCTGCGCTCACGCTTCTCGGCTCGGGTGTAGCTCTCCACGGTGTCCTCCTCGCGGGGTGGGCCGGGCTGTCCGGTCCTCCGCCCGCCCGGTACGGGACCGGGCGGACAGGGGGCCGTCAGACGCGGCGCAGCTCGTGGGTGTGGCAGAGCACCGGGGCGATGAAGGCGCCGATCCGGTCCACCGTCCACCGGCCCCCGGTGAGCGGGCCGGGCGGGATCTCGTCGAGGACGCGGCCGGTCCGGCCGGCCGCACGCGGATCGTCCTCGCAGCGGACGATCCGCACCTTGTCTCCTGCCTTGAACATGCGGGGGTCCTCCCGTCAGCGGTTTTTCCTGGTGAGGGTCTTGGCGGCGGCCTGTCCGTCGGGTCCGCCGACGGAGCGGACGACGGTGACGACGCCCCAGGTCAGGACCACGGCCAGGACGGCGAGGATCGTGAGGTTGGCGGCGATGGCGGTCAGGGCGCCGACCAGCAGCGGCCCGAAGTAGACACCGGCCGCGACCGCGCCGGCGCCGACGCCGGAGCCGAGCGCGACCCGCTGGACCGTGCGGTCGGGCGGGGCCTGGTGGATGTGCTGCACGACCGGCGGCGGGGGCGCCTGCGGGGCGGGGGCGCCGCTGATGTAGGCGTGGGTGCCGTCCGGGAGGCGGACGACCTGGACGGGCTCGGGCAAGTGGGTGGTCACGGCCGCTTCCTTCCGGTCCATGCGTCCTGGCGGGCGATGAACTCCTTGTGGATCGGGGCCCCGGTCTCGCAGGGCTGGTCGTTCTGGCAGGTGGGGCAGGCGCCGAGGTGCGTCGTGGACGCCTCGAACGCAGCCATGTAGGCGATGAACTCGCCGTCGTGGGACACGGGATCTCCTCCGGTCAGAGGGCAGGGGTGATCCGCCGACGGGCGTCGGCAGTGCTGGTGGGGAGTGCCCCGGGCCGGATTCGATCCGGCGCCGTCGCGGCGGGTCCGGGGCGGTGTGCGGGGTGGGGTCAGCGGCGGCCGATGGGCTTGCCGGACGCGAGGTAGTCCCTGGCCCGCTCCATCTCGTCGCGGGTGAGGGTCTGCCTGAGCTGGTCCTTCGTCTTCTCGCCGGGGGCGACGATCGCGGCGGCGACGGCGATCGCGGCGCATTCCCGGTCGGTCTTCCTGCCGAACATGGGTTCTCCTCGGTGTGGTGTGGCGGTGCGGGGCTGAGGGGTGGGGCCGTCTACCGGTCGTCGCTGCCGAAGGTGACGTTGCCGTGGATGGTGCCGCCGGTGATGCCGTGGTTCTCGCCGCCGAAGTGACCGCCGACGACGGTGCCGCCCTCGATCTGTGCGGCGTTCTCGTTCAGGCCGGTGACGGCGTTGTCGTCGGTGGTGTCGATGGTCATGTTGCCGATGCGGATCCGCATGATGTGGCGTCCTTTTCAGGTGGGTTGGGTGTCAGGGGGTGCGCTGGTTGTCGGGGTAGGCGCAGGTCACGCACATGCCGAGCGAGGACGGGATGCAGTACCCGGCGTCGCGGTGGCAGGTGGGGCAGGTGCGGCGGGCGGTCATGGCCTTGGCGAGGGCCGCCCGCCGTGCCGGGGTCATGGGCCGGACCGGCACGGCGTGGTCGACCCGGTAGAGGTAGGCGACCAGCGGGCCGCGGCTGCGGCGGGGGCGTTCGAGCCGGGCGGCGACGTCCTGTCCGCCGGGCCGCAGTCCCATCGCGCGGAGCTGCCGGCGGGTCGCGTAGCCCTCGGGGGCCAGGCGCCACCGGTATGTGGGGAGCGTGGCCATCAGGCGACGCGTTTCCAGGAGGCGCGGAGCCGGGTCTCCGAGGCGGAGTGCCCGGCGGCGCGGAAGCGGAGCGCGACCTCGCGGTAGGACAGGGCGGGGTCGGCGGAGAGGCGGATCTCGTCGACGAGCGCGTCCAGGGCGTCGTCGGTGAGCGCGGGCCCGGACTCCAGGGCCCGGCCCTGGACCGGTTCGGAGGGGCCCCAGACGGGGAGTTCCCACCGGGGTGTCGTGCCGGGTGTGACGTCGGGTGTGACGGGGGCAGTCACGCAGGTCAGGGCCCGGCTGGTGCCCTCGCCGCCGCGTGCCGTTTCCAGGGTCGACCAGGCGTCGGAGAGGGTCCGGGCGGTCTCGGCCTGGACGCGTGCGACGCGGGCCCCGGCCTCGGTCACGGCCGTCAGCCGGGTCTCCTCGGTGCCCGCCTGGGCCCGCAGCCGGGCACGGGCCACGGCCGCGTCGTCACGGGCCTCCTGCTGGATGCCCCGGATCTGGGTCAGGGCCCCGACGGTGAGCGCGGTCCGCTCCCACAACCCGTGGACCAGCCAGAGGGCCTTGGCCGCGATCGGGAGCCAGGCCACGGCCAGCCACGCGCCGGTGGAGGTGTCGGCGGTCAGGGCGTGCGCGACCAGGACCCCGGTGGCGACCAGCCCGAACCCCCACCCGATCACAGTCACGGTCGAGTTGTGGTCGCCCTGGGCGGCGAGGCGGCGGTCGTAGGCGAGGGTGGCCAGCCACCCGCCGTCGATCCCGAGACCGACGACCAGCGCGACCGGCCACGGCATCACCGGGCCCAGCCACAGCATCACCACGGCCAATGTCAGCATCATCGACACCGCCGTCATCGCGACCGCCGGCAAGGTCGTCTTCCACGACGTCACGACGCCCCCTCCTCACGGAACACGAACGGGGTGTAGTCGATGGGGGTACTCGCGATCCGGCGCCGGATGTCCGCCGCGCCGTTCTCGACGACGCCCGGGTAGGACGACGAGGGGGTCAGCACGTCGAGCACGACGCGCACGTCCAGGGCCCGCGCCTCAAGAAGGTGGTGGTGGGCCCGCTCGTCGGCCCGGTCGATGGACGGGAGGGGCAGGTCGAGCGCGGCGACCACGGCGGCCAGCAGCTCCCGGACCGGGGCGTCGAGGGCGGGGCGGTCACTCATGGCGGCCCTCCGCCCGGGTCAGGATGAGGTGCACGGCGACGACACCGGCCGTCGCGAGGGCCCCGGCGTAGTGGACGTCCTGACGGCCGATGACCAGCCCCAGCGTCTCCACGCCGATGCACACCAGCGACAGCGCCCAGAACACGATCAGGTTCATGCCGCACCGCCCAGCGGGAAGTTGGTGAGGCCGGTCATCGCGGCGATCTGGTCGCCGGTGAGCTTGGTGTTCTCGTTCATGGCGTGGGCCACGATCTGGATCTCGGGCCACAGGCGGTCGACCTTGCGCAAGGCGATGCCTCGGACCTGTCCCCAGGACTTCCCGCCCGCCGGGACGCGGTCGCGGCCAATGCGGTGGCCGTTCGCGGCGAGTACGTCGATCGCCTGCTCGCGGTCGTGTTCGGCAGCACAGCCGAGTGCCACACCGGGCGTCCACAGCCCGTACACCATCAGGTAGCGGACCTCGGCGAGTGTCGAGGCCGCGGACTGCGTGGCGAACTGCCACGGCATGCTGGGCCGGAATTCGAGCGCGGTGTTCCCAGTCGTGCGCCACTGCCCCGGTTCCGGGGACCAGGCGATGATCTCGCTGGTGACCACATGAAGGCCGTAGGACATGGCGACCACGGCGTGACCGGCCTCGTGGAACGCGGTGCCGAGCCGGGAGTCGTCGTAGCTGAGCGAGGTCTTGTTGACACGCCGGGGGGTACCCCGGTGGTCGAGCAGCAGTTCCGGGGCGGGGGCCGTCGTCATCATGCGGCATCACCCGTCAGCGCCGGGGCGGTGCGGTTGGTCAGGTCCCGGCGGGCCGCCAGGACCCGGTTGCGGGCGCGGCGGATACGGCGCTCGTCCAGCTCGGACGGGGCCCGGTCCATGACCATGATCTGTACGTCCAGCAACTCGACCTCGGCCAGGATCAGCGGCATCTCCCGCTCGATCGCGTCCAGGTCGGCCACGCTCGGCCCGGTGTCGGGCAAGGCGGCCGTAACGGCAGCCTGAGGTGCGGCGATGGATTCCATGGGTTGTTCTCTCCTTAGACAGTCAGACGGCCCGTCGCGGTCCCCAGGTGGCACCCTGGGGACCGCTCGCCGTTTCGGGGCGGGTGCTGCGGGCTAGTGGCGGTTGCCGTGGCTGCCGTGACAGCCGTAGACGAAGTCCTGGTGGTTCGTGGGCCCGTGGGCGGCCTCCCACGCGGCCTGGGCCGCCCTTTCCTCGGCCGCCCGCTCGGCGGCAATCTCGTCGCGGAGGTCCTCGTAACTCTGCACAGCGGTTCCTCTCGCCCGGCCGCCCGCTGCTGCGGGCGGCTCGTGCCCCGGGCCGGATTCGATCCGGCAGCTCACGCCGGGTCCGGGGCGGTGTGCGCCATCTCTCTGCCTGGCGCTCTGCGGTCGTGCGTTCTTGCAGGTCAAACAGGGGCAGGGTTGCCTCCCTCATCTTGCTTAGGGGGGCTTGCCGTCTTGCTTGTTAGAGACCATAGGCAACTCGGAGGCTGCGTGCAACCCCCTCTCGCGGTACAGTTTGGTAGCCCCCCTAAGCAACGAATGGAGAGTCGTGCAGGCAGACATGGAGCAGGTCTCCGGGATCGTTGACCCCGTCGAGCGGGCCAAAGCCGCAATCGACCTGATGGCGACGTATCAGGGGTGGGTGCTAGAGCTCTCCCGCGTGCGCCGCGAGGCCATCGAAGAGGCGCAGGGATCTGGCATGACTCAAGCGGAGATCGCCAAGCGACTTGGAGTGAGTCGAGGACGGGTTGGGCAACTCGCGTCTGCGGGTCCGCCTCCGGAGCGCGCCTTCTTCGGCACAGACACGGTGACGGTGTCGCTCGGCGGCAAGTACGAGGCCGGCAAGACCCCCGAGGAGTCCAGCGAGGTCGTCACGAGGGAAGACATCAGCAACTTCGAGCACCTGCGCACGTTGCTCGGAGGCATGAAGCTTGATGCCAAGTACGAGGTAGTCCCGCCGACAGGGATCATCAACCTGAATCGTGACAATCACGTTGTCGTCTGCGGCCCCCGGCTTTCCCCCATCGTGGCCCAAGTGCTCGAAGGTGACGACAACCTGGGGTTCGAGAAGGACCAGGCCTGGCACCTAGTGGATCGGAAGACCGGGCAGAAATATCGGTCCCCGATGGACGAGGACGGCACGGCTGGCGACTATGGCTATCTCGGGCGACTCCCCCGCTTGGACGGTCGCGGGACCTTTCTGTACATCGCTGGAGTCCACTCCATTGGCGCGAACGGAGTCGTGCACTTCCTGGAGAACAACCTGGCTGAGCTGTACCGAGAAGTCCGTACGCGGCGGTTCTCGACGCTCATCTCATGCCGCTATGACCCCAAGACACTCGACGTGCTGGAAAGTCGACGTGTCACCCCGTTGTACCGACACGAGGCGTGATCATGCGAGTCTCCATTGACACACTTCCCGGGGGAGCAAATCCCAACGAAGATTGGGTGGCCGGCACGCCCACGCTTGCCATCGTGCTGGACGGACTCAGCACTGCGGGCTTGGCGACGGGGTGCCGTCACGGGGTGCCGTGGTATGTGGCTCAGCTCGGCGGCCACTTGGCCGCAGTCCTGGCAGAGCCAGAGCGACCACTCTCAAGCGCGCTTGCGGAGGCGCTTGAGCAGGTTGCCGCGCTGCACCGTGAGTGCGACCTGAGTAACCCCGGAACGCCGTCGGCCACGGTCGCGATCCTGCGGCAGCGGCATGGGGTGCTTGAGCATCTGGTGCTCGCGGACTCACCGATTGTCATTGAAGGGCCTCATGACTACACGGTGATCTCTGATCTCCGTGTCGATAGCATCCTTCCTGAGATGCGGGCAGAGGTGGAGCGGCATGAGACGCATACGCCTGGGCACAGAGAGGCCCTGCAAAGCCTGGTGCTCGCGCAGCGCCAGGTGCGCAACACACATGACGGATACTGGGTCGCTTCAGCAAGCCCCGAAGCGGCCGAACACGCCTTGACTGGTTGCATTCCACTCGGGGAAGCAACCTCTGCCGCCGTCATGTCCGACGGGGTCTCAAGGCTCGTCACCGAATACGAGATGGCGGACTGGCCTGATGTATTCGCGACGCTTCGTGCGGGGGGACCGCGAGCGCTGATCGACACCGTGCGCAAAGTCGAGGCGACAGACCCGACCGGTCGCCGGTGGCCGCGATACAAGTCTGGCGACGATGCCGCCGTCGCATTCTGCCAGTGGTGAGGCCGAGAGGGGCGCGCGGCGTGCTGACATCAACAACTGACATCAACGCCCCCGTACATCGACGCACAATCGCGGGCCGCTTTTGTCTCGTATCGCCGGAGACAGGGGAGTGGCTCGGGTGATCGTAAGCGCGTAACCCGGTGGTGCACGCGCCTACGGATCAGAAGGTTGCAGGTTCGAATCCTGCCGAGTGCACAGCTAGTAAGAGGCCCGGACGAGAGTCCGGGCCTCTTGCGTTGTGTGTCCGTGCAGCTGTGGGGTACGGCAACCGCCCTGACTGCTGGCAGTTGTGTCAGCCGGTGTCGAGGAACACGGCGAGGCTGCGGTGCCCGGTGGGCGCCGGGCTCTTCTTTGTGGCGACGCGCTCGACGTACTCATCGACCCGTGCGGGGAGGATGCGGCGGTGCGGCCAGCGACGACGGACGTCCAGTGGAAACGGCCGACATCGTCGTGCCCGCAGCCCTCTGCGACATCGTCTACGAGGTCCGGATCAGCTCGTAGTCGCAGGGCTCACCGAGGACTGGAAACCCTGACCAGGACCGAACGTTCTCGCCACGGGCAGGCCGGCATCATCCTCGGACGACCGTCGGCCACGGCGGTGCTCAGGGGATGGGGATTGGCTGTGGTTGTGGGTATCGGGCTGTTCGTACTGGGGCTGGCGGGCATGGCATGGGGAGCCATGTTCCTCTTCAACCTGCGGGGCGCGGCGGACAAGGCAGTCGCGCGGCGAAACGCCGTCAGGGCTGTGACCGCAGCGCGGACGCTGAACATGGGGCTTGCGGAGCCGTCGCGATTCGGTGCCTGGTTCTTTCGGCTCATGGGCGGCATCGTCTTTCTCGGCTCACCCGTGGTCGCGCTCGCCGGCCTCGTCATCGCAACGTTCGAATGACTCGGAGGCATGCGCTCCTACGGGGATGGGGCGTGGACGTGGCCGCCAGGGGGCGAGCGGGGAATCGACTGGCCGGAGGCCACGGGCCGTCGGCGTGACTGGTGACCGTCGTGCTGTACAGCTGTGGAGTGCGGCGACCGCGTGGAGTGCCGCCATGGCGACGCACGATCTGCTGCGGGCGGAGCGGATCGGGTTCGGGACGGTCGTGGTGATGGTCCTCGACGGGCTCTTCGCGTTGCTGTTCGTCGTGGGGTCCGTGCTCCGGCGCAGGGTGAGGCACTCGGTCCGGTGCGGCGCTTACGGCGCGCTGGGCGGGGTGCTCGACAAGCCCATGGCCGGGTTCTGAAGGGTTCGTGGCGACGGGCCCTTCTCAGGGGGTGGTGAAGGGTTCGTGGTGCCAGCGCCAGTCGGCGGTTCCGTCGGGGTGCACGTTGAGCAGGAACTCGGGGACGGGGGTGCCGTCGGGGAAGGTCAGGGTGAGGGCGGCGCGTATGCGGTCGTAGCAGGACTCGGCGCGTTCCCAGTCCTCCGCGTCGACGGCCTGGTCCTGTTCGGCGAAGAGGGGGCGGAACTCCTCGAAGCCGGGCAGCGTTTCCATGTCGGCGTGCGTCCATGGCATGTCCGAGCCGGTCACGGTCAGCCGGGCGATGGTGCGGTCGCCGTGGTGGAGGTGCCAGACGGCGGGGGCCGGGGCGGGGGTGCTCATGGGGTCATGATGGCGGGTGGCTCTGGCAGGGGCTGGTGGGGCTGGAGGTAGGGACTGTGGCGTGGCGGTGCACCGGGTTGCGGTGGGGGGACGAGGGGCCCGTACTCGGGTGGCGCAGGGGTGGGGCGGCGCGGGGGAGTGTGCTGGCGTACGGGGCTGAGCTGGGGTTCCGTGCTGTGGGGAAGCGGGGGTGTGTCGGGGCGCGGGGGAACGTGTGCCCGGTGGGGGCCGTGGTGCCGGGGCGCAGTACGGGGGCGCGGTGTCCGGAGTGCGCGCGGTTGGACCGGGCGCACTCGGTGGCCGCCGACACGATCGCGGACGATCCGAGGACGTACCGGGTGTACCTGGCCTGGTTCGGGCCCGGGATGGTGAAGGTCGGGATCACCGCGGAGGAGCGGGGTGCGGCGCGGCTGCGGGAGCAGGGGGCCGTGGTGTTCGGCTGGCTGGGGCGCGGGCCGTTGATGGCGTGCCGCCGTACGGAGGAGGTGCTGCGGGCGGCGTTCGGAGTGCCGGACCGGATTCCGTACGCGCGGAAGCGGGCGGTGCGGGGGGTGCTGCCGGGGATGGAGGGGCGTGACGAGGAGGTCGCCGGGCTCTACCGGCGGGCGGTGGCGCTGACGGAGACCGGGGCGTGGCCGGAGTCGCTGGAGCGGTTGCCGTTCGAAGCGGTCGACCAGGTGGCGCTGTTCGGGCTCGACGGGGTGGAGGCGGCGGGCGGGGTGCGGTGGGCCGTGACCGAGCTGGTGGCCGGGGGTGCGGTCGGCGGGCGGCTGGTGGCGGTGGCCGGGCCGGACCTCCATCTGGCGGTGCCGGACGGGGCGGTGCCGGTTGGGGCGGTGCCGGACGGGGTGGTGGTGCTGGACACCCGGCTGATGACCGGGTGGGAGCTGGTGGCGGCGGACGCGCGGGGCGGGGTGGACGTGCCGGTCGTGGACCTCGGGGGCGGTGGGGTGCAGGACGGGCTGTTCTGAGGGGCGGTGGGATGTGGTGCGGGGGGCTTCGAGGGGCGGTGGGGTGCGGTGTGGTCTGTTCTGAGATCGTCGGAGCGGTTCGAGCGACCGGAGGGAAGGGTGGTGCGCGGTGGGTGAGGACGCCCGTGACGTCGTGCGGTTCTGGGAGCGGTTGGGGCTGCCGGGGATCATCGACGTACATACGCATTTCATGCCGGAGCAGGTGCTGCGGAAGGTCTGGGCGTACTTCGACTCGGCCGGGCCGCTGACCGGGATGGAGTGGCCGATCGCCTACCGGCGCGACGAGGAGGAACGGCTCGCGCTGCTCCGGTCGTTCGGCGTGCTCCGGTTCACCTCGATGCTCTACCCGCACAAGGCCGGGATGGCCGCCTGGCTGAACGGCTGGGCCGCCGACTTCGCCCGCCGGACGCCGGACTGCCTGCACACCGCGACCTTCTTCCCGGAGGAGGGCGTCGACCAGTACGTGCGCGAGGCCGTCGAGGCGGGGGCGCGGGTCTTCAAGGCGCATGTCCAGGTCGGCGGGTACGACCCCAACGACCCGCTCCTCGACCCGGTCTGGGGCCTCCTTGCCGAGGCCGGGATCCCGGTGGTGATCCACTGCGGCTCGGGCCCGGCGCCCGGCAGGCACACCGGCCCCGAACCGGTCGCCCGGCTGCTCGCCCGGCACCCCCGGCTGCCGCTGGTCGTGGCGCACATGGGGATGCCGGAGTACGAGGAGTTCCTGGCGCTCGCGGAGACGTACCCGGAGGTGCGGCTCGACACGACGATGGCGTTCACCGACTTCACCGAGGAGTTCAGCCCCTTCCCGGTGGCCGGGCGGGGGCGGCTCGCGGCGCTCGGGGACCGGATCCTGCTGGGTACGGACTTCCCGAACATCCCGTACCCGTACGCGCATCAGCTCCACGCGCTGGAACGGCTGGGGCTGGGGGACGACTGGCTGCGGGCGGTCTGCCACGGGAACGCGCGGGAGCTGTTCGGGGTGGGGTGAGCGGGCCGGACGGCTCCGGCGCGGAACGTTTTCTCAGGGAATTCACAGGAACGGGTAAGGGCGCTTTCAGAGGAGCCGCACAGGCTCGGGTCCATGACGACGACGACCTCGCCCCAGGGGCGTACCGAACTGCTCAGGGCGGACCGCACCCCCGTCCGCGTGCTGGTGGTGGACGACGAGGCGCCGCTCGCCGAGCTGCTGTCCATGGCCCTGCGCTACGAGGGCTGGGAGGTGCGCAGCGCCGGGGACGGGGCCGGGGCCGTCCGCGCGGCGCGGGACTTCCGGCCCGACGTGGTGATCCTCGACGTGATGCTGCCGGACACCGACGGGCTCGCGGTGCTCGGCCGGCTGCGGCGGGAGATCGCCGAGGTGCCGGTGCTGTTCCTGACGGCGCGGGACGCGGTGGAGGACCGGATCGCCGGGCTCACGGCGGGCGGCGACGACTACGTGACCAAGCCGTTCAGCCTGGAGGAGGTCGTGGCACGGCTGCGCGGGCTGATCCGGCGCTCCGGCACGGCGGCGGTACGCGGCGAGTCGACGCTCGTCGTCGGCGATCTGGTCCTCGACGAGGACAGCCACGAGGTGAGCCGGGGCGGGGTCTCCATCCACCTCACCGCGACCGAGTTCGAGCTGCTGCGCTACCTGATGCGCAATCCGCGCCGGGTGCTCAGCAAGGCCCAGATCCTGGACCGGGTGTGGAACTACGACTTCGGCGGCCAGGCCAACGTCGTCGAGCTGTACATCTCGTACCTGCGCAAGAAGATCGACGCGGGCCGGTCGCCGATGATCCACACCCGGCGCGGGGCCGGGTACCTCATCAAGCCCGGTGAGTAACAGCGGTAACGGCCACGGCCACGGGCGCGGGCGCCGGTTGCGGGGGCCGTGGACGCTGCGGACCCGGCTGGTGGTCTCGGCGGTCACGCTGATCGCCGTCGTCGCCTCGGTCATCGGCTCGGTGACCACGATCGCGTACCGCAGCTATCTGTACGGCAAGCTCGACGACCAGCTGCACGCCGTCGCCGTACGGGCCGCGAAGCCGCCCGGGGGCGGGGGACCGGGGCCCGGCGGCGGCATCCCGGAGCCCCACGACCCGCTGGCCTTCGTCGATGTGCGCGGGCTGCCGGTCGGCGCCTTCGGGGCGGTGCTGGCCGGGGACGGCTCGGTCACCGCCTCGCGGGTCGTCGAGGAGAGCGGTACGGGGACGGAGTCCGGGACCGGGTACGGGAGCGGCGGCCGGCCGATGACCGGGGCCCAGCTGAGCGCCCTCGCGGCGGCGGGAATCGGGGCCGGGGACAAGGCGCGGGACGTCGATCTGCCGGGGCTCGGCGCCAACCGGGTCGAGGCGGTCGTGGACCCGCTGGGCAACACCCTGCTCGTCGGCCTCCCCGCTGCCGAGGTGGGTTCCGCGCTGACCACCCTGATCGTCGTCGAGGTCTGCGTCACCGCCGCCGGGCTGATCGCGGCCGGACTCGCGGGCGCCGCGATCGTCGGGGTCGCCCTGCGCCCGCTCCGCCGGATCGCCGCCACCGCCACCCTGGTCTCCGAACTCCCGCTGCACAGCGGCGAGGTGGCCCCCCTGGAACGGGTCCCGCAGGCCCAGGCCGACCCGCGCACCGAGGTCGGGCAGGTGGGCGCCGCGCTCAACCGGATGCTGGGCCACGTCGGTTCGGCCCTGGCGGCACGGCAGCAGAGCGAGACCCGGGTGCGCCAGTTCGTCGCGGACGCCAGCCACGAACTGCGCACCCCGCTCGCCTCGATCCGCGGCTACGCCGAACTGACCCGGCGCGGCGGCGAGGAGATCGGCCCCGACACCCGGCACGCGCTGGGGCGGATCGAGTCCGAGGCGGAGCGGATGACGGGCATGGTGGAGGACCTGCTGCTGCTCGCCCGGCTGGACTCCGGGCGTCCGCTGGGCCGGGAGCGCACCGATCTGTCGTCGCTGGTCGTCGACGCGGTGAGCGACGCCCGCGCCGCCGACACCGGGGCCCGCACCGGGGCCCGCAGGCCCGGCGGGACCGGCCGGCCCGGCCGGAACGGAGAAGAACAGCCCGGCGGCCATCACTGGCGGCTCGGTCTTCCGGACGAGCCCGTCACCGTGCACGGCGATCCCACCCGGCTCCACCAGGTGCTGGTCAACCTGCTGGCGAACGCCCGTACCCACACCCCGCCGGGGACGACCGTGACCACCCGGGTGCGGCCGGACGCCGGAGGGGCGCGGGTGGTCCTGGAGGTCGAGGACGACGGGCCGGGCATCCCGGCCGGGCTGCTGCCGCACGTCTTCGAGCGGTTCGCGCGCGGGGACGCCTCGCGCTCGCGCGGCGCGGGCTCCACCGGGCTCGGGCTGGCCATCGTGCAGGCCGTCGTCGCCGCGCACGGCGGGCGGGTCGCGGTGGAATCGGTGCCGGGGCGCACGGTGTTCGCCGTCGATCTGCCCGCGGTTCACCCGGACCCCCCCGCACTCACAGCCCCGGGACAGGCTCGGCACACCGGTGTGACAGCGGGGGCGGCGAGGGTCGTCCGTATGCCGACCGAAGCGCCTTGGAGCGCCGCCACCCTGCCGCCCCGGGACCACCTCCCCGTAGAAACGGCCGCCGGGCCGGCCGCTCCCGCGGGGGCGGCCGTGCTCGACGTGGTGATCCCCGTCTACAACGAGGAGAAGGACCTCGAACCCTGTGTGCGCCGCCTGCACGACCATCTGACGCACACCTTCCCGTACGGCTTCCGGATCACCGTCGCCGACAACGCCAGCACCGACCGGACACCTCAGGTGGCGGCCCGGCTCGCGGCCGAGCTGCCCCGGGTCCGCTCGTACCGGCTGGAGCAGAAGGGGCGGGGGCGGGCGCTGCGCACCGTCTGGTCCGACTCGGACGCCCCGGTCCTCGCCTACATGGACGTCGACCTGTCCACCGACCTCAACGCGCTGCTGCCGCTGGTCGCCCCGCTGATCTCGGGCCACTCGGACCTGGCGATCGGCTCCCGGCTGTCGCGCGGCTCCCGGGTGGTGCGTGGGTCGAAGCGGGAGTTCGTCTCGCGCTCCTACAACCTGATCCTGCGCTCCTCGCTGGCCGCCCGGTTCAGCGACGCCCAGTGCGGGTTCAAGGCCATCCGCCGCGATGTCGCGAAACGGCTGCTGCCGATGGTGGAGGACCCGGGCTGGTTCTTCGACACCGAGATGCTGGTGCTCGCCGAACGCGCCGGGCTGCGCATCCACGAGGTGCCGGTCGACTGGGTCGACGACCCCGACTCCACCGTCCACATCGTGCGGACGGCCGTAGAGGACCTGAAAGGCGTGTGGCGGGTGGGGCGGGCGCTGGCGGTCGGCACGCTGCCGCTGGACCGGCTGGCCCGCCCCTTCGGCGACGACCCGCGCGACCGGTCGGTCGGCGGGGTGCCCGGCTCACTGGCCCGGCAGCTCGTCGGCTTCTGCGTCGTCGGCGCGCTCTCCACGCTCTGCTACCTCGCCCTGTACTCGCTCTTCCGGCTCGGCACGGGCCCGCAGCTCGCCAACGCCGGTGCGCTGCTGGTGTCGGCCGTCGCCAACACGGCGGCCAACCGGCGGCTCACCTTCGGCGTACGGGGGCGGCGCGGGGCCGTCCGCCACCAGGCGCAGGGGCTGGTGGTGTTCGCCATCGGCCTCGCGCTGACCAGCGGTTCGCTGGCGGCGCTGGGGGCGGCGTCCGGCTCGCCCTCGCACACGACGGAGCTCGCCGTGCTGATCGCGGCCAACCTCGCGGCGACGGTGCTGCGCTTCCTGCTGCTGTGCGCCTGGGTCTTCCCCGAGCGGGCCGAGCCCCGGGGCCAGGAACCCGCCGACGCCCTCCACCACGAACGGGAGAACCACCGATGAGCACGCCGCACCCCGACCGCCGCCGGGCCGCACGGGTCTGGCGGGGCAGGCCCGAGGACCCGCGCTGGGCGCGCCCGGCCTTCCTCGTCCTGCTGCTGCTCATCGCGGCGGCCTACCTGTGGAACCTCAGCGCCTCCGGATACGCCAACTCCTTCTACTCCGCCGCCGCGCAGGCCGGCAGCCGCAGCTGGAAGGCGTTCTTCTTCGGCTCGCTGGACGCGGCCAACGCCATCACCGTCGACAAACCCCCGGCCGCCCTCTGGCCGATGGCCCTGTCGGTGCGGGTCCTCGGCCTCAACTCCTGGGCGATCCTGGCCCCGCAGGTCCTGATGGGCGTCGCCACCGCCGGGGTGCTGTACGCGGCCGTGCGGCGCCGGTTCAACGCGGTGGCCGGGCTGATCGCCATGGCCGTCCTCGCGCTCACCCCGGTCGCGGCGCTGATGTTCCGCTTCAACAACCCGGACGCGCTGCTCGCCCTGCTGATGACCGTCACGGTCTACTGCGTGCTGCGCGCGCTGGAGCAGGGCCGTACGAAGTGGCTGCTGTGGGCGGGGGCCGCGGTCGGTCTCGCGTTCCTGGCCAAGACCCTCCAGGCGTTCCTGATCCTGCCGCCGCTGGCCGTGCTGTACGCGGTGTGCGCGCCCGTACCGGTGCGCCGGCGGCTCGGCCAGCTCGGGCTGTCGGCCCTGGTCATGGTCGTCGCGGGCGGCTGGTGGGTGGCGGTCGTCGAACTCTGGCCGGCCTCCTCGCGCCCGTACGTCGGCGGCTCTCAGCACAACTCCTTCCTGGAGCTGACCTTCGGCTACAACGGTCTGGGCCGGATCAACGGCGACGAGACCGGCAGCGTCGGCGGCGGGGGCGGGCCGGGCGGCGGTGGGGGCGGCGGTCAGTGGGGCGAGACCGGCATCGGCCGGATGTTCAACTCCGAGGTCGGCGGCCAGATCTCCTGGCTGCTGCCCGCCGCGCTGATCCTGCTGGCCGCGGGGGTCTGGCTGACCCGGCGCACGGCGCGGACGGACACCGCCCGCGCGGCCTTCCTCGCCTGGGGCGGGGCGCTGCTGACGACCGCGGCCGTGTTCAGCTTCATGGCGGGCATCTTCCACCAGTACTACACGGTGGCCCTCGCCCCGTACGTGGCGGCGCTGGCCGGGATGGGCGCCACGGTGCTGTGGGAGGAGCGGGCCCGGTGGCGGGCGCGGACGGTGCTGGCGGGGACCGTCGCCGTGACGGCCTGCTGGGCGTACGCGCTGCTGGGTCGGACCCCGGACTACCTGCCGTGGCTGCGGTGGGCGGTGCTCGTCGCGGGGATCGCGGCGGCGCTCGGGCTGCTGCTCGTCCCGCTGCTGGGGCGCCGGGTGGCGTACCTCGCCGTGGGGCTGGGGCTCGCCGCGTCGCTGGCGGGGCCGGCCGCGTACGCCGTGAGCACGCTGAACACCGGCCACCAGGGCTCGATCGTCACGGCGGGCCCGTCCGGCGGCGGGATGTTCGGCGGCGGCGGACCGGGCGGGGGCGGCGGTCGCGGTGGCCGGGGCGGCTTCGGCGGAGCGGGGTACGGGACGGGCTTCCCCGGCCAGGGCGGCGGTGCGCAGGGCGGCGGTGCGCAGGGCGGTGGCGCCCCGGGCGGTGCGCAGGGCATGCCGCCCGGGGGTACGCCGCCCGGCGGGGCCACCCCGTCGAACGGCCAGAACGGCCAGAACGGCCAGGGCACCCCGGGCACCCCGGGCACCCCGGGCACCCCGGGCACCCCGGGCGGCCAGAACGGCCGGATGCCCGGCTTCCCCGGCGGCAACGGTCCCGGTGGCGAAGGCATGGGCGGCGGCAGGGGAGGCGGCGGCATGGGCGGGCTGCTCAACGGCGCCTCCGTCGACGCCGAGGCCGAACGGCTCCTGGCGAAGGACGCCGGGACCTACACCTGGGCCGCCGCCGCCATCGGCTCCCAGAACGCCGCCAGCTACCAACTCGCCACCGAGGAACCCGTGATGGCGATCGGCGGCTTCAACGGAAGCGACCCGTCCCCGACGCTCGCCCAGTTCGAGCAGTACGTCGAGGACGGCCGCATCCACTACTTCATCGCGGGCGGCATGGGCGGCAGCGGCGAGGGAACCGCCTCGCAGATCTCCTCCTGGGTGGAGAAGAACTTCGAGAAGGTCACCGTCGGCAACGCCACCTTCTACGACCTGACCAGCCCGAAGAGCGGCTCCTGACCGGTTCTAACGCCGCAGCAGCAGATCGGCGACGACGGGGCGGTGGTCCGAGGCGAGCGACTCGGCCACCGCCGCGCCGCGCGCCCGTACCGTGTCCTTCGACACCGCCACGTAGTCGATCCGCTCCACCGGATTCTCCGCCGGGAACGTGGGACCGCCCGGCTCGACGTCCGTCAACTCCTGCCACAGCGGGGCGAGTTCGGGGGCGCCGGGCGCCGCGTTGAAGTCGCCGAGCAGCACCTGGCGCACCGGCCCGCGCTCCGAGGTCCGGTCCTCCGCCATGATCCGGCGGGTGTCGGCGACCTGGGCGATCCGCACGGACGGGTCCGCGCGGTAGTCCAGGTGGGTCGCGTAGACGTGCACCGGCAGCCCCTTCACCCGCACGACCACCTCGCCGAAGCCGGGCGCGGGCGCCGGAACCGGGTCCGGGTCCTGGGTGGAGAGCCGGGTGAGGTCGTGGTTCTCGGCGCTCACGATCGGATACCGCGACAGCACCGCGACCCCGAACTCCCGCCGGGGCTCACCCGGTACGGCCGGATCGAGGCTGTAGACCGGTGCGAACGACACCCGCATGCCCAGCCGCCCGGCCAGCTCCGCCGCCAGGTCCCGCCACTCGCTGCGGGCGCCCCAGCGCACGTCGACCTCCTGAAGGCCGATCACATCGGCGTCCAGCGCGCGCAGCGCCCCGGCCTGCCGGTCGAGATCGAAGACGTTGTCCATGCCCGCGCCCGCATGGATGTTGTACGTGGCCACCCGGAGCGGGACGGCGGGCCCGTGCCCCTCCCCGGCCGCCGCCGCGGGCGGCGCGAGCGCCGCCGCCAACAGCCCTGCCGCCACGAGCACTTGCACCGTACGACGACGCACTGACATGCCACTCCAACCCTGGGAAGTCCTGTCGATCAGCGCCGAGCACGGTACCGCGCGGAAACGGGTTGTACACCGTACGGGTGAGCTATACGGTGTACAGCGCGCGCTACTCGTACACCGTATAGGAACAAGAAGGAATGGAGACCGCATGACGGCGACCGTCGCCGGACAGAAGAACCTCGCGTCCCCCGGCCACCCGCAGCGCTGGCTGATCCTCGGCGTCATCTGCCTCGCCCAGCTCACCGTGCTGCTCGACAACACCGTTCTCAACGTGGCGATCCCCTCCCTCACCCGGGAGCTGCACGCCTCCACCGCCGACGTGCAGTGGATGATCAACGCCTACTCGCTGGTCCAGTCGGGCCTGCTGCTGACGGCCGGCAGCTCCGCCGACCGCTACGGCCGCAAGAAGATGCTGATCGCCGGGCTCGCGCTGTTCGGCATCGGCTCGCTGGTGGCCGGGGTGGCCCAGTCGTCCGGGCAGCTGATCGCCGCCCGCGCGGGCATGGGCGTCGGCGGCGCGCTGCTGATGACCACGACCCTCGCCGTCATCGTGCAGATCTTCGACGAGGGCGATCGGGTCAAGGCGATCGGCATCTGGTCGACCGTCAGCTCGCTCGGCTTCGCCGTCGGACCGCTGATCGGCGGGGTGATGCTGGACCACTTCTGGTGGGGCGCGATCTTCCTGATCAACATCCCGGTCGCGGCCCTCGGGCTGGTCGCCGTGGTCCGGCTCGTCCCCGAGTCGAAGAACCCCGCGGGCGAGCGCCCCGACCTGTTCGGCGCGCTGCTCTCCACGGTCGGCATGACCTGCGTCGTGTACGCGATCATCTCCGGCCCGGAGCACGGCTGGACCTCCGGCCGGGTACTGCTGACCGCCTTCGCCGGGGCCGCCGTCCTCACCGGGTTCGTGCTGTGGGAGCTGCACATCCCGTATCCGATGCTGGACATGCACTTCTTCCGGAACCAGCGGTTCGTCGGGGCGGTGGCGGGCGCGATCCTGGTCGCCTTCGGGATGGGCGGCTCGCTCTTCCTGCTCACCCAGCAGCTCCAGTTCGTCCTCGGCTACGGGCCGTTGGAGGCCGGGCTGCGCACGGCGCCGCTGGCGCTGACCGTCGTCGCGCTCAACCTCACCGGGCTCGGCGCGCGGCTGGTGCCCCGGCTGGGGACGCCGGGCACCATCGTCTCCGGGATGAGCCTGCTGGCCGCGGGCCTCGCCGCGATCGCCCTGCTCGGCGGGGGCGGGTACGGGGGCATGCTGCTCGGGCTCGTCGTGATGGGCGCGGGCATCGCGATCGCCATGCCCGCCATGGCCAACGCGATCATGGGCGCCATTCCGCCGGAGAAGGCGGGCGTGGGCGCCGGGGTCAACGGCACGCTCGCCGAGTTCGGCAACGGGCTGGGGGTCGCGGTGCTCGGCGCGGTGCTGGGCTCGCGGTTCTCGGCGCTGGTGCCGGCGGCGGTGGGGGCCGCGTCGCTGCCCGCCGCGCTCGCCTCGGCCACCGGTGCCGGGGAGCGGGCGCGGATCACCGACGCCTTCGCCTCCGGGCTGGAGACCAGCCAGCTCTTCGGGGCGGTCGCCGTACTGGCGGGCGGGGTGCTCGCCGCCGTGCTGCTGCACCGCGCCGGCCGCCCGGAGCCGGTACGGGCGGACTCGGCCGGTGGTGCGGCGGCGGCATAGCATCAGGGACGGGGGAGACGAGGAGGGTGCGTCATGGTGTCCGCGGCCGACCGGGTGAAGAAGCCCGCCAGGACGAGCGTCTGGCTGGAGCAGCGGGCCCCCTCGCGCGCCCGCAGGCCGGACCAGGCGGCCGGGCTGGACCGGGAGAGGATCACCACGACCTCGGTCCGGCTCCTGGACGCCGAGGGGCTGGCCAAGTTCTCCATGCGCAGGCTGGCCGCCGAGCTCGACGTCACCGCGATGTCCCTGTACTGGTACGTGGACACCAAGGACGACCTGCTGGAACTGGCCCTCGACACGATCTACGGCGAGTTCGTGGTGCCCCCCGAGGACGCCCACTGGCACGAGCGGCTGCGCGGACTGGCCGCCGAGTACCGCGCGCTGCTCGTCCGGCACGTCTGGGTGTCGACGCTCGCCGGGCACTTCCTCAACATCGGCCCGCACGCGATGCTGATGTCGTACGCCGTCCAGGACGTCATCCGGGCGACCGGCCTGCCGGCCCACCACCAGACCGGCGCGCTCTCCGCGGTCTTCCAGTTCGTGTTCGGATTCGGCACCGTCGAGGGGCACTTCGCGGAGCGCAGCACGGCGGCCGGGCTCAGCCAGGACGAGTACTACCAACAGGCGATGAGCACGATCCGCTCCCAGCCGCAGCACAGCCGGATCATCGAGTCCACGCAGGAGGTCATGGACGCCCGGGGCGGCGGCACGGTCGAGGAGATGCGCGACCGGGACTTCGAGGTCGCCCTGGACCTGCTGATCGCGGGCATCGAGGCGATGCGGGACCGCTGAGCCCGGTCACGGGCCGTTCCCCCTCGTGCGGGGAGACGGGTCAGCCGTCGGAGGCGAGCCGGGCCGGGAAACCGCCCGTCGCCACCGGACTCCACCGCTCCGGGGTGATCCGGATGATCGACTTGCCCTGCTTCAGCATCGCGGCCCGGTACTCGTCCCAGTCCGGGTGCTCGCCCGAGATGTTCCGGTAGTACTCGACGAGCGGCTCGACCGAGTCCGGTGCGTCGATCACCTCGGCCGAACCGTCGACCTGCACCCAGGGCCCGTTCCAGTCGTCCGACAGCACGATGATGCTGACCTGCTCGTTCCGCTTCGCGTTCCGGGTCTTGGCCCGTTCGGGGTACGTGGAGACCACGATCCGCCCGGCGTCGTCGACCCCGCAGGTCAGCGGGGAGCCCTGGGGGCGGCCGTCGGCCCGGGCGGTGAGCAGGACCGCCCGGTGCCGGGGGCGCACGAAGGCCAGCAGCTCGTCGAGGTCCACGGAGGTGTTCGTCGCGATGTGGGGTGCCATGTCCGCAGACTACGGCGGCACCCCACCGGCCACGACGGAACTCCACCGTCCCGTCGTGGTGTTCCGCCCGGTTACGACGGCAGCGTCTCGCCCTGCACGGCCTGGATGTCGAGCTCCACCCGCAGCGTCGTGCCGATCGCCGCGATGCCCGCCTGCACCACCTGGTTGTAGTTCATCGCGAAGTCCTCGCGGTGCAGCTCGGCCGTGGCGCTGAAGGCGGCGCGCACCCCGCCCCACGGGTCGGGGCCGGTGCCCAGGTAGCTCAGGTCCAGGTCGACCGGGCGGACCACGCCGTGCATCGACAGCTCGCCGTGGACCAGCCAGCGGTCGGGGCCGGTCGGGGTCAGCCCGTTCGAGCGGTAGGTGATCTCCGGGAAGCGCTCCGCGTCCAGGAAGTCGGGCGAGCGCAGGTGCTTGTCGCGCATGCTGTTGCCGGTCTCGATGCTCGACGCGGCGATGACGGCCTCGACCCGGGAGAGCTGGACGTCCTCCGCGATCTCGATGCGGCCGCTGAACTCGGTGAACCGGCCGCGCACGCTGGAGATCCCCAGGTGCTGGGCGACCGCGGCGACCGAGCAGTGCGCCGGATCCAGCGACCAGGCCCCCGGCGGCGGCAGCTCCACCCCGCCCTGCCGGCTCAGCACCACCGTGCCCGCCTCGACCCGCCCGCTCGCCGTGACCATGGCGGTCGAGGCGGCGGGGGCGTACCCGACCGCCGTGACGATCACCGTGTACGCCCCGGCGTCCAGGCTGCCTTCGGTCCGTACCGCCCCGTCCTCGTCGGCGGCGGCGCGCAGCACCTGCGTTCCGGTCATGTCGGTGACCGTCACGACCGCGTGCTGGACCGCCCAGCCGTCCCGGGTCCGTACCTGTGCGCGAAGTCCCATCCGGTTCTCTCTCCTAGCTCCATGACTCGTTCAAAGAGTCGGGCCCCGGGCGGGGACGGCAGGCCGTCCCCTGCCTGTCGTCCCCACGCCGGGGCCCATTTCCACCTGCCGGCCGGTGCCTCCGCTCGAAGCACCGGCCGGCCGGGGGTCTGTTACTCGCCGGGGTGGGCGAGCTCGATGTCGTGGCCGTCGGCCCCGCGGCCTGCCACGGTCAGCGCGCTCGCCACCGGCGGGTAGCCGGTCGCGACGACCGAGTACTCGCCCGCGTCCAGGTCGGTGAAGGCGTACGCCCCGTCCTCCCCGGTCGTCGAGGTGGCGACCACATTGCCCGCCGCGTCGACCAGTGTGACCCGGGCGTCCGGCAGCGGACGACGCGCGGTACCCGCCCGCACGACACCCTGGACCAGCGCACCGGCCTGGAGCACGGCCTCGACCCGGGTGATCCCCTGGCCGCCGACCTCCACCGGCAGCGCCAGCGGCCGGAAGCCGAGGGCGTTGACCGCGACGGTCACGGTGCCGGGCACCAGCTCGCCGAAGGCGAACTCGCCCGCCCCGTCGGACGCCCCGGTGGCCAGGACCTCGCCGCGCACATCGGTCACGACGACCATGGCGCCCTCGACCGGATCGGAGGATTCCGCCGACCGTACGAGACCGGCGAGCCCGCTCGTACCCGAGAGCAGGATGTCGAACGCGAGCGGCTCGTCACCCACGACCACGGTGGACGCCTGCGGCTGGAAACCGTCGGCGGAGGCGATCAGGACGTAGCTGCCGGAGCCCGGGGCGTCCAGCTCGTACGTGCCGTCGGCCTGGGCGACGGAGCGCCCCAGCTGGCGGCCGGCCAGCGAGATCAGCGTGACGGCGGCACCGGCCACCGGCGCGCTCTCCGCACCGCGCACCACACCGTGCACGGCCGTGCCCCGGAGGGCGGACGCCGGGGCGGCGGCCGGGGCCGCGTCCTCGACGGCCGTCGCGGTGGCGACCGGAGCGGCGGGGGCCGGGACGGCCGCGACCGCGACCGGAGCCTTGGCCAGGGCATCGGCCGGAACCTCGGCCGGGGTCTCGGCGGCGGCCGGGGCCTCGCTCGACGCGTTGGTCTTGAGCGCGACCTCCTTGATGAAGATCGTGATCAGGAAGGCGATCAGCGCGGCCGGGGCGGCGTACAGGAAGACGTCGCCGACGCCGTGCCCGTAGGCGCTCTCCACGACCGAACGGAACGGCTCGGGCAGCTCACGGACGTTGGGGATGCCCCCGCCGCCGGTGCCGCCGTGGCCCATGGCCGCGCCCTTGGGACCGAGCTCCGCGAGCCCTTCCTTCACGTAGTGGGTGACGCGGTTCGCCATGACGGCGCCCAGCGCCGAGACGCCGATCGCACCACCGAGGGAACGGAAGAAGGTGACGACGGAGCTGGCCGCGCCGAGGTCGGACGGGGCGACCTGGTTCTGCGTGGCGAGCACCAGGTTCTGCATCATCATGCCGATGCCGAGACCCATGACGGCCATGAAGACCGCGATGTGCCAGTACTCGGTGTCGTAGCGCAGGGTGCCCAGCAGGCCCAGTCCGGCGGTGACCAGGAAGCCACCGCTGACCAGCCAGGCCTTCCAGCGGCCGGTCTTGGTGATGATCTGGCCGGAGACCGTGGAGGAGATGAACAGGCCCGCGATCATCGGGATCGTCATGACGCCCGACATCGTCGGCGACTTGCCGCGCGCCAGCTGGAAGTACTGGCTGAAGAAGACGGTGCCCGCGAACATCGCGATACCGACGAACAGCGAGGCCAGCGAGGCCAGCGCGATGGTGCGGTTGCCGAAGAGGCGCAGCGGGATGATCGGCTCGCTGGCCTTGGACTCGATGGCGACGAAGATCGCGCCGAGGAGGACGGAACCGACGACCATCACGGCGGTCTGCCAGGACAGCCAGTCGTACTTGTCGCCCGCGAAGGTCACCCAGACCAGCAGCAGCGACACGGCGGCGCTGATGAAGAACGCGCCCCACCAGTCGACCTTGACCTCGCGCTTCACGACCGGGAGCTTCAGCGTCTTCTGGAGCACGATCAGCGCGATGACGGCGAACGGCACACCGACGTAGAAGCACCAGCGCCAGCCCATCCAGCTGGTGTCCGTGATGACACCGCCGAGCAGCGGACCGCCGACGGTGGCGACGGCGAAGACCGCGCCGATGTAACCGCTGTAGCGGCCGCGCTCGCGCGGGGCGATCATCGCGGCCATCACGATCTGCGCGAGGGCGGAGAGACCGCCGACGCCGATGCCCTGGACGACACGGCAGGCGATCAGCATGCCGCTGCTGGTCGACAGACCGGCGACGACCGAGCCCGCGACGTAGATCACCAGGGATATCTGGACCAGCAGCTTCTTGCTGAACAGGTCGGAGAGCTTGCCCCAGAGCGGGGTGGTGGCGGTCATCGCCAGCAGCGAGGCCGTGACGACCCAGGTGTAGGCGCTCTGGCCGCCGCCGAGGTCGGAGATGATCTCGGGCAGGGCGTTGGAGACGACCGTCGACGACAGGATCGCGACGAACATGCCGAGCATCAGCCCGGCCAGTGCCTCCATGATCTGCCGGTGTGTCATCGGCGCGCCGGACGCGGAGTCCGGCGACCCCCCGTGCTTGGCGTGGCCGCCCCGCACACCGGTAGGTGTGGTCGTAGCCATTTAAGTCCTTGTCTTTGCTTCTGTTACACAGGTGTACGGGTGTGTACGTCGTGGTCGTGGTCGCTGCCGACCGGTCGGGAGCGGCAGTCGCCGCTGTGCTTTCCGGGGCCGCACCCGCCGGGCCCGCGGCAGGCGAAGCTGTCGCGCAGCCGGGCCAGCAGCGTGTTGAGCTGCCCGACCTCCTCGTCCGACCAGTCGGAGAGGTTGTGGGCGAACATCTCGGTGGTCCGCCGGTTCAGGTCGCCGAGTACGTCACGTCCCTCGGGGGTCAGCCGCAGGATGCGGGACCGCTTGTCCGCCGGATCCGGGGACCGTTCGATCCAGCCGCGCTCCGCCACATGGGCGACATGACGGCTTGTCACCGACATGTCGACGTCCAGCAGCTCGGCGAGCCGGCTGATCCGCATCTCGCCGTGCTGCCGGAGCAGGGCCAGCACGGCGGCGGACCCGGCCGGGCATTCGGCGGGGAGGATGCGGGCGAGACCGCGCTTGACGGCCCCGACGGCGCTGAGTTGCCGGGCCAGTTCTTCGTACCGACTCCGTGCCGCCACGGGACCCCCAGACATCTCATCTCACCGGCGCATCTTGTTGCTTAGGGCAACCATAGAAGCCGTTGGTTGCTGCAGGCAAACGAAAGTGGACTTGCAGAAGTAAAGGAACGCAAAAGGCTGCGTAGGGGCGAAGTCAAGCCCGCAGTACAGGGGTGGTGCGTGGGGCGCGGTGTGTGTCATGCCACAGCAGAGCCCCCGATGGCACCCGCCCTGATCCGCGCTGTCGCCCCGCCCCGCCCCGCCCCGCCCCGCCCCGCCCCGCCCCGCCCCGCCTCGCCCCGCCTCGCCCCGCCCCGCCTAGCAGGGGCCGGGCCAGGTCCTGCCGGCGGCGCGGGTCCGTCCGGGTCATGTTCTGCCGGGGACGCTGCCCGCCCGGGGGCGTCCGCGTACGCCCGTACCGCCCGCGTGCGCCCGCACCCGCCCGGGCCGAAGGCGTACCCCGTACCCGGCCCCGGGCGGCGGCCGCCCCTCCCCCTCCTTACCCATGGACGCCCCGAGCCCCCGCACCCCCTCCACGCGCTCCCCCGCACCCGCCCCGTGCCCCCGACCTGGCCCCTTCCTCCCGTCACCCCTCTTCCCCCTTCCCCGACCCGGGGGTTGGGCGGCAGGGCCGAGTTCGCTAGGGTCCTGGCCCATGGCACACAACCCCCACGCCCCGCAGGGCCCCGAGGGCAACCACGACCCGGCCGGCAGCACTCAGATGTTCCGCGCCTTCGTCGACGAGGGCGAGCCGCAGCGCCGGCAGCAGCCGGCCGCCTCGTCCGGAGGACCGAGGACCGGGGTGATCGTCGGCGTCGTCGTGGTGATCGCCGTCCTCGCCGCGGTGGCCTGGCTCGCGCTCGGCTGACCGTCCCGGCGGCCGCACCGGCCGCCGGCCGGCACACACGTCCCCTGTCACTTCGATACGGCGGTGACGTCCCGGGTCTCGACATGCATACCCAGGGGCACCCGCCAGGCGTCCACGCAGACGGTGTACGTCGCCGTCCGCGCCGCTCCCGCGTCGATCGGCGCGGGGAGCGGCCCGGTCGACTCCACGGTCGCCCAGTCGACCCCCAGCGAACCGATCACGTGCGTGGCGAACGTGACCGTTCCCGCGCGCACCGGTGATCCCCCGGTGTTCCGGAACTCGACGGTCACCTTCTCGCACCAGCGCTCGTCCGCCGCCTCCCGTACGGGGTCGCCCACGCTCAGCTCGGCGGGCCCGGAGGGCGTACCGGGGGTGGACGGCGTCGAGGGCCCGGAGGGCGTCGACGGGGCCGAGGGCGCGGTGGGACGGGGCGTCGCTCCCGTACCGCGTCCGGGAACGCCGGAGGGCGACCGCGAGGCGCCACCGGACGCGCCCCCCGAGGAGCCGCCGGACCCGTTTCGGTCCCGGCCGCCCGCCTTCTCCCCGCTGCCGCTCCCGTCCGCTCTTCCCCCGGTGCCGGCTCCGTTCCCGGTTCCCGGGCTTCTGCCGTCCGGGTCGAGCGGGACCAGGGTGACCTTGCCCGGCGCGTCCCCCGCACCCGCCCCCGGGTCCGTCCCGGCCGCCCCGAGCGCCGCGTGGCCCGTCTCCGCCGCACCGCCGCCGCAGGCGGCCAGCACCCCGCCCAGACACAGCACGGCCGCCGAGGCGGCGATCAGGGTGCCCCGGCGGCCGTTCGATCCGAGAATCCGACGTCGCATCGCGTCAGTGTGGCTGACGGTCCGTCAAATCGGAAGGGTCGCGCTCCGGTACGGAAATCCACGGCGTCAGTCGGCGATGAGTCCTTCCCGCAACTGGGCGAGCGTACGGGTCAGCAGGCGCGAGACGTGCATCTGCGAGATGCCGACCTCCTCGCCGATCTGGGACTGGGTCATGTTGGCGAAGAAGCGCAGCATGATGATCTGGCGCTCGCGCGGCGGCAGCTTGGCCAGCAGCGGCTTGAGCGACTCGCGGTACTCGACGCCCTCCAGGGCCGAGTCCTCGTACCCGAGCCGGTCCGCGAGGGAGCCCTCGCCGCCGTCGTCCTCGGGGGAGGGCGAGTCCAGCGAGGAGGCGGTGTACGCGTTGCCGACGGCGAGCCCGTCGACCACGTCCTCCTCGGAGACGCCGAGCGCCTTCGCCAGCTCGGGGACGGTCGGCGACCGGTCCAGCTTCTGCGCGAGCTCGTCGCTGGCCTTCGTCAGCGCCAACCGCAGCTCCTGGAGCCGGCGCGGCACCCGCACCGACCAGGAGGTGTCGCGGAAGAATCTCTTGATCTCCCCGACGACGGTCGGCATCGCGAAGGTCGGGAACTCCACGCCCCGCTCGCAGTCGAACCGGTCGATGGCCTTGATCAGGCCGATCGTGCCGACCTGGACGATGTCCTCCATCGGCTCGTTGCGGCTGCGGAACCGGGCCGCCGCGTACCGCACCAGCGGGAGGTTCAGCTCGATGAGTGTGTCCCGTACGTAGGCGCGCTCCGGGCTGTCCGTGCCGTCCGGGGACGGTCCGAGGGCGGCGAGCCGCAGGAACAGGGAGCGGGACAGCGTGCGGGTGTCGATGGCTTCCGGCGAGCTGGTGAGCACTGCGGGTGCCGGTTCGCTCTTCGTGAGCGTGAGCACCTTCGAGCTGCCCTGTTCTGCGGACATGCCACCCCCTTGAGGTCGCGGACGGTCGCGTCGAGCCGCGACCATCGGAGGAACGCAGCCTCCACCTGAATACCGGAGGCGGGGCCACGGCAAACGCGGTTTCCGCAGAATGTCACATGTCGGCAACACGCTGTAGTGACATGTCGACAAGTCTTTGTGACATAAGCGCAGTTAACGAGGGGTGTAGGCCATTCGGGCCCCGGAAAACGGACTTCGCGTGCTGTACCCGATCCGGTTACGCGTCGATCCTGTTTGCGGACCTGAGCCGGGCGAAGCTGCGGGCGAGCAGTCGGGACACGTGCATCTGGGAGACGCCCAGTTCGGCACTGATCTGGGACTGCGTCAGGTTGCTGTAGTAGCGCAGCAGCAGGATGCGCTGTTCGCGTTCGGGCAACTGTACGAGCAGATGCCGGACGAGGTCGCGGTGCTCGACCCCGGCGAGCGCCGGGTCCTCGTACCCGAGCCGGTCGAGCAGTCCGGGCAGCCCGTCGCCCTCCTGGGCGGCCTCCAGTGAGGTCGCGTGGTACGAGCGCCCCGCCTCGATGCAGGCCAGCACCTCGTCCTCGGAGATCCTCAGCCGCTCGGCGATCTCGGCGGTGGTGGGCGAACGGCCGTGAGCGGTCGTCAGGTCCTCGGTGGCTCCGGTGACCTGGACCCAGAGTTCGTGCAGCCGCCGGGGGACGTGGACGGTCCGTACGTTGTCCCGGAAGTATCGTTTGATCTCCCCGACGACGGTCGGCATCGCGAAGGTCGGAAACTGGACACCGCGCTCGGGGTCGAACCGGTCGATCGCGTTGATCAACCCGATCGTGCCGACCTGGACGACGTCCTCCATCGGCTCGTTGCGGCTGCGGAACCGCGCGGCGGCGTACCGCACCAGCGGCAGGTTCGCCTCGATCAGCGCCGCCCGCACCCGGCCGTGCTCGGGGGTTCCCGGTTCGAGGTTCTTGAGCTCGCCGAAGAGGACCTGGGTGAGCGCCCGGGTGTCCGCCCCCCGGCTCCGGGCGGCCTGCGCGGGCCCCGCCGAACCGCCGGATTCAGCCGGACCGGGCTGCCCCGCCGGGGCGGCGGGATTCGGCTGGCCGGCAGGGCTCGGCTGACCGGACTCCTGACCGGGTTGGCCTGACTGGGGAGGCACTTGAGGCGCTGCACTGGCCGGCACGATGACGCCACCCCTTTGCGGTCAACTCCATCAATTCATCCATCAAAAGCGGTCATAGCATCACAAGACATGTCCACTGTGTGCAAGCACCGTATAGCGTCGTGTTGGGTTCAACATGGTTTAAAAAACCGAAAAAGCCCCTCACCATGGTGGTGAGGGGCTCGAAGGCGGTCCGGACCGAAAGGGGAAACCGGTCCGAATGAATCAGAACGGGTAGTCGGCGATCACCCAGGTGGCGAATTCGCGCCACTGGCCGGCGGCGGCCTGGTGGGCGGGGTGCTCGATGTAGCGCTTCAGCGCGTCCTGGTCGGCGACCGCGGAGTTGATGGCGAAGTCGTAGGCGATCGGCCGGTCCGTGATGTTCCAGGCGCACTCCCAGAACTCCAGCTCCGGGATCTTCCCCTCCAGCTCCTGGAAGGCCTTGGCCCCGGCCACGACCCGCGGGTCGTCCCGCTCGACGCCGTCGTTCAGCTTGAACAGGACCAGATGGCGGATCACGGCCTACTCCTTCTCCCGCTGCGCTGCTTCTCTACTTCACGAGCTCCGACATGAAGGAACCGACGCCCTTCGCGGCGCTCGCAATGCCCTCGAACCCTACCTGCACGAGGTCCGCCGCACGCTCAGGGGCAGTGATGATCGTGTACAGGACAAAGATGACTATGATGTAGAGAGCTATCTTTCTCGCTTGCGCCATCAGCCCCTGCCTCCCCTTCGGCCGTCCGTCGATCTCCTGCGCAGTCGGTGAGTCTATCCGCACGTATGGCCGGATCCCTTGGGGCACCGTGACCTCTCACGGCACTTTTAAGGACCAAGGACCCACCGATCAAGGCCCTTCGCCCGCCCACCCGGCCCCCGCGGAGGAGCAGGATGGACGGTGAGCCCGGCGGATGAGGCAGGAATCCAAAGGGCGCAGGAACGGCCCCTCACTGTGGGGCCCTCCCGCGGTCCACCCCCCCCGTACCGCGCCGAGGGCTTGAGGCCCCGTTCCCACCGGGGGAAGCGGCTTGTCCCCCCGATGCCGCTTCCCCCGACCTGCACCTCCCGTCCCGCACCGGCCCTGCGCGAGCCCGCGCGAGCGATCGGGCACGCCACGGATCGCCGGTCGCGACGGCATCCGATCCGGAAGATCCCCGCACGCGCGGGGACGACACTTCCCGACCTGGGCGTCTACGTCGCGGAGGGCCTGATGTCATTCGACGGGTCCGAGTCGGGCAACGCCCGGCGGACGGTCCTGTCGGCGGCCACCGCGCAGACCGCGAAGGTCACTCCGAGCAGGCCGAAGACGACGGCCAGGTTGCCCTTGGCCTGGACGGACGACTGGCGGGCCGCGATCTCCCGTTCCCAGGTGACCGTGTCCTTCTGCATGGTCGACTGGTGCTTGAAGTAGCAGCTCATGAAGAGCTGGTCGGGTGCGGTTTCCGCCTTGGTCTCGCAGTCGGCGTCCTCAAGGAGTTTCACCTCGTTGCTGAACTCGTCCAGCGGTTGACCGGAGACCTGGGAGGCCGCGCTCAGCGCGACCGCCGACAGGATCACTGCCGTCGCGACGCTGAGCATGGCCAGGACGATACAGAAGACGGATCCGGCGCTGCGCCCTTGGGATGACATGGCGGGAGGCTAGCCGTACGCGTCAACTCACGTCACTGCGGGGGGACTTGGTGGTCCGGCGGCGGCACGTCCCGGCTCGCGTAGTACGCGCGGAGGGCGGCTTCGGCGCCGGAGCCGAGGGCGGTCTGGATGCGCTGGTAGCGGGGGGAGCGGAGGTCGCCGGCGACGATGAGGCGGGGGTGCTGGGCGGTCGGCGGGCAGTAGCCGGTGGGGGCGGGGCGGAGGTCGCCGGGCGGGGGTGCGGGGGCGTTGCCGATGCTCAGGTAGGTGGCGTCGGCCGTGAGGCGGTGGGGGTTTCCGTTCCGGTCCAGGGTCTCGGCCGTTGCCGGGAGGCGCAGGGTGAGGTGGGCCACGGGGTGCAGGGCGACGCGGGGGTCGTCGCGGATCTCCTCGACCTTGTAGTCGTCGCTCGCCGGGTACGCGACCAGGAGGCGGGTCCGCGTACGCGGGTGGGCGCGCAGGAACGTACCGATCAGGCGGTCGCCGCCGAGGACCAGGAGGGTGCGGCCCTCGGCGTCCGCCGCTCCGGCGCGCCAGAGCGGGGGCAGCGGAGGCGTTGCCGGTGGGGCGACGGTGATCCAGGGGGTGTCGTGCGGCTGGACCGGGCCCACCCCGGTGGCGACGACGGCGTACGGGGCGGTCAGGCGGCGGCCGTCGTCGAGGGTGGCGGCCGCGTGGTCGTCGTACGCGTGCAACTCGGTCACCCGGCTGCCGAGTTCGGTCCGGCAGAGCGGGGTGCCGGTCAGCAGCTCGTCGGTGATGGCGGTGGCCAGGGAGACGCCGTCGGTGTGCCCGCCCAGGACGTTGTTCAGGGCCGGGATCCGGTACAGGTTGCGGCAGAGCGCGTCCGGCTCGACCAGGATCGACCGCATGCCCACGCCCGCCGCCGTACGGGCCGCCGCGCAGCCGGCCGGTCCTCCGCCGACGACGAGGAGGTCGGTGTCGAAGGCGTGGCGCGGGGAGGGCATGGGGCCATTCCAGCACCTGGGGCGGCCGGGCGGTACGTCATCCGGTCGGGCGGCCCGCCGGTCCGTACCCACGGGCACCGGCCGCGCCGGGACGCGCGCGGCCGGGCCGTCGTGAGGAGGAGTCAGGCGGTTCCGAGGGCGGGGGCGGTGGTGCTCTCCGGGGTCGTCGCGGACTTCCTGGCGCGGCGGTCGGCGGCGAGGACGAGTACGAGCCCGGCCAGCACCCAGCAGGCGAGGACCGCGATCGGGCCGGCGGCTCCGGTGCCGTCGAAGTAGGCGTTGGCGCGCAGGAGGCTGCCGGAGGCGCCCGGGGGCAGGAGCTGGCCGACCGTGCTCCAGCCGTCGGGCAGCCAGTGGGCGCCGGTGGCCATGCCGGAGAGCGGGTTGCCCACGATCATCACGAGGGCCATGCCCGCCCCGAGGCCGGCGAAGCCGAACAGGGACTCCAGGCCGAGAAGGGGTATGGCCAGGGCCGCCATGCTCAGCGACATGCCGAGGGCGGTGAGCCAGTAGGAGCCGTCGACGGTGCCGAAGCCGAACTGGAGGACGGCGGTCATCGCGAACCCGGCGGCCAGGGCGAAGAGCAGGGCGCCGGTGACGCGGGTGCGCAGGCCGGAGTGGCCGGGGAACAGCTTGAGCAGGGCGATGGCGGGCATGCTGCCGCCGATGATCATCGGCAGGGCGGCGGCGGTCAGCCCGGCGCCCCGGGAATCGTCCTCCGGGAACGGGACCACGTCATGGACGGTGACCCGGGCGTGCTGGCCGGTGGCGAGCACGCTGCCCATGCTGTTGATGGCGGCGGCGGTCTGGGCCCCTGCGGCGCTGGCGCTGTAGACGGTCACCGAGCCCTGGCCCAGCGCGAAGCCGCCGGAGATCTCGCGTTCCTCGACCGCCCGGGTCAGGGTCTTCGCGTCGGGGTACGCGGTGACGTCCCAGGCCCCGTCGCCGTGCTCGCCGATCGAGCTCCGCAGGGCGTCGGTGGCGGCCTTCGGGCCGGTGACGCCGATGGGCACGTGGTGGGGGCCGCTGTTGATGGCGGGCAGCCCGAAGGCCAGGAACATCACGGTCAGGACCGCCGTGAGACCGACGATCACCACCGCCAGTTTCTTCAGCACCGTCCGGTTCGACGGGGTGGCGCCGTCCGGCTCAGTGGCTCCGGAGGCTCCGGTGCCGACGGGACGGCTGTCCGTGGGCGGGGAAGTGGGCATGGCGGATTCCATTTCGGTGCGGGGGAACGCGGAACGGCGGGTCCGTAGCGGCTGGGCCTTCGCGGGAGACGGCGTGCGAGGCGCGGTGCGCGGGACGCGGCACGGCAGGGGTACGGAGGCGGAGGCGAGCTCCGGCCGTCCCGGCTCACCATACAACTCAGCAAGCGATTAGTTAATCGTTTGCTGAGTTGTATGCTGGGGGCCATGACCGCAGAGCCCGTCACCGCCCCTGATCAACGGCACGCCGGTGGGCGACGCCCCGGGGAGAACACCACCCGGGCGGAGATCCTGGCCGCAGCCCGTACCTGCTTCGCGGAACGGGGGTACGACGCGACGAGCGTGCGCCGCATCGCGGACGCGGCGGGAGTGGACCAGTCGCTCGTCCACCACTTCTACAAGACCAAGGAGAACCTGTTCCTCAGCGCTCTCGAGGTGCCCGTCAAGATGCCCGACGCCATCGCCGGGGCGGTGCCGGGAGACCGGGCCGGCCTCGGCGAGCGCGTCGTGCGGGCGCACCTCGGGCTGTGGGCGGACCTCTCCGTGAGCCCGCAGATGCTGATCATGCTCCGCTCGGCCGCCATCAACTCGCAGGCGGGCGAAGTGCTGCGGGAGTTCGCGGCCGAATCCATGCGCGCTGCGCTGGCCGACGTGGTCACCGGGGAGACCGCCGGGCTGCGGGTCGTGCTGATCTCCTCCAGCCTCATGGGGCTGGCCATGGCCCGCTTCGTACTGGAGTTGGAGCCGGTGGCCTCCGCCTCGGTGGACGAGATCGCGGCCGAGTTGGGTCCGGCGCTCCAGACCTACTTCGATCCGCCGGACGAGCCCTGACCCGAGCCCTCCGTCCGGAGCGGGCCGGGGGTGCGGGGAGGGAAACTCGAAGGGCCCGACGCGATGCGTCGGGCCCTTCATCAAGAGCGGTAGCGGAGGGATTTGAACCCTCGGTGAGTTTCCCCACACTCGCTTTCGAGGCGAGCTCCTTCGGCCGCTCGGACACGCTACCGAGAGAGAGCTTAGACCATCGCGGGCCGGTAAAAGAAATCGGTTCTCAGCGGGTGCGGAAGAAGGCCGTCAGCAGGCTCGCGCACTCCGCTTCCAGCACGCCCTGGATCACTTCGGGCCGGTGGTTGAGACGGCGGTCGCGTACGAGGTCCCAGAGGGAGCCGGCCGCGCCCGCCTTCTCGTCGCGGGCCCCGTAGACCACCCGGTCCACCCGGGACTGGACCAGGGCGCCCGCGCACATCGTGCAGGGTTCCAGGGTGACCACCAGGGTGCATCCGGTGAGGCGCCACTCGCCGAGGGACGCGGCGGCCCGGCGCAGGGCGAGGACCTCGGCGTGCGCGGTCGGGTCGCCGGTGGCCTCGCGTTCGTTGTGGCCCGTGGCGAGCAGGGCGCCGTCCGGTCCGAGGACGACGGCGCCGACCGGCACATCGCCGGCCCGCGCCGCCAGATCGGCCTCGGCCAGGGCGCGGCGCATGTGCGCCCGCCACGGGTCTCTCACGGGGTCGTACGGTTCGCGCGCTTCGTGCGGGTGGTGCGGGTGGTGCGGGTGCGGTGGTTCACTCACCCGCGGACCTTAACGGACGGTCTCCAGGACCTCGGCCGCGCCCAGCGCTTCCGCGATCTCCGCCAGGACGTCCGTGCGCAGCATCAGGAGCTCGGCCTCGGGGAGCCCGAGGTCGGCCAGGACGAGGGTGTCGCCGAGCGGGCCCGCCGGTACGGCGTCGGCGTCGGCGCCGTATCCGTCGTCCGGGTCGTCCGGGTCGTCCGAGTCGGTGTCGGTGTCGGAGCCGGTGTCGGTATCGGTGTCGGAGTTGTTGTCGGGGTTCGTGTCCGGTTCGCCGTCCTCCGTGCCGTCGAGGCCGACGAGCTCTTCGAGGGCGGCGATCGTGTCCTCGGCCCCGGGTTCGCGGCCGAGCAGTTCGTCGGTGAGCAGGATCTCCCCGTACGAGGAACGGGCGGCGGCGGTGGCGTCCGAGACGAAGATCCGGGGGTCGTCCTCGCCATCCACCCGGACGACGCCGAACCAGGCGTCCTCCTGCTCGATGAAGACGAGCACCGTGTCCTCGTCCACCGAGGCGTCACGGGCCAGATCAGTCAGGTCGGACAGGGTTTCCACATCGTCGAGTTCCGTGTCGCTCGCTTCCCACCCGTCTTCGGTGCGCGCGAGCAGTGCGGCGAAGTACACCGTGACTCTCCCACTGGTCATAGGGGCGTCGGTCCGGCGGGAGGGCATCCGGTGGCCCGGCTGTCCTGAGTCCCGCCCAATCGGAATCGTGGCAGAAACTAGGCGTTCGGGAGAGGAGTTCGGCCGTTGCGTCGGCCATCAGTTCTCCTGGACGCGGCCAGCAGAGGGACGCCGGGCACCGTACGGTCACCGGTGGGGCACCGTGCGGCCACCGGTGCGACGCCGCGCGGCTACCAGCGGAAGGTACGCATGCGCATCGCCTGGCGCATCCGGGCCGCCCGCGCGCGCCGGGGCTGGACGCGGTCGCGGAGCGCCTTCGCCTCGTGGAGCTCGCGCAGGAACTGGGCGCGGCGCCGACGCCGGGCCGCGGCGCTCTCCTCGGGGCCGTCGGCGTCGTCGGGGTCCCTGGGGGCCTCGGGACCCGGAAGCTCCCGCGAGCCCGGCGGGTCCTGCGCGTCCGGCTGGGTCCGCCTTCGCTTCCGCTTGTCGCCGTCCGGCATCGATCCATCACCCCAAGGCTGGGTCCGTATGCCCCCACCTTCCCCCCGAACATGCGGTTGATGCCAGCGCACGGGTGCGAGAGGCCCGGTTACTGTTGAGTCCATGCGGATCCACGTCGTCGACCATCCACTGGTCGCGCACAAACTCACCACCCTGCGCGACAGGCGCACCGACTCGCCGACGTTCCGGCGCCTCGCCGACGAGCTGGTCACCCTGCTCGCCTACGAAGCCACCCGGGACGTGCGTACCGAACAGGTCGACATCGAGACCCCGGTCACGACCACGACCGGCGTGAAGCTCTCGTACCCGCGACCCCTGGTCGTGCCGATCCTGCGGGCCGGTCTGGGCATGCTCGACGGCATGGTGCGGCTGCTGCCCACCGCCGAGGTCGGCTTCCTGGGCATGATCCGCAACGAGGAGACGCTCAAGGCCGAGACGTACGCCACCCGGATGCCGGAGGACCTCTCGGGCCGCCAGGTGTACGTCCTGGACCCGATGCTGGCCACCGGCGGCACGCTGGTCGCGGCCATCCGCGAGCTGATCGAGCGCGGTGCGGACGACGTCACCGCGGTCGTGCTCCTCGCGGCGCCGGAGGGTGTCGAGGTCATGGAGCGCGAGCTGGCCGGTACGCCGGTGACGGTGGTGACCGCCTCGATCGACGAGCGGCTCAACGAGAACGGCTACATCGTGCCGGGCCTCGGTGACGCGGGCGACCGGATGTACGGCACGGTCGACTAGGGGGTGTCTGATGAATGAGTGCGGGTGACGCCGCAGGCATGTGTCAGACATCCCCTGGAGACTCCTGCGACGTGTGCGGCTGCCGGGACCGGCCCGGCAGCCGTCAGCAGGACGGGGCGGGGGCCGGCTTCGCCAGCTCGGCGAGGGCCGCGGCCGCCGCCTTCGGCGTGTCGAACGCCGTGAACTTCTTGCCGAGGATCAGATCGACGTCCGCCGTCTTGCGGGCGTCGGTCTTCGGTGTGGCACCGTGCAGCTGCGTTCCGAGCACCGGGAACGAGTCGTTGGTGGCCGAGGGGGCGCCCAGCAGCACACCGGGACCGGGGACCTTCTTGTCGTACTCGGCCGGGGCGTTGCCCACCTTGCCGATGGCGAAACCGCGCTTCTTCAGCTCGTCGGCGGCCTGCTTCGCGAGCCCGCTGCGGGTCGTCGCGTTGTAGACGTTGACGGTGATCTTCGAGGGCTTCGGCAGTGCCTTCGCGTGGGCGGTGGAGGTGGACGGCCGGGCGGTCGGGCAGTCCGTCTTGTGGTCCGCGGCGTCGGCCTTCCGGTCGCCGCCGGTGAAGACGTCGATGAGCTGCATCGTGCCCCAGCCGGCCAGCCCGAGGGCGGCCACGGAGGCGGTGGCGGCCAGGATCAGTCTGCCGCGGCCTCGGGGGCGGCGCATCCGTGGGTAGGTGTTTCCGGTGATGCGGTACTTTCCGCCCATGCCGGGGGGAGTGAGCATGCTCATGGGCGCAGCGTAGTGCGGCTCGGTGATGATGCCTACTAAATGATCAACGGATCGCACCCGTCCGGGTGTGAATGCACCCGAACGAACCCCGGGGCGGCCTGCGGGCCGTACAGGGGCTCGCCCGCTCCCGGGCCGCGGGGGCGGGGCCGCTTCGGTCAGCCGAGTTCGAGCACCCGGGCGTGCAGGACCTGACGCTGCTGAAGCGCGGCGCGGACCGCGCGGTGCAGCCCGTCCTCCAGGTAGAGGTCGCCCTGCCACTTCACGACGTGCGCGAACAGGTCGCCGTAGAACGTCGAGTCCTCGGCGAGGAGGGTTTCGAGGTCCAGGTTGCCCTTGGTGGTCACCAGCTGATCGAGGCGGACCGGGCGCGGCGCGACGTCCGCCCACTGCCGGGTGCTTTCCCGGCCGTGGTCGGGATAAGGCCGCCCATTTCCGATGCGCTTGAAGATCACACGGAAAGCCTACCGGGCAAGAGCCTCCGGGCGCAGCCATGGGCCCGGACTGCGATGCTGGCGAGAACGCCACAAATGCAGGCATTCCGGAATGGGGCCCTGATGAGTGACAGCGATGGCGCGAACGGCGGTACGGGCAACGGTCCGGGGCCGGACGCCGGTTCTGGGGCTGGTCCGGGGCCCGGCCGGGGCGCGTCCGACGGCGTGCCGCCGGACGGGGCCGGGGGCGCCGGGGGAGATACGGGCGAACGGGTGGGTGAACGTGCGGGCCCGGGCGCGCCGCGGCCCACGGGCGCGGGCGTACGGGATGCGGGCGCCGGATCCGGGGCCGGTACGGGCGCGGGGGACGGGGGCGGAAGCGGCGGCGGTGACGGGAGTGGTGGCGGGGACGGGAGTGCAGTGCTGCCGGAGCCGGTGCGGGGGATCGTCGCGGGGTACGCCGTCGCCGGGGCCGGGCTCGACCTGGGCGCGCTGCTCTGGGACGGGGACTGTCTGCCCGCCGCGCGGATCCGGATTCCGCTGGCGATGCTCAACCGGCACGGACTCGTCGCGGGCGCCACGGGGACCGGCAAGACCAAGACGCTCCAGCTGATCGCCGAGCAGCTCTCGGCCGAGGGCGTGCCCGTCTTCCTCGCCGACATGAAGGGCGACCTCTCGGGCATCGCCGCCCCGGGCACACCGGGCGAGAAGGTCGGACAACGGGCGGCCCAGGTGGGACAGGAGTGGCGGCCGGAGGGCTTCCCCTGCGCGTTCTACGCGCTCGGCGGCATCGGCCCCGGCATTCCGCTCCGGGCCACGGTCACCAGCTTCGGCCCCGTACTCCTCGCCAAGGTGCTGCGGCTCAACCGGACGCAGGAGGAGTCGCTGGGCCTGATCTTCCATTACGCCGACGCCAAGGGGCTGGAGTTGGTGGATCTGAAGGATCTCCGGGCGGTGGTCGCGTTTCTCGTGTCGGACACCGGAAAGGCGGAACTCAAGGAGATCGGCGGACTTTCCCCGTCCACCGCAGGAGTGATCCTCCGAGCGTTGACCGCACTCGAACAGCAGGGCGCCGGTGATTTTTTCGGGGAACCGGAATTCGATACGACGGAGTTCCTGCGGCAGGCACCGGACGGGCGCGGGATCGTCTCCGTACTGGAATTGGCGGCGGTGCAGGACCGGCCGCAGCTCTTCTCCACCTTTCTGATGTGGCTGCTTGCCGATCTCTTCCATGATCTTCCGGAGGTCGGCGATCTCGACCGGCCGAAGCTGGTCTTCTTCTTCGACGAGGCGCATCTGCTCTTCGACGGGGCCTCGGCGGCCTTTCTGGAATCGATCACCCGGACCGTGCGGCTGATCCGTTCCAAGGGCGTGGGCGTCTTCTTCGTCACGCAGACACCGCGCGACGTGCCTCCGGAGGTGCTCGGGCAGCTCGGGAACCGGGTGCAGCACGCGCTGCGCGCCTTCACCCCGGACGACGCGAAGGCGCTGCGGGCGACGGTGAAGACCTTCCCGAAGTCGCCGTACGACCTGGAGGAGGTGCTGACCGGGCTGGGCACCGGCGAGGCCGTGGTGACGGTGCTGAGCGAGAGCGGCGCGCCGACGCCGGTCGCCGCCGTCCGGCTGCGGGCGCCGGGCTCCCTGATGGGGCCGTACCCGGCGGCCGAGCTGGACGCGGCGGTGCGGGCCTCGCCGCTGTACGGGCGGTACGCGCAGGCGGTGGACCGGGAGTCGGCGTACGAGAGGCTGAGCGCTCCTCCCGCGGGGGACGGCCGGGAGGGCAGGGAGGCCGAGCGGCGGGAGGCCGGGACGGCGGCGCGGGGGAGGGCCGCAGAGGAGGACACCTCGCTGGTCGAGCAGGTGGTGTCGAGCGGGATGTTCCGGTCGCTGGCCCGCTCCGTGGGGACGCAGCTCGGGCGGGAGATCTCGCGGTCGCTCTTCGGTACGGCCCGGCGCAGGCGGTAGCGGCGGCCCTCACTTCCCGGCGGCGCGTTTGGCGGTCTTGGCCGCCTGCTTGAGGTGCTGCTTGTAGGCGCGCACCTCGGCGAGCGACTCCGGGCCGGTGATGTCGGCGACCGAGCGGTGCGAGCCGGCCTCCCCGTACGGGCCCGCCGCCTCGCGCCAGCCCTTGGGCCGTACGCCGAACTGCTTGCCGAGGAGGGCCAGGAAGATCTGCGCCTTCTGGGTGCCGAAGCCGGGCAGCGCGTTCAGCCGCTCGAGCAGGTCGGCCCCGTCGGACGCGCCCGTTCACACCGCGCTCGCGTCGCCGTCGTACTCCGCGACCAGGTACTGGCACAGCTGCTGGACCCGCTTGGCCATGGAGCCGGGGTAGCGGTGCAGGGCGGGCTTGGTGGTGAAGAGTTCGGCGAACGCCTCGGGGTCCCGGGCGGCGATCTCATGGGCGTCCAGATCGTCCCGGCCCATCCGTTGGGCCAGGGAGTACGGGCCGCTGAATGCCCACTCCATCGGCACCTGCTGGTCCAGCAACATGCCCACCAGTGCGGCGAGCGGGCTGCGGGAGAGGAGTGCGTCGGCCTCCGGCTCCTGGGCGATCCGCAGGGTGGCGTGCGGCGGCCGGTCCTTGTCGCTCCGGGTCATGCTCCGATCATCGCGACGACGGTGCGGCCCGGCCACTTCACCGGTGGCCGGTGCGCCCGTTCGCCGTACGGGCGGGCCGGGCACGGCCCGGACGGGTGCCCGAACGGGCAGGACCGGCTGCCCCCGGCCGGCGGGGTCCGGGCTGGACGGGGCACGGGCGGCGTCGTGATGGTGGAGCGGTGAGGCCATCATGACGCGCTCCCGGCCGGGGCGCGGGCAGGGGAGATGACGATGCACGCACAGGAATGGGACCAGGAGCACGACCACGACCACGCGGGGCACGACCACGGGCACGACGAGTCCGTGCCTGCCGCGCGGACCCCCGAGGTGCGGGAGGCCGCGGACACCGGGCGGCTCTACCGCGCGGCGGCGGCCGGACGGGCCGACGTGGTCGGTGCCGGCGGCATGGGTGTGCTCCAGCGGTCGGTCGGCAACAGCGCCGTGGGGGCGATGCTCCAGCGCAAGAAGGCGGCCGGGGAGGAGCCCGGGGCGGAGGAGCGCTCCCCCGTGCACGACGTGGTCTCCTCGGGCGGCGGGGCGCCGCTGGACACCGACACCAGGGCCGACATGGAGGCCAGGATGGGCGCGGACTTCTCCGACGTACGCGTCCACACCGACTCCGCCGCCCACGACTCCGCGAAGGGCGTCGGGGCACACGCGTACACGGTCGGCAACAACGTGGTCTTCCAGCGGGACGCCTACGACCCCGCCTCGCCGCAGGGGCGCACCACCCTGGCCCATGAGCTGACCCATGTGATCCAGCAGCGCAACGGCCCGGTGGACGGTACGGAGACGGCGGGCGGCATCCGGGTCAGCGACCCGTCCGACCGGTTCGAGCGGGAGGCCGTCGCCAACGCGGACCGGGTGCTGGCGGACCCGGCCCCGGCGCCCGCCACGGAGACCCCCGCGCCCGCACCGGCTTCCGCCGCGGGTCCGGCGGCCGTGCAGCGGGCCGCGACGGAGGACGAGGACGAGCAGCCTGCCGACGTGCAGGGCTCCTTCGTGCAGCGGGCGAAGGAGGGCGGCGAGGAGGAGGAAGAGGCCCCGGCCGAGTGAGCCGGAGCCTCTTGTCCCTTGGTTCCTTGCCGCTTGCTTCCGTGCCCCTGGCCTCTGGCCCCTTGCTCCTTGTCGCCGGTCGCTCGGAGGAGCTGGTGGGGCCGGCCGGTCTCAGTCCGCCGCGTTCGTCTTCATCGTCCCGCCGAGGAGGAGCGACTCCGAACACCGCGAGGGCGTGGGCGCGTTCACCGGCTTTCCGATCTTGTGGCAGTCGACGGTCATGGTGACCTTGCCGCCGGCGGGCACCATGATCGGCGTGACGAAGTGGTAGTCGGAGTCCCGGAAGTTCTCCATCGCCAGCCGGAACAGGGGCGCGCCCCGGCCCGCCGAGATCTCCAGCGTCCCCGCGTCGCCCTGCGGGTTCTGGACCACGATGTCGGTCAGCTCGAAGGTGTGCCCGCTGGGCACCTGGAGCGCGGTCCCGGTGTTCGGGCCGCCGCCCACCGAGTCCCTGACCTGCACCTGGGCGCTGGTCGGGGTGGTGGCTCCGGCGCCGGACGAGGCGCCGGAGCTCGGTGAGGGGCTCGGCTTCGGCGAGCCGCCGTTCGCCCCGGAGGAGTCGCCGCCGCCCGAGGCACCCGCCGATCCGCCCTTCTCGGGGGCCTTGCTCTTGTCGGCCGCGGCGGCGGACCGTACCGCCTCCGGGGTGACCGCCTCCCGGGCCGCCGACTTCACGGCCGGGCGCAGCAGCGCGTACCAGAGTCCCGCCAGCGCGATCAGCAGCACGGCGGCCAGGATCAGGGCCCGGGGCAGCCAGCGCGGCAGGATGGGTTCCTGCTGGTAGACGCCGTCCACGACGACCGGTGCGACCGGGGCCTGGTCCTCGCCGACCTCCGGGGTGGCGACCAGCTGGAAGGGGTGCGTGACCGGGATGCCGCGCCATACGCGCTTGGCGGGGCGTATCCGTACCCTGCCGAAGTCCGCCCGGCCGGGCTCGATCAGCAGGGACTCCGCCGTGAACGAGACCCGGGCCCGCTCGGTGCCGGACTGGGCTCCCAGCCGGACGGTGAGCGGGGCGTTGCCCCGGTTGTCGACGGCGAGCTGATGCCGTCCGCCCCAGGCGCCGTGCGAGCTGCGCGGTACGAGTTCGGCGGTCGTCTCGACGAAGGGGAGCACGGTGACCCGCCCCTCGGGCACCACCGCGTCGCCCTGTTCGCTGGTGGGGACCACCCGGATGCCGAAGGTCGTCTCCCCCGCGGGCACGGTCGAGTCCCTGGGCGGTCGCAGCTTGAGGGAGACGGTCCGGGAGTCGCCCGGGTACAGCGAGAGCGTGGCCGGCTCCACCGTCGACCAGGCGGCACAGGCACCGAGCACCTCGAAGCGGTACTCCTCCACGGTGCTGCCGGAGTTGAGGATCCGCAGGGGGAGAGTGGTCTCCTCGCCCGGTGCGGCCGTGACGGATGCCTCGTCGAGGCTTGCCGTGAGACTCATAGGGCGCACCGTAGGTTCGGTTCCGGTCGTCGGCATCGGCTGTGAAGGAACACATTCGGGCAGATTCCGTGCCCGGATCGGCTTTCTTGTTTCCCTCTAAGGAAAGGCGGGCATCTTTTGACCGCCTCAGGCGAATGAGGCAGACGAAACAGCCGTGTTGGTTGTGTTCGACGTGATGCCATCGGCTGTTGCCCAGGGGGAGCATTGCCATGGATCGCACCACTGTCGCGTTAAGAGCCCAGGACCCGATCTCGCAGGCGGGCGTGGCCAGTCAATTACGTACGCGTCCCGAGGTCAGCGTGGTGGAGTGGGGGGAAGGGGAGTCCTCTCCGCAGATTGTGATCGTCGTCGTGGACGCGGTCGACGAAGCGGTGCTGACGATGCTGCGGCATATTCAGCGCACCAGCACCTCGCGCACCGTTCTGGTGACCACGGACATCGACGAACAGAAGCTGGTGAGCGCCGCGGAGTGCGGTGTCGCCGGAGTGGTCAGGCGTTCCGAATCGACGCCGGAGCATCTGGTGCAGGTGATCGGCACGGTGGCGCGGGGCGAGGGGCATCTCCCGTCCGACCTGCTGGGGCGGCTGCTGGAGGAGGTCGGACGCCTCCAGGGACAGGTGCTCGGCCCGCGCGGGCTGCACTTCACGGGGCTCGCGGCCCGCGAGGTGGATGTGCTGAGGCTGGTCGCGGAGGGGTACGACACCGCGGACATCGCCACGAAGCTCTCGTACTCCGAACGCACCATCAAGAACGTGCTGCACTCGGTGATGACCCGGCTGCAACTGCGGAACCGCTCGCACGCGGTGGCGTACGCGATGCGGCAGGGGCTGATCTGAGCCGACCCGGCCCGGACTGACTTGGACAGCCCTTAGGCCTGATTCGGCCTGATTCGGCCTGGCCCGGCCTGGCTCGGCCTGGCTCGACCCGGCCCGGCGGTGTTCCTCCGGGGCTCTGTGCCCTTTCGGGCAGTGGGGGCTTCCCGGGGGTGTGACTTCCGGACCGCTGCGCCTCGCCCGTCCGCGCGGGACCCTGACGCCCGGTGTGCCGACCGGCGTCCGGTGCGTCGGGTCGGGCGAGGACGGGGAGGCTTCCGTGCGCTGGTTACAGCCGCTTCGGCGGACGTCGCGGTCACGGGCGGGTAGGCGGTGGCCGGGCGGGCGGGCGTCCGGGCGGCGCCGGACACTCGCCGCGCTCCGGGTCCCGGCGCTCGCGCTGCTGCTCGTGGCCACCGGCATCGCGCCCGGTTCGGCCGTCACCGCCGGGGCGCCGTCGGTCGACGTGCCCGAACCCTGGGTCACACCGGCCGAGTTCACCGACGCGGTCGACCCGGGCGGCTCCACCGGTGTGGACAAGCAGGTGCGTACGCCGGTGATCCCGCCGAGGCCGGACGTGGTGCTGTTGGTGGACGGCACCGGCAGCATGGATACGCCGATCCAGCGGGTGAAGGAGCGTATCCCCGAGATCACCAAGGCGATCCGTGACGAACAGCCCGAGTCCCGCTTCGCCGTGGCCACCTTCGGTGACCAGCAGGTCGACCCCGACGCGGGCTTCAAGGTGCTCCAAGGGCTGACGTACGACCTGGGAGAGGTGCAGACCGGCGTCAACCAGCTCACGTCGGACATGGGTGGCTACAGCTTGGGCCCGCCCGAGGACTGGCTGTACGCCCTGTGGAAGCTGGCCAACGGAGGCGATGGGAAGACCGTGTTCCGCCCCGACTCCAGCCCGGTCGTCGTGCTGGTCGGTGATGCCTCCAGCCATGACCCCAGCAACTACAAGGTGAGCTTCAGCGACGCGCAGTTCGCCCTTCAGGACGCCGGGGCGCGGTTGATCGCGGTGGGGCTGAACAGCGTTCTCGGCGACGGCCTCAACGGCAATGGCCAGATACCCGGTTATGAGAAAGACAAGAAGCACGAGCCGGACCAGGCACGGCGGATGGCGGCCGCCACCAACGGGCGAATGGTGGATGGCATCGAGGGCGACGACACCGTCGACGCCATCATCGAGGGTTTCCGCAACCTCCCCACCAGCGTCGGCTACCGCCTCGACAACTGCGACCCGCACCTCTCCGTCAGCCTCGATCCGCCGACCCGGCAGCTCACCAGCGGCGAGACCGCGCACTTCGCGGAGAACATCGACGTCTCCGCCGACGCGCCCCAGGGCACCAGACTGAGCTGCACCGTGCAGTTCCTGATGGGGACGCAGGCCCCGGGAGCGGAGGCGATCGGGCCGGCCGCGGCCGCCGACCCGGACTTCCAGGAGCAGATCAACATCGACGTGAACGACATCGCCGCCCCCGTCGTCACCGTCGACGACCTGACCGTCCGCGCCGAGGACAAGGGCGGCGCCCACGTCACGTACACCGCGACCGCCGAGGACGCCACCGACGGCGCGCTCCCGGTGACCTGCGAGCCCGCCTCCGGTTCGCTCTTCCCGGTCGGCGTCACGACGGTGACCTGCACGGCGACCGACTCGGCGGGCAACACGGGCACGGACAGTGCCCGGATCGAGGTCCTGGAACCCCCCGTCCCGCCCTCGGCGGACCTGGCGGTGAAGGCCGACGTCAGCCCCGACCGGACGTACACCGGGCGCCAGGCCCATGCCCGCTTCACCATCACCAACGCGGGTCCGGACCCGGCGACGGGCGTGGTCCTCGGCACCACCTGGCCGAAGACCGCCAAGGCGGAGGACCGTACTCTGCCCGCGCTGACCCGCTGCACGGCGGCGAAGCCCTGCACGGTGCCGTCCGGCGGCCGTATCGAGGTGACCCAGAACGCCACGTACCGCGCGGCGGTCACCGGGGACGTACGGGCCACTGTGCGCGGCACGCTGCCGGACCGCCGTACGACCAACAACCAGGACACCGACCGGCTCCGCGTCCTGAAGCCCTCGCTGACCGTCACCCCGCAGGTCGCCAAACCGGGGCAGCCGGTGCTGGCCCGGGGCAAGGACTATCCGCCGGGGGCGACGGTACGTTTCACGTGGAACATCGGCATCACACCCGGTGGAACCACGGCCGTGGTGGGCCGTGACGGCACCTTCGAGGTGCAGGTCCTGGTCCTGCGCAAGGACAAGCTGGGGCCGCGCGTCCTGCGAGTGGACTCGCGCGACCTGGCCCGGCTCCAGAAACCGGTCCTGGTGGTGCAGCGGAACCTCCAGCCGCCGGACTTCGCGGGCCGCGCATGAGCGCCGCCGACCGCACGGGGGTGACCGGGTGATCCACGAAGTCGATGACGTGCTGCGCGCCCTGATCAGGGCGGAAGTGCTTGGCGGCGGCCAGATCGCGGTCGTCTTCGACGCCCCGACCCGGGAGTGGGCGGCGAAGGTCAACGCGCCGATGGTCAATCTGTACCTGTACGACATCCGTGAGGACATGCGCAGACGCGAGCGTGGTCTGCACAACGACTACGACGAACGGGGCACGATCGTCGCGCGGCGCCGCCCGCCCCGGTTCTTCAAGCTGTCGTACCTGATCACGGCGTGGACCAAGCGCCCGGAGGACGAACACCGGCTGCTCTCGTCCCTGCTGGGCTGCCTGCTGCGGTACGAGGCGCTGCCGCCGGACCGGATGGCGGGCACCCTGGCGGAGATCGGGGCACCGGTGCCGATGTCGATCGCGCTGCCGCCGCCCGAGGACCGCTCGTTCGCGGACGTGTGGAGTGCGCTGGGCGGGGAGCTGAAACCCTCGCTCGACCTGGTCGTCAGCGTGCCCGTGACCGCGTCGCCGAGCTACGCGGTCGGGCCGCCGGTGGGCGACGAGGGGCTGGAGGCCCGGTTCGGGGACATGCCCGAGCGCGCCGAACCCGTCTCGGAACCGATGCCGGGGCGCGGCAGGCTCCCGGTGTACGGAGGGCGCCCGGGGCGGCCGTCCGGAACGCCCGCCGGGCGGGTCCCCGACGGGGAGCGACGGCGCGGGCTGTCCCTCCGCATCACGGAGACCCGGAGGGCGGGCAACGGACGCGCGGGGGCCGGGGCGGAGGCCGCGGGAACGGGGACTACGGAGGACAGTGCTGAATGACCACCGTGGGTGATCCGAACCTGCGCCATCTCCTCGCCCGCGCGGTGGCCGTGGAACAGCGCATCCGGCGGGCGGTCGAGGCCCGGCAGCTCACCGATCCGGAGCCGGACGACGCCTTCCGCGGCCTCTACCTCACGGACGAGAGCATCGCCCGGCTGCTGGACGAGTCCGGAGCCCGCGCATTCCCGGACCCGGTGCCCGTGCACGAAGCGGGCGACGGGGTGGGGGTGGGGCCGGGCGACGGGTCCGGGCCGGGGACGGGGCCGGAGTCCAGGCTGACCTCGCTGGCCGCCGAGTTCGGCCTGACCGATCTCGACGTCGAGATCCTGCTCATCACGCTCGTACCGGATCTCGACGACCGCTTCGAGGCGTTCTACGGCTACCTCAACGACGACGTCACCCGCCGCCGCCCCTCCATCGGCCTCGCCCTCGGCCTGTGCGGGCTGTCCCCCGCCGACCAGGAGGCGCGCGGCCGGCTCGCGGCCCGCGGACCGCTCCGCGAGGGCCGCCTGCTGCTCGTCGAGGACCTGGACCGGCCGTTCCTCAGCCGGGCGCTGCGGGTCCCCGACCGGGTCACCGCCCACCTGCTGGGCGACGACACCCCGGACCCGCGCCTCGCGGACCTGCTCGCCCCGTGGCACGCCGTGCCCGGCGTCGGCGACCCGGTCCCGCTCGCCGGGGCGTTCGCCCGCGGTGTCCCGCTCGCCTACCTCCGCGAGGACCAGGGCGGCGCCGGCACCGCCCTCGCGGCCTCCGCGCTGACCTGCGCGGGCCACCGGGTCCTCGGCCTGGACCTGGCCCGCCTCGCCGAGGACCCTGCCCCCGCCGAGGCCGTCCGCGCCCTGGTCCGGGAGGCCCGGCTGACCGGCGCGGGCCTGGTCTGCGCCCCGCTCGACGCCGTCGCCCGCGACCACCCCGGACTCCTGCGGCTGCTCACCGGCACCCCGGTCCCCACGGTCCTGGTGGGCCGGGCCCCCTGGGACGCGGCCTGGTCCGCCGCCCCTCCCCTGCTCCTGCACGCCCCGCGCGTCGAACCCGCCACCAGGGCGGCCCTCTGGACCGACGCGTACGACGCGCCCGTCCCCCCGGCCGTCGACGTGGACCGGCTGCTCTCGCCCTTCCTGCTCACCCCGGAACAGATCACCCGCGCCGCCCGGGGCGCCGCCCAGACCACCCACCTGGACGGCGGCACCCTCACCCCCGACCACGTACGCCAGGGCGCCCGCGCCCAGAACGCGGCGGGCCTGGACCGCCTGGCCCGCCGCATCGAACCCGCCGTCGGCTGGGACGACCTGGTGCTCCCGCCCGACACCCGTGCCCAGCTCCGCGAACTCACCGCCCGCGCCCGCCACCGCGACCGGGTCCTGGGGGAGTGGGGCATGAGACCGGGCGGCGGCCGGGGCCGCGGCGTCTCGGCGCTCTTCGCGGGCGACTCCGGCACCGGCAAGACGATGTCGGCCGAGGTCATCGCCGCCGACCTGGGCCTGGACCTCTACACCGTCGACCTCGCGACGGTCATCGACAAGTACGTGGGCGAGACCGAGAAGAACCTGGAACGGATCTTCTCCGAGGCGGCGGGCGTGAACGGCGTCCTCCTCTTCGACGAGGCGGACGCGATCTTCGGCAAGCGCTCGGACGTCAAGGACGCCCACGACCGCTACGCCAACGTCGAGAGCGCCTACCTCCTCCAGCGCATGGAGTCCTTCGACGGCCTGGCCATCCTCGCCACCAACCTCCGGGCCAACCTGGACGACGCCTTCACCCGCCGCCTGGACCTCGTCGTCGACTTCCCGGTCCCGGACCCCGAGCAGCGCCACGTCCTCTGGGAACGCTGCCTGGGCCCGCTGCTCCCCCGGGGTACCGACCTGGACCTGGCGTTCTGCGCGGAGAACTTCGAGCTGGCGGGCGGCAACATCCGCTCGATCGCGGTGACCGCCGCGTACCTGGCCGCGGACACCGGCGAACCGGTGACGATGCCCACCCTGATCCACGCCGTCCAGCGCGAATACCAGAAGCTGGGCCGGCTCACCCTGGCCTCGGAGTTCGGCCCGTACCTGGAGCTGCTGGCCTGAGAGCCGGTCGGCGCGGGCCCTATTGCGCGGGTGCGGAGTTGGCGCGACCGTGGTCCCGAACCGGTGAGCCGTTCCCTCCGTACCCGTACCTGTACGCACATCCGTACTGCCATGGGAGTCAGCGTGACCGCACTGCCCGTTCCGCCCCACGAGTTGCCCCACGAGCTGCACGGCGAGGGCCCGCACAAGGTGATCGCGGTGCACGGCTGGCTCGCCGACCGTTCCGCGTACGCCCCCGTGCTGCCCGACCTCGACCTCGGCTCGTTCACCTACGCCGTGGTGGACCTGCGCGGATACGGCGAGGCCCGCGGCGCGGACGGCGCGTACACCACGGCAGAGGGCGCCGGGGACGTGCTCGCGCTGGCCGACCGGCTCGGCTGGGAGCGGTTCTCGCTGATTGGCCACTCGATGGGCGGATCGGTCGTCCAGCGGGTGCTGGCCGCCGCTCCGGAGCGGGTGCGCAGGATCGTCGGGGTCTCGCCGGTCCCCGCCTCCGGGCTGCCGCTCCCGCCCGAGCAGTGGGAACTCTTCGCCGGGGCAGCCGACACCCCGGCCAACCGTCGGACCATCCTCGACACCACCACCGGTGGCCGCCGCCCGGCCGGCTGGTTGGACCGGATGGTGCGCCGTTCGGTGGAGTGCAGCGACGCGAAGGCGTTCCGGGCCTGGCTGGACTCCTGGGCGAACGAGGACTTCCACGACCGGATCGAGGGCTCGCCCGTACCGGCCCTCGCCGTGGCGGGTGCCCTGGACCCGGCGCTGTCGGCGGAGTTGCAGCGGGCCACCTGGATGCGCTGGTACCCGAAGGGCGAGCTGGTGGAGCTGCCGGGGTGCGGCCACTACGCGATGGACGAGACCCCGCTCGACCTGATCCGGGTGGTGGAGGACTTCCTGCGGGCGGACGCGTGAGCGGTTCCGTGCCCGCCGCCGCCCCGCAGGTCTTCGACCCGAGGCTGTACGGGCAGGGCGTCCCGCACGACCGCTACCGCGTCCTGCGCGACCACCACCCGGTGGCGTGGCAGGAGGAGCCGGAGGTGCTCGGCTGGCCGGAGGGACCCGGCTTCTGGGCAGTCAGCAGACACGCGGACGTGGTGCGGGTGCTGAAGGACTCCGCGACGTTCTCCTCGTACCTGGGCGCCACCCAGATCCGCGACCCGGACCCCGCCGACCTGCCGTTCATCCGCCGCATGATGCTCAACCAGGACCCGCCGCACCACCGCCGCCTGCGCACCCTGGTCAGCCGTGCCTTCACCCCGAAGCGCGTCGACCACTTCGCAACGGTCGTACGCGAACGGGCCCGTACCCTCCTCACCCGCGCGGTCGCCGAGGCACGGGCGGGCGACGGCACCTGCGACCTCGTCGCCCACGTCACCGACGACTACGCGCTGCTCAACCTCACCGATCTGCTCGGCGTACCGGACACCGACCGCGCGCTCCTGCTCCACTGGACGCAACGCGTCATCGGCTACCAGGACCCCGACGAGGCCGGCACGCCGCCCCTCGGCCCGGACGGGAAACCGGTCAACCCCCGCTCCCCGTCGGCCCTGCGCGACATGTTCGACTACGCCCACGCCCTGGCCGCCCACAAACGCCGTCACCCGGCCGACGACGTGATGACGGCCCTGGCCACGGATCCCGAACTCACCGCGCTCGAACTGGAGATGTTCTTCTTCCTCCTGGTCGTCGCGGGCAACGACACGGTACGCAGCGCGGCCCCCGGCGGCCTGAGCCTGCTGGCGGAACACCCGGACGAGTACCGCCGCCTGTGCGAGGGCGAGGCGGGGACGGCGACGGCCGTGGACGAACTCCTCCGCCGCCATCCCCCGGTCCTCACCTTCCGCCGCACGGCCACCCAGGACACGGAGCTGTCCGGCACCCGCATCCGCGCCGGCGACAAGGTGGTAGTCCTCCACGCCTCCGCCAACCACGACGAACGCGTCTTCCCGTCCCCCTTCACCCTGGACCTCACCCGCACCCCCAACCCTCACGTCTCCTTCGGCGACGGCCCGCATGTCTGCCTGGGCGCGCATTTTGCGCGCTTGCAGCTGAGCGCTCTGTACGAGGAGGTGTGCCGGGTCCTGCCTCCGGGGCGACTCCAACTCGCAGCCCCGCCCAGGTGGTTGGTGTCGAACTTCATCAACGGGGTGAAGTCGTTGCCGGTGCGGGTGCGTGGCAGCCAGCTCTGACTCGGTCAGGCGATTTGCGCACAGACGGTCATTAACTTTCCAACACAAATTCGAATGAAGGTGCTGGGGGCTACTCGCTCCAGGTCTCAGTGATGCTACTTCGTTGGGCGGCAAGCGTGAGGAGATCGCCGAGAGATTGAATGAAGGTCATGACGGTGCTTTTATCCAATAGGTCATCATCGTCTTGATCTTCCGGGTATTGGAGACTCTCACCCTCTTTTAGGTGGTTGATTAAATTTTCGAGGAATTGGCTGACGATTTGTGCCTCTTGTGGTGGAAGAGGTTTCTTCCATGTCCATTGAGTGAGTGAATCGGATGCCCCAAGAGAATTGGCCGTAGAGACGACTGTTCGCCATAGCGGCTCGGGGCACGTTACAACTTCTCCGATTACATAAGGGGGTTTCCCGAAAGGGAGTATATCGCCCTCTCTCATGTCGACGAGGCGGAAGGAGCGCCGGATGTGCCAATAGTCAAACTTCATATTAGCTCCTTCGAGATTTCTTTGATGTATACCTCGATCAGATCGGCAAGATCCTGGCGTAACGTATATCCTGGTCCTCCCGTTTCCGGCCCAGGGCTCACGGGTTCGATGACAATGTTCTTCGTCTGCTCTCGGCTAAGGTAGCGGGATCTGAACGCATCCACTCGAATGGGTGCCATGCCTTTGCAGGATACTAGGGCCCCTACGGCGCGAGATCGGTCTTTCATCCTTCCATTTCCCCACCCCAAGTAGCTGGCGGCGAAATTAGAGGCAGCCGGATTATCGGGTATTCTCCGGTATAGATCGAGCTTTCGCTGGTCCGTGACGCTTGAAAATTGCCTCCTATTTACTTTGGCGCTTACTACGTGAACCTCTTCTTTTCCGATCAAGATGAAGTCGATTTCATCTACCTGTCCACCTAGTGGTTGTCCGCCCGTGTCGCACAGGTAGAGGGTTGGGCTGACCAGTAGAGTTCCGCCGATTGCATCGGCGATTCGTTGCAGTCCCGGCTCTGCTGCAGCTTCCACGAGGTCTCCAACTCGGATTGTTGGGGCATTGCTTGAGCCGGATGGGCGGCGGTAAGAGTCGGATTCCATTATTATTTCGCGCTTCTTCGAGCGGCCCGCTTTCTTGAATTCTTCTGCCACTCCGTTGATCCGCCAGAGCTGGGCAACCTGCTTTGCGAGTCCTCTTATGGCGGAAAGTTCTGCGGCGGAAGGTATTTTCCTTGAATCACTCGTCAGCTGCGGATTTATTCGTGCCGTGACGCTTATTTCGTGGCCGGATCCGCTATCCAGGTCAATGGATTTAAGGTTGTAGCGCCGCCGAATGGAATCCAGTTGATTCTTTACGGAATCGGTGGTTGCGCCAGGTCGCACCATGAGAGATTGCGCATCGTGGATGGCTGCTTTGAGGCGCCTTTCCCGATCCTGATCTTTGGTTTTCCCGTCCTGTGGAATCGCCTCGTCTTGGTGATTTTGTTTCTGGCCTTTGAGTTTGTTCCAGAGGGCTTTGCCTTTTCTGGCGATGAAGGTGACGATTTTGTCGATGGCGCGGTTGACGGGTTTGGCGACGGTGTGGAATACGGATTTGACTTTGTTGGCGAGGCCGCTGATGCCGAGGAGTGAGGCGAGGAAGCCGATCAACAACGGGATGCTGGTGGCGAGGGCGGTTTCGATAATTTTTGGGACGCCGGCTGTGCCGCCGTTGGCGATGGCGGTGACGGCGTCGAGGACGGCGTTGACGAAGTCGACTATCTGGGCGCCCTGGTTCACGATGAACGTGACGATGTCGATGATGCCTTTGACGGCGCGGACGAAGGCGGAGGCGGGGTTGAGGAGGGAGATGATCCAGGTGATGCCGGCGATGAGGACGGTGGGGATGAGGTAGGTGGTGAGTTTTTCGAGGATGGTGGCTTTGAGGTCGCCTGCTTCTTGGGTGATTTCGTTGACGGCGCCGGCGGGGCCTTCGGTGGCGAGTTTCTTCGCGACGGGGACGGAGGTCTCGATGGTGGTGAGGGCTTGTTCGGGGATGCCCTTTCGGGTGATGCGGGTGCGGATGTTGGCCCAGGTGAGGCCGAGGAGGGCGCCGATGAGCTGGATGATGCCCTTGAGGTCGAAGCGTTGGGGGAGTTCGAGGCCGGCTTTGACGGCGGTGCCCAGGAGCCAGGAGACGAGGCCTGTTTTGAGGTGGTCGGCGATGTTGGTGATGAAGAGGTGGAGTCCGGCGCCGACGGCCTTGACGAGGTTGCCGAGGAACCCGATGGGGTCCTTGATGATCTTCATGATCGCGGCGGCGGCCCTGGCGAGGATGTTGAGGAGGAGGTTCTTGAGTTCGTTGATCGTTTTGATGACGCCGACGATCGCGTCCTTCGCCTTGTCGACCAGGCCCTTGTTGGCTTCCTGGAGTTTCTTTATCTCCTCGTCGACCTTGTTGAGGGCGGCGGTGTATTTCTGGGCGAGGTCCTGGACGAGCTGTTCGGACTTTTCATTGACGGTGGATTCGAGGTCGTCGAATTTCCCGGCGAAGTCGGTGGCGGCGTCCTGGCCGAACTGTTTGAGGTCGGCGGGGAGTTTGTCGACCTCTGCCTTGAGTTCGGCCCGCCCCTTGGCGATGCGGGTCTTCGCGCGGCCGAGTTCGGTGCCGATGACGTCGGCGACGGACGAGATGACGGTCTGCATCTTCGCCACGTAGAGCTTGCGGGCTTCCTGGAAGAGGTTGTCGGCCTCCTTCGGCATGCCCATGAGTTTGTCCTTGGCCCATTTCGCGCCGCCGAACATGCCTGAGTAGCGTTTGTCCTTGTAGGCCTTCATGCGGCGTTTGTGGTCGGCGGTGAACGCGTCCCGGGCGGCTTTCTCACCGGTGGTGAAGGCGGTGTCGACCTTTTTGTCGAGGTCGGTGAGGGTGGTCTCGACGTCCTTCTTCGTGATGTCGTAGACCTTCTGGAGTTTCGCGGTGGCCTCGGCCCGCCGTTTCTCGTCCCGGGTCTTGGTTTCGCTCTTGCCGCCGTCGACGTGTTTCCCGGCCGAGGCGCGGGTGGCGGTGAGGGCGGTCAGTGCCCTGGTCCCGGAGGCGGCCGCACCGGCCTTGGCCGTGGTGAGCTGCTGGTTCTCGGCCGCCTTCCCTTTGGCGGGGGCTTTGGCGGAGTCGGTCTCGGCGGTCTTCTTCGCGGACAGGGCCTGGTCGAATTCGGGTTCGTTGCCCTTGGCGAGCTGGTCCTCGGTGACCTCGGCGTCGGCCATGGCCTGGTCGTTGGCGGCGGGGCCCTGGGAGAAGTCGGTGACCGCAGCGGGCTGTTTGTCGGGGACGGCGTCGGTGGCGGGGGGTGCGCCGGGGTTGGGTGGTGGCTGGTCGGGGGTGAGGGGGGTGACGGGTTTGTCCTTGGCCGCCGTGGTGTCGGGCGGGGCTTTGGTGGTGGTGTCGATGTCCTTGGCGGAGGCGGTCTTTCCGTCGGTGACCTTGCTGTCGACGTCGTTCTTGATCTGGTCGGCCTTGCCGGACTTGGAGAACTTGTCGGCCTGGTCGAGGTTCTTGGGGCCCTGGGCGTCGATGGCCTTGTTCACGGCGTCGATGAAGGCCTGTTTGTTGAACTCGCCGGGTTTCGCGGCGTTCATCTTCTCCGTGTTGGCGGCCTTGCCCTGGGCTTCCCTGTCGTCGGGGGGCGCGACGGCGGCGTCCTGGGCGGACTTCGACTCGGTGGCGGCGGGGGCGTGGACGGACAGACGGGTCTTCTTCGCCGCGATGTCGGCCTTCACCTTCCGGAACCCGGGGGCCTGGGCGGGGGAGGGCTTGACGGGTGGGGTGTAGCGCTGGGCGACCAGCCGGGACACCGCACGATTCCCCGCCGCACGCTGAAGACGCTGGAGACCGGGCGCACGAGGAAGAGGGACGCTCTCGCGGCGGGCGGCATCCCCCGCGCGGTCGGGCCCGGGGGCGGAAGCGTCCTTGTCCGGAGTCGCCTTCATCCGTCCCCCCGCTACGAGTTCGCTCGCTCGCCGATCCCAGGGTGTGCGGGGCGACCACCCCGTACGCAGGACGGGCGGACCGCGTGCGGGGGCATCGTCCGGCGGCACGGTCGGCGTGCGGGCGTTGCCTGATCGGGCAGTGGCCGGTGCACGGGAGGGCGGCCGAGCGTCCGTTCCCGGTGATCGACGGTCTCGCGAGAATTGCGGGCGTTCCCGGCCAAGGAGAGACTCATATGCCGTCGTACCTGTCCCCGGGCGTCTACGTCGAAGAGATCGAGTCCGGATCCCGGCCGATCGAAGGGGTGGGCACCTCGGTCGCCGCTTTCGTCGGCTTCGCCCAGAGGGGCCCGTTCGACGAGCCGACGCTGATCACCAACTGGAGCCAGTTCGCCGGCACGTTCGGTGACTTCGTCGACGGCACGTATCTGGCGTCGGCCGTGTACGGGTTCTTCGCCAACGGCGGCGGTGTCTGCTACGTCGTCCGGATCGACGACGGCTCCGAGCCCCCGGCGGACATGGACGGGGACGGCGGACGTGAAGCCGGACGGCTGCCCGCGGGGTCCGAGACGCAGCTCGGCCCGTACGCGGTGAAGCCCCGCCCCGGTGTGACGGGGCAGGTCACCGTCGAGGTGGCCGAGGTGGAGGCGGAGGACCCGCCCTCGGACGTGTTCCAGCTGATCGTGCGGCGGGACGGGCAGGTCGCGGAGACGTACCCCAGCGTCACCACCAAGCGCAGCAAGGACAACATCGCCACCCGGGTGAACGCCACGTCGGAACTGATCGAGGTGCGCGAGACCGTGCGCGGCGCGGCCCCGGCCAAGCCCGAGCCGCAGAGCGTCACCCTGGCCCCCGCCATGCCCGCACCGGACGGCACCGGGACGCTGACGCCCGAGCTGTACGTCGGCGACCCCGACCGCCGGACCGGGATCGGCGGGCTGGAAGCGGTCGAGGAGATCACCACCGTCGCCGCACCGGACCTGATGAGCGCGTACCAACGCGGGCTGCTGGACCTGGAGTCGGTGATCGCGGTGCAGCAGGGGATCATCACCCACTGCCAGCTGATGGGCGACCGGGTCGCCATCCTCGACCCGCCCCCCGGGCTCAGCCCGCAGCAGATCCTCGCCTGGCGCACCGGGAGCGCCAACTTCGACTCCAAGTACGCCACGCTCTACTACCCCTGGATACGGGTCGCGGACACCGCGTCCGGGCGGTCCCGGCTCGTCCCGCCGAGCGGACACATCGCCGGGGTCTGGGCGCGGAACGACGAGTCGCGCGGGGTGCACAAGGCGCCCGCCAACGAGGTCGTACGCGGGGCGGTCGCCCTCCAGACCCAGCTCACCAAGGGCGAGCACGACCTGCTCAACCCGGTCGGGGTGAACTGCATCCGCTCCTTCCCCGGGCGCGGCATCCGGGTCTGGGGCGCCCGCACCCTGGCCTCCGACCCGGCCTGGCGCTACCTCAATGTGCGGCGCCTCTTCAACTACCTGGAGGAGTCGATCCTCACCGGTACCCAGTGGGTCGTCTTCGAACCGAACGACGACGCGCTGTGGGCCCGTATCCGGCGCACGGTCTCGGCGTTCCTGGTCAACGAGTGGCGCAAGGGGGCGCTGTTCGGGCTCACCCCGGAAGAGGCGTTCTTCGTCAAGTGCGACCGGGAGACCAACCCGCCGGAGAGCATCGACGCCGGGCAGGTCGTCTGCGAGATCGGGGTGGCACCGGTCCGGCCGGCCGAGTTCGTCGTCTTCCGGCTCTCCCAGCTGACCGGCGGCACCGGCGGGGTCGACGAGTAGGACCGGCGGGGGCGAACGGGTCCGACCGGCAGGGCGAACGCGTCGGACCGGCGGGGCGCACGAGCAGCACGTAACAGCGGAATGAGCGGTCAGAGCGGCAAGAGCGGTAAAGGAGCCTGTTGTGCCACTTCCCGATCTCGACAGCACCGTCGGGGCCTCGTTCGGCCTCGAATTCGACAGCGTCGTCATCAAGCAGATCACCGAGGTCAGCGGTCTGAAGATGGAACAGGACGTCATCGAGCTGAAGCAGAACACCGCAGACGGCCGCTACGCCATCAAGAAGCTCCCCGGCCGGCCGAAGGCCGGTGAGGTGACCGTGACCCGTGGTCTCACCGAGGACAGCAGCTTCGAACGGTGGATCAAGGACTCCCGGTTCGGGCGGATGACCACGGCCCGGCGCAACGGGGCGGTCATCGTGTACGACCACGAGGGCATCGCCATCAAGCGGTACAAGCTCATCAACGCCTGGCCGAAGTCGCTGGAGATCGGCACGCTCAAGGCCGGTGACACCTCGGTGCTCACGGAGAAGCTCTCGATCACCTACGAGAGCATGGAACTCGACTGATGCGACGCACGGCTCCGGCGGAGGAGCGGGAACGGCAGGACGGGCATGCCGGGCACGGCGGCGGGTCCGGCCGGAGGGAACCACTCCGCACCGAGTTCACCTTCGAGCTGCCGCGCGGCTACGTCGACGAGGCGGGCGTCGTGCACCACACGGGCGTCATGCGGCTGGCGACCGCGCGGGACGAACTCGTGCCGTTGCGGGACGACCGGGTCCGGGAGAACTCCGCGTACCTGTCCGTCGTGCTGATCTCCCGGGTGGTCACCCGGATCGGCACGATCGACGACATCCACCCCGGCATCATCGAGGACCTCTTCGCCTCCGACCTGGCCTTTCTCCAGGACTTCTACCGCCGGATCAACGCCGAGGGCCACACCCGTGCCGCCGTGACCTGCCCGGCCTGCAAGGAGGAGTTCGCGGTGAATCTCGCCGGTGGCCGCCTGGGGGAATCGTGACGTACGCGGCCGACCTGCTCTACGAGGAGGTCGCGTACCTCGCCTACCACTTCCACTGGCCGCTCGACGACCTGCTGGACCTGGAACATCCGGAACGACTGAGGTTCGTCGCACAGATCGCCCGCCTCAACGGGCAGTAGCGGACGGCGCGGTGAGCGGGAAGGGGCGGGAAGAACCATGGGCCTGATGTCCTGGCTGCGCGGTGGCGGGCGTACGGCGGAGAGCGGGCGGAGCGTTCCGCAGCCGCCGGACTTCGCACGGCGCGAGCGTGCCGATCTCGCCGAACTGCCGCCCATCCAGCGGACGTTGGGTGCCCAGGAGCTGACGATCGACCCGGCAGGGTTCCAGGGGGCGCTCTCCACCCGGCAGGACGCCTCGCTCGGTACCCCGCTCGGGCACCTGGTCAGCCCCGAAGCGCCGACCGGGCTGGTGCACGGGATCACCGCACCGGCCGGTCCCGAGGCCCCGGCCGCCCCCGGCCCGGGGGCGGTGCAGCGGGCCGTCGAAGGCGTGGTGGAGCTGCCCCGGCGGGGTGGTGGGCTGCCCCTGGCGGTGTCCGTGCAGCGGGTGGTGGCGGGCGGCGCGCCCGCGATGACCTCGGCCGGAGGAGCGGCGGAGGCGGAAGCCCCGGTACGTCGATTGGTGGGCGAGCAGCCGCTGGTGACGGTGGCGGCACCCGAGCCGGCGGCGGAACCGGGACCGGGGCCGGTGGTGTCGGCGGGGGCGGAGATGCCTGTGCAGCGGGCGGTGGTGCCCGGGGCCGGGGCGTCCCGGCGGGCACCCGGGCTCGGTGCGCCGATGGCGGGGCTGCCGCCGACGGCGCAGCGGCTCCCCGCCGGGGCGGCTCCGGGCGGGGCGGACGGGCCCGTACCGGTCGCTCCGGGCGCGGTGGACGGGGGCGGCGGGGAGGCTTCCGGGGAGCCCCGGCCCGTGCAGCCGCCCGACGCCACCGCACCGGCGCCCGCGCCGGACGCGCCCACCGCGCCCCTGCTCGGCGACTCGCCCCTGCTGCCCGCCCCGGATTCGGCCCCGGACCCCGGCGGCCTCGACCCGGGCCCCGGCAATGCCGAACCCGGCCCCGGCCCCGTACCGGCGGTGCAGCGCTTCCCCGGCGTACCGCAGCGGCCCCTGGCACCGCCCCCCGCCGCCGACCCGGTCGCGCCCCTGCTCGCCGACCGGCCGCTGGAACCCCGGAACGGGCCGGACGCGGGCCCCTCCGCCGTGCAGCGCTCCGCCGTGGACGGGGTGGTTCCGGCACCGCCCGCCGGGGTTGGGCCGTCGCCCGCCGTACCGGACGCGGCGGACGCCGTACCGGTGCGCTGGGCGGACGCCGGGCCGGGGGCGCCGTCGCCGGCCACGGTGGTCCCGTCGTCGTCCTCCGTACCGGCGGCGCTGCAACGTACCGCCACCGCCCCGCACTCCGCCCCGCCGGGAGCGCCGCCGACCCGCACCCCGCTCCCGCCCCTGCAACGCCGGGCGGCCGGGGGGCCACCGGTGCCGCGGTCCGTGCAGCGTGCCGCCGGGCCCGGCGCTCCGGCGTTCACCACGGCGGGCGAGGCCGCCCTCGCGGCCGGGGTGGCGCAGCGCGCGGCCGACGGCAGCGTCGTCTTCGGGCCGCCGCCACCGGCGTACGCCACCCCCGTCGTCCAGCGCGAGACGGTGACCGAGGAACCGCCCCCACCGGACCCGCCGGTCCCGGACCCCGCACCGGAGCCGGAGCCGGAACCCGGGCCGGAAGCGACACCGGCACCGGCCACCGCCGGGGCCCACCCCGCCCCGGCCGGCACCGGGCCCGGCGGAGCCCCCGTCGTCACCGACGAACTCGTACGGGCCCTGTACCCGCCGCTCAGCCGGCTCTTCAAGGCCGATCTGCGGCTGGACCGCGAACGAGCGGGATTCCTCATCAACACCCGGCACTGACACAGCACAGGAAGACGAGAGGTACGTGCCATGGCCACCGCCCAGGACAACGATCCCGCCGTCAGCGTCTGCTTCGTCGTCACGATCGACGACATCGAGCTCGGGTCGTTCAACACATGCGACGGGCTGGGCTGCGAAGTGGTGCTCGAAACCCGGGAGGAGGGCGGGAACAACGGGCATCTGTGGCAGTTGCCGACCCGCCTGAAGTACCCGAACGTCAAGCTGTCCCGGCCGCTGACCAGGGAGACCGAGAAGGTGGCGCGCTGGTTCGCCACCATGACGACCGGTTTCAGCCGGAAGACCGCGCACATCGAGGCGCGGACCGGGGACGGGACGAAGGTGGCCCAGTGGGGGCTGCTGGAGGTCGTCCCGGTCCGCTGGACCGGCCCCTCGTTCACCCCCGAGTCGCCCAAGGTCGCGATGGAGACGATCGAGATCGCCCACCACGGCTACATGATGGAGGGCTGAGCGTCGTGAGCGGTGCGGGTCCCATCGCCTTCAGCGCCGCCGGTACGTCCGGGGTCTCGGCCGCGAAGGCCGGAAAGGGCGGCTCGGCCAGGCCGAAGCTGGAGCACGCCTATCTGGAGCTGCGGACCCCGCCGACCGGCGGCGGCCTCACCCCCGGCGGCCCGTGCGGGCGGATCGACTTCCAGTTCAACCCCAAGGAGCTCAGCCTCACCAAGGCGGCCTCCTGGAAACGGAGTACGGCCAAGGGCGCCAAGAGCTCCGGCCCGCCCGAGTACCAGGGCTCGCAGCCCAGCAAGCTCACCGTGGAGATGTTCTTCGACGCCAGCGACACCCAGGACACCCGGGTGGTCACCGCCGTGGAACAGCTCTTCGCCTGCTGCGTGCCGACGAACGAGACCCGCCAGCAGCAGCGTTCCTCACCGCCGTGGGTGGTCTTCCACTGGGGCGGGCTGACCGGTTTCCCCGGCTATGTGAGCCAGGTGCAGGCGAAGTACACCCTGTTCACCACGGCGGGCGTGCCGATCCGGGCCGTCTGCCAGGTGACGATGGAGGAGATCAGCGGCGACACCCCGGGCCAGAACCCGACCTCCGGCGCGCTGGCCGCCCGCCGGGTGCACCGGCTGGACGCGGGTGACTCGCTGCCCTCGCTCGCGCAGCGCGAGTACGGCGACCCGGCGGCCTGGCGGGTGATCGCCGAGGCGAACGGGATCGACGACCCGCTGCGGCTCGCCCCGGGACGGCAGCTGCTGCTCCCCGCGCTCGACGAGCTGAACCGGCTGGAGGAGAACAGGGGCCGGGACGGGGGGCGGGCCTGATGGCCGGGCGGCCGGGCGTCGCGACGGCGCTGGTGGTGGAGTTCGGCGGCGGCCCGCTGCCCGCGAAGTTCGTGAACACGCTGGTCGAGGGGTACGTCGACGACAGCCGGACGCTCCCCGACCTGTTCCTGCTGCGGTTCCGCGACCCGGACCGGGTGCTGCTGGAGCAGGCCGGACTGAAGATCGGCACCGAGGCCCGGCTGCTGGCCCGCGCGGGCGGTGACTCGACGCCGAAGCCGCTGCTCAAGGGGGTCGTCACCGCGCTGGAGGTGGAGCTGGACGAGACCGGCACCTTCACCGTCGTACGCGGGCTGGACGAGTCGCACCGGCTGTTCCGGGGGCGCCGGGTGGCCAGCTACCAGAACATGACGCTCGCCGACATCTGCGCCCAGGTCGCGCAGCGGGCCGGGCTGAAACCGGGCACGGTCGACGTGGCCGGGCCGGTGCTGGAACACATCGCCCAGCCCAACGTCACCGACTGGGAGTTCGTCCGGGGCCTGGCCGAGGAGGCCGGCGCCCAGGCGTACGTACGCGACGGGCAGCTGCACATCACCCGGCCCGCCGAGGCGAGCGGGGCCCCGGACGGCTCGGCGCGGGCGGACCGCAACCCGCTCGTCCTGGAGATGGGCAGCAACCTGCTGCGCTGCCGGGCCGGGGTGTCCTCCGCCGAGCAGGTCTCCGAGGTGGAGGTGCGCGGCTGGGACGTCAAGACCAAGCAGCCGCTGGTCGGACGGGCCCCGGCCGGGAAGTCGGCCACGCTGGAGCTGGGGGTGAGCGCCGCCGAGGTGTCCGCCCCGTTCGGCGAGGCCCGGTTCGTGGTCACCGACGCGGCGTACGGGGCGCAGGACCAGGTGGACCAGGCGGCGAAGGCGCTGGCCGAGCGGATCGCCGGGTCGTTCGCCGAGCTGGAGGCCGTGATCCGGGGCAACCCGGAGGTACGGGCCGGGAGCGCGGTGGCGCTCAACGCGGTCGGGGCGCCGTTCGAGGGCCGGTACACGGTCACGTCCTCGCGGCACGTCTTCGACCCGGTGCGCGGCTACGAGACCTGGCTGACGGTCTCCGGGCAGCAGGAGCGGTCCCTGTTCGGGCTGACCGGCGGCGGGCCCGGCGCGGGCGGCACCGGCACCGGGCCCGGCGGCTCGCGGTGCGCGGGGCTGGTCAGCGGGACCGTCACGGACACCCAGGACCCGGAGGGCTCGGGGCGGGTCAAGGTGCGGTTCCCCTGGCTCTCCGACGAGTACGCGAGCGACTGGGCGCGTACGGCGCAGTCGGGCGGGACAGGCGGCGGCGACGCGTTCATCCCCGAGGTCGGCGACGAGGTGCTGGTGGGCTTCGAGCACGGGCACCTGGACCGGCCGTACGTCCTGGCCGGGCTCTACAACGGGAAGGACCGGCCGTCCGCGGGCAGCGGAAGCGGGGGCGGAGGGATCGTCGGCGCGGTGACCGCGGCCGCCACCGGCGCACCGGCCCCCTCCGGCGCATCCGGACCCGCCGCCTCCCCCGAATCCCCCTCCCCGGACACCCCCGGCGGCCCGCTCGTCGACCCGACCAGCGGCGCCGTCAACCGGCGCGCCGTCGCCACCAAGAGCGGCAACCAGCTGGAGATCCTGGACGACGCCAACGGGCCGCAGGGCGTCCGGCTGCTCACCGGCGACGGAAAGCTGAAGATCGACCTGGACCGCAAGGGCACCGTCATCCGCGTCCACAGCGACGGCAGCGTGACCATCGAGGCCAAGCAGCAGGTCTCCATCAGGGCGGACCGGGGCGTCTCGCTCGACGGCGGACAGGGCGCGCTCGAACTGAGCGGCGAGAGCGTCACGTTGAAGTCGCGCGGCGGGGTGAGTGTCGACGGCGGCAACGGCGAGGTCACCCTCTCCACCGGCTCCACGGTCGAGGTGCGCGGCGCCGAGGTCACCGTCGACGGCTCCCGGCGCACCGACCTCAGGAGCGGCGCCTCGCTCTCCGTCAACGCCCCGATGGTGAAGATCAATTGACCCTGCCGGGGCGCACCGTGCCGAACCGGCCGCACCGACCGAATCGAGAGGAACGGACCCCATGCCAGCAGCCGCGGCCGCCCGGGTCGGCGACCCCACCGGACACCCCGGCACGGTCGGGCCCCCCGGCGTCCCGACCGTGCTGATCGGCGGGCTCCCCGCCGCCACGGTCGGCACCCCGCACCTGTGCTCGTTCCCGCCGCCCGCGGTGCACGCCCCGTCCACGATCGTTCCGCCCGGCTCCACGACGGTGCTGATCGGCGGGTTCCCGGCGGCCCGGGTCGGCGACCGGGCCGCCTGCGGCGCACCGATCGTCTCCGGCTGCCCGACCGTGCTGATCGGAGGCTGACCGGCCCATGGGACAGGAATTCATCGGCGCGGGCTGGGCCTTCCCGCCGCGCACCGACGCCACCGGCTCCATCGCCCTGGTGCGCGGCGAGCACGAGCTGGAGGAGTCGATCCGGCTGATCCTCGCCACCTCGCCGGGCGAACGGCCGATGCGCCCGGAGTTCGGCTGCGCCGTCAACGACTACGTGTTCGCCCCGGCCGACGCGGGCACCGCCGGGCAACTCGCCTACGAGGTACGGCTCGCGCTCGACCGGTGGGAGCCCCGCATCGAGGTCGCCGAGGTCGTCGTCCGGTTCGACGAGGCCGACGAGGGTGTCCTCTACATCGACATCGGCTACACCGTCCGGGGCGCCAACGACCCCCGGAACCTGGTCTTCCCGTTCTATGTGATCCCGCAGCACGAGGACCCCGCGATCCCCGGGCACGAGAACCGCGCGACCCCGCGGCACAAGGAGGTGGACGGCGCGTGACGCTGCCCAGCCCGTATCTGGACGACCGCCGCTTCCAGGGCCTGGTCGACGAGGCGAAACGGCTCGTCCAGCAGCGCTGCCCCGAGTGGACCGACCACAACGTGTCGGACCCCGGGGTGACCCTCATCGAGGCGTTCGCGACCATGGTCGACCAGCTGGTCTACCGGGTGAACCGGGTCCCGGAGAAGAGCTATCTGACCTTCCTCGACCTGATCGGCGTCCGTCTCCACCCGCCCACCGCCGCCCGCACCGACGTGACGTTCCGGCTCTCCGCCCCCCGGCCCGAACCGGTACGGGTCCGGGCCGGCACGGAGGTCGCGACCGTACGCACGGAGACCGAGGAGGCCGTGGTCTTCACGACCGCCGGTGAACTCTCCATCGTGCCCTGCGACTTCGCGCACCTGGCGACCTGGCCGACGTCCGGCGAGGCCGCCGACCGCACCGAGGAGCTGGCCCTCGGCCGGCCCGTCCCCTGCTTCGGCACCACCCCCGCACCCGGCGACGCCCTCTACATCGGGCTCTCCGCCGCCGTGCCCGCCGGGGTCGTCGTGCTGCGGCTGGACTGCGCGGTCGAGGGCGTCGGCGTCGACCCGCTGCGCCCGCCGCTGGTCTGGGAGGCGTGGGACGGCACCGCCTGGGTGGCCTGCGAGACCGAGAAGGACGACACCGGCGGCTTCAACCGGTCCGGCGAGCTGATCCTGCACCTGCCACAGGGCCACACCCCCGCCGTCGTGGTGCGCCGCACCGGCGGCTGGCTCCGCTGCCGCCTGGTCGAGGCCGTCCCGGGGCAGCCCACCTACATGGCGTCCCCGGTGGTCCGCCGGATCACCGCGTTCACCATCGGGGCGACCGTCGGGGCGGTGCACGCCGAGACCGTGACCGACGAGGTGCTCGGCCCCGCCGAGGGCGTACCCGGGCAGAGCTTCACGGTGGCCCGGCCGCCGGTGGTGCCCGGCGAGTTCGTCGTCGAGGTCGCCGACCCGGCGGGCGGGACGCGGTCCACGGAGTGGACCCGGGTCGACGACTTCGCGCACTCCGGCCCCGAGGACCGGCACATCACGCTCGACCCCAACTCCGGCCGGGTCGAGTTCGGCCCCGCCGTACGGGAACGGGACGGCTCGATCCGCTACTACGGCAAGGTGCCGCCCAAGGGCGCCACCGTCCGGGTCCGCTCGTACCGCACCGGCGGCGGGCTGCGCGGCAACGTGGCCCGCTCCACCCTGCGGGTGCTGCGCAGCGCCATCCCGTACGTGGCCCGGGTGGAGAACCGCGGCCCCGCGCTCGGCGGGGTCGACGGCGAGACGGTGGAGAGCGCCCGGGTCCGCGGGCCGATGACGCTGCGGACCCTGCACCGGGCGGTCGTCCCGCACGACTACGAACTCCTCGCCCGCGAGGTGGCGCCCGACGCGGCCCGGGTCCAGTGCATCGCGGCCGGCCAGGACGCGGACGTCGACGCGGGCGGGGTGCGGCTGCTGGTCGTGCCGTCCGGGCGCAGCGACGAGCAGGGCCGGATCGAGTTCGGTGAACTGGTCCCGCCGGAGCACACCCTCGCGCTGATCGCGGGCCATCTGGAGGAGCGGCGGCCGATCGGTGCCCGGCTGGTGGTCGAGCGGCCCTTCTACCAGGGGGTCACCGTGGTCGCCTCGGTGCAGGCCCGGCGCGGTGCGGTGGCCGAGCGGGTGCGGGAGGAGGCGCTGACCGCGCTGTACAGCTACTTCAACCCGCTGAGCGGCGGGCCGGGCGGCGACGGCTGGCCCTTCGGCCGGCCCGTCCAGTCGGGCGAGGCGTTCGCCGTACTGCAACAGGTGCCGGGCGTGGACCTGGTGGAGGACGTACGCCTCTTCCCCGCCGATCCGGTCGACGGACAGCGCGGCGAACCCGCCACCAAGATCGCCCTGGACCGGCACGCGCTGGTCTTCAGCTACGAGCACCAGCTCCGGGTACGGGAGGCCTGACCGCCATGCGCACAGCCGTGACCGGGCTGCCGACCCCGCACCCGCTGATCGACCAGCTCCCCGCGGTCTACCTGGAGCAGGACTTCCTGCGCAGGTTCCTGGAGGCGCTCGACGACGTACTCGCCCCGGTGCTGCTCTCCATCGACAACCTGCCCGCCCATCTCGACCCGCGCAGCGCGCCCGAGGACTTCCTGGCCTGGCTGGCCCAGTGGGTGGCCGCCGACACCCGGGCCGACCACCCGGTGGAGCGGCGGCGGGCGACGGTGCGGGGCGCGGTGGAACGGCACAGCAGACGGGGTACCCGGCGCGGGCTCGCCGAGGCGGTGCTGCTGGAGACCGGGGTCGAGCCGGAGATCGTGGAGAGCGGCGGTACGGCGTGGTCGACGACGCCGCACACCCGGTTCCCGGGCGCCCCGCGCCCGTGGGTCACGGTCCGGGTCCGGCCCAGCGGGCCGTACCAGGTCGACCGGGTGCGGCTGGAGGAGCTGATCCGTACGGAGATACCCGCCCATGTGGGCTTCGACCTGGAGCTGCTGTGAGGTGCGGGACGTGCGGCCGGAACAATCCGCCGGGGACGCAGTTCTGCACCTCGTGCCGGGCGTTCCTGGAGTGGGAGGAACCGCCGTCGAGCGGTACGCCGACGCCGCCCTCCGTGGCCCCGGCACCTCCTTCCCCGAGCCCGCGACCCCAGCCGTCCCCTCAGCCCCAACCCCAGCCTCAACCTCAGCCGTCACCCCAGCCCCAGCCTCAGCCGTCGCCCCAACCGCCCCCGTCGCCCCGCAACACCGCAGAACCCCCCGCGACCGCCGCTCCCCGGCGCCCCGGTGACGATCCGGCCACCCCGGTCCCGGGCCCCGAGGCGTTTCCCGTCGCACCGGACCGGCCCGCCCCCGCGGACCCGGGGCCGGCCCCCGCCCCGCCCGTGCCCTGCCCCGGCTGCCGTACCGGGAACACGCCCGACCGCACCCGGTGCGTCCACTGCGGGCTGCTCCTGGACCCGGGGCCGCCGCCCGAGGTCCGCCCGCCCTGGTGGCGCAGGCTGCTGCGGCGGCGGCCGCGCCAGGCGCCCGTCGCGGGCACCCGGCCCCGGCGGCGGCTGTGGCGCCGTCCCGGGCTGACGCTCCCGGTCGTGCTGATCGTGCTCGCGGCCGGGGTCTGGTTCGCGCTGCCGCACATACCGGGCTGGCTCGGCCTCGCCAAGGACGAGACCGGGACGCTGGAGGCCGTGCCGCCCACCCGGTTCCGGGCCTCCAGCCGGGCCGCCGGGCACCCGGCGGGCGCGGCCTTCGACGGCTTCACCAACCGTTACTGGGCACCCGCCGGGGACGGCCCCGACAGCGGCAGGGGCCAGTACCTGGAGTGCGACTTCGAGCAGCCGGTACGGGTGCTGAAGCTGGTGGTGTTCCCGGGCGTCTCGGCGAAGATGGACGAGTTCCTCACCCAGGCCCGCCCGGCCCGGATCACCGTCCGGCTCACCTCCGCCGACGGCACCAGCGTCGACAAGGAGTTGCGGATCAAGGACCAGCCGGGCCAGCAGACCTTCGACCTGCGCGGATCGGAGATCGTCCGGGCCCGGCTCACCACCGCGACCACGTACGGAGCGGGCCCCGGCCGCCGACTCGCCGTCGCCGAGGTCGAGTTCTTCGGCCGTAGAACCTGAGACTCGTAGGCGACGGGCGAACGTACGGGGGGCTCACTCCGAACGGCGCAGCGCCACCAGGTTCTCCGCCTGCGCGAGACCGCTCTCCTCGACGACCTCGCGCACGCTCTGCGCCGCGCGCACCAGCGCGAAGCGCGGCCGCCCGTCGGCCCCGGTCCGGTAGCCGTGGACGGCGGGCCGGGGCAGCGAGTTGTACGAGAAGTGCGAGGAGAAGTAGTACGCGCCGGTGTCGTACAGCGCCACCACGTCACCGGGCTCCACGGCGGGCAGCTCCGCCCCGGTCGCCGTGAGGTCCCCGGCGAAGCAGCACGGCCCCGCGATGTCGACGGTCTCGGCCGGGCCCCGCTTCGGGCGGCCCGCCGGGTCGAAGACCCCCGCCCGCAGCGGCCAGGACCCGGGCATGAACACGGTACGGGTGGCGACCTGCGCCCCCGCGTGGGTGACCGCGATCCGCCGGCCGCCCGCGGACTTGGTGTACTCGACGACCGTGCCGATCGTCCCGCTCTTGGCGAGCAGGGAGCGGCCGAACTCGGTGACCAGCGTGTACCGGCCGTCGAAGAGCCCCGGTACGGCGGCGCGGAGCCCGGCGGCGTACTCGGCGTACGTCGGCCGGTCGTCCTCGTCGTCGAAGTTGACGGGCAGTCCGCCGCCGATGTCGATCCCGGTGACCTGGGCGCGGCCCAGCCGGTCGTTGATCCGCTCGGCCAGCTCGTACGTGGCCCGGATGCCCTCGGCGACGAGTGGCAGCGGGCAGCCCTGGGAGCCGACGTGGGCGTGCAGCCGGTCGAGCCAGGGGCGGCGCTCGAACGCCTCGACCACCGCGTCGGCGGCGCCCGGGTCGCGGAGCGCGACACCGAACTTGGAGGTCGCCGTCGCCGTGCTCATCGCACCGATGGCACCTGCCCCCACCTGCGGGTTCACCCGGAGGCCGAGGGGGCCGGACGGCGCCCGGCCCGCGAGCAGCCGGTCCACCCGGTCCAGCTCCTGGAAGTTGTCCAGGTTGACCGCGATGCCGTGGGCGAGCGCGAACTCCAGCTCCCCGACCGTCTTCGCGGGGCTGTCGAAGACCAGCCGGTCGTACCCGAACCCGGCGGCCAGCGCCTGCTCCAGCTCACCGGGCGAGGCGACCTCGCACCCCATCCCCGCGTCCGCCAGCAGCCGCAGCACCGGCACCAGACCGCACGCCTTGGCCGCGAAGGTGTGCAGCACCGGGGCGGGCCCCTCGAACGCCCGGTCCAGCGCGTCCACCGCGGCCAGCACCCCGTCCACGTCCAGCAGCCCCACCACGGGGGCCCGCGGACCGAGCAGCCCCTCCTCGACGGCCCGTGCCAGCGCCGCCGTACGGCGCTCGGCGCGCGACGGAACCGCGTTCCCGTCCATCACCACACACACCCCTTCGTCGGATCGTTCGCTTCCTCGCGTACCGACAGCTTCGGCGCGCGGGGGGCCGTACGTCTTCGACCGGCGCGACGACACCCGCCCGGTTCCTTCGGCGTACCGGACAACCGGACGATCAACGGGGGCGCGGCGGGGGCTCCGGGCGGGCCGCCAGCCGCAGCCCGACCTCCACCAGGAGGCGTACGTCGGGGTCGGCCGGATCGACGCCGAACAGCTCCCGGGCCCGACGCAGCCGGTACCGCAGGGTGTTGGGGTGTACATGGAGCCGCCGCGCCGCCGCCCCGGCGTCGCAGGAGGCGTCCAGGTACGCGGCGACCGAGGCCCCGTACGCCGAACCGTGCGCCCGGTCGTGCGCGACCATCGCGTGCACCGGCCCCGTCAGCGAGCCCCACAACGGCTCCAGCCGGTCAAGGAGCCGGAGCACCGCCGTCCCGGACGCCACCTCGTGGTGCGCGGCCGCCGCCGACACCGCCCCGCCCCCCGGCGTCCGCGCGGCCCGCTCCCGCACCACCCGCACCACCAGTTCCGCCGCCTCCCGCGAGGCGGGCAGCTCCGCCGGGCCGGACGCCACCGGCCCGGCCCCCGCGAACACCGCGCACCGGGTCACCGCACGCACCGCCGCCAGCAGCGCCCCCGCCGGGTCCGCCTCACCGTCCCCGGCCGGGACCAGCACGTACAGCCGGTGCCCGGAGCGGGCCGTCGCACAGCCCGGCCGGTCCGCCGCGGCCCGCAGCGCGAGCACGTCCAGCACCCGCTGCCCGGCCCGCGCCGCCGCTCCCTCCGTGCCCCCCGCCCCCGCCGACTCCCCGGTCCCGGCGGTCCCGGCGGTCTCGGCGGTCTCGGCGATCTCGGCGAGGAACACCGCGTACGGCCGGTCCGCCGCGATCCCGGCCTCCGGCGCGGCCCCGACGTCCCCCCGCAGCAGCGCGCGCACCGCCGCCTCCCGGGCCCCGGCCGCCGCACGGTCCCGGCTGTGGTGGTGGGCCAGATGCGGGACGGCGGCCCGCGCCGCGGTCCGCAGGGTGGCCGCCGCGTCCTCGGCGAGCGGCCGCCCGTCGGCGGCGGCCCAGAGGGTGCCGAGCACCTCGGAGCCCTCGCGCACCGCGACGGCCAGCCGCTCGGCGTACCGGCCGTCGGCCGGCAGCCGCACCACGTCGTCGGTGCTCCACAGGGCCTGGAGGAAGCCGCTCTCGCGGAGTTCGGCGACCCGCCAGCGCGGGACCTCCTGGCCCAGGATCGTCAGCCGCCGCATCGGGTCGGGTTCGTGGTCGAGGCGCGAGTAGGCCAGCACCCGCGACTGCGGGTCCTCGACGGTGATCGCCCCGCCGACCAGGTCCGCGATGGTGTTGGCCAGCCCGGACAGGTCGCCCAGCCGCAGCCCCGCCGCCGGGGAGGACGGCCCGTGCGCGCCGTCCGGGGCGCGGTGCGAGGCGAGCGCGGTGCGCAGCCGGCCGAGCACCTCCGTCCAGCCGTGCTCCGGGCGCCGGGAGAGCAGCGCGGTACGGCCCCGGGCGGCCGCCGCCAGCAGCCCGGGCCCCGGCTCCCGTTCGCCGCGCCGCAGCACGACGGCGGCGGCCCCGGCCCGGTCGGCGGCGCCCAGCACGTCGGCGGCCCCGGGCGAGGCGAGTTCCACGCCGACCGCCAGGAGGACCAGCCCGGCGGCCCCCTGCCGCAGCGGCTCCTCGCCGGGGTCGTACAGGGCGACGCCGGTGACCGGTACGGCGGTGGAGCGGGGGGCGAGGACGACATCGAGCGTCCCGGGGGCGACCAGGGCGAGGAGCTGCCCCAGCGAGGGTCCCGGGCCGGTGTCGTCCCGGCCCGGCTGGTCCGTCGGCATCCGCATCCGCCCATCATCGCGGGGGCGGGCGCCCTGGGGACCTGTCTCAGGGGCTACGGGCTGTGGAGCCCGTCGAAGGCGACCTCCAGATGCCGGGGCCCGCGCAGCACCGCGTTCTGCCGGTAGGGCGGCGGGTCCGCCACCAGGCGGGGCCCGTCGAGCCGGGTGGCGAGCTCGGTCAGGGCGAGCTGGGCCTCCAGCCGGGCCAGGGGCGCGCCGAAGCAGGTGTGGATGCCGCTGCCGAAACCGAGGTGCTGGTTGTCCGTCCGGTCCGGGTCGAAGCGGTCGGGGTCGTCGAACCGTCGCGGATCGCGGTTGCCGGAGGCCAGCACCAGCCAGACACCGGCGCCCCTGGGGATGGTGGTGCCCGCGATGTCGATGTCCGCGAGGGTGGTGCGCTGCGGGAGGAGCTGGACGGGCGGTTCGAAGCGGAGCAGCTCCTCCACGATCGGCACGGCCAGCCCGGGGTCCCCGCGCAGCCGGTCCAGGACCTCGGGGTGGCGCAGCAGGGTGAGGGTGCCGTTGGTGATGAGGTTGACGGTGGTCTCGTGACCGGCGATCAGGAGCAGCGCCGCGGTGCTGAGCACCTCGGGCCGGGTCATCCGCCCGTCCGGCCCGTCCCCGGTGACCAGCGCGGACAGCATGTCGTCGCCGGGGGCGGCGGCGCGTTCGTCGAGCAGTCCGTTCAGGTAGAGCCCCAGCTCGGTGCGGGCCTGCCGGGTGGCGCGGAACCGTTCGCCGGGGTCCTGCCCGGGGTCCGGGTCGAGCCCGGCGGCGAGGGTGTCGGCCCAGGAGTGGAAGCGCGCCTCGTCCTCGCGCGGGATGCCCAGCAGCCGGCAGATCACGGTGACGGGGAACGGGTACGCGAAGTCGTCGACGACGTCGACCCGCTCCCGGCCGGCGAAGCCGTCGACGAGCCCGGCGACGACACGGGCCAGCTCGCCCCACATGTTGTGCACCCGCCGGGGCGTCTCGGGCGGCCCGAACGGGCGCATCGTCATCCGGCGCAGCCGGTCGTGCTCGGGCGGGTCCAGCCGCAGGAAGGCGGGCGGCAGCGGGGAGTCCTCCTGCTCCTCCAGGAGGGTGCCGGAGGCGCTGGGGGAGAGGTTGCGGGAGTCGGAGCTGAGCCGGGGATCGTGCAGCAGGCTCTTGATCTCCCAGTAGGTGCTGACGACGAACAGGTCGTCGCTGTCCTGGAGGACCGGGGTCCGGCGCAGCTCGGCGTAGAGGGGGTACGGGTCGGCGCGGCTGCCGTAGTCGATGATCTGCCGCAGCAGCGTGCTGTTGGTCATGGTCGCGGGTCCTCGGGTCCTCGGGGGGTGCTCGCGGAGTGGGCCGGTTCGGGCCGGGGGGCGGGTGGTCAGGCGCGGGCGGGGGTGAAGGTGATCCGCTGCTCGGTCGGCGCGTAGCCGCTGACGGTCACGGACGGCCCGTGGGTGGGCAGCGAGGGGTCCGGGAACTCGGCCGGGACCGGCCGCAGCCCTTCGAGGCGCCGGTCGACCGAGGCGTAGTCCGGCGGGAACGGGGCGGCCGAGCGGATCTGCTGCTCGTAGAAGCCCAGCCACTTCGTCTGGTCGAAGGAGACGGCGGCGATGACCCGGCCCTGGTAGCCGTAGACCCCGGTGAAGCGGTGGTCGGCGAGCGAGCCCTGGGCGACGATGATCTCCTCGCCCAGCGGGGGGACGCCGACCGACTTGATGTTCACGCCGAACTGGGCGGACCAGAAGGCCGGTACCCACAGGTGCGGGCGGCGCTCGGAGCTGCCGCTGATCATGTTGTGCGCCGCGGTGGCGGCCTGCTCGACGGCGTTGCCCCAGTGCTCCAGGGAGAGGAACTGGTACCCGAAGAGGGCGTGCGGGGAGCGGGCGACGTCCCCGGCGACGAAGACGTCGTCGGTCACGATGCCCCGTACGTCGAAGGCCCGGCACCCCGCGTCGCAGGCGATGCCGCGCGGACCGGCGGCCAGCCCGGATCCGGCCAGCCACTCGGTGTTCCGGGTCGCGCCCAGCGCGATGACGGCGATGTCGGTGTCCAGGGCGGTGCCGTCGGAGAGATGGGCGCGGCGCAGCCGTCCCGCCGGGTCGCCCTCCAGACCGGTGACCATGATCCCGCAGCGCAGGTCCACCCCGTGGGCCCGCTGGAGCTCCGCCGCGACCCGGCCGACCACCCCGCCGAGCGCGCCGACCAGGGGCGCCGCCCCGCGCTCGGCGACGGTCACCGGGAGTCCGCGCTCCCGGCAGGCCGAGGCGATCTCCGAACCGGTGAAGCCCGCGCCGATGACGAGGACCCGGCGCGGCGAGGCCGCCAGCCGCCTGCGCAGCCGGGCCGCGTCGTCCCGGGTGCGCAGGACGAAGACCCCGTCCAGCTCGGCCTCGGCCCGGTGCGGCCAGGGCCGGGCCCGTACCCCGGTGGTGATCAGCAGCCGGTCGTAGGGGACGTCGTCGCCGTCGGCCAGCCTTACCCGACGGGCCGCCAGGTCGAGGCCGGTGGCGGCGGTGCCCAGGCGCCAGACCGCGTCGAGGCCGGGCTGCCGGGGCAGCTCGGTGTGGTCGGGCGAGGCGTGGTCCAGCAGCACCTGCTTGGAGAGCGGCGGGCGGTCGTACGGCTCGTGCGGCTCGTCGCCGATCAGCGTCAGGGAACCGGTGAAGCCCTCGTTCCGGAGGGTCTCCGCCGCCCGCAGCCCGGCCAGCGAGGCGCCGACGATCACGATCCGCCCCTCGTGCCTCAGCCGCTCCAGCGCCTCGTCACCGGACACCGGACGCCTCCTCGGCCGCCCGGGACTCCGGGTACTCCACCCGGATGGCCTGCACCGGACAGGCGGCGGCGGCCCGCCGCACCTGCTCGCGCCGGGACTCCTCGGCGTGCGGGTTGTAGAGCAGCGCCTCCTCGCCGTGCATGCTGAACACATCGGGGGCCAGGAAGGCGCACTGCGCGTACCCCTGGCACCGGTTGAGATCGACGACAAGCCGCATCGGCCCCGCCCTTCCGGTAGTTCCTCCGCCCAGGCTGCGAGGCGGGTCCCGGAAGCGCGACCACGGGCGGACCACTGGGGTCATCACCCGAACGAACGGGGGCGTCAGCGCGCGAGGTCCGCCAGCTCGCGCAGTCCCCGGAGCACCTCGGCGGCGGACGGCGCCGACTCCGGGTCGCCCAGGTGCTGCATCATCACGCCCGACATCAGCGCGAGCTGCACGCTGCCCAGGGTCCGTACCGACTCCTGCGGCACCGTGTCCTCCGGCTCGCTCCGCAGGATCGCCGCCATACCGCGACGGCCCTCGGCCATGCCGGCGGCGAGCGGGGCGCGCAGCTCGGGACGGCGCCGGGCCTGCATGAACAGCTCCACCGAGGCCGTCCACAGATCGGGGTGGGCGGTGAAGTCGGCGATCAGGTTCTCCCAGACCCGCTCGAACGCGCGCCGCGCGGACCCGTCGGCGTCCCGGGCCAGGGCCCGGCCCATGGAGTCGCCCCACTCGTCGAGGATCTCGAACAGGGCCTGGTTGAGCAGGACTTCGCGCGAGCCGTAGTGGTAGCCGATCGCGGCCATGCTCACGCTCGCCGCGGTGGCGATGTCCCGGACGGTGCTGCGGTCGTACCCCTTCTCCCGCAGGCACTGCTTGGCGCCGACGAGCAGGGCTTCACGGTTCCCCATGCCCGGCAGCCTACACCGCCTGAGGCGAACGCCTTAGACAATCGTTTTGGGCGAACGCATTGCGCGATCGCCCAAAGCTCTCTAGCGTGCTCGGCATGAGACACACCAGGAGCGTTTCCCAGTGGTTGGTCACCGCGCTGGCGCTCGGGGGACTGGCCCTCGGCCTGACCGCCCCCGAGGCCGCGGCGGCCGGTACGCCACGCGCGTACGACACCGGCACCGTCGTCGATACGGCCGCCGGCACCGTCCGCGGCACCCGGAGCGGGGAGCTGAACAGCTTCCGGGGCATCCCCTACGCAGCCCCGCCGGTGGGCCGGCTGCGCTGGACCCCGCCCCGGCCGGCCGTCCCCTGGACCGGGGTGCGCGACGCGACCGGACCCGGCGCCCCGTGCGCCCAGCCGGTCGGCCTCCCGGTCGGCACACCCAGCGAGAACGAGGACTGCCTCTACCTGAACGTCACCGCCCCCGCCCATGCCGACAGCCGTCTCCCGGTGATCGTCTGGATCCACGGCGGCAGCCTGATGTACGGCAGCGGCGACATGTACGGCCCCGACCGGCTGGCCTCGGCGGGAGCCGTCGTGGTCTCGGTCAACTACCGGCTGGGGGTGATGGGCTTCCTCAGCGGCTCCACCGTCGCCGGGGCGGACGGCCTCGGCCTCCAGGACCAGCAGGCGGCGCTGCGCTGGGTGCGCGCCAACGCGGACGCCTTCGGCGGCGACGCGCGCAACGTCACGGTCATGGGGCAGTCGGGCGGCGGCTACAGCGTCTGCGATCACCTCGCCTCACCCGCCTCGGCCGGCCTCTTCGACCGGGCCGTCGTGCAGAGCGCCCCCTGCGCCACCGGCGGCACCCGGACCCGGGCCGAGGCCGATGCCGACGCCCGCCGGATCGTCACCGCGCTCGGCTGCGAGGGCGGCACACGGGCCACCGAGGCCTGCCTGCGCCGGGCCACCCCGGCCGAACTGCTCAAGGCGTACGGCCCGTTCAACGAACCCCGCCCCGTCGCCGGCACGGAGCTCATGCCGCTGACCCCCGCCGAGGCGCTGCGCACCGGCCGGTTCAACCGGGTGCCCGTCCTGGTCGGCGTCAACCACGACGAGGAGCGCGGCAGCGTCCTGGGCAGGGAACTGGCCCCGGGCGGCGCGCCGATGAAGCCCGGGGAGTACGAGCCCGCCGTGCGGGAGGCGTTCGGCGACCGGGCCGGGGAGGTACTGCGCCGCTACCCGCTCGCCGCCTTCCCGTCGGCGGGCGAGGCCCTGGCCGCCGTTCTGACCGACGCGTCGTGGTCGGTGCCGACGCTGGACACGGCCCGGCTGCTGTCCCGGTGGACACCGACCCGGGCGTACGAGTTCGCCGAGCGCGACACCCCCTGGTTCGCGGGCTACCCGGCTCCGGGCTTCGCGCCGCGTGCCCAGCACATGTCGGAGCTGGCGTACCTCTTCGACCTGGACCTGTTCGAGGACGTGGAGGCCGGTCAGGCCGCCTTCCGCGACCGGCTGATCCGTACCTGGACCGGGTTCGCGGCCTCGGGCCGCACCGGCTGGCCCGCCTTCCGGGGCACGGACGGGCACGTCCAGACCCTGTCGTCCACCGCCTGGGGACGCGCGGACTTCGCCCGGGACCACCAGTACCGCTTCTGGACGAGGACCGCGCCCCGCACCGGATCCGGCCCGGCTCAGCCCGCCCAGCGCCCGGACAGGAAGGTGACCGCGACGACCGTCGAGAACGGCGCCACCACCGCGAGGTAGGCGGTCGTCACCCGGGGCCGGCGCAGGCTCCAGGCCGCGAGACCGGCCCACAGCGGCCACCACAGCAGGGTCGCGCGGGGCAGCGAGGTGTACCAGTACGAGGTGCCCAGCGCCCACAGGCTGAGCGCGATGTACACCGCCTCCGCCCAGCGCCGCCGCCGCAGCAGCACCCCGCACAGCACCAGCCCGACCACCATGGTGAGCAGTTCGGCCTGGCACATCAGGGCGTACCCGAGGGACTGGGCGTGCCCGAAGGCGGCGTGCCAGGTGTTCTGCCACGCCTCCCACGGGGTGTGGAAGTCGCGGTACCAGCCCCGTTCCTCCGCGTGCTTCCAGGCCATCCAGTCGCCGGTGTGCGCGTGCAGGTACCAGCTCTGGAGCAGCGCCGGCAGGGCGGGCAGCGCCAGCCAGGGCGCCCGCCACCAGTGGCCGGGGGCGCGTGCGGCGCGGGCGGTCGTCAGGAAGTGGACGGCCAGGGCCGCGGCGAGGAAGAGCCCGCTGACCCGGACCGTGGTGGCCAGGCAGACGAGGACGGCCGCCCGCGCCCACTCCTGGCGCCGGGCGGCCAGCCAGGCGGGCAGCGCGAAGGCGAGGAAGAGCGCTTCGGTGTACCCGGCGGCCAGGAACACCGCGCACGGCGACAGCAGGAAGAACAGCGCCGCCCGCGACCCGGCCGCCCCGCCCCGCTCGGGCCGAGGCGCGTACGACCGGGCGATCCGGCCCAGCGCGAGCACGGCGACGCCCCCGGCGACGAACGAGATCAGCGCCCCGGCGGCGGGCCAGCTCGGCACGACGGCGTGCACGGCCCGCAGCAGGAACGGGAAGCCGGGGAAGAACGCCTCCCGGTTGTCCCACCCCGCGCTCCACGGCCCCCGCCCGTCGGGGAAGTACCCGGACTGGGCTATGTGCAGGTAGTGCCACCAGTCCCAGCGCTGCCACGACGAGAAGAACGAACCGGCGTACCGGGCCTTGCCGTCGTCGGCGAACAGCCACCGGGTGCAGTACGCCGTGGTCCAGATCCCCACCCGGGTCAGCAGGTACAGCCACAGCACCTCACGGTCCGCCGCCTCCGGCCACGGCGCACGCGCCGCCACCCTTTCCGCCGCCGGGGTCGCCGGACGCACATCCCGCCGGGGCGGGTTCAGAAGACTCACGACAGCTCTCCCGCGCTCGGGGACGGATGGTTCACGACGGCGGGGACGTGGTGTTCCGGCTCGGGGTGCCCGACGTTCCCGTCGGGCTCTCGCTGCTGCTGGGCACGCGCGTGGGCGGGCTCGTGCTCGGCGGAGCGGTCCGGCCCGTCCCGGTCCGGGGCGGCCCGGTGGTCTCCGGGGCGGCGGGCGAGGACGTCGACGGCGTGGGCATCGAGGGCGACGGGGACGGCGAGGGCGTGGTGGCCGGCACGGTCCTGCCCGGACCGCTCGGCAGCAGCGGGACCACCGCCGCCCCCGTACCCGACAGGGCCAGGCAGGCCCCGACGGCCAGCCCCACCATCCGGCGCCGCCGCACCCGGTCACCGCGCGCGGTGATGTACGAGACCGGCGCCGACCGCGCACGGGACTGCCCGGCCTCGGCGGCCTCCTTGAACAAGGACCTCAGCGGGTCGTGGGGATCAGACACAGGGCCCCTCCTCGGTACGCGGATCGTGCAGACGGTGCGAGAGCGAGGCCCGGCCCCGGGCCAGATGCGTCTTGACGGTGCTGGCCGCCAGGCCGGTCTCCGAGGCGATCTGCTCGACGGTCAGATCGCAGACGTAGTGCAGCGCCAGCGTCCGGCGCTGCTTGGGCGGCAGCCCCCGCAACGCCTCCACCAGCGCCACCGACTCCGGCCCCGGCGGCTCCGCGTGCGGCGGCGCCCCCCGGCGCGTCCACGCCTCGGCCGCCCGCCGCCGCCCCCGCCACCGGCTCACCGCCAGCCGCCACGCGACCGTACGGATCCACGCCTCCGGCTGCCCGTCACGATCGAGCTGGCGCCGCCGGCTCCACCCCTTGACGAAGGCCTCCTGCACCACGTCCTGCGCCTCGTGCTGATCGCCGAGCATCACGAACAACTGCCCGGTCAGCCGGGCAGCCGTCTGCGCGTAGAACTCTTCGAACTCCTCGACGGTCAACGATCACAACTCCTGGCTCTCCCGGATCTCACCCCGCATACGCCCGGCCCCCACCATCCGGACGACACGGATCCGGAGAAAACCGGGTGACCGTGGTCACACCGTGCGGGGCGGAGACGGGAACGGCCCCAGGCAGCGTAGGTGCTGACCTGGGGCCGTGCGGTGGGCCGGGCGGGGCTCGCGTCCCGGGGCGGCGGTCCGGTGCTCACCGTCCCCGCCGTGCCGTGCGGCCGGCTCCCCGGGCGTGCCGGCGGTGGCCGGCACCACCGGGGAGCCGCCGTCTCACCGGGCGTGCGCGCGGTTGACGGCGGAGGTGACGGCGTTCAGCCGGGCGGTCTCCCCGGAGTCGGCGATCGCGGCGCCGTACCAGACCGTGCCCGCCACATCGATCTGCGCGTAGGCGGCGTACCGGGTGCCGAGGTGGTCGTCGATGACGTGTCCGGTGACCTCGGAGACCCGCACGGCCGGACCCGTCCCGGAGAGGGCGTCGGCGTACGCGGCCGGGGCGTCGGCTCCCGAGCCGGTCAGCCGCTCCTCGCGGCCGTCCCGCCGGACGACCAGCGCCTCGACGCGCGCCGAGTCCCCCTCGGCGGCCGCCCGGAGCGGCGGGTGCCGCTCAGTGGCGGTACTTCTTCACCGACGGGTCCTTCGCCGTCGCGTCCGCCGCCCGCTGTATCGCGGTGATCGCCTCGGCGGGCCGGAGGCGGCCGGTCATCATCTCGCCGATCAGCCCGGCGATCTTCTCCCGGTTGAGGCTCTGGTACCAGTCGGTGCGCGGGGCGACGGTGTTGTGGCCCGCCGCCTTCAGGGCCGCGGCCGCGGAGGTGAGCCCCGAGGGGAGGTCCAGGCCGTCGGAGGCGCCCCGTATCGTCGTCAGGCTCGACGACGCCAGGGTGAACTGCTGGGCGACCTTCTTGCTGAGCATCCTGCGCAGCAACTCCATCCCGCCCCGGGGGTTCCTGGCGTCCCGGGGCACGATGAACGCCTCGCCCACCTGGGCCCAGAGCGTTTCGAAGGGCATCGCATCCGAGCGGTCGAGGCCGGACGGCGGCGACATCGTCATCTCGAAACCGGGCGGTGTGGTGGCCTTCGCCTCGGTCTCCACCCAGGTGCCGTTGGGGAGGAACAGCGCCTTGCCCTTGGTCCAGGCGGTCTGTGACTGGATGTGGTTGAGGGACGAGGTGCCCTGGAGCAGATAGCCCTTGGCGGCCAGCTCGTGGTAGGCCTCGAACGCCTGCTTGACGGCGGGGTGGTGCCAGGCGTTCGGCTCCAGGTTGTCCATCGCCGTCAGTACGTCCGCCCCGCCGATCTTCGCGATGAAGGGGTACAGGGTCCACTGGAGGTAGTACGGGTACGTGCCCGCGTACGTCCACCCCGCGATGCCCGCCCGCTTCGCCTCCGCGCACAGGCCCAGCATCGCGTCCCAGGTCCTCGGGTACTCCCAGCCGTGCTTGTCCATCAGGGACTTGGAGTACCAGACGCCGAACACGGTGTACGCGTAGTTCAGCGCCCAGACCTCCTCGCCGCCGAACCTGCCCTTCTCCGCGACGCCCGGGATCAGGGTGTCGCGCACGGGCACGGCCGGGTCGTCGCAGGAGGGCGCGTCGAGCAGCGTCCGCAGGTCCGTCAACTGGCCGCGGTCCGCCAGCGCCGCGGTCGGCAACGAGCGGGCGCCGGTGTTGTCGACCAGGTCCGGAGGCGTCCCGCCGACGAACCGGGCCTGGAGCCGGGCCTGCAGATCCGTGGTGGCGACGTGTGTGAGGTCCGTCCCGGGATATGCCTTCCGGTAGTCGGCCTCGGCCTTCTTGACGTAGTCGACGCCCAGGCCGCCGTCGAAGACGACGACCTCCAGCGGGGCCGAGCGGCTGACACCGAGCGGATTGCTGGACTCCGCCATGCCCGCGCCGGCCACGCCCGACTGCCTCGGCCGGCTCCCGGAGGCGGCGCAGGAGCTGAGCGCGGCCGTCGCGGGCGCGGCCAGCAGGCCGACCGCGACGGCGCGTTTGATCAGCTCCCGCCGGTTCATTTCTGGTACGGACCCCATGGTCGTCGTCTCGCCTTCTTCGAGTCGGGTCGAGCGGGACTTTCGACCCCATTTGGACAGCCCTTAGGCTAGCCGTCGGCAGTGGGCGGTTTTCCATAATCGGGCCAGAGCGGAGAAGGGGCGGCAGGAGCGCCTTCCGGTCTGGTGAAAGCTGCTTTGAGCTGGGTGTTCGTGCGATGGTCCAGCGGATTTCCGGTGGGGCGGAAGTTCTCTTGACGAGTGATGCATATGTTTCTTCCGCATGTATTCAATATTCAGTGTGCGGGCTCGTTGACGCTGTCACCGATATGCGTAACGCTGCTTCTCCGAATTTCCACACCCCTGATTTCGAAGGTGGTTGTTCGAATGGACGCCGGCGCGTTCCAGGCCCACACGTTCAAGGTCGACGAAACCGGAAACAGACTGCCGTACCTCCTGCACCTCCCCGAGGGCTACCGGGGCGGCGGGGACGAGCAGTGGCCACTGGTGCTCTTTCTGCACGGGGCCTCCGAGCGGGGCGACGATCCGGCCGTACTGGCCACCCAGGGGCTCCCGAAACGAGTGGCCGACGGCATCCCGGTGCCCTTCGTCCTGCTCGCCCCGCAGTGTCCCGCGTACAGCACCTGGACGTTGGAGCTGTCGGGTGTGTACGCGCTGCTGGAAGAGGTGTCCGCGCGGTACCGCATCGACCGCGACCGCACCTGTGTGACCGGTCTCAGCATGGGAGGCACGGGCTCCTGGGCGATGGCCACGCGCTACCCCGGGCGCTTCGCGGCCGTCGCGCCCGTCTGCGGCTCCTGGCTCCCCGAGGCCGCACCGCGGATCGACCGCCTGCCGGTGTGGACCTTCCACGGCGCCGACGACCTGAACATTCCCGTCGGGCACACCGACAAGGTGGTCGACGCCCTCAGGGAGCGCGGCAGTTCGGTGCGGTTCACCCGCTACGACCACGTCGGCCATGACTCCTGGACCCGGGCCTACGCCGATCCGGAGCTCTACACCTGGCTGCTCGCCCAGCGCCGCGGCGTCGCGCGGGCCGGCTGAGGAGCGGGAAGCGGGAAGCGGCGGGAGCGGGTCCGGTGCGGTGGCCCTCCGGAGGAACCGGAGGGCCACCGCGTTCGCGTGGGCCCGACCCCGCTCAGGCCGGGTTCGCCCCTGCCCGCGCCAGCCGGGCGCGCAGTTCCGCGTTCTCCCGCTCCAGCGCGCTCATCCGCTCCCGGACCGGGGCCAGCGCGTCGTCCAGTTCGCGTTCGCTGAAGCGCGGTGTGATGTGGCGGGGGCAGTTCCAGTCGTACCCCTCGATCTCGATGACGACCAGGCGCTCGACCCGCCCCTCGGTGCGGGGCGATTCGAGCCGTGCGAACAGTTCGGGCTGGTCGGCGGCGGGGACGATGCGCGCGTGCCCGAACATCTTGAGCCGGGTCTGCCGCGCGTGGTCGAGGAAGAACAACGCGACCCGGTCGTCGCTCCGCAGGTTGCCGGTGGTGATGAACTGGCGGTTCCCGCCGACGTCCGCGTACGCGATCCGGGCTTCGTCCAGTACATGCACGAAGCCCGGGGGGCCACCCCTGAACTGCACGTACGGCCAGCCGGTCTCGCCGACGGTGGCGAGCAGGAATCCGTCCAGGCTCCGGATGAACGAGGCCTCCGCCCCGGTGAGCGGCTCCGGCCGGTCGCCCGGTTCGCGCAGTCTGCGGCCCGCCGCGATGCCGCTGCCCATCTCGTGCTGGACCTCGCGGACGGTCGGGGTGTAGGCGAGGTGTGCGTAGCGGCTCACGCGGCCTCACCGAGCATCCCGGTCCGTACGGCCATCACTCCGGCCTGGAAGCGGCTCCCGGCCGCCAGGTTCTGCATGATCGCCGCGACATGGCGGCGGAAGGTGCGTTCCGAGAGGCCGACCCGGCGGGCGATGACCTCGTCCTTGACGCCCAGTGCCAGGAGCTCCACGATCGTGGCCCGCAGCTCGCCGAGGGTTCCGGCATACCCGCTCGTTCCCTGTTCGAGAGGGAACGCGGACTGCCAGGCCAGGTCGTGGAGCGAACCGAGGAACATCGCGACGCTCGGCTCGTAGATGATGGTGACCGCGCTGCCCGCACCGCCCGGATCGTTGCCGTCGTCGACCGTGACGAAGGCCGTCCTGCGGTCGAAGACCAGGAAACGCGCGTGCAGGTCGCGCGAGGTGCGCACCTGGCCGCCGGCCTCGGTGAGCCGCAGGGTGTACGACCGGGTGGCGGCGTCGCCGCGCGCCGTGTGCGGGTACAGCACGCGCCCCTGGACGCCGCGCCGCAGCGCCTCGGCGAACAGCGGCCGGGCCTGCACGAGTTCGGGGGGCTCCTGGGTGACGCAGGGCTGCATCAGCAGCATTTCCGACGCGCAGTTCTGGGCGGCCTCCCGCAGTCGCAGCGCGATCTCGCGACGATCGTCGGTGACGACCACGGACTCGCGGTGCTGGCGGTTGTCGTCGAAGACCTTCATGAAGGAGAGGAGCTGCCCCTTCACCCCGGCCAGGCGGCGGCGGTGGTCGTGGATGGCGCTCTCCAGCGGCAGCAGCAGCTCCAGTTGGGCGGCCTCCGGGCTCACCGCGACCAGTTCGCGGTCCGAGCCGTCCACCCCCTTGAGCAGGCGCAGCCCGCGCAGTGTGTTCAGCGCCTGCTCGACGCTGTGGGTGGAGGCGTCCAGTTCGGCGGCGAGGAGCCCGGGGGTGACATGGTCGTGGCCCAGTGCGCGTTCGTAGACGAGAAGGGCGAATTCGTCGACGCCCGATTCGGGGTGGGAGTGGGGGTGCGCGGTGCCTGTGGAGTACGTGGTGCGGGCGCGTGTGCTGCGGACCGCGGTTTCCATGGTCAGCTCCTTCGCTCTTCGGCCGCGTCCAGCTCCGTGCCGGTGCCGCTCTTGCCCTTGTCGCCGCCGGCCACACGCAGTTGCCGGATGGCCGGGACCGCGAGCAGGAGCCCCGCGCAGACCAGTCCGAGCACCGTGGCCAGCACCATCAGCGTGCGCTGCCCGGTCAGCGAGGCCAGCGGACCGGCCAGCGAGCGGCCCAGGGCCATCGAGGTCAGGGACCCGGCGACGTCGTACGCGTACACCCGGTTGAGCAGATCGGCGGGGATCTGGGTCTGCACGGTGGTGGCCCAGATGACCGACCAGTACGCCAGACCCGCGCCGGCCAGGGCCCAGCCCACCGACAGCACGACGACGCCCGGTCCGAGCGCGGGCACGATCGGGTACAGGGCGAAGAGCGCCCAGCCCGCGGAGCCGGCGGCCAGCGGCCGTTCGCTGCGCACCTTGATGGCGACGAAGCCGCCGAGCACCCCGCCCGCGCCGAAGGCGGCCATGCCGATGCCGAGCGCGGTGGACCCCAGGTCGTTCACGACGAGATCGGCGCCGACCGGCAGCGAGACACCGGCCACGAAGCACCCGTACAGGAGGAAGATCGAGATGACCCCCCACAGCCAGGGGCGCGCCTTGAACTCGTGCCACCCGGTGGCCAGTTGCCGCAGGAACGAGTCGGACTCCGCGTCGTCGGCGGCGGCGGTGTCCAGGCGCAGGGCGAAGAGGCACGCGGCGCTGAGCGCGTACGTCGCCGCGTAGATGCCGAAGACGGTGGCCGGGCCGGAGAAGCTGACCAGGAGTCCGGCGAGCGCCGGACCGAGGACACCGGCCGCCGACTCCGCGACCCTGAGCACCCCGTTGGCCCGCTGCACGTCGTCGGCGACCTGCGGCACCATGCTCGCCACACCGGGCTGGAACAGCGCGGTGGCCGCCCCGCTGATGAACTGGAGGACGACGACGCCGATCAGCGAGGTCGTACCCGTGGCGAACATCACCGCCATGCCCGCCTGGATCGCCAGCCGGGCCAGGTCGGCGAGGACCATCATCCGGCGCGGGGTGAACCGGTCGGCGAGCACTCCGCCGAAGAGCATGCACAGGGCGAGCGCGGCCATCCAGGCACCGAGCGCGTACCCGACGCCCGAGGTGCCGTACCCGGCGTCGATCAGCCCGACGGAGAGGGCCACGGGCAGCATCGCGTCGCCCAGCAGGGAGCCGGTGCGTGCGCCGAAGTAGAGGCGGAAGTTGCCCGTCCACACGGATGTCGTGGGCCCGGTCTCCGGGTCGGTCCCGGTCGTGGCGCTCATGCGGTCCCACGTCCTTCGGAGCGCCCGGAGGCTTCGGCGACGACGGGCAGCGCGGCCCACGCCGCGGGATCGTCGAGTAGGTCGGCGGGCGGGCCGGCGGGGTGCACCAGGTAGCGGTGCGGAGCGATCGCGGTGATCCGGCCCGGCAGCGCCACCAGGGTGCGCTCATGGACGGATTCCGGGGCGGCGGGCGCGACCAGGTGGCAGGTCAGCCGGTGCCCGAGCAGTTCGTCGGGCTCGATGGTGACCAGGTGCGGCGCGTCCCCCATGACCTCGGAGAGCAGCTCCCGCACCGCGTCCGGCTCGATCCAGGAACGGTCGCTCAGATGCCACCCCGCACCCCGGTCCACCGGGGCCAGGGTGGTGAGCGACGGGATGGCGTCCAGCGGGAGTTCGGCCCCGGCGGCGGCCGCGAGGAGCTGCAGCAGGGACCGGCCGAACTCCTCCGCCTCGCTCTTGTCCAGGACGTAGGGGTCGATCCAGAGGGTCAGCTCGAACTCGGCGTCCAGCTGGTATAGGCAGACGAAGAAGCGGCAGGGGATGTCCTCGGCGGGCAGCCAGCTCATCTCCCCGCCCAGCTCGGGGCTCTCCTGGACCGGGGGCCGGTGGCCGGGAATCCAGACCCCGGGCAGCCGCCCGAGCGCGGACGGGTCGGGCGAGTCCGCCGCGGAGGCCAGCGCGCTCATGTCGTTGAAGACCAGGTCGCGGGCGAAGCTGATGCCGCGCCGCGCGCTCACCCCGTTGATGACCTGCCAGACGGCGTTGGGGTCGAACCAGCTGTGCCGGTAGGCCGGGAGACCCGCGGAACGGACCTGGCGGACCACGTCGTCGAAGGTGGTGAGCCCGGTCGTGTCGACCGGCAGCAGCGCGTCCTGCGCCAGCGAGCCGAAGAACCCGTGCAGTTTGCGGACCACCCGGTTGCCGGAGAGCGAGGTGGTGACCACGGTCTCGTTGCGGGTGCGGTGTCCGATGAGCGCCGCGAGCGCCGCGAGCACCACCGCGGAGGTGCTCGCGCCGGTGCGTTCCGCGACGGTCTCCAGATGGGCGGCGGCGGTGCGCGAGCGGATGTTCAGCCCGGGGTGCAGCCAGTCGTTCTTCGCGGGGGTGGTGTGCGGGAGCGTGAACACCGCCTGCGGCACCCGGTCGATCTGCGACTCCCAGTAACGTACGGCCGCCTGGCCGAGCCGCTCGATGGAGGGCGTCCGTTCCAGGTCCACGACGTCGACGGGCTCCAGCGCGGGCGCCGGGGGAAGCGACTCGCCGGCCGACAGGGCGTGCCACTCCGCGTGCAGGATCTCGCAGGCCGCCACGTCCATCGCGGCGTGCGAGACCACCCAGACCAGATGGCGCGGTGCGCCGTCCGAGGTGATCACCGCGGCCCTGAAGGGAAGTTCCGCACTCAGGTCGAAGGGCTTGGAGCGCAGTCGGCGCGCGGTGAGGTCGGCGGTCTCCAGCGGGTCGGGACCGCCGTCGACGACCTCGACGTCCAGGTTGCCGTCGCCGGTCACCCGCTGTTCGACGGGGGCGGTCGTCCGGTAGGTGGTGCGCAGCGACTCGTGGCGTACGAGCAGCGTGTGTATCTGCTCGGCCACCCGGTCGATTCCGCCGTCGGCCGGGGCACCGAAGACCATGGCCAGGTTGAGCCGGGTCGGGTCGTCGTCGATGGTGATGGCCCGCAGGATGTTGGCGTGCCCGAACGAGAGTGGTCCGGTGCGCTGCGGAAGACCTGTGAAAGCCACTGTGAAACAAGACAAAGGGGACACCTCGGTTAGGGGAGGGGTGCGAACGCGGTGGGGCGGGGTGCGTCAGCCGGAGGACAGGGAACAGAGCGCCACCGACGCCCCGGTGGGCGGATGCGCCGGTTCGGCCGCGCGCATCTTCGCCAGGAGCGCGTCGGGGCCCTCGGCGGCCACCCGGTCGAGCACCTCGCGTCCGTTCCAGCCGCACCGGCCGGCGAGTCGGTGGGCCCCCTCGGAGAGCAGGCAGACGCGGCGGACCTCCGAGACGGGCAGGCTCCCCGCGAGCGGCCGGCCGGGATAGCGGCTGTGCAGCATCTCGTTGACCGTCAGGTTGGGGAACTGGATGAGCGCGGCCGTCCCGCCCCGCAGGAGCAGGTCGACCTTGCCCTCGCGGGTGCGGGCCACGGCAACGCAGAGCGCGGAGGGGTAGTCCGCCTCCGCCCCGCCGAGCGCCTCGCCCAGCAGCGTGTCCAGAGGCGCGTCGGGGCACTCGATCAGCCCGGCGGCCAGCCGGGCGCAGACCTCCGACACGGGCGGTCGCGTGCCGGGTCGCAGTGGGCCGGCCGCATTGACCAGGACGGCGAAGCGGCTGCCCGCGATGACGACGTCCTCGTTTCCGCGGGGGGCGTCCCCGGGGTGTGTGGCACTGTTGATCTCCACGGTTCTCCTTCGGTGGAGTGTGACTGATCTGCGTGCGACGGAACGATGCGAAGCCGAATGGTCTGCACCATTCCCGAGCAGCGTACGGAGGACGCCTCGCCGCGTGGCCAGAACGGGGCCATAGCCGCGACGGCTACGACCCACCCTTGTGCGGAACCGGAAGAACCCGTGTTGACCTGGGACGACGAACCCCCGGCGGAAGGCTCTCCAGCCGGGGGCGGCAGAACGCGCAGCGTCTCTGCCGGTAGGGCAGGACCGGGACGGCCCCGACCGGAGGCCCGGCCGGGGACCGACGGGCCTTCACCCGCGGCCGGTAGGGGCCCTCAGGTCCCGGAAGCCCGCCAGGTGCATCTCGCGGAAGAGCAGCAGCGCCCGGCGCCAGTGCCCGAAGGAGCGGCTCCGGTCGCCCAGCGCCCGGTACGCGCCGCCGAGCACCAGATGGCTGCGCGCCTCGCCGGGCCGGTGCCCGGTCTCCCGGTGCAGGGCGAGCGCCTGCCCGGCGTCGTCCAGTGCCCGCGTCGCTTCACCGCGCACCACCCGCACCTGGGCCAGTACGTTGAGCGCCGAGGCTCCCAGCAGGTGGAACTCGGCCTCCTGGGCCAGGGTCAGGGCCTTGTGGGCGATGGTGTACCCCTCCTCGGGGGCGCCCAGCCTCAGCCGGATCGTGGCCAGCCCGATCAGCGCGGACACCTGGGGGTAGCGGTCGTCGACCACCTCCGCCAGATTCAGCGCCGACCGGTAGCTGGCCGAGGCCGCCTCCAGGTCCCCGGCCCGCTCCTGCGCCACACCCATGGAGAAGTGCGCGTTGGACTCCAGCCGCCTGTTGCGCATGGACTGCGCCGAGGCCAGCGCCGAGCGCGCCAGGCCGGCCCCCGACACGTGGTCGCCCAGATCCGCGTGGGCCGAGGCCAGACAGCTCAACGCCACCGTCTCGCTCGCCTTGTTGCCGCTGAGGGTGTGCACGTGCAGGGCCTCGTTCATGACGTGGATCGCGTCCAGCGGGCGGCCCATGGCGCGGTAGACGATCCCGAGGTTGGTGCGCGAGATGGCCTCGCCGCTCAGCGCGCCCAGGTCCCGGAAGATCCGGGCGGCCTGCGTGTAATGGGTGACGGCCTCCCGCAGCCGCCCCAGCTTCCAGCCGATCAGCCCCAGGTGCATCAGGTCGTCGGCCGCACCCGCTCCCCCGGTCTGCCCGGACAGCCCCCGCGCCCGCAGGAACAGCCCGGAAGCCGTACGCATCGCGCCGTTCTCCTGGTGCGCGGATCCGATCCGGCGCAGCGCGGCGGCCTGCCCGTCGGCCCAGTCCGCCTCGGTGGCCAGCCGCAGCGCGTCCGCGTACTGGTCCTGGGCCAGCGCGTTGTGGCCCTGCGCCCAGTGGCAGTCGGCGATCCGCAGCCGGGCCGTCGACCGGGCCCTCAGGTCGCCGTCCGCGGTCGCCGCGGCGAGCCCGGCCTCCGCCGTCGCCAGGCACTCGGTGGTGTACGTGCCCTGGGCGAGGAAGCCGTACAGCGCCTCCGCCAGCCGCCAGGCGGTCCGGTTCTCTCCGGCCTCCGCCGCGAACAGCACCGCGCCGATCAGGTTCTCGCGCTCGCTCTCCAGCCACTCCGTGGCCCGGGTGGCGTCGGCCACGGCCGCCTCCGCGGCGGGCTGCTCCCCGGTACGCGGCCGCAGCAGGGGGTCCTCCGGGTACAGGACCGACGCGGCCTCCTCCGCACCCCGCGTGTACCAGTCGAGCAGCCGCCGCCGCGCACCGCACTCGTCCGCCGCGACCAGCTCACGGGCGTACAGGCGCAGCAGGTCGTGCATGCCGAACCGCCCGGCGCCCGGCTGCTGGACCAGGTGGGCGTGGGCCAGTGTCCGCAGCAGCCGCTCGGCCTCGCCCGGGTCCCCGTCGATCAGCGCCGCCGCGCCGGCCACGGTGATGTCGGGCCCGGGAGCGAGTCCGAGCAGCCGGAACATGCGCCGGGCGGGCTCGGACAGTGCCTCGTACGAGAGGTGGAAGGCGGACCGGACCGCGGACCGTTCGTCGCCCTCGACCTGGAGCCTGCTGAGCGGATTGCCGCCCACGAGCTCCGCGCAGTACTCCGCGACCCCGATCGTCCGGTGGGCGATCAGGTTGGCCCCGGCGATCCGGATCGCGAGCGGCAGCCAGCCGCACAGCCTGGCCAGCTCCACCACGGCGTCCGGCTCGACGGCCACCCGGTGCTCGCCGAGGATGCGGGTGAGCAGGGCGTGGGCCTCGCTCAGGTTCAGCACGTCCAGGCTGAGCGGACGGGCCCCGTCGTTGGCGATGAGCCCCGAGAGGTGGGTGCGGCTGGTGATGACGGTCCGGCAGTCGCCGCTGCCCGGCAGCAGAGGACGCACCTGGTCGACCCCGGCGGCGTTGTCCAGCACGATCAGCATCCGGCGGCCCGCGAGCAGGGTGCGCAGCAGCGCGGCCGCCTCGTCCTCGCCGGCCGGGACCTGCCCCGGCAGCACGCCCAGGGCCCGCAGGAAGCGGGCCAGGACGTCCACGGGGCGCAGAGCCGGCAGTAACGAGTGCCCCTGGAGGTTCACGAAGAGCTGCCCGTCGGGGAAGTGGTCGCGGTGGGTGTGGGCCCAGTGCAGCGCGAGGGCCGTCTTGCCGACACCGGGCGGGCCGATCACGGTCACGATCGGGGTGTGCGCGGTCGGGTCGTCGTCCAACAGCGCGTCCAGCTCGTGCATCTGCCGGTCCCGGCCGGTGTGCCAGGAGGTCCCGTAGGGCAGTTGGGCGGGCGGCGCGGTGGCGGGCGGTACGGGGGCGGGCCCGGCGCTCCCGGCCGGCCCCGTGTCCTCGGCGGACGTCGGCGCCTCGGCGGTCCCCGCCTCCTCGGCAGGGGCCCGGACCGCCACGTGCGCCGAGGGGACGACGCGCTCCGGACGGGGCAGCTGCTGGCGCAGGATGCGCAGGTGCGCCTCGCGGATCTCGTCGCTGGGGGAGATGCCGAGCTGGTCGTCGAGCCGGTCCCGGAAGGCGGTGAACACCTTGAGCGCGGAGGCCTGTTCACCGCAGGCCGCGAGCGTGAGCATCAGCCGGGCGTGCACCCCTTCGTGCAGCGGATCGCCGCCCGCCACCGGCCACAGCAGCCGTACGGACTGCTCGGGACGGCCCAGCTCCAGGGCCAGGTCGGCGTGCTGGAGCGCCGCTTCGGTGCGACTCTCCGCGACGACGACGGCGGTCGGATGCTGTTGCAGCGCCGGGTCCATGTCCGCGAACAACGGGCCGCGCCAGCACTGGAGCGCGGCCGTGAGCGAGTCGAAGGCCAGCTCGGGAGAGCCGGTGCCCCGGGACCGCCCCGCGCGGGCCACCAGCTCCTGGAAGCGGCCCAGGTCCGTCTGGCTCTGGTCGACCCGGAGCACGTAACCGCCCGGGACCCGTTCCACCCCGGGGGCCGCCGAGCGCGATCTGTCCGGCGCCAGGCTCTGGCGCACCTGGCTGATGTAGGTGTGGACCAGGCTCTGGTAGGAGCGGGGCGGACCGGCCGGCCACAAGGAGTCCACCAGCTCCTGCTGGGTGACGGGCTGCGGATGCCTGAGCACCAGCAGCCCGATGATCCGCCGCAGCATGGGCCGCGCGATCGGCACCTGGCTCTCGCCCCGCTGCACCGAGAGCGTGCCGAGCACGAGGAACCGCAGCCGCCTGCCGTCCTGCGCCGGGTTCCCCCGTACGGCGGCGTGCAGCGCCGCGGCCTCGGCATCGGTCAGCCCCAGCGCGGTGATCAGCCGTCGCACCGTGCTCAGCTGGGGCTGCTGTACCCGGCCGTTCTCGATGTCGCGCAGCGCCCGCGTACTCATCCCGGCCCTGGCGGCCAGCTCCCGCTGACTCATCAGGGCGCGTTTGCGTACCGACTGGATCCAGCTTCCAGCGGAGCCGGAAATAATTTCCGAGGCTTCCTGCGAAATTCGTTTCTCCGCTGAAAACTGGTCTGTCACAACGTGCCCCTGTTCATGGCTTTCGGCGATTCCGGAGCATTGGTCGGAGCGATATGGGCAAACGGTCGAACCTGTGCCAAATCACCCCGCCGGGGAAATGACTAATGAATGATAGAGGTATTTCCTCTTTTTTTGAACGGCGCCATGTGCGCAAATTGCCCGGACGGGGCGGTGTCGGGTGGCGTCCGGTCCCGGCCAGGCCGCTTTCTGTCGTTGAACGGCCTTCCCGGGCCGCCCTACCTTCGGTGACGACGCGGCACCCCGCGGCGAACGGAGGACAACGGCCCATGGTCAGCGACGTCATCGAGCGCAGTGAACGGTTCCAGGGGATTCTGGGGCGCCTCAGCGCCAAGTCCATCGACGACTACTACAACCCGTACCGGCTCTTCGAGTGGCCCGACCGGCTTCCCGAGGACATGTGGTGGATGAGCCCCGAACTCACCACCACCCATGGAACGGAAGTGGCTCAGCGGCTCGGCCCCGAGCAGGCCCACGCCCTCTCGCGATACGAGAGCATCAACTTCTACAGCCTCAATGTCCACGGCATTCGTGAACTGCTCGTCGAGGTCGTCAACCGTATCCACACCGCAGGATTTGAGGCGCCGTCCGAGTTCTTCCACCATTTCATCGGTGAGGAGAACGAACACATGTGGTTCTTCGCGGAGTTCTGTCTCCGCTACGGGAACGGCAGGATCTACCGCCAGCCGGCCGGTGCCGCCGTCACCCCTGCCGCCTCCGCCGCGGTGGAGAACCTCCTCGTCTTCGCCCGCATCATGATTTTCGAAGAGCTGGTGGACCACTACAACTCCACCATGGCGGCGGACGAGCGCCTGCACGAGACGATCCGCGCCATCAACCGCATCCACCACCAGGACGAGTCCCGGCACATCGCCTTCGGCCGTGAACTGGTCCAGCTGCTCTTCGCGGAGGTACGGAAGACGGCGACCGAGGAGGAGCTGGAGAGCATCTCGTCCTACCTCCAGCGGTACATGACCCATAGTTTCGAATCCCTCTACCACCCGCAGGTCTACCGCGACGCGGGTCTCGACGACCCGCACGGCGTGCGCCGCCAGCTGCTCGCCTCCCCGGCCCGGGCCCGCGCGGAGGAGCAGACCTTCCGCAAGACCGCCAAGTTCCTGCGGAAGACGGGAATCCTGCGATGAACGCGAACCGGCTGACCGGAAGCGGGGGCGAACAGGCCCTGGCCATCCTCGGACCCGGCGCGACCCGGATCGTCGGCGAGCTGGACCGCACCTTCGCGGGCTGGGGGACCGCCGACGGGGCCGGCGAGATCAGCCCGCCGCCGCTGTACCCGGTGACCGACCTGGAGAAGTTCGACGTCTACGCCAACTTTCCCCACCTGGCCTGGGTGGCCGCGCCGCTGGACCTGGAGTCCGGCGGGGCCGAGCCGCTGGACGGAGCCTTCGACCGGACCGGCCTGCGCGGGGGAAGCTACGGGCTGCCGCACGCCACCTGCTACGGCGCCTATCTCTTCCACGAGGGCGACCGGGTCGCCGACGACACCCTGCTGACCCTGGTCAACCGCTGCTTCCGCAACGAGGACCACTACAGCGGACTGCGGCGTCTGGCCAGCTTCCAGATGCGCGAGATCGTCGCCCTGGGCACGTTCGAGCACACCCAGCAGGTCATTGCCCGCTTCACCGAACGCATCGTCCGCTTCTCCGACGCGCTCGGCCTCGGCCTCGCCAAGGAGGCGGCCAGCGACCCCTTCTTCCAGAACGACGGCGCGCGCGCCCTGATGGCCCGGCTCAGCCCGGTCAAGTACGAGTTCCAGTACGGCGACCTGGCCATCGCCTCGGTCAACACCCACCGCAACTTCTTCGGTGAACGCTGCGACATCACCCTCGCCTCCGGCGAGCACGCCTTCACCTCCTGCGTCGCCTTCGGCCTGGAACGCTGGCTGGCCGTGCTCGTCGAGCGCTTCGGCGACGACCTGGACGCCGCGCTGGACGCCGTACGGGCGGCTGCCGCCGATGCCGGCTGACCCGGAACCCGCCCTCGCCACCCTGCCCCGCATCGGCGTCGACATCGTCCCGCTCGCCCGCATCCCCGCCCTGCTCACCCCCGAGTCGGGCCCCGCCATCCACCGCATGGTCACCGACGAGGAACTGGCGCAGGCCCGCCCCGACCCCGACGGCGTACCCGACCCGGCGGCCCTCGCCGGCCGCCTCGCCGCCAAGGAAGCCGTCTTCAAACTGCTCGGCTCCACCGGGCAGCCGCTGCCCTGGCCCGCCATCCAGATTCTCCGCGGCACCGGCGGCCGCCCCTTCGTACGGCTCTCCGGACGGGCCGCCCGCCTCGCCCACGGCGCCGGGCTCGGCCCGGTCGACATCAGCATCAGCCACGACGGCGACTACGCCATCGCCGTCGCCGCGGCCGTGGCCCGGCCCCCCGCACCGCCATCCGAACCCGAACCCGAACCCGAGAGGAATCCCATGAGTTCCGCTTCCGCTTCTCCTGCCACGTCCACCGGTATCGACAAGGTCAGGGACTGGATCCTCGGACGCCACGAGGACCGCACCGAGCTGGCCCCGGACGTCAACATCATCGAGAACCGGCTGGTCGATTCGCTCTCCTTCGTCGAGCTGGTCTACACGATCGAGGACGCCAGCGGCACCGAGATCGACTTCGACGCCATCGACATCGAGGACTTCCAGTCCCTCGACACCATCGAGAAGGCCTTCTTCTCCTGATCACCCGGTCTCCAGGGCCTCCCCGGCCCGGAGCACCCGGTTCTCCCCGACGGTCCCGGCCCCGGCCGCGACCGACCACCCCGAACCCTGAAGAGGCGAATCATGCACGCAGTCTCCTACACGGCCCAGTGGATGGCCGCCGCCCGGGCGCTGGAGTCCGAGCGGGACGACGCCCTGTACCAGGACCCGTTCGCCCGTGACCTCGCGGCGCCCAAGGGCTTCGAGCTCATCGACCGCTACCAGGGCGGCGGTCTGCTGCCGTTCATCTCCATCCGCACCAAGTTCCTCGACGACAGCATCCGCGACACGCTCGCCGAGACCGACATCCAGCAGGTCGTCCTGATCGCCGCGGGCATGGACACCCGGGCCTTCCGGCTGGAGTGGCCCGACGGCGTCGAGGTCTACGAGGTGGACCACGGCCCGCTCATCTCCGAGAAGCGCCGCCGCCTGGAGAAGCTCGGCGCGGAGCCCCGTACGGACCGCCGCGAGGTCTCCGCCGACCTGACCCGGGAATGGCTGCCGGAGCTGGAGGCCGCGGGCTTCGACCGGTCCCGGCCCACCCTGTGGATCGCCGAGGCCCTCACCTTCTTCCTCACCGAGGAGCAGGCGGCCGGACTGCTGGTCCTGCTGGCGTCCGCCTCCGCGCCCGGCAGCCGCCTCTCCTTCGACATCCTCGGCCGCTCCCTGCTGCGCAGCCCCTTCTCCAAGCCCTTCCTGGACACGCTCGCCGCCGACGGCACCCCGTGGATCTTCGGCACCGACCAGCCCGAGGAGTTCGTCGCGGCCAACGGCTGGAAGGTGACGGACCTGCGCGAGCCCGGTGCTCCCGGAGCCGGTGAGGGCCGCTGGCCCTACGAGGTCCAGCCCCGGAGCCGCCGGGGCGCCAATCGACTCTGGCTGATTCGCGCAGAGATCGCAGCCGGCTGATGGGCGGACACACCACCCTGGAGCGCATCGAATCCCATCTCCCCGAACGAAGCGTGCGCATCGAGGAGTTGGGCGAACATCTCGGACTGCGCCGGGCCGAGCTGGGTGTCTTCCGCAAGTTCTACGGACTCGACACGCTCCGGTTCGACCCCGACATCAACCTGTTCGACCTGGTGCGGCCCGCCGCCCGCCGGGCCCTGGACGCCCTGCCCGGGAACGGCAGGCTCGCCTACCTCGTCTACGCCCACACCACCCAGGCGGTCGCCCCGCCCGATGTGGACGTGGCCCAGGTGGTCAGGGACGAACTCGGGCTGGACCGGGAGGGCACCGAGGCGTTCGCCCTCAGCCACCAGGCGTGCGTCTCCAGCCTCGGCGCCATCGACGTGGTCGGCGAGCTGCTGCGCGCGGAGGGCGACGAGCACGCGTACGCCCTGATGGTCACCGGCGAGCGCGCGTACTCGCCGGTCGTCCAGCACATCCCCAACACGGCGATCATGGCCGACGCGGCGGCGGCCTGTCTGGTCACCGTCGACGGACGGGGCGACCGGGTCCACGCGTTTACCACCCGCACGCTCGGCGAGTATGCCGAGTGGCTGGAGCTGACGGCGGAGCAGAACAACGAGTTCGGCCAGCAGTACGGTCCGCGGATCGCCGAAGTGATCAACCAGGCGGTGGCGGAGTCCGGGCTCACCCTGGACGACATCGAGCTGATCATCCCGCACAACGTCAACATGCTCGCCTGGCGCCAGACCATCAAGGCGCTGGAGGTGTCTCCCGAGCGGGTCTTCCTGGAGAACGTCCCCCGCTACAGCCACACCTTCGCGTCCGACGTGTTCGTCAACTACACCACCCTGCGCGAGACGGGCCGGCTCGTCGCGGGGGCCCACTACGTACTGGTCTCGGTCGGCCTCGGCGCGACCTTCGGGGCCATGGTGATCACCCACCGGAAGGAGGGCGGCACGTGAGCGGCACGGAGCCGGTCCGGGCCCGGGTCCTCGCGGCCGTCGAGGCGGCCCTGGAGGACGTACTGGGACGGCAGCTCGGGCCGGTGCCCGAGGACACCGGTCTCTTCGACGATCTGCGGCTGGACTCCTCGTCCGTCCTCGAACTGCTGCTGCTGGTCGAGGACGGCACGGGAGCCGCGGTCGACCCGGAGACCCTGGACATCGACCATCTGCGCACCATCAGGTCCTTCACCGACTACGTGGAAGGCCTGTTGACGGCCGGGCAGGTGGCGGCATGACCCAGCTGACCATGAAAGCGGCCGCCGCGGTCCGCGCACCAGCGGGCACACCCCCCGCCGACCCCACGACGTCCCTGGCGTACTTCCAGGACCTGCTGGACCCGTTCGGCGTCAAGCCGGACGAGGAACTGCTGCGGGCGGGCAGCCAGGTCACCCACCGCCGCCTCGCCGACCTGCTCGCCGACGCCGACGGGGTACGGGAGAGCCGGCCACAGCTGCTCGTGGTCACCCACGCGTTGCCGGACGTGGTCCCGTTCACGGCGGTCGCCCCGCACCTCACCGAACGCCTGGGCGGCGAGGCGGTCAACTTCGCCATCGGCCAGCAGGGGCTGGCCGCCCCGTTCACCGCGCTGCGGATCGCCGCCGCGTACCACAGGGCGGGGCGGGCGGCCGAGGTGGTCGTCGCGGTCCTGGAACAGACCACGCTGCCCACCAGGTTCCCGCTGGTCCACGACACCCCGCTGACCGACACCGCCGCCGCGCTGGTCCTCGGCCCCGGCGGCGACGGCCGGGGACCCGGCCTCACCCGGGTCACCACCGTGCCGACCCCGGCAGCGGCGTGCGCCCGCGAGGGCGATGCGCACGGCACCCTCTTCGTGCTCGGCCCCTGGGCCGCGGACGTGGAGGTACCGCCCGGCGCCGACCTCCACCGCGCCCCGTCCGGCACGTACTGCACCGGCGTCTGGCTGGAGCTGGCCGAGCACTGGCGGCAGTGGTGGGGCACCTACCGCGAGGTGGTCCTCTGCGAGACCGACCCCCGCGACGGGCGTACGCACGTCGCGGTGTTCACGGCCCCCGGCGACGGGGGCGGGTGATGCGGATCGGGGCCGATCTCCTCCACCTCGGCGAACTGGACCGGCTGCTGGGCCGGGACTGGTTCCGCTCCTTCGTCTACGCCCCGCAGGAGCTGGAGACCGCCGGGAGATTCGGCCCCGACCGCGCCCGGGAGTTCCTCGCCGGCCGGTTCGCAGCCAAGGAAGCGGTGCTGAAAGTCCTCGGTACCGGCCTGACCGGTGGAGTACGCCCCGCCCAGGTGGCCGTCCTGCGTGAGGTGAACGGTTCCCCCACCGTCCACCTCACCGGGGCGGCCGCCGCCCGTGCCGCCACCCTGAACCTTCGCGGCATCACCGTCACCATCACCCACAAGCGCGACCTGGTCCTCGCCATCGCCCTCGGGGAAGACGAAACCCCCGGGTCAGGAAGTTCCTGACCCGGGGGTGGGTGGTAGGCCGTGTGGGACTCGAACCCACAACCAACGGATTAAAAGTCCGCTGCTCTGACCAATTGAGCTAACGGCCCCTGCCCGATCACACCTGAGCATAGCCCGCCGGGGCCCGGTGGCCGATCGGGTATCGGTCATCGGGCCCCGGCAGGGCGGAAAATCGGGGCTCCTCGGCGGACCCCCGGGCTCAGGCGTCAGCCGTTGCGCTTCCAGCGGGGCTTGTCGTCACGGCGGCCGAAGGAGCCGCTGTTGGAGCTGGAGCCGCCCCGGTAGTCGTCGCGGCGGCCGGTCGGACGGTCGCCGCCACCGGAGCGGTAGCCACCGGACGGGCGGTCGTCGCGACGGTCGCGGTTGAACGGACGGTCGCCGCCGCCGGAGCGGTAGCCACCGGACGGGCGGTCGTCGCGGCGGAAGCCGCCGGAGGGGCGGTCGTCACGACGGTCGCGGTTGAACGACGGGCGGTCGTCCCGGCGGTCGTCGCGGCGGAAGCCACCCGACGGGCGGTCGTCGCGGCGGAAGCCGCCGGAGGGGCGGTCGTCACGACGGTCGCGGTTGAACGACGGGCGGTCGTCGCGACGGTCGAAGGAACGGCCACCGCGGTCGTCCCGGCGGTCGCCGCCGCCGGAGCGGAAGCCACCGGACGGGCGGTCGTCGCGGCGGAAGCCGCCGGAGGGGCGGTCGTCACGACGGTCGCGGTTGAACGACGGGCGGTCGTCGCGACGGTCGTCCCGGCGGAAGCCGCCACGGTCGCCACCGCGGTCGCCGCCCCGGTTGTCCCGGCGCTCGAAGTTGCCCCGGTCGTCCCGACGGTCCTCGCGGGCCGTGGGCTGCTCCGGCACGGAGACGGCGGCCTCGATCGCGGCCTCCGCCTCGGCGGCCGCCTCGGCCACCGCGGCCTCGGGGTCCTCGCCCCGCTCGCGCGCGGCCCGGGCCACCAGGCGGTCCGCCTCCTCGCGCAGCTCACCCGCACGGCGCTGGACGCGCTCCAGCTGCTTCGTCAGCTCGGCGACCTCGCGCTCGGCCTGACGGGCGGCGTTGGCGGCGGAGTCGGCCTGGACCTCGGTCAGCGAACGGGCACCGGTGATCTCGGCGACCTCCGGGTCGAAGGCGCCCGCGCCGCCCACGATGTGACGCGAGGCGTCGACGCCCGCGTCCTCCATCAGGCGGAAGATCTGACGGCGCTGGTGCGGCAGCGCCAGCGAGACCACGACACCGGACTTGCCGGCACGCGCGGTACGGCCCGAGCGGTGCAGGTAGTCCTTGTGGTCACCGGCCGGGTCCACGTTCAGCACCAGGTCGATGCCGTCGACGTGGATACCGCGGGCGGCGACGTCGGTCGCGACGAGCGCGTTGACGTAGCCGTCCTTGAAGTCCGCGAGGACCCGGGTACGGGCGCCCTGCGTCATGCCGCCGTGCAGCGCGTCCGCCTTGACGCCCGCCTCGACGAGCTGCTCGGCGATGCGGTCGGCGCCCAGCTGGGTGCGGACGAAGATGATGGTGCGGCCCTTGCGGGCGGCGATGGCGGAGGTGACCGGCGCCTTGTCCTTCGGCTTCACGACGAGGACGTGGTGGGTCATGGTCGTGACGTTGCCCTGGGCGCTGTCGACCTCGTGGCTCACCGGGTTGTCCAGGTAGCGCTTGACCAGCGTGCCGATCTCGTTCTCCATCGTGGCGGAGAAGAGCATCCGCTGGCCGCCGGCCGGGATCTGGTCGAGCAGCTCGGTGACCTCGGGCAGGAAGCCCAGGTCGGACATCTGGTCGGCCTCGTCGAGGACGGCGACCTGGACGTTCTCCAGGGAGCAGGCGCCCCGGTTGATGATGTCGCGCAGCCGGCCCGGGGTGGCGACGAGGACGTCGACACCGCGCTCCAGCGCGTAGATCTGGTTGCCCATCGACGTACCGCCGCAGACGACCTTCATCCGCAGGCCGAGCACGTCGCCGTACGGCTGGAGCGCGTCCGCGACCTGCATCGCGAGCTCACGGGTCGGGGTGAGGATGACGGCGCGGGGCTTCTTCTTCTCGGTGTGCCCGTCGGCCAGCGCGGCCAGGGTCGGCAGACCGAAGGAGAGCGTCTTGCCGGAGCCGGTACGGCCACGGCCCAGGATGTCCTTGCCGGCCAGGGCGTCCGGGATGGTCGCGGCCTGGATCGGGAACGGGGCCGTCACACCGTTCTGCGCGAGCTTGCGGACGATGCCCTCGGGCAGGCCCAGGTCGGCGAAGGTGATGGACGGCTCGGCCGGAGCGTCCTCGGCGTCGTCGTTCCCGGCCTGCTCGGCCGACTCGACGCGCTCGGCGTTCTCGGTGCTCTCGATCTGCTCGGCCTGCTCGGCCTCGTTCACGACGTCCGCGAGGGCGGCGACGTTCTCGTCGTTCTCGATGTTCTCGGGCAGGACGGTACGGTCAGAACTGGAAATTGACATGCGAAATGCGAAACCTTCCGGAGTCTCGGCACGCGCCCGTAACTCCGTGATTCGCAATTTCGACCGCCTCAATGCGGTCCAGCCACGGCAAGGGAGAGTACGCGCCACACGGCGCGCTTCTGTTTCGGCGCCGGGCAATGGGATCAAACGATCTACTACCATACGCACTCCTCCCCACATCGCGCAAACCGGCCTTCCGTGACCTGCGCTACACCGGCTCCGTCCGGGGCCCCGCCCCGGGCTCTTCCTGGGGTGATGCCCCGGGCGAGACCTTGGACGGGACGGGCGTCCGCGACGTCGCCGGCTCCGGCTCGAAGCCCGGCACCCCGCCGTGGAGCCATGCCGCGGGCGAGGCGGACGGCAGCGGCGGCGTCCCGGGCGGCTCCGGGTCGGGGGAGGCCGGCTCCTCGGGGTCCTTCGGCCCGGAGGACTCCGGGGGCTCTGGCTCCTGCGGCACGTCGGGCCCCGGCTTCGAGGGCGGGGGCGGCGCCGGTGCGCCGCGGGGCGGCTCGCCCGCGCCGCCCGCCCCCGTCGACGTACCCGTGTCCGCGCCGGGGGGTGCGCCCGGTGCGGCCGGGGAGGCGGCGGTTCCGCCGGGCTCCGGGGAGCGCGCGCCGTCCCGCTCCGAGTGCGCCTGGGCGCCGCCGACGGCCCGGACCCGCCCGGCGCCCGCCACCGTGCCGCCGTCCGGCCGGGCCGCGCTCCCGCTGTGCCCGGCCGACGGTGACGGTGACGGCGACGGGGACGGCGAGGGTTCGGCGCCGCCCTCCCCGACGCTCATGCAGCCGGTGGACGCGGCGACCGTCACGGCGACGACGGCCGCCCAGCGGGCGGGTACGGGCAGCTGGCGCACGGAAGGCACCTCCGGGGTGCGTACGGAACGGGAACGGGAGCGGGGGAGGGGAAAAGAAGGAAGGCGGGCGCTGTACCCAACTCCTGCCACCCCGCCGGAGACACGCCCCGCCCGGAACCGGCCTCGCTCGCGGAGAATGGGCCGTGTGCTGGAGATGACGCGAGAAGCCTTCGAAGAGCTGGTGGCCGACGCCCTGGACACGATCCCGCCCGAGCTGACGCGGATCATGGACAACGTGGCGGTCTTCGTCGAGGACGAGCCGCCGGCCGACGACCCCGAGCTGCTGGGCCTCTACGAGGGGACCCCGCTCACCGAACGGGGCGAGTGGTACGCCGGTGTCCTCCCGGACCGCATCTCGGTCTACAAGGGCCCGACGCTGCGCATGTGCGAGACGCCGGACGAGGTGGTCCACGAGGTCGCCGTGACCGTGGTCCACGAGATCGCCCACCACTTCGGCATCGACGACGAGCGCCTCCACGAGCTGGGCTGGGGCTGACCGGGGACCGGCGGCGGAGCCGCCCCGGCACCCGGTCCCGGGGCGGCTCCGCGTCGCCTTCGCGCCCTCGCCGTAAACCGTTTTGGCGATAGCCGCCGCCATCCCATATGCTTCTCACGTCCCCGACGCGCTGGAAAGCGCGCAGGTGGGCCCTTAGCCCTCATCGTCTAGTGGCCCAGGACGCCGCCCTTTCAAGGCGGTAGCACGGGTTCGAATCCCGTTGGGGGCACGCTTTACCGTGTGCGAGACTTGTCTCGCACATTAGCTTGGTCCTGTGGAGCAGTTTGGAGTGCTCGCCACCCTGTCAAGGTGGAGGCCGCGGGTTCAAATCCCGTCAGGACCGCTTGCAGATCGCCTCGGCGAACTGCGTGGCTGGGTAGCTCAGTTGGTACGAGCGATCGCCTGAAAAGCGATAGGTCGCCGGTTCGATCCCGGCCCCAGCCACCACCCGAAGGCCCCGTCCGGTGGACGGGGCCTTCGTCGTGTCAGGCCTCTTCCCGGTCCGTCGTGTTCGCGCCCTCCCGGCCGCGCCACGCCCGTACCGCGAGAACCACCAGCACCACCGCGACCACGGCCACCAGGGCCATGGCGTCCGGTACCCGTTCACCGATGCGCTGGGCCCACTGTTCGACGGCGAACGAGTCGTCCACGTTCAGCAGTCCGGGCAGCGCGGTCGTTCCGTCGTACGCGAGGAACAGCGCGCCTAGGGCGATGAAGAAGAGCCCGGACAGCAGGGTCGTGGTGTGCAGTTCGAAGCGGCCGATCCGGAAGGCCCGGCCGCGCAGCCAGGCCCGCCGGCCCAGGTCGAAGCGCTCCCAGAGCAGCGCGAGCACGAAGAGCGGCACCGCCATGCCCAGCGCGTACACGGCGAGCAGCAGCCCGCCGTAGACCGGGCTGCCGCTGACCGCCGCCACGGTCAGGACGGAGCCGAGGATCGGTCCCGCGCAGAAGCCGGCCAGCCCGTAGACCGCGCCCAGGGCGTAGACCGACACGGCGGTGGTGGGGCGGATGCGGCCGCTGAGGGCGGCGATCCGGCGCGAGGCGAAGCCCAGGCCGACGATCTGGGCGACGCCCAGCGCGATGATCAGCCAGCCGGCGCCGAGGACGAGCGCGTCCCGGTGCCGGTAGAAGAGCCGCCCGGTGAAAGAGCCCGCCGCGCCGAGCGGGACCAGGGTGGTGGCCAGCCCGGCGTAGAAGATGCCGGTACGGGCCAGCAGCCGCGAGGTGGAGTCGACGGAGTAGGCGAAGAAGGCGGGCAGCAGCAGGGCGCTGCACGGGCTGACCAGGGCGAGCAGTCCGCCGAGGAAGGCGGCGAAGTAGCCGATGTCCGCGGTCACTTGGCGCCGTCCGAGGCGCCGCGCTCCGGGGAGTCCTTCGCGTCCTGCCGTGCGCGGGCCTTCTCGGCGGCGGCCTCGATGGCCGAGGTGAAGGTCTCCATGGGCTGGGCCCCGGCGATCGGGCGGCCGTTGACCAGGAACGACGGGGTGGAGGTCGCGCCGATCCCGTACCCCTGCTCCTGGTCCTTCGCCACGGCGGCGGAGGCGGCGTCGCCGTCCGCGTCGCGGACGAAGCGGTCGAGGTCCGCGACCCCGGCCTCGCGGGCGAGGTCCTTCAGCCGGTCCTTGCCGAAGCCCTTCTCCTTGGCCCCTTCGGCGTACGCGGCGGCATGGAACTGCCAGAACCGGCCCTGCTGCCCGGCGGCCCAGGCGGCGCGGGCGGCGGCCTCGGACTCGGAGCCGAAGATCGGGAAGTTGCGCCACTCGATGCGCAGGGTGCCGTTCTCGACGTACTTCTCCACCAGGGCGGGCTCGGTGTCGCGGGCGAACTTCGCGCAGTAGCCGCACTTGAAGTCGGCGTACTCGATCAGGACGACGGGCGCGTCGGCGCGGCCCTGCGCGAGCTTGTCGCCGGCGTCGCGGCGGGCGAGCTTCTCCAGCTCCGGGTAGACGCCGGCGTCCGGCTCGGCGCTGACGTCGGCGACCGAGGCGGAGCCGGAGCGCTGCTGGTCGGGGGCGGTGGCCCGGTAGGAGACGAAGCCGAGCAGCGCGGCGGCGAGGACGACCCCGGTGCCGTAGAGCACGGGCTTCCGGAACGACGACCTGCGCGCGGACGAGGAGGCGGACGGGGCGGGGGAGGGGGACGGGGACTTGGACATGCGTGACTCCGGGCTGGTGGATTGCGGAAGAGAAGGAGGAGGCGGAGGAGGTCTCCTACACCCTCAGCACGGAGAGCTCTACGGGGGTGGGGGCGGCGGCCACGGGGACGCGCTGCCCCGGCCGGGCGGGCGGACGGGCCGGGACCTGACCGGTGGCGGCGGGCAGCCCCCACCCGGCGAGGCCGGGCACCTGGTCGTACGCGGAACGGGACCGGCCGGGGAGGGCGGGGGTGTCGTCGTGCTTCCTGGTCCGGCCGCAGCCGGGCGTCGGGCGCCGGTCGGAGTCCGGTGCGGCCACCTGGACGTCCGGGCCCGCCGGATGCGCGGCCGCCGGGACGTCCGGCTCCGGCGGGTGCGCGGCCGCCGGGACCGTCATGCCCGCCACGACCGGTGCGGCGGTGCTCCCGGCGTCGGTCCTGCCCGGTCCGCAGAACAGCCCCAGCACGACCGCGAGCACCGCCGTCAGGCAGTACCACTGCGTACGGGACACGGCGCGACCGGCCTTTCCTCGACGGGTGGTCAGCTGCCCGAAATGGTACGTGCTGTGATCCGGCCGCTCCGAGCGGTGCCCGGAGGTGACCCGGACCGCACGAAATGCGTTCGCCGTTCCTCGCGCCCGGGTGAGATCCTGGGCTCCGTATGTCTACTTCCTTCGCTGATCTCCAGAACCGGCTCGGAGAGATCCCGCTCCGCGACGCGCACCGGCTCGGCCGCCGTCTCGAAGGGGCGCGCCGCATCCGCAAGCCAGAGGCCCGGCAGGCCGTGCTGGACGAGATCGCCGCCGAGGCCGGCAAGGCGGCCGAGCGGCTCTCGCTGCGTGCCGCCCGGGTGCCGGCCGTGTCGTACCCGGAACAGCTCCCGGTCAGTCAGAAGAAGGACGAGATCCTCGAAGCGATACGCGACCACCAGGTCGTGATCGTCGCCGGGGAGACCGGCTCCGGCAAGACCACGCAGATCCCGAAGATCTGCATGGAGCTGGGGCGCGGCGTCCGGGGCATGATCGGCCACACCCAGCCGCGCCGGATCGCGGCCCGTACGGTCGCCGAGCGCGTCGCCGACGAGCTGGACACGCCGCTGGGCGAGGCGGTCGGCTGGAAGGTCCGCTTCACCGACCAGGTGAACCCCGACGCGACGTTCGTGAAGCTGATGACGGACGGCATCCTCCTCGCGGAGATCCAGACCGACCGCGAGCTGCGCGCCTACGACACGATCATCATCGACGAGGCGCACGAGCGGTCGCTCAACATCGACTTCCTCCTCGGCTACCTGGCCCGGCTGCTGCCCAGGCGCCCGGACCTGAAGGTCGTCATCACCTCCGCGACGATCGACCCCGAGCGGTTCGCCCGCCATTTCGGCGACGCCCCGATCGTCGAGGTCAGCGGACGCACCTACCCGGTCGAGGTGCGCTACCGCCCGCTCCTGGAGGAGGAGGGCGACGACGCCGACCGGGACCAGATCACCGCGATCTGCGAGGCCGTCGACGAGCTCCAGTCCGAGGGGCCCGGCGACGTCCTGGTCTTCCTCTCCGGCGAGCGCGAGATCCGGGACACCGCGGACGCGCTGAACAAGCGGAACCTCCGGCACACCGAGGTGCTCCCGCTGTACGCCCGGCTCTCGCACGCCGAGCAGCACCGGGTGTTCCAGCGCCACACCGGGCGGCGGATCGTGCTCGCGACCAACGTCGCCGAGACCTCGCTGACCGTCCCCGGCATCAAGTACGTGATCGACCCGGGCACCGCCCGCATCTCCCGCTACAGCCACCGCACCAAGGTCCAGCGGCTGCCGATCGAGCGGATCTCGCAGGCCAGCGCCAACCAGCGCAAGGGCCGCTGCGGCCGTACGTCGGACGGCATCTGCATCCGGCTGTACTCGGAGGACGACTTCCTGACCCGGCCGGAGTTCACCGACCCGGAGATCCTCCGCACCAACCTCGCCTCCGTCATCCTCCAGATGATCGCGGCCGGGCTCGGCGACATCGAGAAGTTCCCCTTCATCGACCCGCCGGACCACCGCAACATCCGCGACGGCATCCAGCTCCTCCAGGAGCTCGGCGCGCTGGACCTGGAGGAGAAGTCCCCCCGGGAGGGGAAGAAGGGGCAGCGGCTCACCGAGCTCGGCCGGAAGCTCTCGCAGCTCCCCGTCGATCCGCGCCTGGCCCGCATGGTCATCGAGGCCGACCGCAACGGCTGCGTCCGCGAGGTCATGGTCATCGCGTCCGCGCTCTCCATCCAGGACCCGCGCGAGCGGCCCTCCGAGAAGCAGACCCAGGCCGACCAGCAGCACGCCCGCTTCAAGGACGAGACCTCCGACTTCCTGGCGTTCCTCAACCTGTGGCGGTACGTCCGCGAGCAGCAGAAGGAGCGCGGCTCCTCCAGCTTCCGCCGGATGTGCAAGCAGGAGTACCTGAACTTCCTGCGCATCCGCGAATGGCAGGACATCTACTCCCAGCTCCGCACGGTCGCCAAGCAGCTGGGCATCCACCTGAACGAGGAGGACGCGCCGGAGCAGGCGGTGCACGTCTCGCTGCTCTCCGGGCTGCTCTCGCACATCGGGCTGAAGGACACCGAGAAGAACGAGTACCTGGGTGCGCGGAGTGCCAAGTTCGCGATCTTCCCGGGCTCGGCGCTCTTCAAGAAGCAGCCCCGGTTCCTGATGTCGGCCGAGCTGGTCGAGACGTCCCGGCTGTGGGCCCGGGTCAACGCCAAGGTCGAGCCGGAGTGGATCGAGCCGCTGGCGCAGCACCTCCTCAAGCGCACCTACAGCGAGCCGCACTGGGAGAAGGACCAGGCGGCGGTGATGGCGTACGAGCGGGTCACGCTCTACGGGGTGCCGATCATCGCCCAGCGCAAGATCAATTTCGGCCGTATCGACGCCGATACCTCCCGCGACCTGTTCATCCGCAACGCCCTGGTCGAGGGCGACTGGCGGACGCACCACCAGTTCTTCCACGACAACCGCAAACTCCTCGGCGAGGTCGAGGAGTTGGAGCACCGCGCCCGCCGCCGCGACATCCTGGTCGACGACGAGACGCTCTTCGACTTCTACGACCAGCGCATCCCCGAGCACGTGGTCTCCGGGGCGCACTTCGACTCCTGGTGGAAGCACAAGCGCCGGGACGAGCCGGACGCGCTGGACTTCGAGCGCTCGATGCTCATCAACGAGAAGGCCGGCGCCGTCACCAAGGACGACTACCCGGACTCCTGGCGCCAGGGGAAGCTCAAGTTCAAGGTGACGTACCAGTTCGAGCCGGGCGCGGACGCCGACGGGGTGACCGTCCACGTCCCGCTCCAGGTTCTCAACCAGGTCACCGCCGAGGGCTTCGACTGGCAGATCCCCGGCCTGCGGGAGGAGGTGGTCACGGAGCTGATCCGCTCGCTGCCCAAGCCGATCCGCCGCCACTACGTCCCCGCGCCGAACTACGCCGACAAGTTCCTCGACCGGGCCGTACCGCTCCAGGAACCGCTCACGGTGACGCTGGCCCGGGAGCTCCAGCGGATGGTCGGCGTCCCGGTCACGGCCGACGACTTCGACCTGGACCGGGTGCCGGACCACCTGAAGATCACGTTCCGGATCGTCGACGAGCGGCGCCGCAGGCTGGCCGAGGACAAGGACCTGGAGGCGCTGAAGCTCCAGCTGCGCCCGAAGGCCCGTCAGGCGCTCTCCAAGGCCGCCGCGGCCACCGCCGGCCCCTCGGGCGAGTCGATCGAGCGCTCGGGCCTCACGGACTGGACGATCGGGACGCTGAACAAGGTCTTCGAGACCCGCCGGGCCGGTCAGCCGGTGAAGGCGTACCCGGCCCTGGTCGACCAGGGCGACACCGTCGCCGTACGGCTCTTCGACACCGACGCCGAGCAGCGGCAGGCGATGTGGCTGGGCACCCGGAAGCTGATCATGCTGAACGTGCCGGTGAACCCGGCCAAGTTCGTCTCCGACCAGCTGACCAACCAGCAGAAGCTGGCCCTCTCCCGCAACCCGCACGGCTCCGTGCAGGCGCTCTTCGAGGACTGCGCGACGGCGGCGGCCGACCGGCTGATTGGCGTCCACGGCGGCCCGGCCTGGGACGAGGAGTCGTTCCGGAAGCTGTACGACAAGGTGCGCACCGACCTCGTCGCGCTGACCGAGCACACGGTGAAGCAGGTCCAGCAGGTTCTGGCCGCCTGGCAGTCCTGCGAACGGCGGCTGAAGGCCACCAACAGCCTGGTCCTGGTCGACAACGTCACCGACGCCCGCGACCAGCTCGCCGCCCTCGTGCCGCCCGGCTTCGTCACGAAGACCGGTCTGCGCAGGCTGCCCGACCTGATGCGCTATCTGGTCGCCGTGGACCGCCGGCTCCAGCAGATGCCGACCGCCGCCCAGCGCGACACCACGCGCATGGAGAAGGTCCACGAGATGCAGGACGAGTACGCCTGGCTGCTCGAACAGCTGCCGCAGGGCAGGCCGGTACCTCAGGAGGTCCTGGAGATCCGCTGGATGATCGAGGAGCTGCGGGTGAGCTACTTCGCCCACGCCCTGGGCACCGCGTACCCGGTCTCCGACAAGCGGATCGTGAAGGCGATCGACGCGGCGGCCCCCTGACCCCGGGCGGGGGCGGCTCCGGGGGCTGTCGCCGGGGCCGTCGCCGAGGGGCGTCACCGGGGCGCGGGAGGGGCTCGGAACGGGCGTGGGCACCGACCGCGCGTGCTGTTTTGGCCGTGACCGGACCGCCACCATCGGTGAGTTCGACCTGACCCTCTGACCTGCTGTACAGTCTGATCTCGCAGCCAGCCGAAAGGCCGAAGCGAAAAACCTGGTCCTGTGGAGCAGTTTGGAGTGCTCGCCACCCTGTCAAGGTGGAGGCCGCGGGTTCAAATCCCGTCAGGACCGCAGTAACGAAAGCCCGGATCCTTCTGGATCCGGGCTTTCGCGTGTTCGGCCGCGGGTTCCGCCGCTCCGGCCGGACGGGGGTCATGGCGCGCGGCCCCCGGCGTACGTCCCGCGTCCCGGGCCCGGCGTGCTCCTGTGAGCCCTCTGTGCCCTCCGTGCGGTCCCGTGGGCCCCGCAGTTCTGTGTGCGCACCCCTGTGGCTCGTCCTGGGGCCCGTGGCGGGTCGCCGTGCCGGATTCCGCCCCGAACCGCCGAACGCGCCCACAGGGGCCTGGGGCGGGCCTTCCGCGCGCCAAGGACGAAAGTCCTGCGGGTCGGTGACCAATGGCTCCCCGATCCACCTCTTCGTGGTGGCAGGCTCGTACACGACGGGACTCCGACCGTGTGACGCGAGTCACTCAATGAGTTTTGCGGAGGGTGGACCTTACACCCGTCCTACAACTGGCGAATTTAATATGTGCAATTGCACCGCCTGGGCAAGGGCGCCCGGAGAACATTCCTGACGGCCCGCCCCGGCCTCCTCGGTCGAGCCGGAACACTCCCGAACAGACTCGCTCAAGCCTGCACTCGATCCGATCGAAAACAGGGCGCACGGTTTGCTGTGGCGGCCCTGAAGGCCCCCTGCCGGACGCTCCGGCGGCCGGGGCGTCCGGTGACCGTGCGGGCAAAAAAAGATCGCGCTGGACCCGGCGGAGTCCAGCGCGATCGAACGACGCACCCGTATTTCACGGGTATGGCGCCCGTTGGGGCAGGCGCCCGTCATGTGGAGCTATGGGTGGGCCCGTACGAGTTGGGGGACTCGGAGGGCCCGGATGTAGCGGCGTGGCAGGGGGTGTGTCAGGCCTCGCTGCGCTGCTGCGGGATACCCGCAAGCAGTGCGCGGACCTCTGCCTCGCGGTACCGGCGGTGTCCACCGAGCGTGCGGATGGACGTGAGCTTGCCGGCCTTGGCCCAACGGGTAACCGTCTTCGGGTCCACGCGGAACATCGTGGCAACCTCAGCCGGGGTCAGCAGCGGCTCGGCATCAGGGGTGCGAGCGGTCATGAGCGGCCTCCTCGGGAGAACCGAACCATCTCGGTTCTTTCCTCTAAATTCTGCACCTTGACCCGCGTTGCCCGAAATGGCGGACGCGGGCCGAGTCGGTTATAGGACGAACGGCTTGTCCTCGGCACTACAACTACACCATCCGTCCAGCCACGTCGGCCAAACCGATGGAATTGCCCTCCCAGGTGTTCATCAGCGACGGAAGCCGATGGACCATGCCATAGCGGACAGTCACCCCGCAGTGACGATCAGTCACAGAGCGATCAGGAGCCATCAGACCCCCCATAGCGCGCAATGCAGAGCAATCCGCCCTTAGTTGGACGGAGAGAACCCGCCCCGGGCTCCTTGTCCTATTTTGGCATGAGGGGTGGGGAACGGCGCAAGAGCCCATTTAGTGCCGTCCATCACGCTTGAGTCAAAGGCCCGGTTCGGGACGTAGGTCCTGGAGCCACAGAAGTGTGATTCTGCCTCTTCAGCCTCACTGATCACAGTGAACACGTCGACACCTGCGGATGTCGGCCCGCCCGAAGGCCCACCCACGGCCGTCCACGGCCGTCCACGCCCCGACAGGGCCGCTCCGCGCCCGCACGTCCGCCGACCGTCAGTTCGCGAACTGACGGTCCCTCACCGCACGCCAGCGCTCGGCCAGCCGCCCGTACGCCTCGCTCGCCGCCTCGGCGTCCCCGGCCCGCAGCGCCGCGATGCCCTCCGCCACGTCGGCCGCCGACCGGTCCGAGGCCAGATGCTCCGCCGGGAGCGCGTGCACCAGGCCGCCGTAGTCCAGCTCGACCAGCGCCCGCGGATGGAACTCCTCCAGCCAGCGCCCCACGTCGACGAGTCCCTCGGTCAGCGGGCCCTCCGCCATCGACTCCCGCAGCGCCTTCAGCCCGCGGGCCAGCCGGCGGCGGGCCTGCACCATCGGCGTCCGGTACCGCAGCACCGGCACCGCCCCGTCCCCGCCCGCCGTGTGCTCCCGCTCCTCGTCGGAGAAGAGCACGAACCACCGCACCGGCACCTGCCACAGCGCGGTACGGATCCACGGCCGGGCGTCCGGATTCCGCTCCGCCCACCGCTCGTGGTCCGCCATCGCCTGCCCGCGCACCACCGGCGGCAGCACCGCGTCGAGCACCGGCGCGGGGAACAGCTCGGTCAGCCCCTCCATCGCCAGCCAGCCGCGCAGCCGGGTCCGCCACGGGCAGACGCACACCACCCCGTCGACCTCCGCGACGAACGCGTCCCCGCTCTCGTGCGCCGGTACGACGGCGGGCGGGGTGGCCGCCAAGTCGGCCAGCGAACGGCGCAGTTCGTCCTGGACCGTGGGCGTCCCGGGCCGCCCCGCGTACCGCGCCCAGTGCGCGCGCTCGGGTTCCGGGAAGGCGGCCAGCGGCTCGTACACCCGGAGATAGGCCGCATACGGGACGAGCACCGAAGACACCACCGACATGCAGCAGATCGTGTCACGCCCGTACTCCGCAGGGGGGTGATCCCGGGCACCACGGCCGATCCGCGTCCCCGCAGGACATACGCTCGTGCCCGGTCGGACCGGCCGTGCCGGCCCGACCGCGACCCTCCCCACCTTCAGGAGGGTCGTCGCCGCTTCGTACTTGGGAGTCACCACAGTGACCGATGTGACCGGCGTGCCCGTCGACGTTCTGCAGACCCTGTTCCACTCGGAGCAGGGGGGCCACGAACAAGTCGTGCTCTGCCAGGACCGGGCCAGCGGGCTCAAAGCCGTCATCGCCCTCCATTCCACCGCCCTGGGCCCGGCCCTCGGCGGCACCCGTTTCTACCCGTACGCCTCCGAGGCGGAGGCCGTCGCGGACGCGCTGAACCTCGCGCGCGGCATGTCGTACAAGAACGCCCTGGCCGGGCTCGACCACGGTGGCGGCAAGGCCGTCATCATCGGCGACCCCGAGCGGATCAAGTCGGAGGAGCTGCTGCTGGCCTACGGCCGGTTCGTGGCCTCCCTCGGCGGGCGTTACGTGACGGCCTGCGACGTCGGCACGTACGTCACCGACATGGACGTGGTCGCCCGCGAGTGCCGCTGGACCACCGGCCGCTCGCCGGAGAACGGCGGTGCCGGCGACTCGTCGGTGCTCACCTCCTACGGGGTCTTCCAGGGCATGCGGGCCTCCGCCCAGCACCTCTGGGGCGACCCGACGCTGCGTGGCCGAAAAGTGGCGGTCGCCGGCGTCGGCAAGGTCGGGCACCACCTGGTCGAGCACCTGCTCTCGGACGGTGCGGAGGTCGTGATCACGGATGTCCGCGAGGAGTCCGTGCGCCGGATCACCGAGCGCCACCCCGAGGTCGCGGTCGCCGCGGACACCGACGCGCTGATCCGTACCGAGGGCCTCGACATCTACGCCCCGTGCGCACTGGGCGGCGCGCTGAACGACGAGAGCATCCCGGTGCTCACCGCGAAGGTGGTGTGCGGCGCGGCCAACAACCAGCTCGCGCACCCCGGCGTGGAGAAGGACCTCGCCGACCGGTCGATCCTGTACGCACCCGACTACGTGGTGAACGCGGGCGGGGTCATCCAGGTCGCCGACGAACTGCACGGCTTCGACTTCGACCGGTGCCGTGCCAAGGCGTCGAAGATCTTCGACACCACGCTGGCGATATTCGCACGTGCGAAGGAGGACGGCATCCCGCCGGCCGAGGCGGCCGACCGGATCGCCGAGCAGCGGATGGCCGAGGCCCGCCGCCGCTGACGGTGCCGGACGCGTCACCCCGCGTCCGCACCGAGTGTCGCGACACGATCGCGACACCCTCCGTGACACCTGTGGTCCACCGGCCCGCCGGCCGGCGAGAGAAGACTCACGCCGGTCGGCGGGTCGTATGCCAAGAAGAGGTTAAAATCGCAGTTGACCAGCGAGGACGGGGCTCCTCGCAGGTCTGCTTCCGGGGCGCGTGATGCGGGCGGCGTACCGTATGGCCACGGAAGCAGGTACCGTTGAAGCCCTACGGGCGCGGTCTCTCAGCCGAGAGTCCGTCCTGAAACATGAACGCGTGTCAAGACTCTGGGGCCGTCGAGCCCCGTCACCGAGGGGGTCGAGCCATGGGGCGCGGCCGGGCAAAGGCCAAGCAGACCAAGGTCGCCCGCCAGCTGAAGTACAGCACCGGCGGGACTGACCTGTCGCGTCTGGCCAATGAGCTGGGCGCATCACCTTCTAGTCAGCCACCGAACGCGGAGCCGTTCGAGGACGACGAGGAGGATGACCCGTACGCACAGTACGCGGATCTGTACAACGACGACGAGGACGAGGACGAGGACGACAAGTCCGGTCCGTCGTCACAGCGCCGCGGCGCTTGACCTCGCGCTGACACATCAACCCGGTCCGGGCCTGTCCCGGACCGGGTTCTGTGTTGCTCCGGTCCGGGGCGGGTGAACGGCTTCCGCTGTCCCCCGGCCGCCGGGCCTGTCGGCCGTACGGCGGTCGGGGGAGTGACGGACATCGTGGGTCCGGGCGGCCCGGGGGCCGGTCCCGTTCCTAGCGGGCGTATCCGCCGAAGAGCTCGGCGCCCGAGGTGTGCTCCCCGCGCTCGACGATCTCGCCCGCGACCCAGGAGTCGACCCCGCGGTCGGCCAGCGTCGTGAGGGCGGCGTCCACGGAGTCGGCCGGGACGATCGCGATCATGCCGACGCCCATGTTCAGCGTCTTCTCCAGCTCCAGCTGCTCGACCTGTCCGGTGCGGCCGACCAGGTCGAAGACCGCGCCGGGCGTCCAGGTGGAGCGGTCGACCCGGGCGTGCAGACCGTCCGGGATGACCCGGGCCAGGTTGTTGGCCAGGCCGCCGCCGGTGACGTGGCTGAAGCCGTGCACCTCGGTGGTACGGGTGAGTGCCAGGCAGTCCAGCGAGTAGATCCGGGTGGGCTCCAGCAGCTCCTCGCCCAGCGTGCGGCCGAACTCCTCGACCTGGCGGTCCAGCGACCAGCCGGCCCGGTCGAAGACCACGTGCCGGACCAGCGAGTACCCGTTGGAGTGAAGTCCGGAGGACGCCATGGCGATCACCACGTCACCCTTGCGGATACGGTCCGGGCCCAGCAGCCGGTCGGCCTCGACCACGCCCGTACCGGCACCGGCGACGTCGAAGTCGTCCGGGCCGAGGAGGCCGGGGTGCTCGGCCGTCTCGCCGCCGACCAGGGAGCAGCCCGCGAGGACGCAGCCCTCGGCGATGCCCTTGACGATCGACGCGACCCGCTCGGGGTGCACCTTGCCGACGCAGATGTAGTCGGTCATGAAGAGCGGTTCGGCGCCGCAGACGACCAGGTCGTCGACGACCATGCCGACGAGGTCGTGGCCGATGGTGTCGTACACGCCCATCTTGCGGGCGAGGTCGACCTTGGTGCCGACGCCGTCGGTGGCGGAGGCGAGCAGCGGACGCTCGTAGCGCTTGAGCGCCGAGGCGTCGAAGAGGCCGGCGAAGCCGCCGAGGCCGCCGAGGCCCGCGACCTCGGGGCGCTGCGTCTTCTTCACCCACTCCTTCATCAGCTCGACGGCGCGGTCGCCGGCCTCGATGTCGACGCCCGCTGCCGCGTAGGAAGCACCTGTTGTCTCAGACATGGCCTGGGATCTTTCGTGTGGAGATACGGGGCTGGTGGCCGGGGGTGTACGGCGGAGCCGTCACGGGCGGCGCAGCGCGTCGGACGCCGCGGTCGCCGCCGGGCCTGCCGCCAGCTCGGTCTCCAGCAGTTGCTTGCCGAGCAGCTCGGGGTCGGGGAGCTCCATCGGGTACTCGCCGTCGAAGCAGGCGCGGCAGAGGTCCGGCTTGGCGATCGTCGTCGCCTCGACCATGGCGTCGAGCGAGATGTACGCGAGCGAGTCGGCACCCATCGACGTGCCGATCTCCTCGACGGACATGCCGTTGGCGATCAGCTCGGCGCGGGTCGCGAAGTCGATCCCGAAGAAGCAGGGCCACTTGACCGGCGGGGACGAGATCCGGATGTGGATCTCGGCGGCACCGGCCTCGCGGAGCATCCGGACCAGCGCGCGCTGGGTGTTGCCGCGGACGATCGAGTCGTCGACGACCACCAGGCGCTTGCCCTTGATGACCTCGCGCAGCGGGTTGAGCTTGAGGCGGATGCCCAGCTGCCGGATGGTCTGGGAGGGCTGGATGAAGGTGCGGCCGACGTAGGCGTTCTTCACCAGTCCGGCACCGAACGGGATGCCGCTGGCCTCCGCGTATCCGATGGCGGCGGGCGTGCCGGACTCCGGCGTCGCTATCACCAGGTCGGCCTCGACCGGGGCCTCGGCGGCGAGCCTGCGGCCCATCTCCACCCGGGAGAGGTAGACGTTGCGCCCGGCGATGTCGGTGTCGGGGCGGGCCAGGTAGACGTACTCGAAGACGCAGCCCTTCGGCTTCGCTTCCGCGAACCGCGAGGTGCGCAGGCCGTTCTCGTCGATGGCGACGAGCTCGCCCGGCTCGATCTCGCGGACGAAGCTGGCGCCGCAGATGTCGAGGGCGGCGGACTCGGAGGCCACCACCCAGCCGCGCTCCAGTCGGCCGAGGACGAGCGGGCGGATGCCCTGCGGGTCACGGGCGGCGTAGAGGGTGTGCTCGTCCATGAAGACGAGGGAGAAGGCGCCCCGCACATCGGGGAGCACCTTCGCGGCGGCCTGTTCGATGGTGAGCGGCTCACCGTCCTCCCCGGTCTGGCCGGCGAGCAGGGCGGTCACCAGATCGGTGTCGTTCGTCGCGGCGACCTGGGTGGCGCGGCCGTCCCTGCGGGGCAGCTCGGCGACCATCTCGGCGAGCTGGGCCGTATTGACCAGATTGCCGTTGTGACCCAGGGCGATCGAGCCGTGCGCGGTGGCACGGAACGTCGGCTGCGCGTTCTCCCACACCGAGGCACCGGTGGTGGAGTAGCGGGCATGACCGACCGCGATATGGCCCTGGAGCGATCCCAGAGACGTTTCGTCGAAGACCTGCGAGACCAGTCCCATGTCCTTGAAGACCAGGATCTGCGACCCGTTGCTCACTGCGATGCCCGCGGACTCCTGTCCACGGTGCTGCAGGGCATACAGTCCGAAATAGGTGAGCTTGGCGACCTCTTCGCCCGGAGCCCAGACACCGAAGACGCCGCATGCGTCCTGGGGGCCTTTCTCTCCGGGGAGCAGGTCGTGGTTGAGTCGTCCATCACCACGAGGCACGCCACTGAGTGTAGGCGAGATCGACCACTGGTCCGAATTCGGGACAGCGGGCCGGACCACCGGGGAAGCGGTCCGGACACCGGTCCCGCCCCCCTTCCGGTCAGTCACTCCGCGTGACATCCGGTCGGTGGCGGAAGGGGGTTCGATCGGGCCACGGGGCGGTGAGCGCCCGGATCAGGGCCCGGTTACCGTCGAGTTCCGGCCAGCCGATCCTCGGGGGCGGCGGGGTGGGGTGGTGGCGCTCGGTGAGGCGTCCGGAGGTCCGGCGCGGGGTCCGACCGAACGCGCGTTTCGTGGCGAGCCTCACATCGCGATGTCCGGGCCGGGGGCTCAGGGAGCGGTGGTGGCGGCTTTCCCGGCCGTGGCGGTGAACGCCCTGCCGTCCGCCGCGGTGAGGGTGAGGGTGCGCGGACCGGTCCGGTACGTCGTTCGGCCGTCCAGGATCGCCGACACGGCGCGCTCCAGTTCCATCCGTGGGTCGGGACACATCATCTTGGTGCTTTCCAGCGGGCCGAAGGTGACGGTGGAGCCGCTGATCCTCGCCGTGCCGCGGACCGAGTTGCAGCCCAGGGTGCCGTGGACGGAGCCGTCCTCGCCGAAGGTCAGCCGGGCCTCCCCCTCCGCGCCGGTGGGCAGGGGCCGGTGCGGGGCGTCCGGGCCGGACCTCAGGGACGCGACGGTCCAGACGGTGCCGGTCAGCGGGGTGGCGGGGGAGGCGGAGGGCGCGACGGCACCGGCCGCTCCGGCGCCGTCCGTCCGCCCGGTGCCGCAGGCGGTGAGGGTGAGCAGGGCGAGGGACGCGAGAGCGGCCGCGGCCGTTCCCGGGGGCGGGGCTGTTCGTCGGGTGCGCATGGTGCTGGGACGGCGCGGCCCGTGCGCCGGTTCCCCCGGGGCCTCGCTCAGCCCATCAGGGGCAGCAGCGCGGCGAGGTCGGCCCGCTCCCCGCTGGCGTCGACCTCCGCCCCGTCGAGGGCCCGCGTCCACTCCGTACGCCCGGTGGCGAGCCGGATCCAGGTGAGCGGGTCGGTCTCGACGACGTTGGGCGGGGTGCCGCGGGTGTGCCGGGGGCCCGGTACGCACTGGACGACCGCGAACGGCGGCACGCGCACCTCGACGGAGCCGCCGGGCGCCTTCTGCGCGAGGGCGTCGGCGAGCAGCCGGGTGCAGGCGGCGAGCGCCTGCCGGTCGTACGGGATGTCGAGCCCGGTCGCCTCGTTCAGGTCGTCGGTGTGCACGACCAGCTCGACGGTGCGGGTGACGAGGAAGTCGGCCAGCCGCATCGCCCCGACCCGCGTCGGCAGCAGCCGTTCGCCGTCGGCCCCGGGCAGCACCTCGTCGAACCGCTCCGCGGTCCGCGCGTACATCGCCTCCAGGTCGGGGTGGTCCAGGGCGAGCCTCTTGGTGTCGTCGGCGATGCCGGCCGCCAGGTCCGCGGTGGCCAACGGCCACTCGACGAGCGCCAGGACCGGGGTCCCCGCGGCGGGTTCCGGCAGCTCCAGGGAGCGCGGGACGGCCGAGACCGCCAGCGTGAGGTGGGCGGCCAGGTCACGCACGGTCCAGTCGCCGAGCCGGGTGGGCCGGGCGAGCTGTTCGGGCGTCAGGGTGCGTACGGCTTCCCGTACCTGGGCGAACTGGGCGAGGACCGCGGCGCGGGTCCTGGCCGGGTCGTAGCGGCGGGCGCGTTTCCGGGGCGGCTGCATGACCGGGAGCTTAGGGCGTGTCCGGCGGGCCGTGGCCGGGGTTTCGGGGCCGCGGGGTCACGGGGTCCGGGCGTCCTCGTGCTCCGGAGGCCGGACCGCGAAGTCGGCCAGGCCGGTGGCGAGCAGGCCGAAACCGCGCTCGGCCAGCGCGACGGCGTCCGGCGCGATCGTGTCCGCCGGCTCGCCCGCCAGCAGCCGGACCTGGTTCGCGTGGATCAGGCTGTTGCGGGTGGCGATCAGCTGGGCGGCCGCGATCCGGGCAATGTGCGGCTCCTCGCCCTCCTCGACCAGGGCTTCGGCGAGCAGGTCGAAGGAGCGCATGGAGAACGCGTGCGCCCGGGTGAGCAGGGCCGGGGTCTCCACGATCAGCCGGCGCACACCGAGCGGAACCGGCGCGTCGCTCATCCCGATCGAGGGGTCGCGGCCCGCCACCCCGGCCAGGAACTGCCCGAGCACGGCCGTCAGGGCGGACTCGCCGGGGGCCCGTTCCCGGACGACGCGCGCGACGTCGCCGACGTGCTCCGCCAGGGGGGAGAGGACCAGGTCCTCCTTGCTGGCGAAGTAGTTGAAGACGGTCATCTTCGAGACTTCGGCCGCTTCCGCGATCTCGGCGACCGAGACGTTGTCGAAGCCGCGCTCGGTGAAGAGTTCGCCGGCCGCGGCCAGCAGGCGGTGCCGCGTCTGGAGCTTCTTGCGCTCCCGCAGGCTCATCCCCTCGGTCATGGCAGTACTGTACCAGGATGAATCTTGAGCCAAGATTAATTCTTGACTCACTATATTTTCTTGCGTCATGGTGGTGCCCTGCCACGGCGGCGCCACGCCGCCCGGAGGGGGGAATCCGTCATGTCCGCACCCGGACCAACCGTCATGACCGACCGTCGGCGCACCATCGGGTTCGTGCTCTGCATCGCCACGATCCTGCTGGCCGTGCTCGACACGAACATCGTCTCGGCGGCGACCGTGCCGATCGTCAGGGACCTCGACCCGGTGCACGGCATCGACAAGATCCCCTGGCTGATCGCCGCCTACCAGCTCGCCGCGACCGCGGCGCTGCCGCTGTACGGGAAGCTCTGCGACGTACTCGGTGCCAAGCAGGTCTTCATCGGGGCCGTCGCCTCCTTCCTCGCCGGGTCGGCGCTGTGCGGAATGGCCGGCTCCATGGGCTGGCTGATCGCCGCCCGGGCGCTCCAGGGCGTCGGCGGCGGCGGACTGATGAGCGTCACCATGGTCGTGCTGCGCGAGCTCAGGGACCCCGCGAAGGAGGACGGCGGCAGCGGCGGCAAGGGCGGCAGCGTCGGCGGGATCGTCGCGGGGGCGGGGATGGCGCTCGGGCCGTGGCTCGGCGGGACCCTCGCCGACCACGCCGACTGGCGGTGGATCTTCTACGTCAACCTGCCGGTCGGCCTCGCCGTCCTGGCCGCGGCGGTCCGGGTGCTGAGGCTGCCCGCACGGACCACCCGCCGTGCGATCGACTTCCTGGGCGCCGGACTCGCGGCGGCCTTCTCCACCATGCTGCTGCTGGTCACCGAGTGGGGAGGAAAGGAGTACGCCTGGACGTCCCCGCAGGTCATCGGTCTCGTCCTGGCGTCCGTTGCCGCGCTCGCCCTCTTCGTACGCCGCCAGGCCACCGCCGCCGAACCGGTGCTGCCGCCCGGCCTGTTCAGGATCCGCGGCATCCGGTACGGCTTCGCCGTCCAGGGACTGGTCGGCGCGGCCATGATGGGCTCGATGGTCTACGTGATGATCTACCTCCAGGTCGTCCGGGGGATCGGCGCCTCGTCGGCCGGGCTCTACCTGGTCCCGATGGCCATCGGCATGGCGGGCGTCGGACTGCTCTCCGACCGGCTGACCGCGGCCGGCTGGTCGCAGAAGGCCTTCGTCGTCAGCGGCACCCTCAGCGCCTCCGCCGCCCTGGCGCTGCTCGCCACGCTCGCCACGGACACCAGCCTCTGGACGGTCCGCACCGCGCTGCTGCTGATGGGCATCGGCTTCGGACAGCTCGTGGGACAGCTGATCCAGCTGGTCCAGGACGTCGCCCCCGCCGAGCAGCTGGGCGTGGCCACCACCGGCGTCCGGTTCTTCCAGACCCTCGGCGGCGCGCTGGGCGCCGCGCTCTTCGGAACCGTGCTCAGCAGGGTCTACGCGGCCCGCGGACCCGGCGGCATGACCAGCGGCATCGGCCGGCTGACCGGCGACGCCCGCCGCCAGGCGCTGGACGCCTTCGTCACGTCGACGAACGTGGTCTTCTGGACCGCCACCGGGCTGATGCTCCTGGCGGCCGTACTGGCGACCCGGCTGCCGTCCCATCAGGACCACCAGGACCGCCAGGACCCGCAGGACCAGGAGGACCCGCAGGCGCCCGTGCCCGCGCCGCTCCACCGCTGAACGTCCCTACGCGTACGGCCCCACCCCCGGAGAGGGGCGGGGCCGTAGCCGTCAGGAACGGACGCGGATCAGGCGAGCAGACCCGGGATGGTCTCCTCGTGCGCGGTGCGCAGCTCGCTCAGCGGGATGCCGAACTCGCCCTGGACCTCGATCTCCTCGCCGTCCACGACACCGATCCGGGTGACGGGCAGACCCCGCGCCCCGCACATGTCGTTGAACCGCAGCTCCTCGCTCCGCGGCACGGAGACGACCGCGCGCCCCGCCGACTCGGAGAAGAGGAAGGTGAACGCGGACAGCCCGTCCGGCACGACCAGCCGGGCACCCTTCCCGCCGCGCAGGCAGGACTCGGTGACCGCCTGGACCAGACCGCCGTCGGAGAGGTCGTGCGCCGCGTCGATCATGCCGTCGCGGGAGGCCGAGATCAGGATCTTGGCGAGCAGCTTCTCGCGGGCCAGGTCCACCTTGGGCGGCATGCCGCCGAGGTGCCCGTGGATGACCTCGGACCAGGCCGAGCCGCCGAACTCCTCGTGCGTGTCGCCCAGCAGGTAGAGGAGCTGGCCCTCCTTCGCGAAGGCGACCGGCGTACGCCGGTTGACGTCGTCGATCACACCGAGCACGGCCACGACCGGCGTCGGGTGGATCGCCGTCTCACCGGTCTGGTTGTACAGCGAGACGTTGCCGCCGGTGACCGGCGTCCCCAGCTCCAGGCAGCCGTCCGCCAGACCACGGGTGGCCTCGGCGAACTGCCACATCACGTCCGGGTCCTCCGGCGAACCGAAGTTCAGGCAGTCCGAGATCGCGAGCGGCTTCGCGCCGGAGGCGGCCACGTTGCGGTACGACTCCGCCAGCGCCAGCTGCGCGCCGGTGTACGGGTCGAGCTTGGCGTACCGGCCGTTGCCGTCGGTCGCCATGGCCACGCCCAGGTTCGACTCCTCGTCGATCCGGACCATGCCGGCGTCCTCGGGCATCGCGAGCACGGTGTTGCCCTGCACGAACCGGTCGTACTGGTCGGTGATCCAGGACTTCGACGCCTGGTTCGGGGAGGAGACCAGCCTGAGGACCTGCTCGCGCAGCTCCGCGCCGTCGGCCGGACGGGCCAGCTTGCCGGCGTCGTCGGCCTGGAGCGCGTCCTGCCACGAGGGGCGGGCGAACGGGCGGTGGTACGTCGGGCCCTCGTGGGCGACGGACCGCGGCGGCACGTCCACGATCTGCTCGCCGTGCCAGAAGATCTCCAGCTGGGAGCCTTCGGTCACCTCACCGATGACGGTGGCGATGACGTCCCACTTCTCGCAGATCTCCAGGAAGCGGTCCACGTGCTGCGGCTCGACGATCGCGCACATGCGCTCCTGCGACTCGCTCATGAGGATCTCCTCCGGCGAGAGCGAGGAGTCGCGCAGCGGCACGGTGTCCAGCTCGACGCGCATACCGCCGGAGCCGGCCGAGGCCAGCTCGGAGGTGGCGCAGGAGAGCCCGGCGCCGCCGAGGTCCTGGATGCCCGCGACCAGCTTCTCCTGGAAGATCTCCAGGGTGCACTCGATGAGGAGCTTCTCCTGGAACGGGTCGCCGACCTGGACGGCGGGGCGCTTGGCCGGGCCGGTCGACTCGAAGGTCTCCGAGGCCAGCACGGAGACGCCGCCGATGCCGTCGCCGCCGGTGCGGGCGCCGTAGAGGATCACCTTGTTGCCGGGGCCGGAGGCCTTGGCCAGGTGGATGTCCTCGTGCTTCATCACGCCGATGCAGCCGGCGTTGACGAGCGGGTTGCCCTGGTAGCAGGCGTCGAAGACGACCTCGCCGCCGATGTTCGGCAGGCCCAGGCAGTTGCCGTAGCCGCCGATGCCCGCGACGACACCGGGCAGGACGCGCTTGGTGTCGGGGTGGTCGGCCGCGCCGAAGCGCAGCGGGTCGACGACCGCGACCGGGCGGGCACCCATGGCGAGGATGTCGCGGACGATGCCGCCGACGCCGGTGGCCGCGCCCTGGTAGGGCTCGATGTACGAGGGGTGGTTGTGCGACTCGACCTTGAAGGTGACCGCGTACCCCTGGCCGACGTCGACCACACCGGCGTTCTCGCCGATGCCGACGAGCATCGCGTCGTTGGCGGGGACCTTCTCGCCGAACTGCTTGAGGTGGACCTTGCTGCTCTTGTAGGAGCAGTGCTCGGACCACATCACGGAGTACATGGCGAGCTCGGCGCCGGTGGGACGGCGGCCCAGGATCTCGCGGATCCGGGCGTACTCGTCCTCCTTGAGGCCGAGCTCCTTCCAGGGCTGCCCGGTGTCCGGGGTCTCGGCCGCGTGCTTGACCGTATCCAGGCTCATGCGTTGACCAGCTTCTTGATGATCGAGGTGAAGAACCCGAGGCCGTCGGTGCGGCCGGTGCCGATCAGCGGCTCGACGGCGTGCTCCGGGTGCGGCATCAGGCCGACGACATTGCCCGCGGCGTTGGTGATGCCGGCGATGTCGCGCAGCGAGCCGTTCGGGTTCATGTCCAGGTAGCGGAAGGCGACGCGGCCCTCCGCCTCCAGCTCGTCGAGCACGCGCTCGTCGGCGACGTACCGCCCGTCCATGTTCTTGAGCGGTACGGAGATCTCCTGGCCCGCGGCGTAGTCCGAGGTCCAGGCCGTCTCCGCGTTCTCGACGCGCAGCTTCTGGTCGCGGCAGATGAAGTGCAGGTGGTTGTTGCGCAGCATCGCGCCGGGCAGCAGGTGCGCCTCGGTCAGGATCTGGAAGCCGTTGCAGATGCCGAGGACGGGCATGCCCGCCTTCGCCTGCTCGATGACGGTCTCCATGACCGGCGAGAAGCGGGAGATGGCACCGGCCCGCAGGTAGTCGCCGTAGGAGAAGCCGCCCGCCAGGATGACCGCGTCGACCTGATGCAGGTCCTTGTCGCGGTGCCACAGCGACACCGGCTCGGCGCCCGCGACCCGTACGGCCCTAAGGCTGTCCTTGTCGTCGAGCGTGCCGGGAAAGGTGACGACTCCGATACGAGCAGTCACTTCGACTCCTCGGCCTTCTCCACCTTCACGGTGAAGTCCTCGATGACGGTGTTGGCGAGGAAAGTCTCGGCCATCTCGTGAATACGGCTGAGGGCGGCATCATCGACCGGCCCCTCGACCTCCAGCTCGAAACGCTTTCCCTGACGTACGTCCGCGATTCCCTCGAAGCCGAGACGGGGCAGTGCGCGCTGCACCGCCTGTCCCTGCGGGTCGAGGATCTCGGGCTTGAGCATGACGTCGACTACGACGCGTGCCACTGGCACTCCCGGTGGTGGTGTGGTGCGGCTGTTTCTCCGGGGGGTTCCCCAGACCCCCGCAGGTCCCCTCAGCCTACCTGCCCAGAAATTCTACGCGGGTAGATATGGATGGCCGCAGAAGGAGTCGCAGAAGGATCCGCGGAAGGAGTCGTAGATCACGTGCGGATATCGGATGCGACAACAGCAGGGGAAAGTCCTGCAAAAAGAATCTCCACCGGTGTTGCGCGGAAGCCGCTGGTAGGCATGGAAGGCGACCCGTATGCGAGGTGCGTATACGCGGTGCGTATACGAGGTATGCATGAGCGGGGTATGCGGGGACAGCGTATGCATACGGGGCTGACACGCGCAGGTAATTTGCGTGGGCTTCCAATGCGGTGCCCACCGCTGTACAAATGATTACCGGGGAATGCAGCATTGCCCTAAACGGTCGGCAGCCCGCCGGCCCCGTATCCGCCTACCAGCCGGAAGGCCGGCATCGGCGCACGCAGGACGGCGCCGATACCGTAGGAAAGGACCGATATCCGTGGCTCAGCGCGTAGTGGTCACGCTCTCCGACGACATCGACGGGGGAGCCGCGGCGGAAACGGTCTCCTTCGCCCTGGACGGGAAGTCGTACGAGATCGACCTGAATCCCGCCAATGCGAAGAAACTGCGCAAGGTCCTCGCGCCGTACGTGGCGGCGGGGCGGAAGCAGTCGAACGCCGGCAAGCACGGCAAGGTCCCCGCGTCCTACCGGCACACCTCGCTCGCCCCCGATCCGGCGGCCGTGCGCGCCTGGGCCCGGTCGCACCGGATGGAGGTGCCGGCCCGCGGCCGCATTCCCAAGAAGGTCTACGAGGCGTTCCGCGAGGCGAGCTGACCGGCCGTCGGCGCCGGTGGCTCCGCGCGGAGCCCCGGGCCCGCCGCGCGTCGTCCGCCGCCCGGGCTCCTGGTCCTCGCCGGGGCGCGCCCCGGCGGCGGGGCCGTTCCGGGAGGGGGCATCGGGGTGTTTCGGGGGCCTCGCGGGCACCGACTTGCGTTGCACCCCCGCTGATCGGCTAAAGTCTGGATCACGCCGAGGGGCAAGGCCGCAAAGCCAAACCTCGCGGAGCATGCGGGTGTAGTTCAGTAGTAGAACATCTCCCTTCCAGGGGGAAGGCGCAGTGTGCGATTCCTGTCACCCGCTCCGCATCGCTCTTATCGACCACTCCGGTGGATCGGGTAGAGTGATGCACATGCCGCACAACGGTTCTCCTTTCGGGGAGTACAATGAGCGGCAAGCAATGCGGACGTGGCTCAGTTGGTAGAGCATCACCTTGCCAAGGTGAGGGTCGCGAGTTCGAATCTCGTCGTCCGCTCTTGAACGAAGCGAAGGCCCTGGCTGATATCAGTCAGGGCCTTCGTCGTATTGCGGTGCGGGTTGCCGTCCCGCCGGTAATCCGCACGACTCGTGACGATCGACGGCGGCCGCGCTCGCGTGGTGGCCTTTGCCTCTGCCGGGACCGCGGTGTTCCCCGTCGGCCCTGCGGCGTGCCCTGTCAGTCCCGGACGAGGCAGAAGGGATGTCCCGCCGGGTCCGCGAAGATGCGCCGGCTTCGCTTTCCGTCCCCTGCGTCGAGCAGCGTGGCACCCCGTTCGAGGACGTCTTTCTGGGTTCGTTCCAGGTCCTCGACCCCCAGGTCGAGGTGGAACTGCTGGGGGCGGGCGGAGTCCGCCCACCGCGGCGGGCGGTGGTCCTCCACGCGCTGGAAGGCCAGCACGAACCCGTCGTCGGTGTGGAGCGTCGCCCAGCCCTCGCCGAGCGACCACCGGGGATCCGGCCGGTTCACCACGCCGCCGAGAAGCGACTGGTAGAACCGCGACAACTCGACGACATCGGCGCAGTCCAACACCACACACTGCAGCTTCGCGATCACGAGGGCAGCGTCCCACCGTTCTCCTTCCCGTGGCTGTGCCGCTCATCACATGACGTTTGTCATGGGCAGTGATGACAGTTCGCACTGATCCCGGCGGTGGTCCGGCGGAAATCTGTAGGCATGACCAGCGACCGGAAAACTGCGGGCACGACCGACAGGAGCCCAGGCGGCCCCGTGATCGAGGCGGACGGCGTGCGGAGGCGCTACGGCGGCGACTTCGAGGCGGTGTCCGGCGTCTCCTTCTCGGTGGCGCGCGGCGAGCTCTTCGCGCTGCTCGGGACGAACGGTGCGGGGAAGACCTCCACCGTCGAACTGCTGGAGGGGCTGGCCGTGCCCGATGCCGGTGCCGTGCGGGTGCTGGGCCACGACCCGTTCCGCGAGCGGGCCGCCGTCCGGCCTCGGATAGGGGTGATGCTCCAGGAGGGCGGCTTCCCGTCCGACCTGACGGTCACCGAGACGGTCCGGATGTGGGCGGGCTGCACCAGCGGTGCGCGTCCGGTCGCCGAGGCGCTGGGGCTGGTCGGGCTCGGCCACCGGGCCCGGGTGCGGGTCAAACAGCTCTCCGGTGGCGAGCGGCGCCGCCTCGATCTGGCGCTGGCCCTGCTGGGGCGGCCCGAGGTGCTGTTCCTGGACGAGCCGACCACCGGGCTCGACGCCGAGGGCCGGCGCGACACCTGGGAGCTGGTGCGCGAGCTGCGCGAGGGCGGCACGACGGTGCTCCTCACCACGCACTACCTGGAGGAGGCCGAGTCACTCGCCGACCGGCTGGCGATCATGCACCGGGGCCGTGTCGTGACGGCGGGCACCCCGGCCGAGGTGACGGCCGCCCGCCCAGCCCGCATCCGGTTCCGGCTCCCGGACGGAGTGACGGCGGCGAGACTGCCGCTGGGGCTGCGGGCCGCCGCGGAGGGCGGCCGGATCGAGATCCGTACCCAGCGCCTCCAGGAGTCGTTGGACGAACTGCTGGCCTGGGCCCGGGAGTCGGACGTCCGGCTGCTCGGCCTCGACGCCAGGTCGGCCTCGCTCGAAGAAGCATTCCTCGACATCGCGCAGAGCGCGTCGGAGCCGGAAGAGGTGACCGCGTCATGACGACCCTGACCAACGCACCGGACAGCGCCCCGTCCGCACCCGTCGCAACGGCCGCACAGGCGACGACGCTCCGGGGCCGGCTGGCCGCCCTGGGGCGGGCCGAGGCCGCCCTGCTCGCCCGGAACAGGACGGCGATATTCGTCTCCCTGCTGATGCCCGCCGCCATGGTGCTGGCGATGAAGTCGGCGATGAAGCAGTCCGTCCTCGACGGGACGGGGCTGAGCGTCGCCGGGGCGGCGCTCACCGGCGGCATCGGCATCGTGCTGGTGCAGGCCGTCTACATGAACCTGGTCTCGGCCTATGTGGCCCGGCGCGAGGACCTGGTCCTGAAGCGGCTGCGCACCGGCGAGGTCACGGACCCGGAGATCCTGGTCGGTACGGCCCTGCCGTCTGCCGCGCTCGCTCTGGCGCAGGTGGCGGTGATCGTGGTGGCCGGGACGGCCTTCTTCGGCCTCGCCGCGCCCCGGCGGCCCGAGCTGCTCCTGGCGGGCCTGCTGCTGGGCGTCGTGCTGCTGGCGGGGCTGGCCGCGCTCACCTCCGCGGTGACCCGCACCGTCCAGACCTCGCAGCTGACCACCCTTCCGCTGTTCTTCATATCGATGACGGGGTCGGGGCTCTTCGTCCCACTGGAGGTCATGCCCGACCGGATGGCGGCGGTCTGCGAACTCCTGCCGCTGACCGGCGTGATGACGCTCGTCCGAACGGGGTGGCTCGGCGGGGCCGATGGTTCCGAACCGCTGATGGCCGCCGCGACCGGGCTGGCCTGGACCGTGATCGCCGTGTTTGCTGTGCGACACCGGTTCCGCTGGGAACCGCGGCGCTGAGAAGGGACGTGGTGGGCCGATGCCCGTGCGCAGGTGGCGCCGCAGCTGGCAGCGGCGCACCAAGCTGGAGCGGATCGACCTCTACTCGCGGTGGACCATCCGGGTCATGCCCTGGATATTCACCCTGTCGTGGCAGCTGGTCGCCTTCAAGACGGACATCCGCCACGCGCCGCTGCCGATCGCGCTGGGCGTGGCACTGCTGCTCGTGTGCCTCGCCCAGTGCCTGCTCAGCAATCGCAACGTGGACCTGTCGTACGAGCACTATCTCGGTATCGCCGAATTTCCCCGCAGACGCCAACTGCCCCCGCTGATCCTGCTCCTGGCGGACCTGGGACTGCTGGCGGCGCTGGCCGGGACCGGTGGGATCAGCGGACCCGGGCTGCTCCTCATGGCGATGAACGCGCCGATCGCGTTCGCCCTGACCCAGACCCTGCTGGTCCCCGTCCGGACCTTCCTCATCCAGTCGGCCTCCTTCATGGTCCTGAGCGCCGCCGTCCTGGCCGCGGCCGGGGTCCGGGGCGGGGCGCTGCTGGCGGTGGTGCCGGTCTCGTTCTTCGGCAGCGGCATGGCTCTGGTCTCCATCCGGCCCAGCGCCTGGAGCCTGAAGGTGATGTGGCAGGCGGAGGACGCCCGCGACCTCCAGGCCCGGCTCGCGGTCGCCGAGGAGCGGCTGCGGTTCGCGCGGGACCTCCACGACGTGATGGGCCGCAACCTCGCCGTCATAGCCCTGAAGAGCGAGCTGGCCGTGGAGCTGGCCCAGCGTGGCAGACCGGAGGCGGTGGACCAGATGGTCGAGGTGCAGCGGATCGCGCGTACCTCGCAGCAGGAGGTGCGCGATGTCGTACGGGGATACCGGGAGGCCGACCTGAGCGCGGAACTCGCCGGGGCCCGTGGCGTGCTGGATGCGGCCGGGATCGAGTGCGAGGTGACGGGGGAGTCCGGCGAGTCGCTGCCCGCCCCCGTGCAGTCCGCGCTGGGCTGGGTCGTACGGGAGGCGGCGACCAATGTGCTGCGGCACGGCGACCCGAGCCACTGCGTGATCCGGCTGAGCACCTCGGAGGACGCGGCCGTGCTGCGGATGGAGAACGACGGCGCCGGTGCCGGGGAGGCCGAGGCGGGCCCCGGGCCGGTCCCGGGCGGCTCCGGGCTCGCCGGGCTGCGGGAGCGGCTGAGCTCGCTCGACGGTTCGCTGGAGGCCGGCCCGGTGGGGGACGGGCGGTTCCGCCTGACCGCGACGATCCCGCTCGCCGCGAAGGTGCCCGCCGCCCGCGACAGTGGGCCCGACGCCGAGAAGTCCCCCGCGTTCCAGGAAGAAGGACGATGACGACCGTACGGGTGCTGCTCGCCGACGACGAGCACCTGATCCGGGGAGCGCTGGCCGCGCTGCTGGCCCTGGAGGACGACCTCGTGGTGGTCGCGGAAGCGGCGACCGGCCCGGAAGCGTTGGCCATGGCCCGCGCCCATCGGCCCGATGTGGCGGTGCTCGACCTGGAGATGCCGGGCGCCGACGGTGTGAGTGTCGCCACATCACTGCGGGCCGAACTGCCCGACTGCCGAACGATGATCGTGACCAGCCATGGTCTGCCCGGACACCTCAAACGGGCGCTCGCGGCAGGCGTGCGGGGCTTCGTCCCGAAGACCGTGAGCGCCCGGCAACTGGCCGGGATCATCCGCACCGTACATGCCGGAAACCGTTACGTGGACCCGGAGTTGGCGGCCGACGCGATCTCGGCGGGGGACTCCCCGCTGACCGTGCGCGAAGCCGAAGTGCTGGCACTGGCGGCGGACGGGGCGCCCGTCGCGGAGGTCGCCGAGCGGGCCTCGCTCTCGCAGGGAACGGTGCGGAACTACCTCTCCTCGGCCGCCTCGAAGCTCGGCGCGGAGAACCGACATGCCGCAGTGCGTCTCGCACGGCGCCGAGGATGGGTATAGTAGGTCTCGCGCTTCGGCGCTTGCGGACGTAGCTCAGTTGGTAGAGCGCAACCTTGCCAAGGTTGAGGTCGCCAGTTCGAACCTGGTCGTCCGCTCGGTTCAGCAAGAAGCCCCCGACTTCCGGTCGGGGGCTTCTTCGTGTTGCGGCGGATGTGCCGCATGGGGGGCGAGGCGCCCCGCACCGGGTGCTCCACGCTCCGGCGGAATGCGAAACGTGGAACGCGGGGCGCGGAGCGCCCGGTGCGGGTCTCGGGACTGAGACAGGCCTACTGCCAGGACATGCCGGTGAGGAGCTCGTACGCCTCCAGGTACTTCGCCCGGGTCGCGTCCACGATCTCCTGGGGCAGGGCCGGCGGCGGCTGCTCGCTCTTCCGGTCCCAGCCGGAGGCCGGGGAGGTCAGCCAGTCGCGTACGAACTGCTTGTCGTAGCTGGGCTGGGCCCGGCCCGGCTCCCAGGTGGCGGCGGGCCAGAAGCGCGAGGAGTCCGGGGTCAGCACCTCGTCCCCGATGATCAGCTCCTCGCCGCCGTCGGCCGTGGGCGCGAAGCCGAACTCGAACTTCGTGTCGGCGAGGACGATGCCGCGCTCGCGGGCGATGTCACGGGCCCGGCCGTAGACGTCGAGCGTGGTGCGGCGCAGCAGGGCCGCGGTGTCGGCGCCGACCTGGCGGGCCACCTCCTCGAAGCTCACGTTCTCGTCGTGGTCGCCCACGGCGGCCTTGGTGGCGGGGGTGAAGATCGGCTCCGGGAGCTCGGAGCCGTCGACGAGGCCCTCGGGCAGCGCCAGCCCGCAGACCGTGCGGGACTGCTGGTACTCGGTGAGCCCGGAGCCGGTGAGATAGCCGCGGGCGACGCACTCGACCGGAACCATCCGCAGCGACCGGCAGACCAGGGTGCGGCCCGCCCAGTCCGCGGGCGCCCCGGCGGGAAGCTCGGTGGACAGCACATGGTTCGGCACGAGATCGGCGAGCTGGTCGAACCACCACAGCGACAGCCGGGTGAGCACCCGTCCCTTGTCCGGGATCTCGGTCGGCAGGACCCAGTCGTACGCGGAGATGCGGTCGCTGGCGACCATGACGAGATCGCCCGCCGCGTTCCGGTACAGGTCGCGCACCTTGCCCGTGTGCAGGTGGGTAAGGCCCGGCACCTCCACCGGCTCGGGCTTTTCTACAAATCCGGACACGCTGCCTCCGCGTAGGTTGATCCAGGAGTGGTTCCGATTCTCCCGTATCGGGCGCGGCGGCGCGGCGCGGGGGCCCGGCCCGCGCGCCGGGCCCTAGGGGGTGTCCGACAAATGCCTGCGGCGTCGCGGGGTCCGGCACGCACGCTCGCGGCGTTGCCGAACCGCCCACGTGGCTCCGCCACGCGGACGCCCCGGCACCTTGCGATCGCACGCACCGGACCCCGCTCCTTCACCCGCACTCATTTATCAGACACCCCCTAGTCGCGCTTGCAGATGCGGTCGAGGAGGTTGGCGGTGGCACGTTGGATGCGGGGGTCCACATGGCCGGGGCGGTCCAGCGCCGGGGACCAGGCGAAGGTGCCGGAGGCGAAGACGATCGCCCCGGACGGCGCCCGGTAGACGGAGGTCTCCTGGTGGCGCCGGACGCCGTCGCCGTCCAGGTAGGGGGAGTGGGCGAGCAGGGTGCGGCTCTCGTGCTCGGGGAGCGGGGTGCGCGGGAAGTAGCGGTCGGCCTCGCCCGCGACCAGCCCGGCGAGCTCGTCGCCCTCGCCGGCGCCGGTGGCCTCCCAGATCCAGTGCTCGGCGTTCCGCACTACCAGGGGGTGCGGTTCGGGGACCGGGCCCGCGTACTGGATGCCCATCAGCTGCTGCTCGGGCCGGTCGATCTCGCGCCAGAGCGTGGGCTTCCCCGGGCCGCGCCGTTTGCGGCAGGTGAGCAGGCGGTCGGGCACACCGGACGGCGACGGGGAGAGGCTGACCTGCCAGTACATGGTGTTGGCGGAGAGGAAGACCAGGGAGGTGCCGCCGTCGCGGGCGCGCTCGGCGGTACGGCGCATCGGGACCGACCAGTACTCGTCGTGGCCGGGGAAGACCAGGCCCCGGTAGCGGGACGGGTCGACGCGGCCCGCGTGCAGGTCGCGGGTGTCGGCGTACGCGAGGTCGTAGCCGTACCGCTCGGCCCAGCGGATGAAGTCGTACGCATGGCCGACGTGGAGCGGCAGGCCGGCACCGGCGTACGGGCGGTCGAAGGAGACGGTGATCGCGGCGTCCTCCTCGCCGAGAAGGCCGCCCTCCTCGTCCCAGGCGTGGTAGAGGCTGGCGCCGGTGTGCCCGTCCTCCGGGTAGAGGTTGTACGCCTGCCAGGTGATGTCCGGCAGCACCAGCAGCAGATCGGCGGGCTGGTCGTCGCGGACCGTGAACGGGATGTGGGAGCGGTAGCCGTCCGCCGTGGTGAGCACGGCCACGTACGCGCCGATCGACCAGTAGCTCGGGATCTGGAGTCGCCAGGACTGCCACCAGTGGTGGCAGGAGACGGTGCGGTCGGCGGTGAGCGGGGCGGGCTGGACGATTCCGGAGAGCCGGGGGCTCGTGGTGATCTGGCAGGCGCCGTCGCCCCCGTAGTGGCCGATGCGGTAGACGTCCACGGAGAACTGCTGCGGCGGATCCACGGTGACGTGGAAGTCGATCGCCTCGCCGGGGGCCGCGGCGCCGGTGGAGATGAAGCCCTTGATCTGGCGGTGCACGTCGTCGGCGGTGCGGGTGCCGCCGTCGGTGTAGTAGCTCCCCAGGGCGGGGGCGGCGTACCAGGGGACGACGTGCCCGTTGGCGTCGAAGTAGTTCTCGCTGCCGCGCAGCCAGGGCAGGGGGCCCTGCCCGAAGGGGTCGGAGACGGCGTGCGCGAGGGCACCCGACTCCCACCGCCGGATGTGCTCCGCCCCCATACCGATTCCCTCCCTCGAGTCCCCCGGGACAACAGCCGATGGCTGATTGACGATCGGATCGAAGGCCGTACGCGCCGAACGGGCCGATGGCCGATGGTGATCGCCGATGGTCATGCGTCATCGGTGCGCCGGCAGCGGCGTGCCTGCTGTCAGCGCCGATCCCCAGCACATCACATAACGCACGCACTCCGTCACCGTTCGTCGCGAATTGACGGGAACGGAGCCTGTAATTCCGGGTGTTGAGTGTGAAAACCGGGACGGAAGGGTCAGACGAGACGTACGGGCTTGTCGATGCGTACGCCGACCTCGTCCAGCCAGGAGCGCAGCGGTTCCGCGTCCCCGTCCTCGACCAGGCTGAGCACGGGGACGCCCAGGTCCGCCCGGCGGGCGCCGTCGACCAGCAGGGCGGGGCCGTCGAGCCAGTCGAGGCCGGGCGCCGCGCCCGCCGTGTCCACCGCCGCGCAGCAGACCAGCGCCGTGACGTGGTCGGCCAGCAGCTCCGTGCCGGTACGGGGCGGCTGGAGCGGGAAGAGCGGGAGGGCGTCGGGCCCGCACGGGTCGGGGGCGTCGGCGGACCGGCGCAGGGCCACCGCCTCCTCCTCACGGGCGACCGCGGCGTCGATCCCGGCGGCGAGCTCCTCACCGGCCCCGGGGCGGCCGGCCAGATGCTCGACGACGCGGGCCAGGGTGGGCGGCCCGGCGTCGACGGGGCGGGCCGGGGAGGCGGCTGTGGCGGTTGTTGTGGGGGAGGTGGGGGAGACGGGCGCGGCGGGCAGGCCGGCCGGGGCCGTCATCGCGTCGAGGACCCGGTGCAGCCGGGCGGCCTCGGTGCGCCACTTCCGGTCGACGACCTCCTCCGGGTACTCCTGCCAGTCGACCGGGGACCAGTCGGGACCCGGCCGGGCCGGGCCGCCGTGGAACAGCCGGGCCGCCAGCAGCGAGGCCGCCTCGTCGGCCGCGCCCGGCTCCTCCAGCAGATCGCAGGCGGGGCGCTCGCCGAGCCGGGAGGCGAACCCGTCGGCGAGCCGGTCGCGCCGGGACAGCTCGGTCAGCGCGGACACCACCCCCGCGTCCAGCCGGCTCGGCCAGCGGCCCATCCGCCAGGCGGGCAGGGCGACCCGGGTGAGCAGCCGGTCCCAGCCCGCGTAGGCGAGGCCGACCTGCTCCTGGGCGACGATCCGCAGCCCGTAGTCCACCCCCTGGGCGCGGACCGACGCGGCGGCGGCGACGCCCCGCTCCATCTCGGCGACATGGCCGCGACAGCTGCGCAGCAGCAGCCGGGCCGTCCGGCCGACGAAGAAGCGCGGCACTCCGCGCAGGCCGGACAGCGGGCCGGACCGGGGCGCCTCGGCGTCGGCGACCGCTCCGTCGAGCCCCCGGACGAAGCGGCGGGCGGCCGCTATGTCGGGGTGGGCGGACGGGCCGGTGCCCGCGACGACCGGGGCGAGCACCGCCCGTAGCTCCCCGACCCGCATCCACCACAGGAACGGCGACCCGATGACCAGCACCGGAGCGGTCCGCTCCCGGCGGTTCCGGATCCGTGCCCCACCGAGCCCCGGGTTCGCCGCGGGGTGCGTGCGGTCCTCCAGCCAGCTGTCGCAGTCGGGCGTCAGGGCTATCGCCGAGGGGGCGGGGACCCCGAGCCGGTCGGCCAGTTCCCCGACCAGGCGGTAGAGGTCGGGGGCGTCCCGCTCCGGGAGCGGGACGGTCGGGCTGACCGCCGGCCTTGCCCGTACGACCGCGACCGCGACGGTGGCGGCCAGCAGGAGCACGACGACCGCGCAGGCCGTGACGGCCCAGCGCGCCGTGTCCCAGCCGCTGCCCACGGCGAATCCCTGGGCACCCGCCACGAGCAGCACCACGGCCACCGCCGAGGGCAGGATCGCGACGGCTGCCGCCCTGCCGCGGATGCGCAGCAGGGCATGGGCCCGGGCGCGCGCGCTCAGCGCACCCGGCTCCTCACTTGCACCAGTACCGGACACGGCCGGACGTCACCCCCTCTGCCCCCGCGACGGTGTAGTTCACTCCCCCACTGTGGCACCCGTCACCGACATCGCAATGCCGGTGGGCCATGTGCCGGAATGCTTGCGCCGCACCCTAGTTGGGGCTTTGGCAGGCGTCATCCGGATGGCTCAGCCGTCACTCGATGGAATGGCTTTGGCTAAAGCTGCTGACGCGCCGCCGCCCCTTGGGGCAGCGGCGCGTCAGTACGGTCCGCGGGGCGGTGGCAGCCCTGGCGTCAGCCCTCCGCGGCCCGGCGGGCGATGTCGGTACGGAGGTGGGAGCCGTCGAGGCCGATCCGGCCGGCCGCAGTGTAGGCGCGCTCGCGGGCGGTCGCGAGGTCCTTGCCGGTCGCGGTCACGGACAGCACCCGGCCACCCGCGCTGACGATCGCGTCGCCGTCCCTCTTCGTCCCGGCGTGCAGGACGTACGCGTGCGGCGCGTCCAGCTCCGCGACGGCGTCGAGCCCCTTGATCGGGTCGCCCGTGCGCGGCGTGCCGGGGTAGTTGTGCGAGGCGATGACCACGGTGACGGCGGCCTCGTCGCGCCACTTCAGCGGCGGCAGCTCGTCGAGCGTGCCCTCGGCGGAGCCGAGCAGGACACCGGCCAGCGGGGTCTTCAGACGGGCCAGGACCACCTGGGTCTCGGGGTCGCCGAAGCGGGCGTTGAACTCGATCACCCGGATGCCGCGCGAGGTGATCGCGAGGCCCGCGTAGAGCAGCCCGGAGAACGGGGTGCCCCGGCGGCGGAGCTCGTCGACGGTCGGCTGGAGCACCGTCCGCATGACCTCGTCGACCAGCCCGGCGTCGGCCCACGGGAGCGGGGAGTAGGCGCCCATGCCGCCGGTGTTCGGGCCCTGGTCGTCGTCGAGGGCGCGCTTGAAGTCCTGCGCGGGCTGGAGCGGCAGCACGGTCGTGCCGTCCGTGATCGCGAAGAGGCTGACCTCGGGGCCGTCGAGGAACTCCTCGATGACCACGCGCTCGCAGGCCAGGGCGTGGGCGCGGGCGGTCTCGACGTCGTCGGTGACGACGACGCCCTTGCCCGCGGCGAGACCGTCGTCCTTCACCACGTACGGGGCGCCGAAGGCGTCGAGCGCGGCGTCGATCTCGGCCGGGTTGGTGCAGACGTAGCTGCGGGCGGTCGGGACGCCGGCCCCGGCCATCACGTCCTTGGCGAACGCCTTGGAACCCTCCAGCCTGGCCGCCTCGCCGGAGGGGCCGAAGCAGGGGATGCCCGCGGCGCGCACGGCGTCGGCGACCCCGGCGACGAGCGGGGCCTCGGGGCCGACGACCACCAGTCCGGCGCCCAGGTCGGTGGCGAGGCGCGCGACGGCGTCGCCGTCGAGGGCGTCGACCGGGCGCAGTTCGGCCACCTCGGCGATGCCGGCGTTGCCGGGAGCGCAGTAGAGAGCGGTGACGTCGGGGTCGAGGGAGAGAGAGCGGCACAGGGCGTGTTCGCGGGCGCCGCCGCCGATGACGAGGACCTTCACGGGATGCAGCCTAACCGCCGGGGCCCTGCGTCCTTGACGGCCTCCGGTCCGTGGACGGTCCGGGAGGAGCGGCGACGGCGGTGGGGACGGGCCCGATGGACCTGGCGCGGGCCGTGGCGGGCGGGGGCGTGGGCCCCGAGCGGGGTCGGGCGGTGGCCCCGGGACCAGTGCCCCTCACCGTCCCGGGCCCGCCGCCCGGTCGCCCGTCCTACTCGTTGGTGAACTCCTCGATGACCGTGGCGCCCAGCTCGCGGACGATCAGCTCGTGCCCGGAGAGCGCCGAGTCGACCAGGTCCGGGTCGTCGGCCTCGGGGATGTCGTCCTCGGGCGCGACCGCGCGCGGGGGAGCGGCGTACGTCGGGGGAGCGGGCTCCGGGGCGGACGCGCCGCCCGCCTGTGACGGCTGCGACGGTCCGGGCGACGGCTGCGACCGGCTCGGCTCCGGCTGCGCGGGGGCGGCCGGGCGGGGCTCGTAGCTCTGCTGGGGCGCGGGGGGCTGGTACTGCGGCGCTGCGGCGTGGGGACGGCCGCCACCGCCCTGCGGAGGCGCACCGCCGCCCCCCGACGGGTCGATGACGGTCTCGATCTTCCACTGGGCGTTGAAGCGCTCGGCGAGGGCCTGGCGGAGCACGTCCTCGCTGCCGCTGCTCGCGAAGGTGTCGCGGGCCCCCGCGTTGAGGAAGCCGATCTGCAGCGTGCTGCCGTCGAAGCCGGTGACCTGCGCGTTCTGGCTGAGCAGGATCCAGGTGAACCGGCGGCGGTTCTTCACCGCCTCCAGGACGTCCGGCCACATGTTCCGTACCTGGGCGGCGCCCTGGGCCATGCCCGCGCTCGGCTCGGCGGCTCCGGGAGCCTGCGGGGCGGCGGGCGTGGCGGGTGCGGGGGCGGCGGCCCGAGGGGGCTGCGACTGGCCGGGGGCGGAGGCCGTGGGCCAGCCACCGGGGCGGCGGCCCGACTCCGGCGCGGCGGCCGTGGGCCAGGCCCCGGGCCGCTGACCGGCGGCGGGCGGGGGAGCGGCGGCGGGCGGGGGAGCCGGGGCTTCGTGGACGGGCGGGGCGGGCGGGGCCGCAGCGGCGGGAGGCGGTGCCTGGACCGGCGCGGGCGCGTCCCCCCGTACCGCCGCGCGGGCGGCGGCGGGCCCACCGCCGGGCGGCACGGCCGGGGCGGCGGGCATGGGCGCGTGGGCCAGGGCCTCGGGCCCGGGGACGTACCCCATGGCGGGCCCCGGGCCCGTGGTCGCGAAGGAGGCGCCCCGCTCCAGCCGGTCGAGCCGGGCCTGGAGCGAACGCTCGTCGTCGAAGGCGGCGGGCAGCAGCACCCGGGCACAGATCAGCTCCACCTGGAGGCGCGGCGAGGTCGCCCCGCGCATCTCCGTGAGCCCGGTGTTGACCAGGTCGGCGGCGCGGCTCAGCTCGGCGGCACCGAAGACGGACGCCTGGGCCTGCATCCGCTCGACGACATCGGCGGGGGCGTCGATCAGCCCCTTCTCCCCCGCGTCCGGCACGGCGGCGAGGATCACCAGGTCGCGCAGGCGTTCCAGGAGGTCGGCGACGAACCGGCGCGGATCGTTGCCCCCCTCGATCACCCGGTCCACCACCTCGAAGGCGGCCGCACCGTCGCCGGCCGCGAAGGCGTCCACGACCGAGTCGAGCAGCGAGCCGTCCGTGTACCCGAGCAGCGCCGTCGCCATGGCGTACGTCACACCGTCCTCGGCGGCACCGGCCAGCAGCTGGTCCATCACCGACATCGAGTCACGCACGGACCCCGCCCCGGCCCGCACGACGAGCGGCAGCACGCCGTCCTCGACGGGGATGCCCTCCCTGCCGCAGACCTCCGCGAGGTAGTCCCGCAGCGTCCCGGGCGGTACCAGGCGGAAGGGGTAGTGGTGCGTACGCGACCGGATCGTGCCGATGACCTTCTCGGGCTCGGTCGTGGCGAAGATGAACTTGAGATGCTCCGGCGGCTCCTCGACCACCTTCAGCAGGGCGTTGAACCCCGCCGAGGTGACCATGTGCGCCTCGTCGATGATGTAGATCTTGTAGCGGCTCGACGCGGGCCCGAAGAACGCCTTCTCCCGCAGGTCACGGGCGTCGTCCACGCCACCGTGCGACGCGGCGTCGATCTCGATGACGTCGATCGAACCCGGCCCGTTGCGCGCGAGGTCCCGACAGGACTGGCACTCCCCGCACGGGGTGGGCGTCGGCCCCTGCTCGCAGTTCAGGCAGCGGGCCAGGATGCGCGCGCTGGTCGTCTTGCCGCACCCGCGCGGACCGCTGAACAGGTACGCGTGATTGACCCGGTTGTTCCGCAGCGCCTGCTGCAGCGGGTCGGTGACATGCTCCTGCCCGATGACCTCGGCGAACGACTCGGGGCGGTAGCGGCGGTACAGCGCAAGGGACGACACACCTACGAGGTTATCCGGGCCGACTGACAACCAGCCCCGGAACCACCGCCCGGAAACGCAAGGGCCCCCCACGCACCCGCCAGAGCCGACCTACCCTTGCTGCCTTCCGGCCCTGGGGGAGTTCAGTCAGATAGCGCCACGTGAGGGGCTGACGCCCACCTTAGCGGATCCCCACCCCCACCGGTCCACCTCCCCCTCCACCGGCACCCGCCGGGAGACCCCGGAACGCCCCCGCGAAGATCTCGAAACGGTCTCGAAGCGATCTTGGGGCCAACAGGTTCGCGAGCACTCCTCAACGTCTTGTATTGTTTGCGGCGGAGGATTCGCCTAGTGGCCTAGGGCGCACGCTTGGAAAGCGTGTTGGGGGCAACCCCTCACGAGTTCGAATCTCGTATCCTCCGCCATTGCTCTCACCGGGCAATACGTCGAAGGGCCCCGCAGCTTGCTGCGGGGCCCTTCTTCGCATACCCAGGAGCCCGTAGGCCTGGTTCTTGTCCACGGGCCCGGGCCGAGCACTGGCAGGGGCTGAAGTACTGCCGGGCCTTCGCCGCCGACCGGCACGGGAGCCTGCGCCTCACCAAGGAAGGCAAGGCTCCTGAACTGTCCTATCGGGGCATGCAGGCGAGGGAACTGGGCCGGGCGTTCGGGCTCGCTGTCGCGGAACGGGCGCTTCGCGAGCGGTATCCGGATCACCTGATCAGCATCGTCGACGTGGAAACCGTCCTGCTTCCCGGCTTCGCGCGGATCAGGCCGGCCGGGACTCTCGGGGCGAGACCGAGGCCGGATTTTCTGTTGGAGGCATGGCGTCCCGGGGAGGGCTCCCGGATCTTCGTGGTGACCGTGAACGGCAACCACCAAGACGTGAAGCCGAAGACCTCCGCGGGCTCCCGCACGTCGTACAGGCAGCTGGCCCGGGGCGGCGAGCGCGTGGAGCGGCTCCATCTGGGGCAGCGGAACGGTACTCCCACGTTCATGACCTCGACCGAGTTCCTGGCCGCTGCCGGTGTGACGGTGCACGTCGTGCACGCGGAAGGAGATGTCGAGCTCCCGGTGCGGCCGGCCTCCGGCGAGGGTTCGGCCGACGTGGCTGTCGGACGCCGGACTCTTCCGTACGCCAACTCCGTGGCCGTCCCGGCGAAACGCGGAACGGAACGGCACAACGCCTTCCTGATCCCTGAAAAGGAGTTCCCGTGGTTCGGCCGAGTGATCGCCCGGGCCCACGCCGCCGGGCAGCTCTCATTGGCCGGCGGCGGTGCGGCGGTCGGCAGCTACCTGATCGACGAACAGGGCGGCAAGCACTTCAGGGAGACGTCCTTCGCAGGGACCGCCAGCGTCCACGACGCGAAAGCCTGTTTCGCGGACGAGCGATACGTCGGTACCGACCAGGTCTTCCGTATCGACGGCACACGCGTCGAGGCGTTCTCCGGCATGGCCACCGATCTCTACGGACTGCTCGCGGCGGGCGAGGTCGAGGAGTACCGCCGACGGACCTACGAGCGGCGTAAGGACTGGCCCGAGCCGGACGACATCGACGACTGGGGCGCGAGTTCCTTCCGGCCGGACGGCACCGTGCTCGCGATACGCGTGGTGCCGGAGAAGGCATCCCCCGACGACCGGTACGCGGGCTGACCGCAGCGGCTTACGAGGGGACGGGGCTGCCACGGCGGGCGCGTCCGGACGGAAAAAACCGGTGGCACCCGTACGGGGGGAACGGGTGCCACCGGAGTCGGGGAGGCCTGTGGGCCTCGGGGTGGGGTCAGCGGGTGAGGGTGGCGACGCCGGCCTGGGCGAACTTCTCGTCGAGGTCGCCGGAGGGGGCTCCGGCGACGCCGATGGCGGCGATCGGGGCGCCCTTGGCGGTGACGGGGGCGCCGCCGGCGAGGAAGAGGGTGCCGGGGATGTCCTTGAGGGTGGGGGCGTTGGCCAGGCGCTTGGCCAACTCGGAGGTCGGGGCGTTCCAGGAGACGGCGGTGTACGCCTTCTTCACGGCCGACTCGTAGGCCTGCGGGCCGGCGCCGTCGCCGCGCAGGGTGAGGATCGTGTTCCCGTTGCGGTCCACGACCGCGACCGAGACCCGCTGGTTCTCCTTCTTCGCCGCGTCCAGCGTCGCCTGCGCCGCCTTCGTCGCGGCCGCCAGGGTCAGGTGCGTGCTCTCCTGGAGGTTGCGGTTCTTGGTGTCGGTCTTGACGGCGGCGGCGGGGGCGGAGGCACTGGCGGAGGCGGCCCCGACCGTACCGGCGACGACGGCAGCGGCGGCGACACCGGTCAGGACACGGGCGCGCAGCGACAGCTTCTTCATGGTGAACGACTCCTCGGATTCGGCCAGCGGGTTCGGGGACTTCCACGTTCCCGCTCTGACATCCATCCTCAAGCCGTGCCCGGCCCGTACCCGTCGGCCTGCGGGCTCCCTTCCGGGCCCTCGACGGACGACGGACGGGTCCACCGATCGGCTGATGCGCTCCCGGCGTACGGGCGCCGGGTGGCCAGAGCTTCCCGAAGGCCCGTGGCCGGCCGTCCACTCGCCGTAGAAGATCCTGCTCCGATGCCCGCAGGGGGCGCCGTGAGCGCTCAGGCCAGGAGCTTCGCCTTCGCGCGCTGGTACTCCTCGTCCGTGAGCGCGCCCCGGTCCTTGAGGTCGGAGAGCTTCGCCAGGTCGTCGGCGTGGCTGCTCCGGGTGCCGGGCCCGCCCGTGCCCGCGTCGGGGGAGTTGGCGGCGTCGCGGACGTACGACCTGAAGGCGCGCTCGCGGTCCTGCGCGTCCTTGATGTCGTGCTCGGCCATGGCCGGACCCCGGAAGATCAAGTACAGCAGTACGCCGAGGAACGGCAGGATCAGGACGAGGATCAGCCAGCCGGCCTTGGCCCAGCCGCCGAGTTCGTGGCTGCGGAAGATGTCCGTGATGATCTTGAACAGCAGGAACAGCCACATGATCCAGAGGAAGAACACCAGCATGGTCCAGAAGAGGTTGAGCATGGGGTAGTCGTCCACGGATCTCTCCTCGGTCGACGCGCGTGTTCCGCACGGTGATGGACAGGGGTAAATCAGTCATATCACCGCATATATGGGCTCGCCTGTTGTCTGCCGATGGCCGGTCGGTGGACCGGGGTGGTCAAGAGGACGTCGGGGATGGCGTAGAGTTGGGTTCACCGACGCGGGGTGGAGCAGCTCGGTAGCTCGCTGGGCTCATAACCCAGAGGTCGCAGGTTCAAATCCTGTCCCCGCTACTGAAGAATCGGGCCCGGTACGCAGACAGCGTGCCGGGCCCGATTTGTTTTCTCCCGGGCATGAGCGGGTACCTCCTTCGGCCGACGCGGAGTCGCCGCCCGTTCCCGCTCCGGTGAGGCTGGGGGCGGGGCGCGGCGCTGTCCGCGGCCGCGTGCGTACCGGGCAGGAGACCACAGGTGTGGAAGTGGGAGAAGAGGCGCGGTCGGCACGCCGGGGGTGACACCCGCGGCCGGAGCTTCGTCCGTACGCTGCCCGCGCTGATGATCCTCGGCGGACTGCTCTTCGACAGCCTCACCCCGCAGACCTTCACCGCCATTCCGCTCTTCGTGGCCGCGCCGCTGATCGCCGCCCCGTTCTTCTCGCTCGCCAGCACGATCCGGACCGGCGCCGCCTCGATGCTGGCGGTCATCCTGCTGCGCCTCTACAGCAGCACGTTGCCGGAGGTCGTGCCGCTGATCGAGCTGCTCACCCTGGCCACCGTCTCGATCCTCGCGGTCGTGATCAACGGAGTGGTGCGGCGGAGCAACGAGCAGCTGGCCTCCGCCCGGTTCATCGCGGAGACGGCCATGCGCGCGGTGGTGCCCCAACCGGCCGCCCGGATCGGAGGACTTCAGGTCGCGGCACGGTACGAGGCGGCGCAGGCGGACGAGTACGTCGGCGGCGACCTGTTCGCCGTGGCGGACACCCCGCACGGGGTGCGGATGGTGGTCGGGGACGTGCGGGGCAAGGGGCTCGGAGCCGTGGAGACGGTCGCGGTGGTCATCGGGGCGTTCCGCGAGGCGGCCGAGCAGGAGTCCTCGCTGGCGGACGTGGCGGGCCGGCTGGAGCGGGCGCTGTCCCGGGAGGAGGCGCGGCGAGGCGGGCTCGACGTGCTCGAAGGCTTCATCACCGCCGTACTGGCCGAGATCCCGGCCGGGCTGTCCCGGGTGCGGGTCGTCAACCGGGGCCACCCCGAGCCGATCCTGCTCCACCCGGACGGGGCGCTGGAGGTGCTGCGCCCCTCGGTGCCCGCGCTGCCGCTCGGCATGGGGCTGGGGGTGTGGTCGGAGCGGACGGACGAGTGGGAGCTGCCGGACGGGACGACGCTGCTCCTCTACACGGACGGCCTCTCCGAGGCGCGGAACGCCGAGGGGGTCTTCTACGACCCGGCGGCCCGGCTGCGCGGGCGGATCTTTCCGGGGCCGGAGAAGCTGCTCTCCGCGCTGACCGACGACGTACGCCTGCACACCGGTGGCGAGACGACCGACGACATGGCGCTGCTCGCGGTGGTGCGTCCCGCGCAGGGGCAGCCGGACCGGCGCCGGACCGTGCCGATCGTGGGGGCGGAGCAGGGGTGAACGGGCCGGGAGCGGGACTGGACGGCTGGGGGCGGGGCTGCACGGGCGCGGGGCGGGACTGAACGGGGGCGCGCGGGACCGGGCCGAACTGCCGCAAGGGGATGCCACCGTGCGTAATCGAAGGACGCCGCTCCGCATAACATTTGACATAACGTCAGAAACGAGTCGGCCGCTGAGTGATGGTCAAGTAGGCCTGTTGGTATGGCTATGTCCCGTAAAGTCCAGGCCAAAGACGTGAACGATCAGTGGGAACAGCTTGGAATGGGGCCCCGGTGTCTATTAACGTTCGATAACGCAGCGCGGTCGTCCCAGCCGTCATCAATGGCGGCGCCGTGCGCGAGCGCCGAATCCCGCAAGGGAACCGGGGAACCACCACCATGGGGTGAATCGGACACCTGTGTCTCGTGAGAGACGGAGGTGCCCGTAGGAGACCTTCCTGCTCCGAACCCGTCAGCTAACCCGGTAGGCGAGAAGGAAGGAAAGGAGTGCGCCCCCGTGGCGTCCAACAAGCCTGCCCCAGAAGCCCCTTCCCGGTTCCAGGGCGATCACGGCGATTACGGCACCGGCTACGGCGTTGCCGACTACGGCTACGGCACCGGCCTCGACGCCGACCGCACCGGTGAGTTCACCACCGACTTCCGCTCCGACGCCGGCGACGGCGAGGCCGAGCGCGGCTGGAGCGAGTGGAACCCCACGGAGGAGACGGTCCGCCCGGTGCGCGGCCGGCACCGTGTCGCCAAGCAGCGCACGGGACTCGCCCGCAGCTCCACGGTCCTGGGTGTCGGCGTGATAGCGGCGGTCGGCGCGGGCGGCATGGCCACCGCGCAGGGCAAGCCCCCGGTCTCCATCTCGGTGCCGGACGCGATCACGAACAACCTTCCGGACGCCAAGTCCCTTCCCGGCGTGGGCGCCCTGTTCTCCGACGGGTCCCAGACCGACGGGGCGGACCAGGGCGAGACCGCCCCGCTCACCACCGCCGGCATCACCACTGCCGAGGCCGAGCAGGGCACCACGGACGCCGGTGAGGCGCTGCGCGCCCGCATTCTCCAGCAGGCCGAGCAGCAGCAGGACGCTGCCGCCGCCGAGGCGAAGGCGGCCGAGGAGAAGGCCGCCGCCGAGAAGGCCGCCGCCGAGGCGAAGAAGCAGCAGGACGCGGCCGAGGCCAAGGTCGCCGCCGAGAAGAAGAAGGCGGAGGAAGAGGCCAAGAAGAAGGCGGAGGCGCTGCGGCTGGCCAAGCTCGCCGCCAGCTACTCCCTCCCGACCTTCTCGTACACGATCACCTCGACCTACGGTCAGGCCGGGTCGATGTGGGCCTCCGGCCACCACACCGGCCTCGACTTCGCCGCCCCGACCGGCACCCCGATCAAGGCCGTCCACAGCGGCACGATCAAGTCGGCCGGTCTGGCCGGTTCGTACGGCTACCGCACCGTGCTGGAGCTGGACGACGGTACGGAGATCTGGTTCTGCCACCAGTCGTCGATCGGCGTCAGCGTGGGCCAGAAGGTCACCACCGGCGAGACCATCGGCCGGGTCGGCGCGACCGGCAACGTGACCGGTCCCCACCTCCACCTGGAGGTCCACACCCCCGACGGTTCGGGCGTCGACCCGATGGCCTGGTTCCACAGCAAGGGCCTCAACCCCTGATCCGTCCTTCGGACACCGCTCCCCGCGCCGGTTCCCCCGGTGCCGGGGCCGGTCCGTCCGGCCCATGAACCCCGGCAGCCCCGACGCTCTCCCCCCGACGTCAGGGCTGCCGGTCCTTTTGGCTGCCAGCCCTTTTCCGCTGTCGGCCCTTTCCCGCCGCTGGTCCGTTTCCACGGGCGTCTTCCACGGGCGTCCGTTCGGGTGGACGGTCCGGTGCGGGCGGAATAGCGGGCCCGCCGGGGTTCGTTGATCCACTCATGACTTCTCTTCGCCCGCTGGGCTCCTCCGGTCTCCAGGTCTTCCCGCTCGCACTCGGCGGCAACGTGTTCGGTTGGACGGCCGACGAGGCACAGTCCTTCGCCGTGCTGGACGCGTACACCGCGGCCGGGGGCAACTTCGTCGACACCGCGGACGGCTACTCCGCCTGGGTTCCGGGCAACGAGGGCGGGGAGTCGGAGACGGTCATCGGGAAGTGGCTCGCCTCCCGCTCCGACCGCGACGACCTCGTCATCGCCACCAAGGTCTCCACCCACCCCGACTACAAGGGGCTCGCCCCGGCCAACATCAAGGCCGCCGCCGAGGCGTCGCTGCGCCGGCTCGGCACCGACCGCATCGACCTCTACTACACGCACTTCGACGACGAGTCCGTGCCGGTCGAGGAGATCATCACCGCCCTGGACCAGCTGGTGAAGGAGGGCAAGGTCCGGGAGATCGCCGCCTCCAACATCAGCCCCGAGCGGCTCCAGGCCTCGCTGGACTTCTCCGAGCGCGAGGGCCTGGCCCGCTACGTCGCCCTCCAGCCGCACTACAACCTGGTCTCCCGCGACACGTACGAGGGCGCGCTCCAGGACACGGTCGCCCGCGCCGGGCTGGCCGCCGTGCCGTACTTCGCTCTCGCCTCGGGCTTCCTGACCGGCAAGTACCGTCCGGGTGCCGAGGTGGAGAGCGCGCGGGCCGGGAGCGTGGCGCAGTACCGCGACTCGGAGCGGGGACAGAAGGTCCTGGCCGCGCTGGACAAGGTGGCCGAGGCGCACGACGCGCAGATCGCGACCGTCGCGCTGGCCTGGCTGGCCTCCCGGCCGACCGTGGCCGCGCCGATCGCCTCGGCCCGTACGGTCGAGCAGCTGCCCGCGCTGGTGGCCGTCGCCGACCTCGTGCTGACCGAGCAGGAGCTGGCCGAGCTCACCGAGGCATCCGCCTGATCCGACGGCCGGGGCCGCGCGCCCCGGCCGTCGCTACGGGTGCGGGTACGGGCCGTACGCCGGGTGGGGCGCCTGCGCCGGCTGCGGGTAGGCGACGGGCCGGGCGTACGGCGCGTACGGATACGTGTACGGGCTGCCGGGCCGGACGGGCTGCGGATACGGGCCGGTCTGGGCGTACGGGTTCTGCTGAGTGTGGGGCTGTGCGTGGGGCGGGAGCGGATGCTGTTGCGCGTGGGGCGGGAACGGCTGCTGCTGGGCGTAGGGGAACGGCGGCATGCGGTGGGGGCGCAGCCGCCCCGTCACCTGCGCCGCGTACGTGAGCGCCGGAACGGCCACCTCCCGGCGCTCCCACAGAAGGCGCAGCAGCTCCAGCTCGCGCTCGGCGAAGTCCGGGCCCGCCTCGCCCCGGCGGGCCCCGAGCCGCAGCGCGGCCAGCCTGGTCGCGAAGGACTCGTACTCCACGACGGCGACCGCGGCCGCCTTCCCCTGGGCCTTCGCCGCCGCCTTGTCCGCGGCCGCGACGGTGTACTGATGGCGGGCCATGTCGCGGGCGATGCCCCGGGCCCGCATCGAGGAGAGCGCGAGCGGCTCCACCGGGGTCAGCCAGCCGGCCGCCGCGTAGGCGGGCAGCTCGGCGCAGAGCGTACGGAGCCTGCGGTAGCGCGACCAGATCGCCAGCCATGTCACCAGGCCGAAGACCGGGACCATGAACACCCCGTACACCGCGTAGAAACCCAGCGGGCTCAGGACCGCCGAACCGTTCCACAGCGCGTGCATGCCCATCGCGAGGACGAGCCCGAGCAGCGGCAGCAGGACACGGCGGAGCTTCTGGTGACGCAGGCTCGCCGCGGCGAGCCCGAAACCTATGCCGGTCAGTGACGTGAAGAGCGGGTGCGCGAACGGCGACATCACCGCCCGCACGAAGAACGTCGCCGCCGTCATCGCCGGGACGCCCGCATGACCGATCTCCTGGTCCTCGCCGAAGGCGTTGCCCAGGTACAGGATGTTCTCGGTGAAGGCGAAGCCGCTCGCGGTGAGCCCGGCTATCGCGATGCCGTCGACGACACCGGTGAACTGCCGTCTGCGGAACAGGAAGATCAGCAGGACCGCGGCGGCCTTGGCGCTCTCCTCGACGAACGGCGCTATCACCGTGGCCCCGAGGGTGTCGGCGTTCGACGGATCGGTGGTGGTCGTGGCTATCCACCGGATCGCGAACGAATTCGCCAGGAGCGCGACCAGGGCGGCGGCGAACGCTCCCCAGGCGAAGGCGAACAGCAGATTCCGCCAGGGACTCGGCTCGATCCGGTCCAGCCAGCGGAACGCGGCCGCCAGCAGCGGGACGGGCAGCACGGCGAGCCCGAGGCCGACGAGAAAGCCCTGCGTGCCCGTCTGGTCACGGACCAGGGCCAGGATCGTCAGGGCACAGAGCGCGAGGACCGTGCACACGACCGTGATGCGGAAGGCCCGGCTGCGCCACACCCGGCCGACCCGGCGCGGCCGGTACCACCCGTGCGCGCGCTGCGGCACGGCAGCCAGCATCCCGCCGGCCGGCTCCTCGGGGAGCGGGACGGCGGGCGGGGACTGTCGCTGTTCTGCGGACTCGTCGGACACCACCCGACGACCCTAACCAGCGGGACTGACACCTGACCACGGGACGACCGGACACGGTCCGCCCACTGACCGGACACCGTCCGCCCGAGGGCCCGGTACCGCCCGGCCCGGAGGGGACGGACGGCACCCGGCCACGGGGGTGTCAGACGCGGGCGAACAGCAGGTCGTGCACGACGTGGCCCTTGTCGAGGCCCTGCCCCTCGAACCGGGTCAGCGGCCGGAACGCGGGCCGGGGGGCGTATCCGCCGTCCGCCGCCGTGTTCTCGAAACGGGGGTGCGCGGTCAGCACCTCCAGCATCTGCTCGGCGTACGGCTCCCAGTCGGTCGCGCAGTGGAGCACCGCGCCCGGCTTCAGCCGCCCGGCCACCAGGTCGAGGAACTCCGGCTGGATCAGCCGCCGCTTGTGGTGCCGCTTCTTGGGCCACGGGTCGGGGAAGTACACCCGGAGGCCGTCCAGCGAGTCCGGCGCGAGCATCTCGCGGAGCAGGATGATCGCGTCACCGTTGGCCACCCGGATGTTGGACAGGCCGTTCCGGTCGGCGAGGCCGAGGAGGTTGCCCTGGCCGGGGGTGTGCACGTCCACGGCGAGGATGCCGGTGCCCGGGTCGTCGGCGGCCATCTGCGCGGTGGCCTCACCCATGCCGAAGCCGATCTCCAGCACGACCGGGAGCCCGTCGAACATTCCGGGCAGGTCGAGGACGCGCTGCCCGTCGATGTCCAGGCCCCACTGGGGCCAGAGCCGCAGCAGGGCGTCCTGCTGGCCGGGCGTGACCCGGCTGCGGCGCGGCTGGAAGCTGCGGATGCGGCGCTCGTGGTGCGAACCGGCCGGGTCGATGGCGGGCCCGCCCGGGAAGCGCGACTCCTGGCGCAGCCTGCGCTGCCGCTCGAAGGCGGCCTCCCGCAGGTCGTCCGGGATCCCGGCGGTGGACCGGCCGTCCGCCGACGGTGCGCCGCCCGCTGCCGGTGCGCCGCCGGTCGCCGGGGCGTTGCCCGTCGCCGGGGCGGGGGAGTTCTCGGTGAGGCCCTCGGAGCGGTTCTCGGCGAGATTCTCGGAGGGGCTCTCGGAGGGGTTCATGGGCTCAGACACAATGCCCCGATTCTACGGCGGGCGGCCTCCACCCCGTCTCCCGCGCCCGGAGCAGCGCCCTGCGTGCCACCTCCCGTCCGATGGGCAGCGAGGCCGTCGCGGCGGGCGACGGCGCGTTCAGCACATGGACGGTGTGCGGGGCCTCGCGGATCAGGAAGTCGTCGACCAGCGTGCCGTCGCGGAGGACGGCCTGGGCCCTCACCCCGGCCGGGGCCGGTCGCAGATCGGCCTCCGTCACCTCGGGCAGCAGCCGTCGTACGGCGTCGGTGAACGCACGCTTCGACAGCGAGCGGTGCACCTCGCCCGCCCCGTACCGCCAGTGTCTGCGGGCGATCCGCCAGCTGCCGGGCCAGGTCAGGGTGTCCGCCAGCTCGCGCGGGCGCACGACCGGCCAGCCGTACCCCTCGCGGGCCAGCGCGGGCACCGCGTTCGGACCGACATGGACGCCGCCGTCGTGGCCCCGGGTCAGGTGGACGCCGAGGAACGGGAAGGCCGGGTCGGGCACCGGATAGACCAGGCCGCGCACCAGCTCCGGCCGCGCCAGCTCGTAGTACTCCCCCCGGAAGGGCACGATCCGCACCTCCGGGTCGTCGCCCGCAAGCCGCGCCACCCGGTCGCAGTGCAGCCCCGCGCAGTTGACCAGCACCCGGGCCCGCACCACCGCGCCGTCCGCCGTGCGCACGGCCACGCCCCAGGGGCGCCGGTCTATCGCGACGGCCTCCGCCCCGTAACGGATCTCGCCGCCCCTGTCGCTCACCTCGGCGGCGAACCGGGCCGCGACCGCCCCGAAGTCGCACACCCCCGTCGAGCCGACCCGGATCGCGGCGAGCCCGCTCACCCGCGGCTCGTACTCCGCGATCTGTGCGGGACCCAGCTCGCGCACCGGCAGTCCGTGGAGACGGCCGCGCTGGACCAGGGCGTGCAGCCGCGGCAGCTCGGACCGCTCGGTCGCCACGATGAGCTTGCCGGTCACCGCGTGAGCGATGCCGTGCTCGGCGCAGAAGTCGACCATCTCGGCGGCGCCGCGCACCGCGTAACGGGCCTTGAGCGAGCCCGGGGGGTAGTAGATGCCGCTGTGGATCACCCCGCTGTTGCGCCCCGTCTGGTGCCGGGCCGGGCCGGCCTCCTTCTCCAGGACCGTCACCCGGGTGCCCGGAGCGGTGCGCGTGAGCGCGTAGGCCGTCGACAGGCCGACGATCCCGCCGCCGATCACCAGCACGTCGCAGTCGTACGCCGCGCGCGTCATCACCGCACCACCTCCCACCCCGATAGTGCACTGACCCACTGACAACGCACTCAAACCGGTGGGACCCCGTAAGGTGCCGGATCTTTACGCACGGACGGTGCCGGCCCCCGCGCGGCCGGTGCCTACGCGGGCGCCACCAGGAGTGGCCTCGCCCGCTCGCGCAGCTCGGCGACACGCGGCTCGTGCCCGTACGGTTCGAGCCGGTGGAGCAGGTCGCGCACGTACTCCGTGGTCCGGGCCGAGGAGATGCGGCCCGCCACCTCCACCGCCCGGGTGCCCGCGGCACACGCCGCGTCCAGGTTGCCGGACTCCAGCTCGGCCACCGCCGACACCACGAGCCGCAGCCCGTGCGAGCGGACGAACTCCTCGGTGGGCCGGGAGAGCGCCTGCTCGGTGAAGCGCTTCACCTGCCGGGGCGCCTTCAGGTCGAGATGGCACTCCGCCGCGTCGGCGGCGAACCGGTCGTACGAGTAGAAGCCCAGCCAGGACGGGTCGCCGTCGCCCTCCCGGGAGCGCTCCAGCCAGCTCTCGGCGGCCGTCAGCGCGGAGCCCGCGGCGGCGGCGTCGTTCGCCTTGGCGTGGGCGCGGGCCTCCACCAGGCGGAAGAAGCTCATGGTGCGGGCCGTGGCGAGGCCCCGGTTGCGCTCGACGGCGGCCTGGGCGAGGTCGACGCCCTCGTCGGCGAAGCCGCGGTAGGTGGCCTGCAGGGACATCGACGCCAGGACGTAGCCGCCCAGGGGCACGTCGGCGGCGGCGCGCGCCAGCCTGAGGGCCTGGATGTAGTAGCGCTGCGCGGCCTCCTGCTGGCCGGTGTCGAAGGCCATCCACCCGGCGAGCCGGGTCAGCTCGGCGGCCGCTCCGAAGAGGGCCCGCCCCACCTCGTCGCTGTAGGAGCCGAGCAGCAGGGGAGCGGCGTCGACTCTTAAGCACTCGGGGACCATCGAGGAGCGCCAGTCCCCGCCGCCGTACTTGGAGTCCCAGCGGCGGGCGTCCTGGGCGGCCTCGCGCAGCTTGGAGACGTCGCTGTGGCCGACCCGCAGCGGGGAGACGTCGCCGGCGGGCGCGGTGCCGACGGTACGGGTGGTGTCGGTGGTGGTCCCGGTGGGCGCCGGGGACGCGTTGTCCGGGCGGGGCTGGGCGGGGATCGACGGGGTCTTCCTGGCGGCCAGCGCACCGAGCGCGCCGAGCGCCGCCCGGTCCGCCTGGGCGGTCAGCGCGGCCGGGGTGCCCGGACGCGGGCGCGCCCCGGACGGCGGCGCCGGGTCGGCGCCCCGGGCGGGCCGGTCTGCGGGGGCCGGTGTCCCCGTGGTGCCGCGTGCGCCCTGCGCGCCCTGTGTGCCCTGGTTGCCGGGGGCGGCGGCCTCGCCCGCGTCCCGCTCCACCGTCGCGTCGGCGGGGCATATCAGCCAGCGGGACGCGGGCGTCGCGTACGCACTCACCGAGAAGGAGCCCGCGAGGGACTGCCAGATGCCACCGCCGCCCGCCCGGCGCCCGGCCAGATCCAGCCGGTACAGCTCGGTCGCCGAACGGACCGCCTCGGCGACACCGCGCGGGAAGGCCAGCCCGACCTCCGGCGCCGGATCGGCGTCCGCGAGCCCGATCTCGTGCAGCGGCACCGGCCGGCCCAGCTTGGCGCCGATCGCCGCGGCGATGAGATGGGGCGCGGCGCCCTGCGGCACCATGCCCTTGGCGACCCACCGGGCCACCGAGGTCTTGTCGTAACGGAGTGTCAGACCGCGCTGCGCCCCGAGGTCGTTGACCCGCCGGGCCAGCCCGGCGTTGCTGATTCCCGCGAGGGCGAGAACGGTTCCGAGCTTCTCGTTCGGTCCGCGTTGCTCCCTGGACATGCGCCACCCCTCGACACACAGACGGCCGCCGCGTCGCCGTCACGGCGCGCGGCATTCGCACCGGGTCCTCCCCCGGAGACCGGTTCCGGCGCCCCGGCCGCACACGCACGCGGCCGAGCCCCGAGGAATATGCCTCCTGCAGAGCACCTCAGTGAACCCAGCGTAGTTCGCCGCATCCCTACCGTTAAGGGGCAGACGTCCGTATGGCGGGATTGTTGCCAGGCGTCGCGGAGGGGGCGCCGGGGGCGCGGATCGGGCTTCGTGCAGGGGGAGTTCGGGCGGGGCGCGGGGGCCGGCCGGAGCGCGGTCCGGACCCCGGCCGACGGCGCACGGGGACACCGTCCGGCGAGGTCGCGGGGGTGCGGCGCCGGTGCCGTGCGAGGCGTCCGGCATGTGCTCCTGGTGTGTGGCCGTGCGCCCGGCCGTGCGCTCTCGTCCGGCGGTTTCGGAGGAGTTTCCATGAGTGCTGCGTGGGTCGGCCCACTGCACCTGACTCAGTGGGCTGGGGGACACCGCCGCCTCATTCCCCGCAGGCGGCGGACCGGTCCGGGAGGCGGACGACGCCTCCCGGACCGAGCGCGGGCGGCCCGGGCGGAGATCGTCCGCGGCCGTCGGAGAGCCCCGGCGGACGCGCGGGAGCCTTCGGGGCGCCCCGCGGAACGAAGCGGTAGGAAAGGTGACTTCCCGTGCGGCGGGTCTGCCCTCGCGACGTTCCTGCTCACGCTGAAAATGGCCGAATGTCGTTGGTTGTTCGAGGTTGGGTCGCCGGGGGTGCGGACATCTCGACGGCCTTCCGCCGGTCGCCTTCCGGGCATGCGCGGACGGTTCCCGGGTGACCGGATCCCGTCCGGCGCCTCCGGCCCGAGAGGGGCGCGCAGGGGGGCGCGTACGGTCCGCGGCCGCTCGCCGAGCGTACGCGCCGCAGCGGCCGCCGGAGTACGGGGTGCCGCTCGCGTCCGATGGCCGGGGCGCCCGGCCTTTGCCAGGGGCGCATGCCCGTCCGACGTGCGCCCCACGCGGCCCCTCCCGCACGCCGTTGTCGTGGCAGCATGTTCGCAACGGCGTCACGCGTTACCGGAGTTCGCCCGATAGTGCCCCGCTGCGCCGTTTTGTCCACAGCCTGTGGAGGCGGCGTTGCGTTGGTTGGTGGGGTGGAGCAGTATCGCCGCGAGCTTCGGCACGGCCGGCGCGGTCGGACCCCTCGACGAGGGGCGTGCGATGCACCCCGTGGGCTCCCAGCTCCTGTGGGGCGACCCGGACCCGCTCTGGGCGGTGGGCGACTGGCGCCCCGACGAGATCCGCCGGGTCTCGGTCGAGACGGCACCGGGCGAGCCCCCCGCCCGGATCGCCGTCCTCGGCTGCTGCGGAGCCACCGACGAACAGCTGCGCTCCGGACTCCTCGCCGCCCGGGGCGGGGCGCTGCGCCACCTCACCTCCTGGCCGGGCAGCTACACGGCCGTCGTCCGGATAGGCCGCCGGATCACCGTCATCGGCGACCTCGCCGGTGCCCGCCCGGTCTTCTACACCCCCTGGGCGGGCGGCACCGCGTACGCCACTGCCGCGCTCCCGCTCGCCGACCTCATAGAGGCCCAGCTCGACATCGGCCACCTGGCCGCCCTCCTCGCCTGCCCCGAGACCCCGCAGGCGCTGCGCGACGGCACCCCGTACGCCGGGGTGAAGCGCATCCCGCCGGGCCACGCGCTCATCCTCCGCGAGGGCTCGCGCGAGATCACCGGCTACGAGGCGGTGGCCTCGCTCGCCGTGGCCGCGCCCGAGGCGGATCCGGTGACCGCCGTCGACGGGGTGCGCGACGCGCTGGTCGAAGCCGTACGCGCCCGGCTGCTGGCCCCGCGCCACGCACCCGAGACCGCACCGCCCGACCCCGGCCCGGTCCCCGGCATGGGCCCCGCCGACCGGCGGGCCGCCCGCGGCGCACCGGTCCCGGGCATCGGCGCCGACCTGTCCGGCGGCAGTGCCTCCGCCACCCTCGCCCTGCTCGCTGCCGGGCTCCCCGGACTCCCCGGCACCCTCCTCGGCCACGGCACCGGGGCGGGGACGCGGCTGCTCGCCGTCACCCTCAACGACCTCACCGCCCACGGCCACGAGGAGGAGCTGGAACGGGCCCGCGTCATCGCCGCCGACCCGCGCCTGCACCACGTGGTCGTCCCGGCCGGCGAGGAGGCCCTGCCCTACGCCGGTATCGGCGGCGGCCCGCTCACCGACGAACCCGCCCCCGCGCTCGTCGTCGCCGAGCGGCACCGCCGACGCCTCGCCTCCGGCAGCGCGGACCACTTCGTCGGCGGCGGCGCCCGCCAGGTCCTCGACGCCCACCCGGCCCGCCTCGCCGACCTGCTGATGGACCGCCGCCGACGCCATCTGCTGCGCCCGGTCGCCGCACTCGCCAGGGCGGAGGGGCCGAGCGCGCACTCCCTGGTCGTCCCGCTGACCGTCTACCGGGCGGCCCGCCGCCTGTCCCGTACGTCGTACCGCACCGGCCTGGAGCTGGCGGCCGACCGGCTGCCGGACGCCAACCGGAACGCCCCCGCCCTCGACACCCCCGCCGAGGCATCGCTCGACGCCCTCGCCTGGTCGCGGCCCGGGCCCGCCGCGCGCTGGCTGACCGGGGAGGCGCTCGCCGAGGTGGCGGCCCGGCTCCAGGACGCGGCCGTCCGGCCCGTCTCCGTGCAGCGCCCCGGTGACGCCCGCGCCCGGGCGGTCCTGGCCCGGTACGCCGCCGACCACCGCATCCTGGAGCAGGCCGCCGAGAACCGCAGCCAGCGACTGCACGCACCGTTCCTCGACAACCAGGTCGTCCGCGCCGCCCGCGCGCTCCCCGAATCGCTCCGGGTCCAGCCGGGCGCCCGCGCCACGGTCCTGCGCCGGGTGCTGGCCGGGGCAGGCGTCCACGACCTCCCGTCCGGCTGGGGCGCGCCCTCGCACGCCACGGCGGACGCGACCGCCCGCACCGGACTGCGCACCGCGCTACCGGAGTTGATCGCCCTCTTCGAGGCCCCGCTGCTCGCCGACGCCGGGCTGGTCGAGGCCCGCGTCGTACGGAAGGCACTGCGCGCGGCCGCCGACGGCGCACCGCTCCCGCTGGACGGCCTCGCGCACCTCGCCTCCACGGAGCTGTGGCTGCGCCGCCTGGTGGCGCGCCGCGGCACCTGCTGGACGGGTACGGCGGCCCCCCGTCAGCGCGCGGTCGCCGGCGGCGTCGTACCGGCCAGGCGGACGCTCCAGGCGTAGGCGTTCTCCCCGGGACCACGCCCGGACAGGGCGGGCCTGCCGCCCGTGCTCAGCGGCAACTGATCCTGGAATCGGCCCAGTCGGCCAGCGCCATGGAGCTCCCGTGCCGGGCGGGCTCGACGACGAGCCGGATCCGCTCGCGGCCCGTGATGCCGACGCTCACGGGTACGGCCGGGTCGTCGCCGTTCACCACCGGGGACTGCCACAGCAGAGCCCCGTCCCCGTCGAGGACGGAGAAGCGCACGGAGCCGAGCCCCAGCGTCAGATCGTCGAGCCCGGCCATCGCCTCGTACCGCGTGCACTGCCGGTTCAGCTGGATGGTGACGGAGGAACGGGCGCCGACGGTCACCCCGGGCGCGTACGGCGTGCCGCCGATCGACACCTGGGAGCGCTGCCAGAGCCAGCTGCTCTCGCCCATCACCACCTCGGGCTCGGTGTGGTCGCCGGCGAGGGAGTAGTTCAACTCGCTGACCTGGTAGACGGTCGGCTCGGGCGGGGCCGGGGTGGGCGTGGGCGTGGGGGTCGGCTTCGGCGCGGGGGGCGTCGGGGTGGGCGTGGGAGTGGGGGTGGGCGTCGGGGTCGGTGTGGGCTTCGGCTTCGGCGCGGGCGGCGGTGCGGGCGCCGGGGGCGTGGGCGTCGCGGGCGCCGGGGCGGGCGGCTCGGGGCTGGGCGGCGGCGGTGCGGGCGTCGGGGGCGCCACCGCGGCGGGCTTCACGGGGCGCTCGGCCTCCGGCTTGGGGGCGTCGCTCCCGGTCATCGCCCAGACCAGCCCGGCCGCGGCGGCCACCGCGACCGCCGCCGCGATACCGGCCTTCACCGGGGCACCGAGCCCCTCCGAGACGGCGGCGCCACCGGCCGCGCTTCCGCCGGAACCGCTCCCGGTGGCGGCCGCGGCGGCACCCGCCCCCGCGGCGGCCACCGCACCACCGGCCGCGACCCCGGCGGCCTTGAGCGCGTACCCCGCGGCGAACCAGCCGATGACGGCGACCGGCAGCAGCGCGGGGATCCCGGCGTTGACATGGGCCAGCTCACCTGCGGCGAGACGGCACTTCGCGCACTCCTCCAGGTGGCCCCGCAGCCCGCGCTCGGCCCGCATGCGGAGCCCGCCCCGGGCGTACGCGCCGAGCCGGTCCGCGTACCGCGCGCAGTCGCCGCCCGAGGTGAGCGACCGGCTCACATGGGCCTGGAGGTACGCCTGCTTGAGGCCCTCGCGGGCCCGACTGGCCAGCACCGCCGTGGCGTTGGCGGTCAGCCCGAAGAGCGGGGCGATCGCGCTGGGCGACTCCTCCTCGACGGTGGTGTGCCACAGCACGGCCTGCCAGCGCTCCGGCAGACTGCGGAACGCCTGCATCGCCATCGACTGCTCGGCCTCGTGCATCGCCAGCACATCGGCCCCGAGGTCGAGCGTGTCCGCGTCCGACAGCTGGGCGGGCCGGGCCGCCTGGGCGGCGAACACCGCGAAGTCGTCGACCAGTTGCTCACGCTTGGCGGTCTTGGTCCAGGCGGCGCCGACATGGCGGACGGCGGTCATGAGGTAGGCCCGTACGGCCTCCTCGGGGCCCTTGCCCCGGCGCACCGCCTGCAGGGTGCGGGCGAAGACCTCGGCCGTCAGGTCGTCGGCGGTGTGGGCGTCCCGGCAGCAGCTGCGCGCGTAGCGCCGTACCGCGTCGGAGTGGCGCCGGAACAGCTCCTCGTACGCGTGGTCGTCGCCGCCGCGCATCCGCCGGATCAGCTCGGCGTCGGAGGGGGCGGTGGCGGTGTCGGGACTGCCGCCCTCCCGCTGCATCGGCACCGCGGCCCCGACCCCGGCACCGGCGTCCGGATCGGCCGGGGCCGACCACGGGCCCGGCAGCACCGTGCCGCCCCCGGTGTCACCGCCGGACCGGGCGGGACCGCCCTGACTCGGCACCTGGCGCACGGGGGCCGACCCGTCGGCCCCCACGGCACCGCCCAGGGCGGAGACGTCGTCGAACGACTCTTCCTGCTGCCCGTCACCGCTCATCGCGGTAGCCCCCGTATGCGCTCTCGGACCCAAACTTCGGGCAAGAGTGCCACATGGCGTAATCACGACGGACCCTCAGCCCCGGCAACCACTCATCCGGGGCGTTTTTCCGAATGGGAGTACTAAAGGCCATTCATTCGGGGAAAGCTTGATGATCTCCATTTTCCGTCGGACGCGCGAGGATGAGCACCTGCCCCTCCTCGAAAGCGCCCGTACGGCGCCCGTACGGCGGCCGGACGACACGAAGACGGACGTCCGGACGGACGGCCGGGGGCGATGACGGACACATGGCGGAGCCTTGGACCAGACCCCGCCACATCGGGCCACACCCGCCGCACCGCACCGCCGTACAAGGCGCGGCACCCGCCCCGTACGGGCACCGCTCCCCGGGCCGCTCAGGCGGCCGGGCGGGACCGCAGCCCTTCCAGCAGGATGTCCAGCAACCGGCTCGAAGCGGCGGCCTGCTGGGCCGCGTCGGGCAGCGAGGGCGCCGCCGTCGCTATCACCAGCAGCACGTCCGCGACCGTTACGTCCCGGCGCAGCTCACCGGCGGCCCGTGCCCGGTCCACCAGGCGGCCGACCACCTCCAGCAGCTCACCGGCGCCCGTGTCGTCGTCCTCGACACCGCTCTCCGCGTCCGACGCCGACTCGAACACCTGCCGCTGCTGCGGCACCCGGGCCTCGTCCCGGCCGCCGACCGGTGCGGCCGTCGCGTCCCCGGCCACCGCACCCTCGCCGTCCTCGGCCTCGACACCGACCCGCAGAACCTGCGGCGGCAGCAGCCGCCCCGCGCCCGAAGCCACCGACGTACGCAGGAAGCGCGACAGCGCCGACCAGGGCTCGTCCTCCTGGCCGAGCGCGGTGCGGGCCTGGTCGGTCAGGCGCGAGGTCTCCTCCTCGGCTATCCGCCGGACCAGCACGTCCTTGCTCGGGAACCGCCGGTACACCGTGCCGACGCCGACCCTCGCGCGCCGGGCGACGTCCTCCATCGGGGCCCCGTAGCCCAGCTCACCGAAGACCTCGCGGGCGGCGCGCAGGACGTGCTCCAGATTGCGCTGCGCGTCCACCCGGAGCGGAGCCGTACGGCTGTTGGCCCCGGCCGGCACACCGTTCGCCCCGGCCGTGACGCCCGGGACCGGCTGCGATGCCGCTCCGACCGTCGCCACCGATCCGTTCCGCCCCGAAACATCGGACGAATGGGGCGTAACGGCAGCAGTGGTCGGCCAATGAGATTCCTGAATATGCATGACTTTCCCCCGGTTATGACGTCTCCCCCCGGAGACTTCCCGCCGTCTGAGCCAGGGAGCGGATCAACGTCCCGACCGACACCCCGGCGACCTACGAACATAGTTGAGCCCGGCTCAATTCAGAAGGGGGTAGTTCCGCACGGAGCGCCCCCCGATCGGAGCAAGGACCGGTTGGCCACCTATTGGTCTCCTGCACGGATACCCCGCCCCGACCCCTGACCTGCGCGGCTTTCCCCATTCCGCCGTACCGCGCCGCAACCGCCCGTCGAGAACCTCCGGTCACACAATTTGCCCAGGCTGTGGACAAACTCTTGAGCACGTTGCGTCATGGGGTGGTGATGGCTTCAGATTCCGGGGGAACCCCCCTCGGCCCCCCGCCGGGTACGCGCATTCTCGTCGTCGGCGGCGGCTACGTCGGGATGTACACAGCGCTGCGCCTCCAGCGGAAGCTGAAGCAGAAGCTCAGAAGGGGGGAGGCCGAGATCGTCGTCGTCACCCCCGAGCCCTATATGACGTACCAGCCGTTCCTGCCCGAGGCCGCCGCGGGATCGATCTCGCCGCGCCACGTCGTGGTGCCGCTCCGCCGGGTCCTCGCACACTGCACCATCGTGATCGGCGAGGTGCGCACCCTCGACCACACCCGGCGCACCGCGACCGTCACCACCCTCGCCACCGGCGAGGACGGCACCGGAGCCGTCGCGATCCCGTACGACGAGGTCGTCCTCGCCCCCGGCTCCGTCTCGCGCACCCTCCCGGTCCCCGGCCTCGCCGACCACGGCATCGGCTTCAAGACCGTCGAGGAGGCCATCTCCCTGCGCAACCACGTCATCGAGCAGATGGACATCGCCTCCGCCACCCGCGACCCCGCCATCCGCGACGCCGCGCTCACCTTCGTCGTCGTGGGCGGCGGGTACGCGGGCGTCGAGGCCCTCGCCGAGCTGGAGGACATGGCCCGCTACACCGCGCGGTACTACCACAACATCAAGGCCGACGACCTGAAGTGGATCCTCGTCGAGGCGTCCGGCCGCATCCTCCCCGAGGTCGGCGACGAACTGGGCGTCTACGCGATCCGCGAGCTGCGCGGCCGCAACATCGACGTACGCCTCGACACCCGGCTGGAGTCCTGCGAGGACCGGGTCGCCGTTCTCAGCGACGGCTCCCGTTTCCCGACCCGCACCCTGGTGTGGACCGCGGGCGTCAAGCCCGCGCCCCTGCTCGCCGCCACCGGCCTCCCGCTCGACGAACGCGGCAGGCTCCGCTGCACGGCGCAGCTGGCCGTCGAGGGCACCGCACACGCCTGGTCCGCCGGCGACGCCGCCGCCGTACCCGACCTGACCGCCGCGGAGCCGGACGCCCGGACCGCCCCCAACGCCCAGCACGCGGTGCGCCAGGCCAGGGTCCTCGCCGGGAACGTCCTCGCCTCGCTCGCCGGTGAACCCCTCCAGGAGTACCGTCACCGCAACGCGGGCTCCGTCGCCTCGCTCGGCCTCCACAAGGGCGTCGCCCATGTGTACGGCCGCAAGCTGAAGGGCTTCCCGGCCTGGTGGATGCACCGCACGTACCACCTCAGCCGCGTACCGACGTTCAACCGGAAGGCCCGCGTCCTTGCCGAATGGACCCTCGCCGCGCTCTTCAAGCGCGAGATCGTCTCCCTCGGCTCGCTGGAACACCCGCGGGCCGAGTTCGAGATCGCCGCGGGCGGCGGCCGCCCCCGCCCGGACGGACCCCCGGGCCCCCGGGCCCCCTCCGGACCGGACGGGCCACCGCGCGAAGGCCCGTGACGAGTTGTCGGCCCGCCCGTCCGCGCGCCGGACGGCGGACCGTGCCGACAACTGTCCGTACGGTCCGTCACACTGGACGTGTGACCATAGGTGGGCCCACATCTGCACAGAGTGACCCGGCCGGCAGTGACCGACAGTGAGCATCCCGCGAGAGCGGACCAGACCGACACACGAGGCCAGAGATTCCGTGAACTTCACGCGCTGGAGCGCCCGCCTACCCGGAACGCAGCGCCGCGCCGCCGCACGGGACGACCGCAGTTCCGTGCCCCCGGCCCGCGCCGAGTACGCACGGCCCGAGGCCGGCCCCCACCCGCCGGACGACGGCCGGAGCACGGATCCCCGGTCCGGCGGCTCCGCGGTGGAGGACCTCTCCGCCGGGGAGATCCTCGGCCAGCTGCCCGCCCTGGTGGCCCTGGTGTACGGCCCCGACCACCGGATCGCGTACGTCAACGACGCCTACACCGCCGCCTTCGGCCCCCGCCCGACCGGTGCCCCCGCCGCCGAGGCCATGCCGGAGCTCGACGAGCTCAGCCTGCTCCCGCTCATGGACCAGGTCCTGCGCAGCGGCACGCCCCGTACGGTCAAGTCCCGCAAGGTCCGCAACGGCAGCTCGTACACCGTGACCTGCACCCCCGTGCACCGCGGCGCCGCGGACGACACCGCGCCCCGCGACGGCACCCCCGGCAGGCAGCGCCGCACCGGCCGCGGCAAGGGCGGAGCCGGTACCGGCGAGCGGGGCGTCCTGGTCTACGCCGCCGACGTCACCGACCACGCCGAGGCGGCCGAGCGGCTGCGCACCAGCGAGCGCCGCCACCGCGAAACGGCCGTCACCCTCCAGCGCTCCCTGCTCCCGCAGGAGCTGGAGCAGCCCGACGACCTCCGGATCGCCGCCACCTACCAGCCCGGCGGCACGGACGCAGCGGTCGGCGGCGACTGGTACGACGTCATCACCCTCGGCGCCGGGCGCACCGCCCTGGTGATCGGGGACGTGATGGGGCGCGGGGTGCGGGCCGCCGCCGTCATGGGCCAGCTCCGTACGGCCGTCCGCGCCTACGCCCGCCTCGACCTCCCGCCGCACGAGGTGCTCCAGTTGCTGGACGGCCTCGCCGCGGAGATCGACGCCAGCCAGATCGCCACCTGCGCGTACGCGGTCCACGACCCCAACGAGGGACAGCTCGTCTACTCCTCGGCGGGCCACCTGCCGATCCTGGTGTGCGCCGAGGACGGCACGGTCCACCGCGCGGAGGACCCGACCGGCCCGCCGCTCGGCACGGGCGGCTGGATCCACACCTCGGGCACGATCCCGCTGCCGCCCGGTTCCACCGCCGTGCTCTACACGGACGGTCTGGTGGAGCGGCGCAGCGAGGACATCGACGAGGGCGTCGCCGCCCTGGAGCGTGCCCTGTCCGGAGCGAAGGGCTCGCCCCAGGTGGTCTGCGACCGGCTGATCCGCTCCCTCGGGGTCACCGCGGAGCACGACGACGACGTGGCGGTCCTGGTGGTCCAGCACCCCGCGCGCACCGGGGCGAACGCGGAGCTGTTCCACAACGCCTCGCTCGATCTGCTCGGCGGCATCGAGGCGGCCCCGCGCGCCCGCGCCTTCGCGAGCGGGGTGCTGACGTCCTGGCGCTTCCCGGTCGAGCTGTGCGACCTGGGCGTGCTGGCCGCCGGCGAGCTCGTCGCGAACTCCCTGAAGCACGGCACCCCGCCGATGCGGCTGGGCCTGCGGCGCACCGACCGCCGCCTGATCATCGAGGTGACCGACGGCGACGACCACCTGCCGCGCCGCCGCCGGGCCGAACCGGCGGACGAATCGGGGCGCGGCATCTCCATCGTCGCGACGATCGCCACGTCCTGGGGCAGCCGCCGCACCCCGGGCGGTGGCAAGGCCGTCTGGTGCGAGTTCGCCCTGCCGCACTGAGGCCCCGTCCGAACGGACGGGGCCCCGGGAGATCAGTGCGCGGCGACGGCCGCCGGAACATCGGCCCCGGCGTCCGGCCGTGACGTGGCGACCACCTTGGACGGCACCACGGCCAGCGAGGGCTGGTCCTGCACGGGAGTGAGCCTGCGGCCGAGCCGCAGCGCCAGCACCGTGATCCCCAGCGAGAACAGCACGAACGTCACGATGTACGGCCCGTGCAGCGTGGCGCCCATCGGACCGCCCACAGCCGGACCGACCGCCAGCGCGAGCTGCTTGCACAGCGCGAACGCGGAGTTGTACTGCCCGACCATCGACTCCGGCGCCAGGTCGGCCACCAGCGGCGCCACGGTCGGCGACAGCATCGACTCACCGAGCCCGAACAGCGCGTACGTGGAGATCATCGCGGCGGTCGCCATGGTCTGGCTGCCGTGCCCGAGCCCCGCGTACCCCGCCACGATCCAGGCGAACGCCCAGATCAGACCGACCGACGCGATCACCCGGCTGCGCTTGCGGCGCTCCACGAGCCGCAGCACGACGAACTGCGCCACGACGATGACGGCGGTGTTGGCGGCCAGCGCGATCCCGAGCGTCGACGGCTGGATGCCGGCGGCCTCGGTCCCGTACGCCGCGAGCCCGGACTCGAACTGTCCGTAGCAGGCGAAGAACAGCACGAAGCCCAGCACGCACAGCTGCACCATGGCCCGGTGCGAGAGCAGCGCCCGCAGCCCGCCCTGCGCCTTGGCCCCGTCGGAGGGCCTGACACCGGGGACGGACGCGGTACGGGGCAGCCGCACCGTGACGGCGATGACCCCGAGCACCACGAACATCACGGCCTCGATGAGGAACAGCAGGGTGAAGGAGGCGGGCCGGGCGGTGTCGACGATCTGCCCGCCGACCAGCCCGCCGATGCCGAGCCCGAGGTTCTGCAGGAAGAACTGCATGGCGAAGGCGCGCGTGCGGGTCGCGGTGCTGGAACACCACACCAGCATCGTCGCGAGCGCCGGCTGCATGACCGCCGTCCCCGCGCCGAGCACCGCGGCCGACAGCACGGCGGCGGCCACCCCCGACGACAGCCCGAGCGCGACGGCGCCCACGGCGGCGACCGCCGAGGCCACGACGAGCACGGGCAGCGGCCCGCGCCGGTCGATGGTCCGCCCGGTGAAGGGCAGCACGGCCAGCGCCGCCATGGCGAAGACCGCCAGTACGACTCCCGCGGTGCCAGCACCCAGATCACGTACCTGCGCCACATAGACGTACAGATACGGAACGGTGAACCCCAGCCCGAACGCGCTCAGCGCGCTCCCCAGCTGGATCCGCCGCAGTGCTGCACCCATCTCCCTGGTCACACTCACCTTCCTCAAGGTCTCGGAACGACATGGCGAGCCATCGAACGACTCGAACCCGAAGACTTTAGCACTAAAGTTAGAACCTCAACAATGTAGGTCGAAGGACTTCGATGCCTTAGGAGGGCGTGCCATACTGCCCGCCATGCCTGACACCACCGAGCAGTCCGGACCACAGGAGCCGGGCCTCGACGAACAGATCGCCGCCTACCAGCGCGAGTTCCGCGACCTGGACCCCCAGGTCGAGCAGGTCGTATCGGCGCTGGGCCGGCTGAACCGCCGGATGAACGTGGCGTACGGACGCCAGCTCGCCGCCCTCGGCATCAGCAACGCCGAGTGGGAGGTCCTGAAGACGCTGGTGCTCTCCGGTTCGCCGTACCGCCTGGGCCCGGGCGAGCTCGCCAAGCGCCTCGGCCTCACCCCGGCGGCGATGACCCACCGCATCGACCGCATGGCGGGCGAGGGCCTCGTCACCCGGGACCGGGACGAGAACAACCGGGTCCGCGTGATCGTCGAGCTGACGGATGAGGGCCGTACGAAGTGGCTGGAGGCGATGCGCATGGCCACCGACTTCGAGGAGGACCTGCTCCAGGACCTCACCGGCGAGGAGCGCGGAGTCCTCGGCGACATGCTGATCCGCCTGCTGCGCCGGGTGGAGCACGCCCAGCCGGACGCCGGCGGCCGCCTCACCGACCTGGACTGACCGGGCCCGACCGGGACCGGGAAAAGGGCTTGACCTGCGGGCTTGACACCCTCCTGGCCGGTCCGTAAGGTTCTTCGAGTTGTCACGGGGCCGGAACGGTTCTGTGACAGCCGATCCCGCCGCCGAGCGCGGCAACCAAAACTCAGCACGATCTCCCACCGGGAGCAATTTCGGCATGCCGGAATTGATTTCGAGGACTCGATTATGAGTCGCCGGGAAAATCCGCTAGAGTTTGAGCGTCGGAACGGCCCAAGGGCCGGGAAGACAAACCCCGCTGACTGGGAATCAGGCCCGAAAGGATCTGATAGAGTCGGAACCGCCGGAAAGGGAATCGCGGAAGCGAGGAACTGGAAAGCGAAACCCGCTTCGACCGGGAATCGGGACTCGAAAGAGTCTGATAGAGTCGGAAACG